>JBEKHV010000033.1:0-40870 GCA_050012095.1 Bryobacteraceae bacterium | reverse complement strand
GAGCGGATGATTGACGCGCCCGGCGGCGGCTGTCGCCTCCCGCAGCGCCGCGGTGGCGGCGAGGCTGTTCGTCAGAAACGATCGGCGGTTCATTTATATATGCCCTCCTTAAGGAACTAAAGTCGTATTGCTTCTGGCCCTGTATATACGCGGTATCAACGCTAGAAGCATTTAACCCATCTTGAACCTGCAAATGTGCTCCGACCAGCGAATTAGCCGCAGAGTTGTACCGCGGGATGTTTGGTAGCCGCAGCTTTACCCTCGTCTTTCACCACGTCAGCCTCAAAGTCATTTGAAGGTCGCGCGGCGAGTTGTAGGAGCTCTGCACACTCAGGATGCCGTTGCTGCCCGGCGCCGCAAGCCCCGGGTTGTTCATAACCTGGAAGAAGTCGGCGTTGAACCGCAGTTTGACGGATTCCCTCACGTTAAACACCTTGAACAAGGATGCATTCAGAGCGAACACCCATGGCGCCGGCTCGTACTGATTCCGCCACGCAGGGAGGTTCGTGTTCATGGCGACCGGCACCACGGTGCCGTTAGCCAGCTTGATCCACACTTCTTGGGTTTCCCAGTATCCGGACAGAGCGGTGTTGGCCGGAGCATTGGCCGGCAGGGCCGTCTGGCCATATTGAACTAACGGCAGGCTGGATGGGGTGTAAGTCGACGGTATGCCGCAAATCCCGGTGCACTGACCGGCCGCGTTCACTCTGTTGATGGTTGGCACAGAAATGTATCCGTTCCAGTCAAGGTAACCCGGAACGCATGTGGAAACCCCGCTGGTGCAGTTCTGAACCGGGAACTCTTTGACCCCATACATGATCGGCTGCGTCATCGGGCCGTAGTTGGTGGTCGGCAGAGTCCAGTACCGGTTCTGGTAGGTACCCGTCCCGGCGAGTTGCCAGCCGCCGATCACGCCGTTGAGCAGCTTCCCCGCATGGCTGGCCAGCAGTTCGCCCCGCCCAAATGGCAGATCTACGACCCAGTTCCAGCGCAGTTGGTGGTGGGGAATCATCGTATCTCGGCCGTAATTGAGGAAACTGTCCATCGCGTTGAAATTCGTCGGGACAGCGCCCGGCAAATACGTCGAGGCCGGCGTTATGGTCGGCCCGCCCCCATTTGCCACCAAGGTTGAATCTTCGAACGCATCGCTCATCACGTAAGAAAACTCGAATCCGTAGCCATGGGAATACCGCCGCTCCATCACAAGCATGGCGCTGCTATCGTTGGAAAACCCATTCGTGATGTAGTCGGTCATAGTGCCGTACGTGGTCTTGTCGTAGGCGTTCTGTGCCGTCGAAGCATAGAGGCCGGTAGCCAATGGCTGACCCGTCGTCGTATACCAGATGTACGAGTTTGGGGCCGCGTTCAAATTGTAGCTTTGCGGAAGGTTCCACCCGTGCGTACCCGTGTAGCTGGCAGTAACCACGATGCCCGGCAAAACCTCGCGCCCTATAGAGAAGTTCCACTCCTCGGACCTGCTGGGTGGTTGATGGGGGTCGTCGTATTCCAACCCGCAACACCCGGGCGAGAGTTGCACGAAGGCAGGATTATAAAGAACGTTGGCGGAATTGATCCCGGGTGAACGGACGCCAGCTACCATCATGGGGACCGACCGTAATTCGTAATTCGGCAAACCATCTATGCCGGGTACTATTCCAGCTAGCGCCTGGTTGTTTACGTTGAACGAAGCAGAATAACCATAGGGTATCCCACTAGCGATGAGGTTGTCCCACGTGCGCGTGGCCCTCTGTGAGTCGTAGATACCCCAACCTCCACGCAACATCAAAGGCTTCACGTCGCCGCCCAGCCGGTAGGCGAACCCCATTCGCGGCTCAAAGATCCACGGGTTGCCATATACCAGGCCCGGCGGAAGGCCTGCCTGGGCGGCAGACTCCGTCTTCACGCCAACACCGGCACCTCCAATGTTCTGTAGCTTAGACATCACGTTCGGATCAATCATGCCGGCCTGGTACATATCTGAAAGCGACCGGCCCATAACCATCGAGTCCGTGTTCGTATCGAAGCCTACTACGTAATTGCCGGCCACGCTCTCCGCGGGCATGTCCTCGTAACGCAGGCCGAAATTTAGAGTCAGTCTAGAAGTTGCTTTCCAGTTGTCCTGAAAGTATCCGGCGAACTCTTTATCGCGCAGGTTCCACGGTGGCCGCTTTACAGTATTGCTGTAAGTACCCGCGTAGCCCAGGAAAAAGCTCGCTCCGGAAAACCCAGTAAGTGGCGTTGCGCTGTAAGCCGATCCGCTGGCCGGATTGAACAGCGCCGTGGCGTTAGCGTCGAAGGCGGCCGTGGAAGTGGGCTGGTCGATCAACGCGTTGATGCCTTCGACGTGGATTCTGCCGCCGAACTGGAACTGGTGCCGGCCCCACTGGCGCGTCAAGTCCTCGTTCAGCAAGTAAATATTCGTGGTATTCTGGCGCGGTTGCGACACGCTGAAGTTAAGACCAAAACCCATGCCGCTAGCCGCAAATGTCGTGGTCGGGTCGTTCCCTAGATCACACAAACCCAGATACACGGCCTCATTCGGGATCCCCGGAAGAGTGGGGAAGCCGTTGTCCTTAAAGTCATGGGAGATAGAGAACTGAGTCTGGGCCAGGAAGCTGGGTGAGAAGGAGTGGGTCCAGGATCCTACGACACTAAAGTCATTGTAAAGTCCTAACCCAGTGTTCATAAGGTCGTTCGTTGATGGCGTGGCGCTGTGACTCTCGCGGTACGTCCGGTTGACCGAGACTCTGCCGAATACCTGGTCCTTATCGCTCACGCGGTGGTCGATGCGAGTCGTAAGCATCGCGTCCTTTTCGGGCGTGTTGAGGAGGCCGAAGTAGTTGGTGCCAAGGTTGGGATTGGCGTTATTCGTTGGCGCCGGCATGATGCTGTATAGATACTGGGCTATAGGGCCTTCCTGGTTCGCTGGTAGGACGTTGTTCGGAAACGGCGTGCGCGTCCATGTGGGGGCTGGCCCCGTGCTCAATGGATCGTAGAGAATAGTCGTCTGCCCGAGGCTGTTTTTTAACGGGTTGCCGTCGGTCGCCCCGCTGTAGTCGCCATTCCGCTCGGCCATGGTCGGCATCGTCGTGCTCGTGGTCGAGGCCTGGCCGAGGCGCATGAGCTCATATGAGAAGAAGAAGAATGTGCGGCTCTTTCCGTTGTAGACTTTCGGAATGTACACCGGACCGCCCACCGATCCGCCAAATTCGTTACGGACATAGTGCGGAGGCTTGGTGTAGTAATCCGTGCGTGCGCGGGCAACCCCGACCCCGCTGTTCCGGTTCGTCTCAAACAGGCTGCCGTGAATGCTGTTGGTCCCGCTTTTCGTCGAGAGGATCACCGAGCCGGGGCGGTCGAACTGGGCCGAGGACAAGCTCGTGTCCACCCGCATCTCCCCGATGGCCTCCATGCCGGGGAGCCGTCCGCTCCAGTCCCCGGTGTCGCGGTTCTTGATCACCGCGCCGTCGTCGTATAACTCCACCCCGTCGCGCAACCCGAAGACGATGGGATTGCTAGGGCCCCCGTTGATCATGCCGCTATCCTGCCCCTGAAACAGACCCGGTGACGTAATCAGCGCTATATCCGCGAGGTTGCGCCAATCCTCCGGTAACTGCTCAATGCGCGTGTGCTCGAGATCCGTCGAGATGGTTGCGTCCGATGTCGCAACCAAGGGGGCTACCTCCCCGGATACGTTGACCTGTGCGGTCACGGCCCCAACCTCCATGCGGGGGGTGATTTCCGCCGTCTGCCCCACTCGCAGCAGAAAATTCCCCTTCCACGTCTTCATGCCCGGCGATTGCGCCGTGATCGTGTAGTCGCCCGGCACCACTGGGGGAAAGACGAACAGACCGACGTCGTTGGTCTTCGTTGTACTCTCCACCGCCGTGGCGGTGTTCACAATGGTTACGGTCGCTCCCGGAATCGCAGCGCCGCTGGAGTCCCTTACCGACCCTTGAACTGTCCCGCTTCCGGTCTGAGCCGTTAGGGTCAGAGCGAAGAGCATTGCCAGCAGTGCACAGCGGAATACTCGTTCTGAAAACATGGTTCACCTCCGTAAGACCTGTCGCTAATGGTTTGAGCCAGGATTTCCTTTTTGGCCCCCGGGCCAGCACTGATTGTACTCCAAACCGCTTCCATTGGAGCCGTTTTTCTCATTTCTTCCATCCGGGGCGAGTCCGGCAGCCCACGAAGGGGCCACCCCTGGCTCCTTCGGTTGCGCAATAGCCTGGAAACGCCTCATTTCAAGCGGCTTCTCAGACACCTGTCCGTCTCCTCCCCCTCGCTCAGCTTGTTTCCCTGCCACGGCCTGTCAAGTGGGCACCGGCAGGGCGGCAATCCCTCCTACCATCGCCCCGAAGAGCCGCCTGGTCAGATGGCTCTCGGCCAACAGCAGCCAGTAATACCGCGCGTGCTTGATCAACCTGCCGCCGGTCTTCACCAGCCGTTGCTGCAGGCTGGTCAGCGACCAGTTCTCAATCTTCCCCGGCAGCACCAGCCGCCGCCAGAGGTTTCCCAGGTTGTATGCCATCACGCTCAGCCACAGGCGCACTTTGTTGGAGCGGAACCGATAGCAACTCAGCCGGGTCATCTTCACCGCCTGCTTGCCTTCCTTGATCCACTGTTCCGCCGTCCCGCGCTTGTTGTAGAACCGCACCACCGCCCGACTGTCCGTTTCCAGGTTGGTCACGATGAATCCCACGCGTCAACGGAACCGCGCCGGAGTTGCGTGTCGACACCAGGCGGAGGCCAACGAGCAAGAGTGGCGGCAATTCGGATGCCTGGCGTATAATCACAGCGTATGTCACTCACAGTTGACGCGGATTTCCTGGCGGCGGCGCTCATCGGCTACCAGGAGAGGCACAAGGACATCGAGGCGCGGATCGGCGAACTCCGAGAGAGGATTGGCGGTCAGCCTGCTTCTTCGGCGTCTTCGGGGGCCACTCCGGCGAAACGCGTGCTGAGCGCGGCTGCGCGCCGACGAATGGCCGTTGCGCAGAGGAAACGCTGGGCGGCTGCCCGGAAGGCCAAGGCGGAGGGGCCGAACTCCGCCGCGCCAGCGGCCGCGACGAAAAGGCGCCGTCTGAGCCCTGAGGGCCGCGCGCGGATCATCGCGGCGACGAAACGACGGTGGGCCAAGGCGCGGAGGATGGCGCGCGCGAAAGGGTAGGCCTGCCCGTTACGGGTGGACTGATCCGATGCCGCTGACCGTCTTCGATTGCAAGGGGATCTCCGCTACCCGGCGGGAGCGCATCCAGGCAGCCGTTGAGGCCGCAGGTAAGCACGTCCCTCAGCCGTACGAAGGGTGGATCGCCGCGGATACCTTCCGGGGTGGCGTCCGTGTCCTGATCACCGGGCCGCAGGGCTTCGAAAGGACGGTCACGTTCGCTCTCGACGAACCCTCGGCGACGATCACGGAGCGAGTCCGAGAGACCATAGAAGATTGACAGCGGCGAGTCCCCCCGGTCCTGGGCACCCTCTAGGCACGTCCCCCTGGACCCGCGTTGCGTGCGCTGAACCGAGCCTCTGCTTGAGCCAGATGGTCGGCCGCTCAGAAGAGTCGTGCCAGGAAAGTCCTTTGGGTTCCTTTCCATTGACCCCTCGATTGCGGACTCCGTTGGTCCCCTTTCCCGCGCGGAAGGCTCAAACGAATGGAATCCCGTCTATCGTCCGCAACGCCCGTTTATTCGCCGGAACGCCGCCCGGAAAGATCGGGTTTGGCCGAAGGCTGATGGCTTCTTCTCACGGCCGTGGCTGGGCCACGACCTTCATCCCGTGCGCGTCCAGCATGGCGCGCGTCTCACGGGTTCGAAGATCGCCGAACCAGGTCCCCGAATCGGATCCTAGAATATAGAAAGACGTCCCTTCCGGATAGGCCGCTATTTTGCTTTCCAACTGCCGCGGGCTTCGTATCATGGACGAACCGACGCGTGCGTACATGAGGTCGTTCATCCCTATCACCAGCGAGATGCTCACGGGCTGTGCGAACTCCCGGCGAAAGGAACTGACGCGTTGGCGGCAGTAATCGCTGGAGCAGGCCGCCTCGACATGATCCAGTTCGTCATTGGTGAGCACCCAGCCGACGCCCTGCACGAGGGCGTCCGCAAAAGCTCCGTCGAGATAAGTCCCCCTGGGGCCGGCCGGCGGCGGGATATCCCGCCAGTGCAGCATCGCGTCCATGAGCGGTTGTTTGGCGGCAACCGATCCGCCGTATTGCAGAATCGTGAGGGCATTCCGCACGTGCTCTGCAGACGTAAGGTCCTGGATAACCTGCCGTTCCAACGCCGGGCTCATAAACATCTCCTCGTTCGGCGACAGTCCCATGAAGGAGCACATGGATAGATTCGCCGCCCGGACACGCGTGACATAATCGGCGGCAAATTGCGGGTCCACGCGGAACAGGTAGGCCAGGATGCCCCCGCCGCACGCGTGGCTGTTATGTTCCGCGAGCGCGCGGACGCGCGGATAGGCGGCTTCCGAAGCGTAGCGCGCGAGCAGTAGGTCCGCCTGAAACTTGCCCTGCTCCACGGCGGTCGCCAGGGCGTCGTCCATCTCCGGCAAGGTCTTGTCGGGCAGTTGGAGCAGCACATGAGGAAATTGTTGGCCGCGCGAGAGGTCCGCAGCCCCTACACGGCGGAGGATGACGGCGCGCGCAGCTTCTGGATCGATGTCGAGCAGCCGCGCCAGCGCCAGGTCCCGCATCGCGCCGCTCCCCTCGGCAAGCGATTTCAGGAGGGGATTCGCGTCCGGAGAGCCGATTCTGGGCCAATACGTGGTCAGCATTTGACGCTGCGTTTCTTCCGGCAGCAGCGTGAAGTTGTCGAGGAGACCCTTTACGGCGGCGCCCGTCGCCGCTCCCCCGCCACGGGAGACAATGGTTTGCAGACTGACCGCCAGCGCGGCTCCCTGCTTGTGCGGAAGGGCAGCGGCCAACTTTGCCCAGATCTCGTCCTCCGTGCCTTTGGCCCGCTCGTGGTACGGCATTTCGACCTCTGTGATCGAACGCCGTATGTCTTCCGGCGTCTTGAGCGAAGACGGCGGCATGGGCCCGAAGCGCGTCAACTCAGTCAGTTCCATGAGCGTGCCGAGAAACCCATAGGTGATCCCGATGTCTGGCGCTGCGACAGCTTCCTCCATTGCGGCGATGGCTTCCTTCCGGTTTGGCGTCGCATTAATGCCCGCGCGGACTTGCTGTTGCGCGTACTGCCGGCCGTTTTCGTAGAAGCGCACCATGGCGCGCGCAGCTTCCGGTGTTTCAAGGCACCTCAGGGTAAGCGCGGCGCGCTCCGTCTCCGTCTGGCTGGCCTGCGCTTGCCGCATATCGTACCTCTGGCCGATCTGCGGTCCGGGCGGGTCGGGGCGTTCCAACACGGCGACTGCTTGAGCCAGTTGGGCGGCCGCCCAACCAGGTTCCGGAGCCACGATGTCGATTTCGAGCGCGCTCGAAGTAAGCGGTACGGCCGGCCCGGGCGGCTCCGGCAGCCCAAGCCGGGCATTCGGCGACTGCGGAGGCGCTGGTGGCGGCGCCATCACGGCGCGAGTGGTATCAGCCGTGACCCGGTAATGACCCGGCTGCCGGAACGAGAGCCATTCGTTGAGGAACAGTTCGACGGTCACCGGCCCGCCGGCCAGCGGCGCCGGCTCCGGCATCCTTCCGAAAATCGCGAAGGCAGTCTGCTGGGCAAACGCGTCCGCCAGCGGGTCGGCCACGCCTTGGACCGGCTGGACGGTGAAACGGTCGTACTGCGCGTTGCGAGCGTCGCGGTGAGGGAGATTGGTCCAAACGGCGTATTTGCCGGGCGCGCTCGATTGGAACCGCAGCTCGAGTTCTATCGGCTCGCCCACCCGGAACTGCGGCCGGCCGTCCTTGGCCGCGAGCGTTACTGTGACGTCCGTGGGAGCTTGTCCCCATAACGGCGCCGAAAGCAACATGGCTGTCCAAAGGAAACGAATCGATCCCATGGTCCAATTAGACACCCAATCGCAACTGCACGGCGCATGTTCTCGGGGTGCGTGAGGCAGAGCCGCAAGAACGTTAGATAGCGGCGCTATCTCCCCTGCTGGAGGTATAGGGGCGGAAGCCGGGTCCGGGGCGATCACCGTACATCGCCTGACTCATTAGGCGAGGAGTTCGCACGAATCTCCTCCTGGATGTCCTTCAAGGTACCCCCGCTGGCGTGCGCCAGAGTCGCAAGGCTGCGCCGGAACGCGTGGAGCGTGACTGTGTCAATGAAGGAGGACATCGCCTCCGGACTGCATACCACTTCGATAGGGAAAGCTTGCGTGTAATGTTCCATTTGATTTAAACCTCGTTGGGAAATACCGGCTTTCAGTCGAGTGAATCAGAGAAAAGTCACAGAGTAGTGCTGGGAGGATCGGGGCACCGATGTTGACGATCTCGAAGAAAGTCAGAAGCTACGTCGATTTCTACCTATACTAAAAGCCTATGGAGAGCAGTAATCTGTTCGCCGGACCAAGAATCCAGTCCCCTATGGCGATCCGCGGGGGGAAGACGGCTGGTATCACGCGTAGAGCTTCACCCGTCGCATCAGTTGATCGGCAAGATGATCCTCATCGTCGGGAGCTCACCCCGCCCGAGCGTCACCTGGTTCGAAGCAGCCTGGTTAAAGAGCGTAGGGGGCCGCACGTTGGAGCCGGCGGTACCCATGTAGAGGAGCATGACTGCCGATCTTTTGAAACGCCGTGGGCGGGGAGTCCCACCCACCTGGCGGACGTGTGCCCGGGTGGGCTCGATTCCCCAGGAAAGCCACGCGGCTATCGACACGGGGCTGTCTCGATCTGACTCCTGGGACCAGGGGTAAGCTTCCCCACTTCACTGGGTTCGGTAGGCTTAGCCTCGCTGGCCGGCGTCGACGCCGCGCCGGTCGAAGAGCACCTGCTGATGTGCGGGGAATGCCGGTGACGGCCTGTGGAAGGGACGAGCACGTCGAAGCGATGTGGGCAACGATGCGCCGGACTCTCTCAATCTACGATAATCCCGTCTTTCGTCCACAACGCCCGGTTTTCGGGCGGAACACCCCATCCCCGAGCCGCCGACAGGACGTGCAGGCGGCCTACGCGCGCTTTATCCGAGAGGCTTTGCAGGCCTAAAACATGTAGTCTCGGGTGCTTACACTGATTATATGAAGGGCGTTAGGTTGGAGTTTCCAGCGAGAGCTGGTAGGCTCAAGAAATGGAAGCGCCGGCCCTTCTGAGCGACCTGAACGGCCGTCTTGGCTTTATCGGGCGCTTCTACCTCAAAGCCGTGCGGCCTTTTGAAACTACGCAGCGAGAGATTGTGAGGCAGAAAGAGGCATTTCTTTCGCGTGGTGAAAATGCCGCTGACAGCTCAATTGAGGAGGACTGGAGCGAGTCCACAAAATGCGTCCAGGTGCTGGGGCAATGTTGCCTCGGCCTGTTGGAGAAAGCTCTTCACGACTACCTGCGGGGATTTGTCGAGCGGGAGGGTGGCGTTGAGAAAAGGTCCGGCAACTGGTTCGAAAGGTACTCCGACTTCCTGACGAAGAACACGTCCTTCGAATGGGCACGATCCCCTGTCACGTACGGTCAAATCGAGCAGATCAACCTCAGCCGGAACGACTGCTGGCACGATCCAGGTATTGACGACAAGCAGCCCGCGCAATCGCAGAAGCACTTCGAGAAGCACCCGCATTCGCGGTTTAGCGATGCGCTGGAGAGGGCGATTCGGACGGCAATGGACGGCAGGGAACCTGACTTTCCAATATCGTTGCGCGTAACTAAGCAGGGCCTGTTTAGCGCCCTGGGTGATGTGGCGCGCTTTTGCGAATTCGTCGAAACACACAAGAGATCTCAGGAGCGCCAGTGAATACTGCCCGGCCCGTGACTCGACGCCCCAAATGGGTCTGGGTAATCTCTGCCTGGTACGCTGTGTCAGTGGTTTGGGGCCTTCTCTCCATTGTCCTGCTTCACGCCGGAGCTATACCGCTCAGCGCCGCACAGCATGAGTACTTCAACAGTTTCGGGATCGTTGATTATCTAGGTATTGTGGCCGGCTCGGTGATCGCTGGCTTTGCTGCAGTTCAGCTTTTTAGGCTGCGCAAGAGCGCGGTGGCAGCCTTCGGCGTGACCATCGGGCTAAGTCTCGTTACCTGGCTCGTCCGGCTTTTACGGGGCGGCGTCGCTCAGGCTCTGGGGGGTTCTGGATTGGTGGGCACATGTCTAGGTTGGATATTTTTGGTCTGCGTCTTTCTCTACGCCCGAAGACTGCGAGCGCGCGGCGTGCTCGCCTGACGGGGAGACACCCATGCTCCGGCCCTGAATTTGAGACCGGCGTTTGACGCTCCGCGAGGGGCCAAAGCCCGCCCTCTGCCACGCGCGTTTACACCCTTGTGTGCGGCCCTCTCGCCGATTGCGGTCTTGAAGTGGGCTTTGCTTCCATTGAGCCCCGTTTGTGGACTCCGTTGGTCCACTTCCCTAACCGGAAGGGTCAATTGACGAGATCCCGTTTTCAAGCCCGCTGCCTGAAAGGATCATACTTGGGTGGGGCTCACTTTTCCGCGCAGCCATCTGCAAGGAAGATCCAGCGGAAACAAGCGAGGGTGTTGCGCTTTGGGCAAATCACCCACGTGTGGCGTCTAATTTGAGAGTCTATATGCGCGTTGCCGTTCTGCTTCTGTTGGCGCGACTCGCCCAGGCCCAGTCGGGCGTGCCCGCGTTCCGGGCCGACCGTGTGCTGCCCTCCGGCGGCGACCAGCCGACGCCATTGGCGCCCGGGATGCTCGTCTCGATCTATGGCACGGATCTCGGTCCCCAAGCTGCCTGCAAGGGTCAGGCCGACCCTAAGGACCGGGAAGCACCCAATCCTCTCCGGCTCGACCGAGCCTACGTGGACACACTGATCTATCCCAAGGAGCTCTGCGGCGTCCAGGTTTTCCTCGGCGAGAGGCCCGCCGGACTCCTGTACGTGCAGCAAGTCCAGATCAATTTTAAAGTTCCGCAGGAGACGCCAATGGAGGGCTCGGCGCCGTTGCGAGTCGTATACCAGGGCCGCGGCAGCGCCGCTGTCGAGATGCGCCTCGGCCTCGAATTAGCTACGCTTTCTCTCGAACAACCCGCGCATGTCGGCGGGCCTGTTTGGGTGCATATCCAGCAGCCGCCTTACCCGCGGTACGGCGATTTGCAGTATCCGGTTAAAGTTAATCCGTACGATTTCGGCTGTAACGAGATCGACGTCCGTCGCAACGGCTCGCCCCTGCCGCGGATCCCTGTACAGGGCCCGCCAGGGCCCCCTCCCGCAGGGCTGATGTGCGGCTTCATAGGCATCCCAGGCCGCGAAGCGCCGCACAAAAATCGCCTCCCTGTGCACCTGCAATATCGCTTCGACCAACCCGGCGCGTACGAAGTGCGATACACGCGACGGAGTGCACCGCCGGACATGCGCGACTCGCAGCCCATTTTCCAGACGGCCTGGACCCGCATCGAGATCCTGCCCGGGCCGCCCGGCCCTCCTGGTGCTCCGCCTCAGGATCCAGTCGAAGCGCTCGGCGATTACCTGCCCTCCATTCTGGGCTTCCCGGACGACGCGCACCTCGCTCTGGTCGTCGGGTATCTCTACCATCCGACAGAAACGGTGCGGCGCTACGCCTCGCAGGCGCTTAACTATTGGCCCGAAGACGTTGTCATTCAACGCCTAACCGATCTGCTGCACACTCGCGGCCCCAGCGATGTCGTAGTTGAGCGGACGTTTCGCACGCCGGGAGCGGTGGACTTCATTCTGCCTTCCCTAAGGTCGGACAACCCGGCGCTGCTGCGCGCCGCCGTTAGCGGCGTATCAAGCCTGCTGTTTGCGGATCCGCCGCTGCTCTCCGCCGCCGACCGGGCACGCGCCGAAGGTGCCTTGATCGCGGCCGCTGAAAACGTTCTGCGAAATGGCGAGTCGCAAACGGGGAATTACTACGCTGCTGCTCTCGGCGGCGTTCGCGACCCGCGCGCCCGCGATTTGCTCTGGAGTTTTGTCGACCGCAACGTGATCACCGAACAGTCGCTGATCGTCATCACTTGGTTCAAGAATCCGGCGGACCTGCCCCGCCTCGCCGCCCTGCTCGAAGCTCCGGCCAAGCGCGATCCCATGGACCGCACGTACGCCTCGCTGCCCTACGCGATCCACCGGGCCTACGGCGACGCGGCGCTGCCGACGCTGGAATCGGCACTTCAGAAATCCGGTCATGTCTGGGTGCAGACTCACTGCGCCGAAGAACTGGTCGAAGCCGGCCGCAAATCCGCCTTCGCTTTCATCGCGCAGGCGATTGAGGAGAACAGGTCCTACCGCCAGGAACTGGTGCGATTCATACAGAACCGCTTTCCGGAGTTGCGCGGCACCGATGACAGCAAGGTGCTGGCGTTCCTCAAAGCGCACCAGTGACCCGAGAGAGGGTCACAGCGATGCGTTAATCGCTGTTTCGCCCCGACCACGCGCGACACAGAATCCGATGGCGGCGCCGAGAAGGACCCCGCTTAGAAGGCACCCTTGACCGCGGCTGGGTGGAATCGCGGACGATAAGTGGGATTTTGAGAAAATGACTTTCCGGCCGGCAGCTCGCGCCATCGGCTATCAAAACGGGCAGTCCCGCGAGCGCCCGGAACGCCGAACCGGAGTTGGGGGCGTCTTCGGCCGTTCCTCCTCCCGTTCCAAAGCCGCGAAGATTACCTGGTTCGGCACCGCATCTACGAGTTCCTTCTCGTAGGCGTAGTCGTGGAAGCTGATCGCGCGACTCCGCGCCTTCAGGAAACGCAGCACCTCCCTCCACCACCACGTCTCTCGTGCCAGAAAACCCCCGGCTACGCGCTGGCCGCGGGCCTCCAGATCGGCCAGCCGCCGTTCGTTCGCTTCCCGTACTTGCTCGTAATCGGACTCCTTGGGACGCAATTCGACGGCGATATCGATGTCCCCCAGACGATCCAATTCAGGCCGGAGGTAGCTGCCGAACAGGACCGCTTGGCTGACCCGGGCGAGGTAGTACGGATCACTGTTGACCTGGTCTACGCGCTCCAAGAATCCCTGCAACACCCGTTCGGCAGTCTGGCGAGTGATCGGCTTCGCTGCTGAAGCCGCGCCGAACGACCGTGCGAGTTGGGTGGTCGTCCACGTCCCGGAGTCTCTGCCTCGGTTCGCCTTGGCCAGGCCCGCCTTCTGCAACGCCTTGATGAAATCGGCGACTTGTTCCGGGCCGATGCCGGCGATCTGCCGGACGGCGTCCGCGTCCCAGTGCAAGTAGTCGTTCAACCTCCGCAGGACCTTGCGGACAAGCAGGACTGGAAACCCGCCTAGTGCGCCACTGGGATCGATCCGCATCTGATCCACCAGGATAAGCAACTTCGGCCTGATAATCTCGCCCGGCCTCCGGCTGGCGCTGGAACGCCCGCCGCAGGCAAGATGGTCCGCCGGCAAGGAGGCCGCGGCATGAAGAAATCGAGCAGGAAAAAGAAGACACCCAAACGGGTCTTGCGGCTGCCGGACCTGGACTACGCGAAAACTGCGGTATTGAACACGCTCGGTTCGCCGGCGTCGAAGCGCGCGTATGAATTCGCCATCGACGATTTCGTGATCTGGTACTGCTCAGAATCAAGGCTGGCATTCAGCAAAGCCGTCGTAGTGCGTTATCGGCTCGACCTGGAGTCCCGCGGGCTGGACAATATCGGATGGTCGAGGTTCCGATCAAGCCGCCAGGTTGAACTGAGACTGCACCGGCCGCTGTGGGTGCAACTCCTCCCAGAGCCCCAGGAAGATGTCGGGTACCCGGGCGGGGATTGCCAGCAGGCGGCGCACGCGCGGGTGGCATGCGGCGCATAGGCGATCATTGGGTTCGGATCCTCGACATGCGCCAGCGCCCGGCGGATGCGCCGAAAGGCGTCATCGCGGACTGAAACGCTTGCCCACGTGCAGCGTGGCCATTCCGTCACAAGCCCTTACTGTGTTTGGGCCTGGCGCGCAACTGGCGGCGTCTTGCCGGAATGCACCGCCAGCAAGTGGCGGTGGGTGGCCTGCGCGGCGGCCACCAGTTCCGGGTACGGACGGTCCGCGACGTCGACGAATCCGATGTTGTAGTTCTCGCCGCCGAAGCGGCCGGTGTTCGGCTCGTCGAGCCACTGGAACCAGTGCGTCCCTACGATGGAAGGATCGGCCGCCGCGTTCTCCACGTAGTAGCGATAGGCCACACCGCGTTCCTCCTGGTTGGCGGCCTGCTTGAGGCCCGGAGTCATGCCCCTGCCGGGCGTGCCGAAGTGGAACTCCCCGATGAGCACGGGCCGGTCGATCAGAGTGCGGATCTTCTCGATTTCCTGCTGGTTGACGGAATAGGCGTAGTTGTTGAAGCTGTAAATGTCGAAGGACTTGGAAGCGCGCACCAGCTCCGGCGCAACTCCGCCGCCGAAACGCAGCCCGATGATCATGTGGTTGGGATCGTGCCTGCGGAAGGCGGCGATGATGGTGTCGACAAGCTTCTGATAGGACTGATACAGGAACGCGCGGCGGCGGTCCGGGGTGTCGCCGGCGGCCAGGTACTTCTTCAACTCGCGCTGGAGCGGGCTGTCGGGACCGGCCAGGATCGCGTCGGCGGCCACGCTTTCCCTGCCCGGCCAGGGCAGCTCGTTGCCCAGGAAGTAGCCCAGCAGGTAGGGATCGTCCTTACGTGCCTCGGCTTGCACGGCGGCGCGCTCGGCCGCCTGTTCAAAATCGGGGGCGTAGACATCGGCGACGCCCATGGGTCCGCTGTTGGCGCGCACGCCCAACATCAGGGTATAAGGCACGCGGCGCGCATTGGCGACGCGCACGTCCGACCAGTTGCCCACCGTGTTAAAGCCCCAGGCGAGCATGCGGCGGATCGCGAGGTCGGTCCACGGCGCGCTCCAATCGGCCCCGTAGCGGCGCACCAGGTTCGAGGTGTAGAAGGAGGCCCCGGCGCGCCCGCCGGAAGGAGCAGTGGTTGGAGGGACCGCGGCAAACAGCCCTTGGCGCCCGTCGGCGGACGTGGCCGACGATGCGGTGACGCAGTCCACGCCGGCGGAGTAGAAGTAGTGGCCGTCGGGATCGATGATCCACCACCTGCCATCGATCTTCTCGACGCGGAAGAAGCCGGTGGCCTTGGCCTGCGCACCCTGGTACCCGCCGTAGCGGCAGTAGTTGAAATCGCCGGGTCCGAGGGCTTTCTCCTCGGCGGCCCACGCGGCTTTCAATTCGTCCAGGGTCTTGGCCTTGCCGGGCCATTCGTCGGCCATCCACTGGCCGAACTCATCGACCAGCGGCTTGGCGTCGATGAGCGCGTCCCCGGGGTCTTCCTTGGCGAGGCGGAAGGATCGGATCTCCAGCGCGGGAGTTCCGACCGGACTCGGAATGGACACCTCGATTTCGCGCACCGCGGTGAGCGGCCCCGGCGATCCCATAATGTTGAGGAACATCATGGGCCGGGACTTGTTGTGAACGGCGGCCAGATCGCCGCCCTGGCTCGCCTCCTGGGTGAGGAAGGCTAGCGGCACGGCGGAGCGCACCCAGGCGCCAGGCACCGGCGAGAGACGCACAGCGCGGACGCCGCCGGCATCGTGGATCTTGAGTTCGAACCGCTGCGGCGAAGACAGCCGCAACTCAACCACCAGGAAATCGAACGCGCTCCAATCGGAAGGCAGGGTCGGATCGAATTCCTTGAGCGCCCACGTGTGGCTGGACTGGGTTCCCTGGAACACCACGCGCTTGGGCTGGCAAGGCGCAGTTACCGCCGCCAGCACCACCAGCGCGGCGGCGGACGCGAAGGGATGGCGGATCATGAGAGCCTCCAGAAGGCCCAGATTGGCACATCGCGCGCGCAGGCACCAGGGGGTCCTGGCGGCGGTACGGTTCAATCAAGGGGTCTGCTCTCGCTTCCCAGATCGCCGTATTCGGATCATCCCCCAGCCTGGCCGCTGGTGGGCTGTTGTCGACAGGAATCGCCTCAAACTGGTTTCAGGGCGTCATTTCCCACATCGCGACTTCAGGGGAGTGCGGCCCACTTCCGCGGTACTGTTATACGGCAAATGCCGCGCGGGTGAGTTCCGAGTTGGCAGCCGTCTCTGAAACTCGCGCCCCTTGAAACTTCACCCTGGACCTTGGTACACCAAGAGCAGAAGTCCCCAGCAGGACCGAGCGGCCAGTGCTCGGCGCTCATGAGCTGATGACCGCCGCCAAATGCCTGAAGGGAACCGCTCTCTACTGCTTCCTCTTCTTCTTTCTCTTCTGAGGCCGACTTTGAGCCTTCAAAGTGCGGACGACGTGACTTTGTTTGGCTAGCTGTTTCTTCAGATTCGCGGCCTCACTGAGAGCTGCTTTCTTGTCTTCCTCCAGGCGCTCGAGCTCCTGGGATCTCACCGCCACAAATTGCCGGGCAGCCTGGCTGATGTCTTTCCGAATCTGCCGTTTTGCCTCATTCAGTTTTGGAGACTCGCGATCTCCAACGGCGCGGTCATAGTCAGCAATCGACTTTCGTACATGGAACTCCTTCACGGCAGCTTCGGCGATCTCCTTCAACGAGACAACACCCTTTTCAATCAATTCCTTTTGCTCCGAAAGCAGCGCCTTGATTGCTTCTATGCCAAGTTCCCCAGTCGCCACTCCAAACCGCAGCCAAGGCTGTAGTCGCGCGAAATTCGCGCTGCCCCGGGCTCCCACATCTAAGATATCGAGATACTGAAACCAAGTTCGAGGCGTGTAAGATATGGGGAGGGGATATCGGTCCCGTTCGAGACGCTGAAGTTCCGTTAAGAAATGATCTGTAGTGACGAACCAGATTTTGCTCGCCAGCTCGGGGTGTTGTTCTCTTCGAAGGTGCACAATAAGAAACTGCGTGGCTTCGTGCTTGCAAAGAAGGCGATTCTTAAATCGGCCGCCTACCTTGCGTAAGTGCTCAATGGAACCCGTGATGTCCTCAAGCCGTTTGGGGTCCCGTTCCTCAGCTGCCAATTCGTCCACTTCGATGCCATACATCTCCCAGGCGGCCCATCGAACAGCCTGATAGTCGCTCCTTCCCGTGCCGAGAATTGATGCCATATACCCTTCAGGGGAGATCGTCGGGTCGAGCCGGCGCCGATTTACATACCCTTCAAGGAAGACGTTTCCATTGCCCGGCCCGGTCAGCACCACATAGCTCTCCAACACCTCCCCGAGATCGACCCCAGTCCGGGCGAACTCAGAGAAGGCTTTGCGAGCTGTCCGCACGTTGGCCTCTACCTCATTAAGCATATCCCGCGTTACCTTCAGCTTCATTCCAAGCGTCTGCGTCGAACGCAACAAACGCCGGTAAATTCCGTGGGCTGGGTGCCCCGTTGCTACCGCTGGAAGCATTATCGAGGAGTCGAGGTAAACCCAATGGTCCTTCGCATACTCGGCTAACAAGCGCTCGCTAGTTGGATTAAGCACGTACGCGCTGCCCACAAAGTACGCCTGCAAGCGTTTGAACAGCAGATCCTCATCGCCAGCCGATGGGTCAAACAGCAGAACCTTTAGAGTCTTCCGGTACAAGTCGCTCTTTGACCTAAGATCACGTGAGTTGCAGTAGTCCTGTGTGATTTCGTCGATCCTATCGACTTCGCCTCCTGGCGGCCTATTAAACAGTAAGAGATTTGCCGCATCGCGCCCGAGCACGAGCATGCTCTCATCTAACAGCGCGATGACATGGTCTTCGTCTAACGGGCTGATATCGACCCTGAGCTTACCAGCTTCACTTCGGAGTATTCGGTGTACCCAGAGGCGTTCTGCGGAAAGCGCTTTCATCACATCTTTGCTTAGGCGCTCTGCCGCAGCAGCAACAATCTCAACTGACCCAGCACTAATTTTGAAATATTCGCCTTTCGACAGTTCGGACATTGCAGTGTTCGCTGCCTGCCGAATGAGATCGGATTCCTGTCCTAGAACGTGCGTAATATTCTCGGTGAGCTCTATTACAGGAATTGACTTGCCGGGAGACTTGGCGATTTGTTCGAGAATCACCGCTTTGCAAACCAGAACGAGCCTGGACTCTTGGACGGGTGAGAACTGAAGGCACAGAAGAACGTAGCGCTCTAATTCGTGTGCGGCAGTTGCGGTGGCCTTCGCGATGAGCTGCCCCTTCGCTGGAGCAGCTCCGGCGAAAGCATCAAGCAGTGGTGGGACAAACGCAGAAGAGCCGTCGTCCGGAAATTCGATTACAGCGACGTTTCGGTCGCGCAAGGCCGCGATCCGCTTGCCATCCAGGCCACCGGCGGCACAGCAATAAATGGCGGGAGCGCGAAATACGCGGTTCCTGAGAAGGTCATCCCATGCGTGTGTGAAGTCTGGATCACCCAAGCCATAACCCAAAAAGACCACCTGCCCCGTTCCGATAACCTGAGCGAGAAAGTCTCTGAAGACGCCATTGTCAATAACGCCCTTCCAGTCTGACGTACTCAGCACCATGCTTTGCGGCGCCTGGATTGATCCGTGTGGCTTAACGACGAAAAATTGGTCTGTTGCCATTGCGTATCGAAGGTCAGATATTGGCGGGGCGCCCCGCTCATGGACACAAGCGGTAAGCAAGCACTCATCGAAATTCGTCGTGATGATACCACGAGAGGGGATTCTAACAAGCTGCTTGTGGATGTCGCTGGGTAGGTTGGTCCCGCGGAAGACCTTGGCCGCAAGGTTATATACAGCCGCGCATAATTAAAAGGACATTCTGATCAAGAAAAAGGGATCAGGTATGGGCGAATCAGATCGGGACTGGTCTGCATGTCGGTGAAGACCCGCGACAGCGTGCCTAGCAACTCCGTGGTGCTGGCGAAGTACCGGTTGTGAGTTCCGTTCTTGCGCGTGTGCTGCCAGAGCCGCTCGGTGGGGTTGAACTCCGGCGAGTAGGGTGGCAGTTGGTGCACTTCCAGCCAGTAGCGGTTCGAGCGGAACCAAGCCCACACTTCCCGGTCCTTGTGGTATGAGGCGTTGTCTTGGATCAGCAATGCACCCTGGCGCCGGTAGCGGTGCGCCAACTGTTCCAGGAAGGCAAGGTAGGTCGAGGCGTTGAAAACCGTGTCGGGCTGGTAGTGGAAGCGGCAGCGCCAGAGTTCCACCGCCCCCAGGATCTTCACGCTGTGGCGCTCGCCGGTGACCGGGACCTCGGGCGGTTGGCCGAGCCGGCTCCAGGTCGCGTGCAAGGTCGAATCCTGGCGGAAACTGGCTTCGTCGGTGAAGATCAGCGCCCAGTTTCGCGAGTGGGCTTTTTCTTAAGGTTGGGATAGATGCGCCGGTGCCAACGGTCCTGCTCTTCGGCATCGGCCCGCGCCAACACGCGCCGTGGGCGCTGCACGGAGAATCCCAACCGGTGCAGCAGTTTGCGTACATGTCCGGGATGGTAATGCACGCCGAACTCCTCCTCCACGACCCAGGCGATCATGGGCGAAGTCCACACCCCGCTATCCAGACCGTAGGCCACGGGGCCACTGTCCAGAATGTCGCCCAGTTGGGTGCGTTGTTGCGCGGTCAACGCCGGCGGTCGCCCGGGCCGATATCCTTCCAGCAGGCCCTCCAGGCCGAACTCTTGGTAGCGGGACAGCCACTCGGAGACTCGTGAGCGCGGCGCTTTGAGGACGGCCGCCAACTCGCCGCTGGTGCGGCCCTCGGCATTCAGGACCACGGCGTGCAGCCGTTTGGCGACGCGATAGACGCCGTCGCGCTCCGCCTCCTTGCTCAACCGAACAAGTCGGCGATGAGTTGCAGGATGTAGGCGCAGCAACCGCGGCAACATGGCTACTCCTTCTGCCATCAGTATGCCACATCCCGGCTACAGATGTCCTGTTAATTATGCGCGGATGTATAGTAGGCAGCTTGTGTCAGTTCACTTCGGAGGATTTCAAACAAGTCATAGTAAGCCACCTTGTCAAGTTTCTCTTGACAGTACGCCGTGGCGCCTGCTGAGAGACCCTGGCCCGTGGCGATTTCGAGGGCCTGTTTTGCGGCAGTTCGCCAGAGGGGGTATCCCGCAGAAACTGAGATGCCTGCTCCAACAAAGAATACAATGCGATCCCGGCTGTCGATATTCAGGAGGACTTGACGGATCTGTTCGACGTAATGAGCCATCGCCGCGATTCACCTCCGAGCGTATATTCTCTTTGCTACGAGCACATGGTACCACTTTCGTCGGGTGGAGTTCGCGCCGTGCGGCAATGATTCACAGTCGCGGCAGCGCGTGGTGCGGAGGTGTTCGCCTGGAGGTTTCGCGATAAGCTGGCATCGAGCATTCGACGCCAGATGTTTTCTGGAGGGCACGTTCTGGGAACACGAGATGGAGTCGACAAGCCCGCTTGTGGGCACGGGCGGATTTCACTTGACGGTCTCCACCTAGCTGAACGGCCCAACCCCCCAGATACGGCGATCTGGGAAGCGCGCATTCGGCCTTCGGTCGGATCACGCGCCACTCGGAGACTGCCCGTACCTTGCGTGGCGGGCCGGAAGTCCAGTTGGGGGAAGCTCTGACAGCGCCCCAATTTATTGCGTGATACGCCTTCCGCGGAAATCTCGTGAGAGCGCATCCGTCAAATCGCGTGACTGCGAGCCCCCGGCGCAAAGTCGGTTCTCCGGTCCCGCACAAGCCCGCCACCTATGCGGCGATCTCCACATAATCGACGGACGTATGTGGTTCGGGGGTCCTAGTCCGAAAGACCCGGTTGAAATTCGCTGCCCTCAGGGTGGCCGTTTATTTTTTTGTTCCTCCCGTGGGACAAGCTTTCGAACAGCCCTCTATTTCACGCTCGGGCTGTCGTCGGCCTTGAGATCGCCGAGCGCGTACTGAATCCCCGCCAGCATATGTTCGACAAAGGGCCTTAGGAAATACACCTTTTCATCGTGACCGTGTCCCTCATAGAACACGCGGCCATCGCCTACGCGCTGAATGTAGCTCAGCGCGTAATCGCCGTCGGTGCGCTTGGTCACGGCCGGCTCCTTGGCCTTGTCTTCCGCGCTCATCCGGGCGTAGTTGATGCTGGTGAGAACGTGCACTCGCTTTCGGCTGAAGGAGTCTTGCGCGAATGTGTAGGTCTCGTCCATCATGTAGAAGCCCCGGGCCGGGAACATGACCGTCAGGGGACTCTGGGGATCGTCGACCTTCACCGGGATCAGCGTCGGGTAGCCCCAATGGAATTTGAAGAACCCGCCGATCATCAGGTTGAACTCGGGCCAGGCGCCGGTCGGCTTATCGCTGCCGCCGCCGTGGTAGCTGTCGGTGGCAGCGTGGATGCCGGCCAAACCCTTGCCGCCTTTGACAAAATCAAGGAGCGCCTGCCGGCGAAGATCCGTGGCCGCTTTGTCGTTGGGGTCGTCCAGAAAGGCGCCGGTCGTGTTGTCCAGGAAGATGGCGTCGTATGGCCTGAGGTTTTCCGGCGTGATGGCGGCCGCGTCGTAGGTGATGGTGGTCATCCAGGCACCGGTCTTGTCGCCCAGGTATTCCACCATCTTGGCCGCCAGCGGGATGGAAGTGTGCACCCAACCGGCGGCTCGCGCCAGGACCAGCACGCGGCGCAAGCTCTGGGGGGTGGCGTAGGGCTTCTCCGGCAGCGCGGCCATCATGGCCGCGACGTCGGAAGGATTGGCGAATTGTCTTTGCGGACAGCCTGGGTTGGCACCCCCTGTAAACCCGTCCGCGGGGCAGTTCCCGGGCCGCGCGTTGGCGGCTCCGCGCTGCGCGAAACCCACGGATCCGGCCAATACCAACGCGGCCAGCGCCGCGCCGATTCCAAATGTTTTCAGTTTCATAATCGAGTATTCTCCCGGTGATAACAGCCTGGATCGAACGACGTAATTATATCCCCGCGCGGCCCTCCCGGAAGGCGCCCGCCGGCCCGTTTCGGCATGGCCACTCGTGCGCCAGCAGCAACTCGGCCGCCGCCTCGCTGTCCGAGTAGCGCGTGATCTGATCGGAACTTCCCACAACGACTTGGGGCCCGTATGGGCGCACTTCGACAGCCCGGGCGTTAGACAGCCGGTGTCTCAAAAAGGGTCCCTTCTGCAACATGGCAAGGAGGGCCTCTGAGCGTCCCGGCGCTCAGCCATGAAACGACCGGGCGGAAACACTAGGGCTCGCCGGCAGGCCACTGGACCTTTCGGCGGAGTATCCTTTTTAAATGAAATACACAATCCATTGGGACGACGCGGGCGACGAAACCACAGGAACGCCGTTCACGGTCGAAGCAAGCAGTCCACAGGAGGCATTTGTCGCGGCCTGCCGGCAAATCGAGTCATTTGGCGGAGCGACAGCGCGTCTCTTCGAGCCGTTTCATATCGAGCGGCTCAACGACGATCTTGGTAGGGCGCACTTTCCGCAATTCTTCCTGCCGCGCAGCGAGCGCGTAGGCTGGCCTTACGGCAAGGATCGGTAGGAACAGCCACGACAAAACGCGCCTTGCCGCAGCCGTGAAATCGTGGAATATCCGCGCGCCCCCAGTGTCGCACAAAGGGTCATTTGTGCGACCCGACAAGAACGCCTGATTCTGTTCTGCGACCGCTTCCGCTGATCCGGCATTATGTGCCGCTATGCTCTGAAGCGCCTGAACAAGCCCCTGATAAATGCCGCCCCCCCTCCAAAGATGGCCCCTGTGAAGACTATATACCAGCCGCCTGGATGCAAGTTATAGTTCAGAGCGGTTAACAATATTCCGGCTGCACAAAGTAATCCCCCACCGACCATTTCCTTCGTGCCGCCCTGTTTTTCGGAGGGCATGCTAGCCAACATCTCTTGCATCCAGGCGGCGCCTTCATTAGCGCTCCTGCAGACGCTAATCACTGAGACTGGCGTAGCTCGTTCTACGTAGCCGATCTGTCCCCGCTCGTCCTCGATCTTAAGCCACGAAGAGTTTTCATCACCTTCCAAAATGATGATGTCTTCGTCTCTTTGAACGCGTCCGAGCGGAGATGAACTGGTGGAGGGTTCTTGATATAGAGCCGCTGACCGGGAGAGCACCCTGCCACTGCGGAGGTGCGGCGGGATTGTCATAGCAAGAAAGATACCACAGTGCTATGGCTGTAGTTGCAATTTCTGGCGGCGAAGCCCCAAGCCTCAAGAAGGGTAAGTTTCGGGACAAACCTGGAAGGCGCTGAAATCAAGGCCTCCAGCATCTCAAAAGTCGGTCCCAAAATAGGGGCCAAATTGCGCCCGCCAGAGCGCCGGCCCTGCTGTCGAGGCCGTCCCGAAAGTCTGTCCCAATGCCACAGCACGTACATTGGCCCCAAACGGCGTTCTGGGAAGCGCCGTCCTGACCGGCCGTGGATTCCTGTTGCGAAGTCCCGTTGCCCCAGCTAACATTTCTGGTTTGCGGGGATTCCCGACTGGCGATTCCCGCAGGTTGCTCGTGGATCGGCGTACCCGGAAGTTGTCGACGTGATCCAATGTCGAGGCGTCGTCGGGTCTTGATCACCGGGCCGCGCAGATTCCAACGGACGGTCACTTTGAGCGCCGCGGCTGAACCGGGTGCACCTGGCCCTACACTCGTTTTGACGGCACGCGCGGGTTCCGCGGCCCGGCCCAGGTCTGCTGGTGCCTGTAAGGGTAAGGTTCCGGGACGGCGCTGGCCTCGTCGAGGCGGGCCATCTCCTCCGCGCTCAACTCCCACGTAGCCGAAGCGAGATTGTCCCGGAGTTGCTCCTCGGTCCGCGCCCCCAGGATCACCGTGTCCACACCCGGTTTGCCACGAACCCAGTTGAGCGCCACCTGCGCCGGCGTGGCGCCGCGCTCGGCGGCGATCGCCAGCATGACGTCCACGATGCGGTACAGCCGCTCCCAATCCACGATGATGGGAGCCCCGAGGGCGGCCAGCCGGCCTTCGGCGGGCTGCGGCGCGTCGCGCCGGATCTTGCCCGAAAGCAGCCCGAAAACCAGCGGGCTCCATGCCATTACGCCCACGCCCTGGTCGCGCCCCATCGGAAGGAGCTCGTATTCTGCGTCGCGGACCAGCAAAGAGTATTGGATCTGTTGGCTGATGTACCGCGCCAGGCCGCTACGCTCGGAAATGGCGACCGCCTTCATCGTCTGCCACGCGGAAAAATTGGAACAGCCAATGTAGCGGACCTTTCCCTGGCGGACGAGGGTATCGAAAGCCCCCAGCGTCTCCTCCATGGGCGTGAGAGAGTCCATCGAATGCGCCTGGTACAAGTCGATGGTATCGGCGCCGAGGCGGCGCAGGCTGGCCTCGCAGGCCTCTATCAGGTGGTGGCGCGACAACCCCAGGTCGTTCGGTCCCGGTCCCATCCGCGAGAAGGCCTTGGTGGCGATCTGCACGTTCTGACGCCGTCCCTTCAAGGCCGCCCCCAGCACTTCTTCGGCCAGCCCTTCCGAATAGATGTCGGCGGTATCGAACAGCGTGACGCCGTGGTCGATCGCCATATCGACCAAGCGGCGGGCCTGTTCCACACCGGGGGCGCCCATGGCCGCATGCCGGCCCTTGCCTCCGAACGTCATGGTTCCGAAGCTGAGCGACGAGACGCTCAGACCGCTTCTGCCGAGAAATCGCTGTTCCATGCCCCTATTATCAGACTGGTAGCCCGGCTTGGGGACCAATGCACGCGCGCGGTTCGGACGCGAGGCCAGAATCCGCAAAACAGACAAGCACCTGATGTGAGATACAGGTAGCCCGTTTCCAGGAGCTTCGAGCCCACGTGGTCGTTTCCATCGCCATCTGCGTGTCCGGGCAGGTTAGAGTGCGTGGAGGATGGAACGGCTCGGTCAGGGCGGTACGCTTTTCTGGGCGCGGTTGGCTATGTCGAGGTCGCTCTGAATCTTCGCCTCGGCGGACACGGCTCCTTGGTCTGCGACCCCGCCCTATTGCTACCAGCGGCGCATCCAGGACACGCATCGTCCAGAAAACCCGGCAAACCACTCCTACGGCCAAAGCGCTAACCGTCCAGGTGACGTGACGGGGACTTCACAAGAGAAATGTCCCCGTTGCGTCCGCCGGGATGCATTCTCTGAGTAGCCGACCATCCGACCGGGGTGGCCGTCCCGGCACTTCCGCGGCTAGGGCGTGATACGCCAACTTGGCTTGGTATACGCTCTGCGGATTGGCGCGTTGGCGGTCGGATCGGCTACCCATCGGCGGCGTCGCCAGGGAGGGCGCGAGAAGGAGCGGGGCGGCCCCTGGGGGTTTTCGGAATTGAGTATTGTCCCCTCACAGGGAGTTACATTTGCTCGGTTTGGGGCGCGCTGCGCGCTTGCGCCAGGCGTTTGGCCCTCTCCAGCTCCAACCAGGCGCCGTACGACGGAAGATTGAGATAGAGTTGCTGCGTAAGGTCCGCGAGTACGCGCAGATTGTTTTCTCTGAACCGTCCGGCTTCGCTGAACTGCGCGTGCTTCGCTCCCGCGGTTTTCCAGGCTTCGTGGAGGGAGTATGACGCAAATAGCTCCGTGCCAGTAAGCAGGATCACGGGAGCTCGCGTGTGCCGGGTGTCGGTAAGGTATTCGCGCCCCCAAAGCGCCAATTCCCCGAGCCGCTGGATCTCTCCTTGGGACAGTTCGACCGCCTGCTTAAGTGTGGCGAAGACGATGATCGCTCCTGGAAAGCGCGCCGCTAGGCTTTTCATGCGTTCGACGTCTTCCGCCCCAAAAACGTCTTTCCCGAAACTCTTCGCCTCGCCGAAGACAATATCCGTGGGGTAGTCATTCCCGAAGAACTGCGTTCTCTGATACCAGAGGATGAAGTCAGCCTCGGTTGTATTGCCGGGCACCAATTCCAGTTCTTGCCCCGCCGACCACGTCACGTTTGCGCGGTCGTGGTGCTTAAGAATGCCAGAGAAGAAGCGCAATGCGAGCGCGGCGCAATACCCACCCTCTGCGTAGTCTGGCAACGAGAAGGGGCCAGCCAACCGGTATGCCCACTTGCAGTTCTCCGTGTTGCCGGGATCGGTTATCGGGAATTTGAACGGCCGCAGACAAAGACCGCAGGAAAGCTGATAATCCAGCTGCTTGAGCGGATACCATGTCCAACTAGAACACCTCGTGCATCGGATCTCCAGCCCTAGTTCTACGGCATTGCGTTCCACCAAAGTGCTGAAGCTGTGACCATGCCAATGGTCTTGGCCAGTGGCGCTTCTAATCCGGTTCCTGAACGCCTGGTGCTGAGCGCTTTTCGATATCGGCTTACGCGAAAGCTCGTCGAGGAATCTGATTACGGTGCCATTTGCAATGCTGGTGACGCCATGGAATCCGCCCAATGTTTGAATGATCTGCTGAGTGGCGCGGCCCGCAGCGGAGGGCGTCGGCTTGATCTTCTGCTCGGACAGCCAGAGATTGATCGCGGTCGTGCCATCTGAAAGTCGCCAGCTTTCCTGGGAGTTCTTGAACCGCGGGAATAGAACGAAGCCCTCGGTCGTCGGCAGAACGGCGTCGGCCCCGTGACGAAAGTGAGGCACCCTCGAGGTCCGGTAATTCGACGGCGAGCTGGTAGCGACTTGGTCCGTAAAGCTCCAGTCGCTGAGCGACACCACGTTGGCCCATCGATTCTCATTGCCATATTCGTCGGCGAAGTCAGGGTGCAAACACTCGAATTGCACCGCTGGGTTATCATCTGCAGGCGTCGTTTGCGATCTCTTCTGGCCGCTCGAAAGCGTCGGCCGCATTTCGCGGATGGTGAACGCCGGGGAGGGCCTCCACAGCGACGGGTACCAGGGCTGGTATGTATTTGCATCTGGTATATCGACCTGGCAATACTCTCGATAAATCCTCTCGATGTCCTCCGTCGCAATAGATCTGCCGAACATCACGGTGGGCCGGATCATCACGCCGTGCGGATTGTCGGGCAAGGGACGATAATTTGCCGTGATGAAACCCTTGCAGAAGCCGGAGAGATCAGCAATCCACTGAACCGGAATCGGCAGGACGTGCCGCCGCACGGCCCGGAGGTTCCAGAAGTCGATCAGATCAGGTGGCGCTGTCGCGTCCAATACGAACAGGGCGGGATCCTCGCGATCATGGTAATCGACGGCAAGGTTTGAGCGCCCAAGCTGCAAGGCCGATGTGAACTCGCCCCGCAAAATGCGCTCTAAGGCACCGCCATTGAGTTTGATCTCTTCTGGTTCGAATGCATCAGCGTATCCGCGCCGGAGGTATGCAAGGTCAGCCTCTTCGGGAAATGCACCGAAGAGGCATGCTGCCAAGGATGCGAAGGACGGGTCCTCCGCCGCGACGTCGATGATCCCATGGGGATGCCGCCGGACAAACTGAAATTCCTTCTGATATAAATCTTTGTAAAGGGAGAATACGTCCAGCCCACAACCGTTCCTGTGGCGGTCGCCCTCACGCGTCAGTATGCCCGAGAGCGGCAAGATGCGCTCCTTATCGAACTCGATTTCTGCCGATAACCCCGGCTCCACTTCGACAATGAAATCCGGCTCGAAGAAATCCAGGTATCCGTTTACGATCTGCGCTGCCGTGTCGAATTCGTAGCCGTGGCGATCCCACCACTTCGGCACTTCGTCCAAAAATGGGACGATCGGGTTATACTGGCCTCCCCACAAGCAGGTGTTGACACGAAAAATCTGCAACGCTTGCATCGCATCGTCAGGCCGTACGAGAAAAGCGAACCGCACTGGCCGAAGTCTGACCTGAGCGCTGATATGGGACATATTCGATCCGACAGCAGCTTGATCGCTATGGTCCCGAAGTATAGCATTTAGCAACGTCGTCTATAATAACCGGCCGGCCGTTACTCTACTCGGCCAAGAGACGGAAGCGGAACAATGCCATCGGGGCTCGTCAAAGCCGCCCCACCGATCCTCGCGGAAGCGCACAGCCGAAGGGCAGCGATCATAGACGAATTGCGCCGCGTTGACGCCGGCGAGCTTCCGATGTACCCGGCAGACCGACTCCGCGCAATGGGTTTGTGCTAGGCACGGGCACTGTGGCTGCTATTCCCTCAGCCTGAAGGATAGCATTATGTTTCTACTTGGCACGTAAAACCCAATTCCATGGCCGTCGCCCTCGAATACGGCTTTGACGGCCAGTTGGTCAGCTGGCGGGATGTTAAGTGCGGTCCGAAGTTCCTGCTCATTGGCTTCAAATGTCCGCCGCCATCCGTCGAGGTCCGCAAATATCCTGTCGCAGTTGCGCGCGTCGAAGACACACTGTCCCGATGTCGTCAGTCCTCCGCCGGGTGCCACGTACGAGGTCCCATCGGCCACGGTCGTGATGAAGTTGATGTTTGCCTTCCAGAGTTTAAGTCTGTCTGCCCCGGTAAGCGACTCCGCATGAAGCCCCGTGCTGCCGACCCCGAGAGCGCCTGGCCAATTGTCATGCAATATCTGAAGAAGCGAAGGCTCTGCCCAGACCTCTTCATTGCAGCGACCGTGGGGGAGTGCTTGGATAACATAGACCTCCGTGTCGGTGATCTTTGCGAACAGGACATCGCGCGTGCCGCAGGGCCGAAAATGAAGGTGCTGTATGCCCCAGGCATTGAGGAGTCGATCATATCTTGCAGCGCGCTCGTTCACGATGTCGCGACTCAAGTAGTCCCGGATGTCGTCGCCTCGTTCGATGAGTGCCTTCAACACGGCGTAGTCCCCGGTATGTAGCTCGGGTACGCGCAGTTCCTTGGATTCATGCACCCGCCGCGGTTGCGGGTGCACTATTCGCCGGATGGCGTTAAGGTACCGTTCGGTGTTCTGGCGGACCGACTGCGCCTCGTCGTACTGCAAGCCGTTCAGCGGCATCCACCCCCTCAAGAACGCCGCCCAATCCTCAATTAGATTGATCGTGATCATATCAGCCGGCAACGGGAACCGCGAGGACGAGAACATGTTCCCGGTCCGAATCCCTAGACGATCTTCCCATAACCTTCGGTCGGGACAAGGGAACTTCGCTCGTTAAGAACCGACAGGTCGCCCGGCACCCTACGACGTGAGGATCAGCCCAGCTTGCCGTAAGACACCCGTTTCGCTGAAGTGGCCGTCTACGCAGGATTGCTCCCGTGAAATGCCCCTCACGGCATCAACCTCGACAAATCCTGAAAGACGGCATTGCCGTCCGGTACAATCGGCGTTGCCGGCCGCTAGGGTCGCCGGCAAGGAGACCGGACTCCATGCCCCTGACCGTATTCGACTGCAAAGGAATCTCCGCAACGCGACGGGAGCGCATCAAGGCGGCCATTGAGGCCGCCAGCAAGTACCTCGCTCAGCCGTATGAAGGCTGGATTGTTGCGGATCCCTTCCGCGGGCGGCGTCCGGGTGGGTACTGATCACAGGACTACAGGGCTTCGAAAGGACGCTCGCATTCGCTCTCGACGAAGCCGTAGCGATAATCACGCAGCGGGTCAGAGAGATGATCGACGATTGACGGCCGGCCACAAGGTCCCGGAGCGGCCTCCCTGGTGCTTCGGTGCTGGTCCAGTTATTTCGCCAGCTTGCCCCCGCCCCCTCAGGGACATACACTAGTCATTCGCTCTGAGCAGCGTGCGGAAGCCCGGTCGCCCCTATTGAAGTGTTCTCCGAACTGAAGTGCAGGGGACTCCGGACCGAAGTAGGGACTTCTTAGAGCCAGCGGGATCACTTTTGATCGCTGCCGTTCGCAGTCGGAGGATCCTCCGGCCCAAAGCGCGACGACCGTCAGTCAATCCTGAATCCGATTTAGTTTCGGGGGACGCGCCTATGAATGTTTTCGACCTCAGGGACCACCTCGTTGCAGATTATTCCCGCTACATCCGAAGCTTCATCCGGATTCGGGATGAACGGATCCAGGAGCATGTGCGCGCCTGCCTGGACGCCGGCCAGCTTTGGCCGGATCCGCTGATCCAACTGAACCCGACGTTTCAGTTTGCGGGCACCGTGGACGACCTCGTCAGTGAAGGTCTTCTTCATCCGGAATGCAGCCGCGTGTTCCGTGCGGGCAAGGATCAAGGCGTCGGCAAGCCTCTCCGCCTGTACCAACACCAGGCCGACGCGGTCCGCGCCGCTCGGGCGAAGCGGAACTACGTCCTCACCACTGGTACCGGCTCAGGCAAGAGCCTGGCGTACATCGTCCCGATCGTGGATAACGTGCTCCGGACGGGTGGCGGCCGCGGCATCCAAGCGATCGTGGTGTACCCCATGAACGCCTTGGCGAACAGCCAGCTCGGCGAGCTCAAGAAGTTCCTCTGCGACGGCTATCCCGACGGGAAAGGCCCCGTCACGTTCGAGCGGTACACGGGCCAGGAGAACGATGAAGAGCGCCACCGCATCGTATCCAACCCGCCGGATATCCTGCTGACGAACTACGTCATGCTGGAGCTCATCCTCACGCGCGTCTACGAGAAGCCGCTCATCAAGGCCGCGCAGGGCCTGCGCTTTCTTGTCCTCGACGAACTTCATACCTACCGGGGCCGGCAAGGCGCAGACGTGGCGCTTCTCGTTCGCAGGGCTCGCGAGTTTTTCAGCGCTCCACAGATGCAGGTGATCGGGACCTCCGCCACGCTGGCCGGCTCCGGCTCCTTCGCGGAGCAGCAGGCCGAGGTGTCGGCCGTTGCCAGCGTCCTGTTCGGAGCTGAGGTCGCCCCGCAGGACGTCATCGGCGAAACGTTGCAGCGCAGCACACCGGAGGCAACCACCGCCGACCCCGGGTTTATCGCACGGCTTAGAGCGCGGATCGAACGGAATGCGCCCATGCCGACGGCCTACCGGGAGTTCGTCGCCGACCCGCTCTCTGCGTGGATCGAGGGCACGTTCGGCGTCTACCGCGACATGGAGACGGGTCGCCTTCGGCGGCGCAAACCCCGGACCCTGTCCGGAGAAACCGGTGCCGCGGCGGAGTTAGGCGCCCTCGTCGGCGTGGATGGGGACCGGGCAAAGCGGGCTATCGAGGCCGCACTCCTGGCTGGATACCAATGCGAGCGCAATCCGGACACGGGCTTTCCCGCCTTCGCCTTCCGCCTGCACCAGTTCATCAGCCGCGGGGATACCATCTACGCTTCGCTGGAGCCGGAGAACTCCCGGTACCTTACTGTGAACCGCCAGGAGTTCGTTCCGGGCAGTAACAAGACGAAAGTCCTTTTGCCGTTCGTCTTCTGCCGCGAGTGCGGGCAGGAGTATTACAGCGTCCGGCGTTTCCAAGATTCCGATTCCGGTGCCGTCACGTATGGCATGCGCGATTTGAGCGACCGCGCCAGCGAAAGCGGCAAAGTGGCTGGCTTCTTATATTTCAGCTCCGACCGCCCCTGGCCCTCCGGAGCCGATGTCGAGGTCGCCAGCGTCCCGGAAGACTGGGTGGAGGACACCAAAGACGGGCCGCAAATCAAGCCTTCCCGCAAAAAGAACTTGCCCCGGCCCGTAGTTGTTTCGACCGACGGCGCGGAGCATGGCGACGGACTGGCTGGCCACTTCATCGCGAGCCCGTTTCGGTTTTGCCTTCGGTGCCGCGTCTCATACGACTTCCGGACGTCCTCCGACTTCGGCAAGTTGACCTCCCTTGGCACCGAGGGGCGAAGCACGGCCACCACAATCCTGAGCCTGGCCACGATCCGCCATCTGCGGAAGGAAGGCACTCTTCCGGCGCAAGCGCGAAAACTCCTGAGCTTCACCGATAATCGCCAGGACGCTTCACTTCAGGCGGGCCACTTCAACGACTTTGTCGAGATCGGACTCTTGCGGTCCGGTCTGCTGAAGGCCTGTGGGAGCGCCCAACCCGGAGGGATCGCGCACGACGTGTTGACGCAGCGGGTCTATGAAGCCCTCGATCTGCCGTTCGAAAGCTACGCCAAGGATTCGAACCTGATGTTCCAGGCGCGCCTCCAGACCGAGAGGGCGCTACGCGATGTCGTCGGCTACCGGCTCTATCACGATCTGCGGCGGGGCTGGCGCGTCACCTCGCCAAACCTTGAGCAATGCGGCCTGCTGGAAATCAGTTATCTTTCGCTGGGCGAACTGGCGGCGCACCATCCGGTATGGCAGAAGCGCCATCCCGCTCTCGCCGGCGCCTCGCCGGAGACGCGGCTCGCCATTTCCAAGACGCTTCTGGATTTCATGCGCCGCGAACTGGCCATTCAGGTCGATTATCTCGACCCGGGGAAACAGGAGAGCATCCAGCAGCAGAGCAACCAGCGGCTCGCGGGACCATGGGCGCTCGATGAAAACGAGATCCTGGAGCAGGCCGCCACGCTTTATCCGCGCTCTCGCACGGAAAGCGATTCTCGTGGCGATGTCTTTCTCAGCTCTCGTAGCGGCTTCGGTATGTACCTGCGCCGGGCAGGGACGTTCCCGGAATATGGTGATCGGCTATCTACTCACGACTCTGAAGAAATCATCCGGCAACTCCTAGAGACCCTGGCTCTCGCCGGCCTGGTGGAAGTCGTCCAGCCCGCGCGGACGCCGTCGCAGGTTCCGGGGTATCGGCTTCCAGCCTCCGCGATCGTATGGACGGAGGGCGAAGGAATCAAGCCACTCCGCGATCCCATCCGTATGCCGGGCGAATCGGAAGCGGGCGGCGCGACCAACGCGTTCTTTGTCGATTTCTATCGCAGCATGGCCGCCGAGATCGTGGGCCTCGAAGCGCGGGAGCATACCGCTCAGGTCCCGTACGAAGACCGGCTTAAGCGTGAGGCTCAATTTCGCTCGGCCGAACTGCCAATTCTCTACTGCTCCCCAACCATGGAGTTGGGCGTGGACATCTCGGAGCTGAACGTCGTCAACATGCGGAACATCCCGCCCACGCCGGCGAACTACGCTCAACGGAGCGGCCGCGCCGGCAGGAGCGGCCAGCCCGCGCTTGTCTTCTCATATTGCACGACGGGCAGCCCGCATGACCAGTACTTCTTTAAGCGGCCGGCGCGAATGGTCTCCGGCGAGGTAACGCCGCCCCGGCTGGAACTGGCGAATGAGGACCTGGTGCGCGCGCACCTGTACGCGATCTGGCTGGCAGAAGCCGGGCTCTCGTTGGGAAGCTCTCTACGCGACCTCCTGGATGTGTCGGGATCGGACCCGACGCTACGAACTTTGGCGAGTGTCCGGGAATCCCTGCGCAGACCTCAGCCCCGCGTTGCCGCTCTGGTGCGGGCCCGGCGCATTCTCGACACGTTTGCGCCCGAGTTGGCCGAAGCCGACTGGTACACGCAAGAGTGGGCAGAAGACGTTATTAAACAGATCGAACGCAGCTTCGAGACGGCATGCGAGCGTTGGCGCAATCTGTGCCGCGCCGCTCTGGCGCAGCAGAAGGCCCAGAACGAGATCGTAATGAATGTCGCCCGGCCGTCCGAGGAGCGGAAAGCGGCGGAACGGCTCCGGCGGGAAGCCGAATCCCAGTACAAGCTCCTGACTGAAACCCAGAACGTCCTCCAGTCGGACTTCTACAGTTACCGGTATTTCGCAAGCGAGGGCTTCCTGCCCGGCTACAATTTCCCTCGGCTGCCGCTCTCGGCGTACATTCCAGCGCGCCGGGCCCGCCAGAGAGACGAGTTTCTTTCCCGGCCGCGATTCCTGGCGATCACGGAATTCGGGCCTCGGGCCATCGTTTATCACGAGGGGTCCCGCTACATCATCAACAAGGCGATACTCCCTCTGGGGCAGGATGGTCCGGTGTTCGGGCAATTGAAGCGCTGCAACGCCTGCGGGTATCTCCACCCCGTCACCACTCCACCCGGGCCGGACGTCTGCGAGAACTGCGGAGTCGCTCTAGACGCGCCTTTGTCACCTATGCTGCGGCTCCAGAACGTCTCAACCCGCCGCAAGGACAGAATCAACTCCGACGAAGAGGAACGCCTTCGGCTCGGCTATGAGACGCAAAGCGGTTTTCGCTACGCCATGTACCGCGGGGTGAAGTCGCACCAGACCGCGGCCGTGCAAAACCAGGGCATCGAGATCGCGACCATCAACTACGGGCAGGCCGCCACGCTATGGCGCATCAACCTCGGGTGGACCCGCCGCGCCATCAAGACCCAGTACGGGTTTGTGCTCGATGTGGAGCGCGGGTACTGGCAGCGGAGCGACGCCAATCCCGACGACGACGATGTCGATCAATTGGCGCCTCGCCGGGAGCGCGTTATTCCCTATGTCGAGGACCGCCGCAACAGCCTCATTTTCGAACCGAAGACGCTCGCGTCGGGCCAGGCCGTCATCTCCTTGGCTTACGCGTTGAAGAACGCCATTCAGGTGGTCTACCAGCTTGAAGACGACGAACTCGCCGGCGAAATCCTGCCGAACATCGACGGGCCGCGCGCCATTCTGCTATATGAGGCCGCGGAAGGCGGCGCGGGCGTGTTGCGAAGGATCGTCAAAGATCCGGATGCCCTGGGCAGGATCGCTCGCGAAGCGCTGCGCCTCTGCCATTTCGACCCGGACACCGGGGACGACCTCGGACAGGCTCCCGGCGTCACCGAACGCTGCGAAGCGGCCTGTTACGATTGCCTCCTCAGCTATGCGAACCAGCGCGAACACCGGATGCTGGACCGCAAAGCGATTCGGAACCAATTGTTGGAGTACCGCGACAGCTCCGTCTTCGCCGCGCCGGCCGCGCGGCCGCGCTCCGAACATCTGGCGGCCCTGAAGCGGCTCACCGGGTCCAACTTGGAGGAGCGCTGGCTAGATTTCCTGGAGGCGAATGACTTTCGCCTGCCATCCTCGGCGCAGTTGTTTGTCGAGGATTGCAGGACGCGGCCGGACTTCTTTTATGAGGACCATAACGCCGCTATTTACGTGGACGGCCCAGCCCACGAGTATCCCGAGCGACAGCAGCGCGACCAGGCGCAGAACGCTTGCATGGAAGACAAGGGTTACGCTGTGATTCGCTTTGGCCACGCAGACGCCTGGAACGCCATTGTCGAGAGGTATCCCAGCATCTTCGGAAGAGGGAAACCCACCGCTGGAGCACAGCCCCGATGAGCTTCGCGATCGGTTCGCTCGTCCGCGCGCGGGGCCGGGAGTGGGTCGTACTTCCCCAGTCGGGGCCCGATCTGCTCATGTTGCGACCGCTGGGCGGCATTGAAGAGGAAGTGACGGGAGTCTACCTGCCGCTTGAGCCTGTCGTACCGGCGCGCTTCGATTTGCCAGACCCCGCCCATATGGGCGATTTCCGATCCTGTCGGCTTCTGCGCGACGCCTTGCGGCTGGGCTTCCGCTCCAGCGCCGGGCCGTTCCGCTCTTTCGCCCGGCTGGCCGTGGAGCCCCGCCCGTACCAGCTTGTTCCGTTGTTGATGGCGCTGAAGCTGGACCCGGTTCGGCTTCTGATCGCCGATGATGTCGGCGTCGGCAAGAGCGTCGAAGCCGCCCTGGTCGCCCGCGAACTGCTGGACCGCGGCGAAGTATCCCGCATCGCGGTGTTATGTCCGCCGCAGCTCGCCGAACAGTGGCAGCGCGAACTCCACGACAAGTTCAACCTCGATTTCGATCTTGTATTGCCCGGCTCCGCCACGCGGCTGGAGCGTGGGCTTCCACCCGGGGCTTCGCTGTTTGAGCACCACCCTTTCGTCATCGTCTCCCTGGACTTCATCAAGTCAGAACGGCGCCGCGATGAGTTCCTGCGCACCTGCCCCGAACTGGTCATAGTGGACGAGGCCCATACCTGCGCATGGGCCGGGGAAGGCCGCAGCAGCCGCCATCAGCGCCACCAACTCGTCTCCGGGCTGGCCAACGATCCGGCGCGCCACCTTGTGCTCGTGACCGCGACGCCGCACAGCGGCAACGAGGATGCGTTCCGCTCCCTGCTTGGGCTACTGAATTCAGAGTTCACCTCGCTTCCCGCCGACCTCACCGGCGAGGCGAACGCTCCACAGCGGCGCCGGTTGGCCGCGCACTTTGTCCAGCGCCGCCGCGCCGATATCCGCCATTTTCTCAAGGCGGACACGCCCTTTCCCGAACGCGAAGAGAAGGAAGAAAGCTACAATCTGACGCCGGCATACCGCCGGCTGTTCGACCGTGTTCTCACCTATGCCCGCGAGGCTGTAAGCGAAGGCGACGGACACCGTCAGCGCGTGCAATGGTGGGGCGTCCTGGCGCTGCTCCGCGCGCTGGCATCCAGTCCCGCCGCTGCCGCGGCTACGCTGCGCACGCGTGCGGCCTCTCTGGGGGCCGAAACGGCCGAGGAAGCCGACGCAATTGGCCGGCGGGCCGTGATGGACGTGGCAGATGACGAGTCCGCAGAAGCCATCGACCTGCCGCCGGGCAGCGACGCCGAAGCCGAGGACGACAACCACGCCCGCCACAGAAAGCGCCTGCGCGAAATGGCGAGCGCAGCCGACGACCTTCGCGGCGAAGAGGACGCCAAGCTCGCGAAAGCTGTCGACATGGTCGCCTCTCTGCTTGCGGATGGCTACCAGCCCATCGTTTTCTGCCGTTTCATACATACCGCGGAGTACGTGGCCGCCGCCCTTCGCGCAAGCAGGAAGATCCCGGCCAAAGCGGAGATCGCTTGCGTCACCGGCCTTCTCCCCGCGGACGACCGCGAGCAGCGCATCGCGGGGATGGAGGGCTCAGCCCAAAGGGTGCTGGTCGCCACCGATTGCCTCAGCGAGGGAATCAACCTGCAACGCTGGTTCAACGCCGTGGTCCACTACGATCTGAGCTGGAATCCGACCCGCCACGAACAACGCGAAGGACGCGTCGACCGATTTTCTCAGCCGAGCCCGACCGTCCGCGTGATCACCTATTACGGCGAGGATAACGGCGTGGACCGCATCATCATGAGGGTCCTTCTACGCAAACACAAAGCAATCCGCAGTTCGCTGGGGATCTCCGTTCCCGTGCCGGCCCGCGCCGAAGAACTGGTTGAAGCGATCTTCGAAGACGTCCTGATTAAGCGGCCCGCCCGCGACAACAATCAGTTGGCGCTAGATTTCGGCCCTCAGGAAGAACCGCCGGGCACGCCAACCCGGAAAGTCCATGACGAATGGCAGAGCACCGCGGAGCGCGAGGCTAGGTCGCGGACCATGTTCGCCCAGGAGACCATCAAGTTCGGCGAAGTCGCGCAGGAGGTCGAAGCCGTACGCACCGCCATCGGTTCCGGCGTGGATGTGGAAGCCTTTTGCCGCATGGCGTTGCGGCATTACAGAGCCGCCATTGCGGACACTGGCGTCGGCCATCGCGCCCGCTTGCAGATTGACCTCCGGGACGTATTCCGCGCGGTCCGCGAGGGCTGGCCGCTTCCCGGCGACGCCAACGCCCTTACCGCGCGCTTCGAACTCCCCGTCAACCCGGGTGAGCTTTTCCTTCACCGCACGCACCCGATGGTGGAGGCGTTGGCCACTGGGATCCTAGATGCTTCCCTGGAGGGCGGTGCGCCCGGCGCCGCAGCCCGTTGCGGGGTTGCGCGCTGCCACGCCGTCGATCGCCGAACAACGCTTCTGCTTGTCCGATACAGGTTCCACATCGAAACGGAGGTCCGCGGCAAGGAAGGACAGGAGACGCGCCAGTTGCTTGCCGAAGACTGTGAGGTCCTGGCATTCGCGGGAGCGCCTGAGAGCGCCGTCTGGATGAGCCGGCAGGACGCGGAGGCCCTTCTCGACACGGAACCGGCCGGCAATATCGCCCCGGAATTGCAGCGTGAGGTTCTGGAGCGCGTTCTTTCCGGCGCCGCCGCGCTCGCGCCGCACCTGGATGAAAGCGCCCGCCGACGGGGAGACGAACTGCTGGAACAGCATCGGCGGGTCCGCTTGGCAGCGCAGATGCGCGGCGTCAGGTACAGAGTGGCGCCGCAACTGCCGCCCGATATCCTCGGCATCTACGTCTTCCTGCCCGTGCCTAGCGCCGGGGGCCGTCCATGAGCGCGCTGGCTTCCTATTCGAGCGTCCGGACCGAAGGCGCCTTGCTTCCGTCCGATATTCTGCTGCGAATTTCCGCCGAGGACCGGGCGCTCGGGGGCCTCGATCCCGATTCCTTCCACCTGGATCCGAATGAGCGCATCCGCGACGCTACCAGCCGCGCCTGGAATCGCGCCCAAGCGGCATGGGCCAACTTCGACGTCGCCCGCCGCAAGCTTGCGCCCGGCGAAGCTGGAACGACTGTCACGCGCGAACGCTGGCTTCTGCCCCTGTTCCAGTTGTTCGACTTCGGCCGTCTGCAAACCGTCAAGCCGGAAGTCATCGGCGAACGAAGCTACGCCATCAGCCATGGTTGGCAGCACGTCCCGATTCATCTGGTCGGTTGCGCCGTCGATATTGACCGCCGTGTCGAAACCCCGGGAGGTAAGCTCCGCTCCAGTCCCCACAGCCTCCTTCAGGAGTTTCTGAATCGCAGCGACCGTCACCTTTGGGGCGTGGTTTCGAACGGTTTGCGCCTGCGGCTGCTCCGGGATAACGTCAGCCTCACCCGCCAAGCGTTTGTGGAGTTTGATCTTGAGGCCATGATGGCGGGCGAGTCGTATCCTGATTTCGTCCTGCTCTGGCTGCTGCTCCACCAGTCGCGCTTCGAGGGCGAGCGGCCGGAACTGTGCTGGCTTGAAAAATGGTCGCAGGCCGCGCGCACGGAAGGGGTCCGTGTGCTGGACGGTCTTCGCGATGGCGTTCAGGCGGCAATTGAAGCATTTGGCAAAGGGTTTCTGGCGCATTCCGCAAATGCCGAGCTCCGGGACAGGCTCCGGTCCGGCGCGCTCAAGCGAGAGGACTATTACCGGCAGTTGCTCCGCTTGGTGTACCGTCTGCTGTTCCTGTTCGTCGCCGAGGACCGCGACCTGCTCCTCAGGCCGGACGCCGATCCGGCCGCCCGCGAGCGCTACCTGCGCCATTACGCCACCACACGCCTGCGCCGGCTCGCCTCCTCGCGCGCCGGTTCTCGACATTCGGACCTCTGGTATGCCCTGCGCCTTGTGATGGATAAGCTGTCCGCCGAAGGCTGTCCGGAGCTGGGATTGCCAGCCCTTGGAGGGTTCCTCTTCTCCCCGGCGGCCATAGAGGCGCTCGGAAGCTGCGAACTGGCCAATGCTCACCTGCTGGAGGCCATCCGCGCGCTGGCCGTGACCCAGACCGGCCAGAGCCGCCGGGCGGTGGACTATCGAAACCTGGGCTCCGAGGAACTCGGGAGCGTGTACGAATCGCTCTTGGAGCTGCATCCCGAGCTGAACGCCGAAGCCGCCACGTTCGAGCTGAAGGTCGCCGCGGGAAGCGAACGCAAGAAGACCGGCAGCTATTACACTCCGACGAGCCTCATCTCTTGTTTGTTGGATTCGGCGTTGGATCCCGTGCTGGACGATGCCGCGCGAAGTTCCGAGCCGGAGAAAGCCATCTTGAAGCTCAAGGTGGTGGACCCCGCCTGTGGCAGCGGCCACTTCCTCATTGCCGCCGCGCACCGCATAGCCCGCCGCCTGGCGGCCGCGCGGACCGGAGAAGAAGAACCGCCGCCTGAGGCGCACCGCCACGCGCTTCGCGACGTAATTGGCCACTGCATTTATGGTGTCGACGTCAATCCGATGGCAGTCGAACTGTGCAAGGTATCTCTCTGGATGGAGGCGTTGGAACCAGGCAGGCCCCTTTCGTTTCTGGAGCATCGCATCCAGTGCGGCAACAGCCTGCTCGGGACTACTCCCGCGCTTCTCGCGCAAGGGATCCCCGATGGGGCGTTCACGCCGATCGAAGGCGATGACAAGCAGATCTGCAAGGAGTTCAAGCGAATCAACAAGGATGAGCGCAACCAGCAGATGCGCCTATTCGCCGCCACGACGGAACCCTGGCAACAACTCGGCAACTTCGCCGCTAGCCTGATGAGCCTGGACACCGTCGGCGATGACTCCATTGATGCCATCCGCGAAAAGGAGCGGATGTACAAGGAGGCAATTCGTTCCGGGGACTACCTCGACGGCCGCTTCTGGGCAGACACCTGGTGCGCAGCATTTGTCTGGAAGAAGACGCGCGAGCTCAGCTATCCCATCACAGAGGAGGTCTTCCGCCGCATCGAGAGGAACCCGCATGCGTGCGAGCCGTGGATGCGGCGCGAAATCGAACGCCTGGCAAACGAGTATCGCTTCTTCCACTGGCATCTGGCCTTTCCAGATGTGTTCAAGGTTGCTCTGGCTGGCGAGAAGGCGGAGAACATGCAGACGGGCTGGAATGGGGGCTTCGATGTGGTGCTCGGCAACCCGCCCTGGGATACTTTGAGTCCGGACGCTAAGGAGTTCTTTTCCAACTTTGATCCACAAGTTCGTTTTCTGGTGCCCGCAGAACAAGAGGCGAGAATTGCGGAGTTGCTGCAAAGCCCATCGGTGTCAGCCGAATGGAAAGCGTGGTGCCGGTATCTATATTCAGTTGTTCTGTTCATCAAGCAAAGCGGCCGTTATACCCTCTTCGCTCCCGGAAACCTCGGCAAGGGCGATTTCAACGTATATCGAATGTTTGTGGAGACTGCTCTTCGAGTGGTTGGGCGGAAGGGTCGCGTTGGGCAAGTGGTGCCCGAAGGGTTCTACAACGGGCCGAATTGCATGGCTATCCGCAAGTGGATCTTCAACAACTTTGCGCTGTCCAAAGTGATCGGTTTTGAAAACACCAAGGAGATCTGGTTCGAGGGCATCGACAGCAGGACGAAGTTTTGCATCTATGCTGTGCGCAGCGGAGGCTCGACTGAGGAATTCCACGCAGCTTTCAATGTCCGTACTCATCAACGACTGGCTACAGTGAACGCTGGCGATGTATTGTCACTGCCAGTTTCACTTGTGGGTGAGTTTTCTCAAGACGCCTGGGCGATGATGGAGTTCGCCAGCCAGTTCGAGATCGAAGTTGCCCGTAAGATGTATGGGAAGCATCCGAAGTTCGGCGATGAGACGGCAGGCCCACCCAGACGGACCTATATGAGAGAGGTCGACATGGGCAATGATCGCGAATTGTTCTCTGAAGATCCGGCCGGAATGCCCGTGTATGAAGGCAGAATGGTCGGCATTTTCGACCACAGAGCTAAAGGCTACAGCTCCGGTCGCGGACGTGCCGCCGATTGGGTTGAGTTCGA
>JBEKHV010000032.1:0-41836 GCA_050012095.1 Bryobacteraceae bacterium | reverse complement strand
CGCTCGGACGGTAGGCATCTCTGCCTTCGCCTGGGGCCTGCTACCGGGCGCTCCGGCGCTTACCCGGGCAAGACTTGCACCTGCTAGAAGAACGCGTCTTTCAGGACGCACCATGGTTTCAGTCTAATTGGGCGCCGCCCTGACGTCCACTGAGGCGGCCCGGGACAGACGAGACGTTTCCCCGCGCCCCTGTGGCCGGTACCTTGAACGTCCCGTCCGGCACCGTGTTCCCGGGGTTGGCGCAGTTCATTCGAGGGCAGCGGGTTTTGGCCTATCGAATCCAGTCGGACGGCACGCTTACGTATGATCGGTCGAGTTCTCTCACCGACGGGCAGCCCAGCAGCTTGAGTGTGCGCACGATATCCGTCCGCAAAATGTCGATGGCGCGGGCGACACCGGCGCCGCCCGCGGCGCCGAGCCCGTAGGCGTAAGCGCGGCCGACGAGCACGGCCTTCGCGCCGAGACTCAAAGCCTTGACGACGTCGCTGCCGCGGCGGATGCCGCCATCCAGGAGCACCTCGATCCGGTCGCCGACGGCAGCCACGACTTCCGGCAAGACGCGTATGGTCGCGGCCACGCCATCAAGCTGACGACCGCCGTGATTCGACACCACGATCCCGTCGACGCCCTGACCGGCGGCGCGGCGGGCGTCTTCCGCCGTATGCACCCCTTTGGCTATGATTGGGCCGTTCCACACGTCGCGAATCCAACCCAGGTCGTCCCAGGTGACGGCCGATTCAGCTAGGAGCCTGCCAATATCCGCGTAGGGCATGGGTCCTCCGGGCAGCGCTACATTCGGAAGGTTCATCAGCCCGCCGTCTTTCCAGTAGGCCATCAGCCAGCCCGGCCGCGCGAGCATCTGCGCCACGTACGGCAACCTCGACCAGAGCGTTCCGCCGAGGAGTTCATATACCCCGTCCCGTACGTCGCGCTCTCGCGATCCGGCGACCGGCGTATCGATGGTCACCACGAGCGCGGAAAACCCAGCCGCCCTCGCGCGTGCGATGCCGGCCTTCGCGACATCGCGGCCTCCGATCAAATAAAGCTGATACCAGAGCGGCCCGCTCGATGCGGCCCTGACCTCCTCGATCCCGCAACCGGAAAGCGTCGGCTGGATATACACCGTTCCAGCGGCGCTCGCGGCTTCCGCAACCACTTCCTCGCCGCGCGGGTAGAACAGACGGCAGCTACTCACCGGCGCCAGCAGGAACGGGAGATCGAGCGGGGTTCCTAGCACGGTCGTCCGCAGATCGCATTGCGGAATAGCCACTGCGCATCGCGGCCGGAAGGTAATCGTTTCGTACGCGCCAACATTTTGGCGCATGGTGAGTTCTTGTTCGGCGCCTCCGTCGATATAGTCGAACACCACGCGCGGCAGCCGCTGTTTGGCCGCACGTCGAAGGTCTGCAATGTTGAGAATCCGAGGTGAACCGACCGTTCTCATGCCACGCTCTCCTCATTTCCCGTAGTAGGAATTCCGCGATGCTTGTTCCAGTCTAGACGCGCTGCCGGACGAAGTGGAGAAGCCCGCCTTTCAGCCATTTTGGCGTGCGGGCCCGAGTGGCCGCGATCTATCCTTTCCGGCCAGACAGGATTAATCATACTCCGAAGAAACCGAAGCAACCGGTCGAACTGAACTTCGCCGTCTTCCCCCCTCGTTTCCGCCCGTGAACAACGCCAAGTGCACGCGGCGCCCGCGCTCGGGCGGTGGTTCATTTCTTCCCGCGGCGCCCGGTTTGCACTGTTCGGTGAACCGCCATCCGGGGCCGGCCCCGGGACAGCGAGTGGAAACCGCCCGGGTCTGATCGCTATAGCAGGTGCTCGTATTCCGAGGGATCCAGCCCAAACCGCTCCATCTGGCGCGGCAGATCCGCCCGTATGGCTTCAGGCGTAGTAGCGACCCAGGCGGCAATGACCGTCTCCACGCCAACCCGATTCTTGGCGGCGTCCTCTGCCATGCGCTCGGCCGTCTCGCGGAGTTGCGTTTCCGCCGCCCCCCGCACTGGGCGCGGCGATTTGTTGCAGCATATCCTCTGCGGCGTCGTTCCAGTTCATTTCTGCTATGGTAGCAGCAGCAATAAGGGCCATAAGAGGCCCGCGTAGAACCAGGGGACGTTCAACTCGTTCGCGGTCTCGCTGCGGTTCTCCGGCATTGGGACACGTCATTGCGACCGGCGCTCGGGCGCCGGTCCGAACAATCACGCGGCCGGGGACAGGACGTTTCCCCGCGCCCCTGTGGCCGGTACCGTGAACGTCCCGTCCGTCATCACCGTGTTCCCGGTACCGTGAACGTCCCGTTCGTCATCGTGTTCCCCGTCCGTCTCACCGTGTTCCCCAAGCTCTCGGCCAGCGGGTGTGGCAATTGCTGGCTGATCGAACCACGTTTAATCCCACGACGCCGTTTCGGCCGTTTCGCGATGCCGCCGGAGGCGCGGTGGCAGGCCGCATGACGGTCGATCAGGAGCTGTTTCACGAACGGAAGCTTCCGCCGATGCTGATGGAGCAGGTGGTTCAATACAACTCGAAGCTAGGCCATCGCCCGACGGCAAGAGACCAACCGGAATGCGGTTTCGAGTCCTTTCCACCAGACAGAAACAGCCATTGAGACTCCAGGGATCAGTGTAGCCCGGCGCGCCGCGTCATACCAGCCGGGCGCGATTTGACCAAGTCACCCTTACGAGTGCCTTACGAGAAACGGCAGAAAGTAAAAGTGGCGGGACGGCCCGCCACGGAAACCCACATTCTATTGATGTTTCTTGGTCGGGGCGGGGCGATTTGAACGCCCGACCCCCTGCGCCCAAGGCGGTTTCCGGCGCACTCCGAAAACACCCTATTTTCAACTACTTATATTTCAATGAGATAGCGGCAGTGTGTTGAAATGTGTTGAGCCCTGTTGAAGTTGGAGGCTTTGAGCAGCTACAAAATTATCTACAGTTTCGGATTTCGGCCTCGGTTTACTCAGTATCGAAATGGCCCCCCACACCGAGATTCGGGGGCATGATCGCTCAGCGCCATTTGGTGCGCTATCCTTATGATTCGGCGATTGAGTTGTGGTCTAATCGACGCATCCCCGGTTCGAACCGAGTGCGAAGCAGGAGAAACGAGGCCTTCAATGCGCCTAAGCGATTTCAAACGAGACGCTTATGAATACACACGTCAGAGCATGCTGTTCCAAACTGTAGCCCTGGCCCTGCTAGCGGGCGTTTTAGCAGTTGTGTTTCTGCTCCCATCTGAATGGGCGGGTGTAATCGGCGTGGCTGTCATCGCCTTGGCTCTCTTAGGTTGGCGGATGTTTCGAACATATCAGCAGCACCGCGAAGCCGGCGAGTTGCTGGCCGAGAATCGTGATATTCGTGCCCCGGATCGCCTCGCCGAGCAACGCGTAGCTCAAGGTGCCGAGCCATACCTGGTTGTCGGCGCTGCCGTCGAGACGCTCGTCCACTCCACTTTGAACACTAGAGCCAATTATTTGAAGCTGGGTTGGGATCCGGCACACGTCAAGATCATCGATACCCAACTTTTGATCGACTCGAATCCAATCCTCGCCCACATTCCCGGCGGACTTCTCCCGTTGGCCGAGAATGATTCGAACGACACTAAGTTTGTGCTGTCTGGGCACTCCGGTCCGTTCAAGGATAATGAGGACGATCTGACGCTTTCATTCGTACGTACCGACTGGCAGACTCACAATACCGTGCGGAACTCGGGATATGGGGTCGAGAAAGATAATGAACTGGCGTTGGAGTTTGGGAGTCTCGACGTGGAAATGAACCGCGTTCCGAGCAGTGTGGGCCTACATTACATTGTCCGGTTCGAAGATGGCTCGGTCTTATTGCTCAAGCGCTCCCCACGCATCGCTCACGACCCGAATAAGTGGAGCATTTCGGGTGAGGAACAATTCAAAGTCGAGGATTTTGCAGAGGGCACATTGGAACGTGTGTTTCGCCGAACCTTGTGCGAGGAAGTTGTGGGGCTATTTGACCGAAACCCCGGCACACTCGACAGGCGCTGGAGCGAACACGTTTCCGACAAGATTAAGACCATGAAACTTTGGGGACTTGTGTTCGAGGAATACGCTTGCGTCACGAGCTGTTTCGGTTTCTACCAGTTCGGGATTTCAAGAACCGAATTCGTTGACTGGCACAAGGAGCTCGTTGACCGTTGCGTTGGGACCCGAGACAACGAAGGGAAGCTGTACCATACTACCACCGAGGAACTCGACCGACTATTGAGGGTTGGTACGTGTCAGGCGTGGCGGCTATTTGAACACTCTTCTGCACCAGTAACTCTGGATTCCGGTCAGCTTAACAAGACTTCGCGTTACCGCGCATTTCGATTGGTTCGTGCGATCACAGGTAAACTGCCGTCGACTGAACCGCAGCGCACCAGGATCCTTCGACTCAGCTAGCGCATGTTTGCGCTTTCTTGAGCCTCTCTGTCATCAGGGGGTGTAACTCAGGTCGGGGTTGGCTTCGGGAATTTGAATACCGCGACCACCTGCCGTAAATGCAGGGGGTCGTCATGCTAAAACCGGCCATTGACGGGCCTTCCAGCGACCCTGACCGGTTGACTGTAGTCAAAATTGTAGATGTAGCAGCCTCGAAAAGACAGGGGGTCGTCCCCTCTAGAGAAGCTAAGCTATTGAATCTAAAGGGCAATCTCAAAGGGGTATTTACCGGAGATCCACTGAGCCCAAGGCGGTTTCCGGTCTTCTTCGAAAATGTCTTGTTTTCAACTACTTACGTTTCAATAAGATGCGTCCGGCCTGTTGAAGCCTGTTGAGCCCTGTTGAAGCCGGAGGCTTTGGGCAGCTACAAAATCATCTACACTCCTTGCGCCGCCTGATGTCCCTTTTGTCGTCCTTTAGAACTTCCGCGCCGGGACACCAGCATCGCATCTGACTCGCAAGTCCGAGCCTGACGGGACCACCGCCGTAAGAACGCAACCTCAGTTCGGCACTATTTCAGCCAGACCACCAGCCCCTAGCAGAAAAAGTACGGTGACTTCAGGACGCCCTCAATGTCTAGATCACCGAACGGCGGCCTCGGATCTGGAAGTCTGACCCGGGGGTTAGCGCGGCGCTGCTCATCGAGGAATCTCTGTACGACTGGCTCCCGGTACATCTTGACGAACTCTTCCCGCAACACACGATGCATGAGATCTATGTCGGAGGCGTGAACCCCATAGCCGTCATGAATCACGGTGAAGTCCCCCACCTTCTCCTTATGGAGCCGATGAATGGTCAGCATCAGATGGGCCGCGTCGAAAGAATGAACAAAGTTGGCGCTCACAGTACTACGCTGCTCGCTAACGTCAATCTTGAATCTTGGATTGTCTTTGACGACCCGAATCGACCAGCCATGAACCCTGATCTCACGCATTTCTGGAACTCGCTCCTCTGTGACAGCAACGAAACCGCTCGGTAGTGTCCACCGGATGCCGGTGTTCTTCTTGGCTAGCACAGCGGATAGCTCCTCCAGCCAGTCCATCAACTTCTTGGGGCCAGGAATCAATTGGTTGATGGCCTCTTCTATTATGCCGGCTATATACCAAGTACTACTAAACGACTTCAGGGATTCATCGGTGTTGTCATCATCTTTGAGTGTCTTTTCGACATGCTCTTGGATTCCGACTCTACCCATCCCGTACGGACGAGCCATCGTCGGTTCTTTCACAAGCTTACGAGGTACTTTTCCCAACCACTCCGGAGCCTTCAAGTCCCCTCTTGCCGCGGCACTCTTAAGCCGACTTTCCACCTCGTCAGCAACTTTCTGGTACACATCATGGGGCGTCTCACTGGGCAACAGATTTGTCTCCCTGCCGACCTCGCCATCACGGGTTATGGCGCTGAGGTGCTGCAGACCGTTGCAGGTCCCATCCATGACGACCGGTAGATGAGACTCGACAGAAGGCCCTTCCGAAAGGTACCGGTCCCATTCCATGCAAGCTGCTAAGAGACACCACTTCTTCCGGTTTTTAAGCTCTTCGTTCTTCCAGAAGGAGTGGCCAACTGGCTCTCTGGCGAACGCGAGGAGTTCCTTGTTATGTGAATTCACCCACGTCACGCGTTCTTCAAAAGAAACCCTACCCTTGCCGTAGAGGTTGGCCAAATGCACCGCCAACCAATATGCGCCTCTCTCTCCCAGAGGCTTACCGGAGGCAAACTCGAGCAGCGCCCGGCCTTCGTCATCAGATTGTGGGTTAGGGGGCCGTGGAACGGCGTAGACCCGGCCTCTGTGGTCCAATTGGTAAGGGAAATGAAACAAGTTCCCTTCGTCAATCAGGACGTTCGACAGATCCAGCCGCTTGGGGTGATCCACGCGTATGCCGGGAGACTGGCTTTCGACTTCCCGCACTCGACACATGACCTCATAAACGCCCTTGTTGATCCGCCATGGTGTATCTTGCAACGCGTTGACCACCGCGTACACCCGCGTCATGTCTGCATTTGCTAAGGCCTTCCGAATACTCGGGTTCTTGCCACGTTTCACGAGCTGCATTCTTTCCTTAAGGTAGCCGCCATCCCGTAGCCCACTCCAAGGCAGTGGCCGGACAATCATCGGAAGGTGGACTGGGCGAACCAGAACCCTGTGAAGGATATTCCGCTCCTCAAGCCACTTCACAGCGGCCGAGGTCAGATCCACACTTTTTATTGTGGCGAAATAAACGCCGCGGTCTTTGCGTTCACGCCTCTCCTTTCGCTCCACGATCCAAAAAATAGGCGTACCAGCAATAACAGCGTGCTCAACTGCGAGCATGACAAGAATCAATCCCACGGACCACCGCTGATCGAAGGGCCAGTCGGTCCGATCCAGGAAGGCGGCTTGTCTTCGCGCACGGCGTCGCCCCTGATAAGCGTGCACGTTACGACCAAAGAGTTCCTGGCAAACATCACGGGCTCGACCAGCAGTCTTGTCGAAGTAGCGCTCCAGGCGACATCTCCCCCCAACAGCGTCGGCGAGTTCGGTCCTGGTTGGGAGGGTGTCCGTAGAGTCACGGCGTTCGGTAATCAGGTCGTACATGCATCCCAGAGTCAAAAGAGCCAGCTTTTCTGGGTCCAGTGAGATCAGGGGGACTGCGAATGCCGGCAGTCTGCCCTTGCCCCTTCTAACGACGTCCTGCTGGTGCTTTATCGGGGTAGAAAGAGACTTCAGAGAACCGCGCAAGAACTCGATACTTACGCTCCCAAGGCTTGACCGGCGGTCTCGAAGCGCTTTGTCGTATTCAGCGAGCGCGCGATTCAGCGCGTCCGTTTCAAGTTCCTCCTGTCGCTCCTGCTTGTCCACCACGCAACCTCTTTGTCGATCAGATTCGGACCTCCCACGCCGTCAACTCGTATCAGCCCATCGAGAATCGACGTGCCAGATCCCGTAAGCCCTATCGTAGCAAATAGTTAGCGGTGGGACCACGCCCTGTTTTTACAGTATTCTCCCGGCCAGGAGAGAAGGAGGTCCCATGCACAACTTAAACCTTCTTTTATTTGAACCATTCAGTTTTTTGCGTAAGCTCCGGTCAGCGAGTGTGGCGGAGGTGGATTCGTGACTTCCGCACTCGAGACTCTGATCCTAGAAATATTAAAACTAGAGGATTTCAGGTCTAAGGGTCTCATTATTGAGTGTGCAGAAGAAAGGTGCTCTCAAGAAGGAAGAGTGCCGCTGTTCTCCAAAAAATTACGTACAAGCACCACGAGGCGTTGGTCGATTCGCCCAGCAAGATCCCAAACGGCTTGGATGCTCGATGGCCTCATGAGCCTGTTGGGGAGCTTGCTGGCGTCCGCTCTGTGGTGGCTGGTGATCAAGCAATAATAAAACAACCGATGCACCCTTCCTATTGGAAGAGTGCATTTTTTTCGCGTATTCAGGCAAGTTCCGAAATAGCATTGCCATCGCTGTTGATTTCAGGTCATCTGCGGTGGACTCATTGGTGCGGCGCTGCTCGTGGATCAATCCGAGAAGCGCTTGGGGGTTGTTCACCCAGTTGCTGCTGATTCCGGGCGATGGCGTTCTTGACCAGCGTAACAGACCGACCACCTGCCGCAATAGCAGAGGGTCGTCATGCTGAAACCGGCCATTGACGGGCCTTCGGCGCGGTCGCCGGCCCGAACTGTAGCAGATTCTGTAGCTAAAGTTCCCTCACGATTCAACAACGTTCAACAGCCTGTTCTGTAAATTGTTGAATCTAAAGGGCAATTTTGTAGGGTATCGACCGGAGATCCACTGAGCCCAAGGCAGTTTCCATTCTCCCACAAAAGCGACTTGTTTTCAAATACTTACGTTTCAATCGGATGCGGGCAGCGTGTTGGAGCTTGTTGAGCCCTGTTGAAGCCGGAGGCTTTGGGCAGCTACAAAATCATCTACAGTTCTCTTGCACCGCTTGATGTCCCTTTTGTCGTCCCCGCCGAGCCCACCCCCTACACATCCGCGTCGTTGTCAGGATCGCCTTCCAGTTCGTACCCGATGGCGCGATATCCTTTGAGCCGCTTCTCGTACATTCGTGCCAGCATGGGAACGTGTGCGTCCACGTAGTCGTAGACTCGAACAACCTTTTTGCCGTCGTGAATTCGATGCAGGCGACCCACGTATTGCTGCAGGGTGCCGCGCCATGAAATCGGCATCGTTAGGAACAGCGTGTCGAGCCGTGAATCGTCAAAGCCCTCGCCAATGTAGCTTCCGGTGGCGAGGATCACCCTTGGAATTCCATCGGGAATGGACGCGAGTTTTTCGGCGGCTGCCTGACGCTGCTTTTTGCCCATGCCGCCCTTCAATGTGATCACGTGCTCAATGCCCGATAGCCCCACACGCAAGCGCTCCAGATGTTCCTTGCGGCTGGTGAGCACCAGTGGCGTCCGGCCCGCGCCGACAACGTCCAGAATATCGGTAACGATCTGACGGTTGCGCTCTACGTCGTTCACGAGCGTCGCGTAAGCGTCGTGAATTGTGAACTCGGCCGAATCTGCCGGCGCATGGAAGGCGGTGTATCTCGGCATCGCCAAGTGCCGAAAAGGCGAACGCGCAGCAACATCGCGCGCGCTGAGATTGAACCGAATCGGGCCGCACTGCATGAATATGATCGGATGGTGACCGTCCTTGCGGGTAGGCGTCGCAGTCAAGCCAAGCACGTACTTAGCTTTGACCTGCTTCATGATCTGCTCAAAGCTGAAGGCCGAAACGTGGTGGCATTCATCGACAATGACATGCCCGTATTCGGCGACAAAGTCCTTCACTTCGCCTTTCCGTTGCAAGCTCTGCAGCAGGGCAACGTCGACGCATCCGCTGCGGGATGCTTTGCCGCCAGCGATCTGCCCGATTGCCTTTATGGGCAGATCCAAAAACACGGCCAAGCGCTCGCGCCATTGATCCAGCAACTGGCGGCGGTAGACCAAAACGAGGGTGCTGACACCACGCTCCGCGATCAGTTTCGATGCCACCACCGTCTTGCCAAAGGCGGTCGGGGCGCAAAGAACGCCCTCATCGTGACGTAGCGCTTGGAGGACGGCGTCAGCCTGCTCGTCGTGCAGAACGCCCTGAAACTTCACGTCAATCGGCTCGCCGGTACAGCTCTCGTCCCGAACGGATACCCGAACGCCGTACTCTTTCAGGAGACCGCTGACATCCTGGAGGCAGCCGCGTGGCAGCGCAACATGTTGGGCGAACTCCTCGGCGCAGGAAATGATTCTGGGCTTATTCCAGGTGGAGAGCCGCATGGCCTGCGTTTTGTAGAAATCCGGATTCTGGAAAGCGGCGAGGCGGATGATTCGGTTGAGCATCGCTTCGGGCAGTCCGTCTTTCGGGACAAAATCGAGATTGCTGCGGACAATCTCGATGGATTTCGGGAACGGCCCTTGAATCGGCGTCTCCGTTCTCTTTTTCGATGGCGGCAGAGTCCAGGGCTCCTCCTCGGAATGCGCGTCTGAGGCTGATGCCCGCACGCCCAGCACTTGACCGCGACGAGCAGCGTCGTTGACGATCCAGTCGACTTGGTCGGCCGGGACACGGCGGATCGATGCCAGCAGTTGCCACTGATCCGGATATGGGCAGAGGCTGTCATCCACAAACACGCTCTTGTCCTCCTGTCGTGGCATCCACTGAAGAGGCAGCGCGATGAGGTTGCCGAATCCACCTTTGGGCAGGGTGTCCTGGTTCGGAAAGAAGCGGTCGTAAGAATCCAATCCCAAATGGTGGCGCTGTTCCATAGTCTGGGTCAGAATCGCGCATCCCGCCTTTCGGGCTATCGCGGCAGAGATCGGGCGCTCGAAAAAGACCCACACGTGACCGCCGTTGCCGGAGCGTGATCGCTCCAAATATGCCGACACGCCCAATCGCCTGGACGTGGCCACGAAAGCCAACACGTCTTCCCGCCATGTTGCCTTGTCAAAGTCTGCGGCAAGTAGCCAGCATGTTTCATCTATGAGAAGCGGATAAACCCCGACGGTCTTCTTGCCAGATAAATGCAGCCGGATGACCTCATCGGTCAGGGGGTAGAGTGTCCTGGTTTGCCGGTCAACCTTGCGGCGGTCTTCTGGTTTGCTGGCGAGCACCGCCTCCCAGTTTTTCAGGCCTGCTGGCCGGTATCCCCATTTGCCATCTTTCATGCGCCAGCGCTCGGCGTAAACGTCTTCACGTCCGCGGAACAGCGAGCGGAAGAGGGCCACCTTGGCGGCTTTGTCCGCAGGCGCTACAACGTCGTCAATGCCGGAGGCGCTCGGCAGACAGGAAATTGCAAAGGAATCGCTGGAGGTGGCCTTGGGCGTTGGAGAGAGATGCCCGGCGAGCGCGGCTTTGAGCTGTTCGATCTCGGCGCGAAGGCGTTGATTCTCCGCCAGTGCCGCTCCCAATGCCGCCTGGGTTGCTTCGCTCCTCATCTCAACGACTCACTGATCGTTAGGTGTGTTCCGGGTTGAGGACGCCGAAGCCTTCCAGGATCGCCACCTCACAGAGAGCCTTGTCCGCAGCGACGAAGGCCTCTAACCCGACACGATCCTTCACGTCCAACGCCACGGCAAGCTGGAGCGCGTCCAAGGTCCGCAAGCCGTGCCGGTCACCGTAGTGGACGATAAGACGTTCCGCCGCCAAGTAGTGGAAATCGCCAACCGCTACGAGTGCGAGTGCGCCGTTTGCGACGTCATCAAGAAACCGAATACGCAAGGCGGCCGCGTCTCCGCCGCCCAAATGGCCCGTGCGTGTCTTCAACGCTAGCGCCGAGTGTAACTCAACGCCGGCAAGGCGGGAGATGATGATTCGCCGCTGCGGCTCGCCGAACATGGCTGCGATTCGTTGGGAACCCAATTCCGGGTGGTAGAGCTTAATGAGTGCGCTGGAGTCGAAGAAGTAGTTCACGCTGTCAGAATCGCTCCTGGCGTTCGGCGATAATCGCCTCAGACCAGGAACTGGGGTCCTTGGCCGTTATCCTGCGAATCTCTTCGTGAGTGGAGACGCGGCCTGCGGCGGCGACTTCCTTGCGCGCCTGTTCCAAGAAGCTGTGATCGACCAGGGACGCCAAAGAATCGCCTGAAATGCTGGAGACGGTGACCCTCACGCGCTGGTGCTCTTCCAGCGGTAGAGGCTCCAATGGCCGCAGGACGCCATTTTCATAAATCGCGTCCACATGGTTGGTCGCCATGCCTCCATTCTACGCTTTTTCGTTGTGCAAATCGGGAAAGCGCTCCATGCAAGTAAAGGGCGGTCCTCCCTCGGCCGTTTCGACCACGTCCACAGGCAGTTCGATGGTCGCCAGAGCCGCGGTCTTGTTCCCTAGGCAACCGCGCACCTGCCGTGAGTGCAGGGGGTCAGCATCCTGCCAACGGCGCTTAATGGCTGTAAGGTGCTGATTCTAAATGGTCGGGGCGGGGCGATTTGAACGCCCGACCCCCTGCGCCCAAGGCAGGTGCGCTACCAGGCTGCGCTACGCCCCGACATCTGAAGCTCTCTTGATCTTAAATCACTTCCGCAATTTGCGATACTGTCCGGCCCGCCCAAAGTGAGCCAATACCCCACCGGCCCTGCCAAAAACCTTGACAGAACCCCACCAGTTGGCCCCCGAGTAGACGGACGGGAACGGGCGCAACCACGGGAACATCGGCGGATGGTAATGCTCGAGCGTCGGCTCATCCAGGCACCCGCCCTACCGGGTCCGGGGCTGGGGGTGAGGTGCATGAGGCGGTCGTGGAAAAGCATCGGATCGCCTGAACGCCGCTATTGCTTATGGAAGAACCAGAGCTCGACGCCGTAGGGCTCCAGGACGATCTCGCGCTTGTTGTCCTGGAGCGATAGGTTCTCCGGGGTCTGAAATTTCAATCGCGAAGTTTCGTCCGAAAGCGGGGAGCGGGCATCCAGCTTAATCCGCTCCACCTTCGTTTCTCCGGGGAGGCCGCGGAACTCGATTGTGGCGCGCGCGGGTGCGGCCGAGAAGTTCCAGACCAGTACGTTCTCCATCTCGTATTGCGGGTCGAACGCCGCCAGCGCGTGGACCCCTTGGGCTTCGACATGCACGCGCCGGCCCGTGACGCGAGACAGCAGCTCGAAGACGAAATACGCCGGACGGACTTCGTTCTGGAAATCGAACAGCCCGTCGTACTGCGGCATTCTGTTCCACCAGCTCGCCATGAAGGCCACGCCGTGCGGCGACATGAACCGGGCGAATGTGGATGGCTCCACGTGGTAGTCGCGAATGTGGTAGTAGCACGAATAATCGAGACCGCCTTCGATCATGTTCCACACGGTCTCAAGAATGAAGGCGGGCTGAACGACCAGATTGTCGGCGCCGGGCTTCATCAGCGCCATGTTCCATTCGTTCAGCATGGTCTCGGGGCGCAGCGATGGATAGGCCGCCAGCATCTTCTTCACGCCGTCGATGGAACGGCGGAAGTCCGCGGGGTCGCTGGCGTAAACGTGCCAGGACACGAAGTGGAGCGGCGCGCCGCCCTTGGCGCAGAATTCCAGCAGGGCGGGCAGAATCGGCGACCTCCAATTCGCCAGGGCAGGCCCGCCCACGCGCGCGGATGCGTCGGCCCGCAGGATCGCGGCCGCGGTCCGCTGGTAGTACGCGACGTAGCTCGCGGGCCGGAAACGATAGGGGCAGCCGCCATCTTCGCCGATGTCCGGCTCGTTCGAAATCTCCCAGTACCGAATACCGGCGCCGCGGTCCTTGTAGTGCTTGACCATCGCCTGGATGAGCCGTTCCCATTCGCCCCAATCGTTGGGCTCCACCGTGTCCTGGTCGATCTTCGGATACAGCAGAGCCGGCTTGAAATCGATGTTCATGAGCGGCTTCGCGCCGGTTTTCAGAATGAGATCGACCGACCGGTCGAGCGTCGCGAAATTGTACTTGCCGCGGGCGGGCAGGAGGTTGAAATACTCCTGGATGAACAGGCGCACCAGCTTGGGGCGCAGGGCGCGGATTTCCGCGTACCGGCTCTCCCACATGGGCTCTTCCGATAGACCGCCCTGTCCCAGCGCCATGCGGCCCATGTCGAGAGGGCCGGCGAATTCCGTGGTGGAGACCACGGCCGTCGCAGCCGGCGCCTGGCCGCTCGCCAGCGCGGCGAAAAGCGCGACGCCAATCCCAAGACCCACGGTTTTCATCATCCGACTCCCAATTATATGTATCCGGCGTGAACGTCCAGCCGCGCGGTCCCCGTCCTGGCCCGCGCGCGGCGGGCTGGGTGGCCACGGTTCCTCCGGAGATAGGCGTTGATCTGGCCCAGCGAGGCGAAGTGGCCCGCGAAGCGAAGCGCCGGTCCGGAGGGTGGACGGCGGGCCGCGCGGAAATCCGCGGCGCGGAACAGGTCCGTATTGGAAATCACGGCTACTCCTAGGGCGCGGTATTCGGACGTGCCCGTGGCCCAGGCAAGTTCCGGATCGGTCCAAAGCGCGAATCCCATATAGCGATGCTTCGATGCTTCGATTCTTCCGCGAAACCCGCGCCGCGCGGCGGCGCTATGCTTTTAGGGTAGCGGAATGTCCGGCCGGCGCAGCGCTCCATGAAACCAACGCTCCCACGCGCGCGGTTCGTTTTCGGGATCGCCTTGCTCTGCGCCGTCTTGCACGCGCAGGTTGCGATGACGGGGCGGGTGGTGGATGAGACCGGCGCCGCCGTGGAAGGGGCGCGCATCGAGCTGCGGCCCGCCGCCGGCCCCATCGTTTCCGCGCCGTCCGATCCCGCCGGAAACTTCAGTCTCACGCTGCCCGCCGCCGGAGAGTACGCCATTCGCGCCGAGCGCCAAGGGTTCTACGTGTACCAAGGGCCTGCGCGCCGCTTCGAGGAGGGGCCGAGCCAGCTCACCATCGCCTTGAATCACCTGCAGGAATTCTCCGAGCGCGTGGACGTGACGGTTTCCCCGGCGGTCATCGATCCCCAGCAGGCCGCCGCCCACAAGGAAATCGATGGCCGGCAGGCCCTCACCGTTCCTTTCCCCGCCCCGCAGGACTACCGCAACGCCTTGCCGCTGGTAAACGGCGTCGTGCAGGATAACGCCGGCCACACCCACGTCAACGGAGCCGACGCCGGGCAGACCAGCTACGCGTTGGACGGATTTAACATCTCCGACCCGGTCACCGGCCGCCTGGAGGCGCGCGTCAACATCGAAACCATTCAGTCCGTGGATCTGGAGACCAGCCGCTTCTCCGCCGATACCGGGCGCGGCTCCGCGGGGGCCGTGGACGTGAGGACCAAGATGGGCGACGACCACTGGCGTTTCGGCGGTACGAACTTCATTCCGGGCGTCTCCTTCGAAGACGGCCTCCACGTGGACAAGTGGACGCCGCGACTGGAGATTTCCGGACCGCTCGCCAGGGGCCGCGCCTGGTTTCACAACGGTTTCGACGCTTTCTACAACCAGGACATCGTACACGGCCTGCCGAACGGCCAGAACCGCACCCGCGGCATCTCCGCCAGCGACCTGGCGCGGTTCCAGGTGAACCTGGCGCCGTCCAACATTCTGACGGGCAGCTTTCTGGCGAACCTGGCGGACAATAAGCGCAACGGCCTCACCATCCTGAACCCGGCCGAGGCCACCAGCACCCGCCGCCAGACGCTGTTCATGACCACCGTCCGCGATCAACAGTACTTCGGCGGCGCGCTGCTCGACGCCGGCTTCGCGGATACGCGCACCCGGCTTCACAACGAACCCCAAGGCGACCTGTTGTATCAGATCACGCCCTTCGGAAATCGCGGCAACTATTTTGAAGACATGGACCGGCACGCCTATCGCCAGCAGGCGACCGCCAACCTGTTTCTCCCCACGTTTCGCCTCCACGGCGAGCACCAGTTCAAGTTCGGAATCGATTTCGAACGCGAGGCGTTTCATCAGACCATCGCGCGCCACGATTACGAAGTCGTGCGCGACGACGGTTCCGTGGCGCGCTTGGTGTCGTTCGCCGGCGGCCCGTTCCAGGCGCACAAGAACTTCGAGGACGCGCAGTACGTTCAGGATCGTTGGACGCCGGGCGAGGGGGTGACGATCGAGACGGGGCTGCGCGCCGAATGGAACGAGGTGGTTCGCGATCTGGAACTGGCTCCGCGGCTGGCGGCGGTCTGGGCGCCGCGACGGCTCGAAGATACCAAGTTTTCGGCCGGATGGGGAGTCTACTACGACGCCATTGGCTTGGCGTTGCTCGCCAACCAGCAGGACCAGACGAGTCTCTCGACGTTTTATTCGCCGGCGGGCGACGTCCAGGGTTCCGTTTCGGCGGTATTCCGCGTGAACGATCGGTCCCTGGTGACGCCCAAATACCAGACCGCGAGCGCCGGCGTGGAGCGGAAACTGCCGAAGGCGTTTTATCTAAAGGCGAACTATGTGCGCCGCTCCGGCAGCCTCGGATTGGTGTTCGTTCCCGAGGATCCCGCCGCGGTCCTGGCCGCGAGCGGCTCCGTTATTTACGATCTGCGCAACGCGCGCCGCTCCGTGTACGACGGTCTCGACGTCTCCCTCCATCGCACCTTCGCCGGCCAGTACGAATGGTTCGCCGGCTACACGCGGTCCAGCTCGCGGACCAATGCGGCCATCGACTACAGCCTGGAAAATCCCGTTTTTGCGCCGCAGGCCCCGGGCAAGTATCCGTGGGACACGCCGAACCGTTTCCATATGTGGGGATGGCTCCCCTTGCCCAACCGCGCGCTGCCGTCCCGGCTGCGGTTCGCGACGCGGAACACGACGGTCGTATACCTGGTGGAATATCGCACGGGGTTTCCGTTCTCCGTGGTGGATGAGCGGAGCTTTCAAATCGGCGCGCCCGGCTCCATGCGCTTCCCGGATTATTTCAATATCAACCTGCAACTCGAACGGAAGTTCCAGGCGCTGCGCTACCTCTGGGCCTGGCGTTTCGGATTCGACAACCTCACCAACAACGGGAATCCCAACACGGTCAACAACGTCGTGGGGACGCCCCAGTTCCTCACCTACGGCCGGGGACAGGTAAGGGCCTTCGCCGTCCGCCTGCGCATGCTCGGCCGCAAGTAACGCCGGGTCGATGCGGCGCAGACGCTTTGTCCGGGGCGCCCTCTGGGCCGGCTGGCGCTCTCGCCGGCGATCAGCCCCCTACGACGGCCGCAGGCACTCCGCCAGTTCCTTCTCTTCCACCGCGCCGGTCTTGATCAGGCGCCACGCCGGTTCGGTGATATCGATGGTAGTGGCGCCGGGTCCGGCGCACACGCCGCCGTCGAGCACCAGGTCCAGCCGTCCATCCATCATGCCGAACGCCTCGATTCCGCTCCGGCACGTGGGGCTGCCGGATATGTTCGCGCTGGTGGCGATCAGCGGCTGGCCGAGGAGGTTCAGTAACTGGTTGGCGATGCGGGAACGCGGCTGCCGCAAAGCCAGCCGGCCGGTGTTGCCCGTTACCTTCAACGGCACTTTAGCGGAGGCCGGCACGATGATGGTGAGCGGCCCGGGCCAGAAACGCCGCGCCAGCAGGAAGAACCGGCTGCTCAGCTCGCCCGCGAGATCTTCCGCCATCACCAGATCGCTGACCAGGATGGGGAGCGAGCGGTGCGCCTCGCGGCCCTTGGCGCGAAACACCTGCGCCACGGCGCGCAGGTTGAACGGGTCGGCCACCAGCGCATAGAGAGCGTCGGTGGGGATGGCCACCACCTTGCCCCGCCGTACCGCGGCGGCCGCGCGCTCCAGAAACTCCGGCTGCGGCTCTTCCGGGTTCATCACCACCAAGTCGGTCGCCATTTCGATTCGTCAACGCGGGCCAATGGCTTCGGCGACATCGAGGGCCATCTGGTACCGCCCGAACGGCGCGCTCAATTGCACTCCCTGGACTATATCACGCACGCGCGCCGCCATTTCGCGGGCGATGGCCACGCCTTCCTCGCGCGCCGCCTCCGCGGTATCGGCGCGGCGCATGCGCTCCAAATATTCCTCCGGCACGGGGACGCGCAGCTCGTTGACCATGAATTCCGCGTTGCGGAAGCTGGTGAGCGGCCAGATGCCGCAGATCACCGGGATCCGCACGCGCTCGATGCGTTGGAGGAACGCCTCCAGCAGGCCCAGGTCGAACACGGGCTGCGTAATGGCGTACTCCGCGCCGGCTTCCACCTTCCACTCGAAACGGCGGATTTCCTCGTCCATATTCAGCGCCCCGGGGTTGACGCCTACGCCGATCAGCAACGCGGTCTGCGATCCCATGGGGTTGCCGCCGATATCAAGGCCATGGTTCAGGTTGTGAACAATATTGACCAGCCCGATGGCGTCCACGTCGAACACCGCCGTGGCGTCGGGGTAGGAACCCATGCGCGGCGGATCGCCCGTGATGCACAGCAGGTTGCGTACGCCCACGGTATGCGCGCCCAGCAACTCCGATTGAATCCCCAGGATGTTGCGGTCGCGGCAGCAGAAGTGGTTGATGGCTTCGATGCCGGCCTCCCGCTGGATCAGCTGGCAGGCCGCCTGCGCGCTCATGCGCGCGCTGGCGCGGGGCCCGTCGGGCACGTTGATGCAATCGATGCCGCGCTCCGCGCACAGCCGCGCCCCGGCGATTTCGCGGGAGGCGTCCACGCCGCGCGGCGGCAGGATCTCCACCAACGCCACGAATTTGCCCGCGGCCAGCTTGGCGCCGAGCTTCGATTTTTCGGCCATCGGCGCCGGCGCCAGCGCGTGGGCCTTGGCTTCCGGCTCTTCCACCGTGACGCTCAGCCGTTTCCGCTCCGGCTGCAGCGAGCGCGTCTCCGCGCAAATCAGCTTGATGTGCTCCGGCGTGGTGCCGCAGCAGCCGCCCACAATCTTCACACCCGCCCACAACATGCGGCGCGCGTACTGCGCCATGTATTCCGGCGAGCAGAGGTAAATGTTCCGGTTCTCCACGCGCTGCGGCGCGCCCGCGTTCGGCATGGCGCTCATCGGCTTGGAGGAGAACCGCATCATGCGCTCGATGGTTTCGAGCATGGCCTTCGGCCCCACGGAGCAGTTCAGGCCGATCCCGTCGGCCGGCCACGAATCCAGGGCGCGCGTGAAGGTCTCGGTATCCGTGCCGCCCGGCAGGTGTCCGAAATCGTCGATGGTGACCTGCGCGATCACCGCCAGAGCGTCGCCGGCCGCTTCGCGCGCAGCGAAAACGGCCTCGCGCAGCTCATCCAGGTTGCCGAAGGTCTCGAGAATGAGCAGGTCCACGCCGGCCTCGGCCAGAACGGCGATCTGCTCGCGGAAACCGGCCCGCGCCTCGGCGAACGACGTAGGCCCCAGCGGCTCGATGCGCACCCCCAAAGGACCCACCGCGCCCGCCACGAACGCTTTCTTACCCGCCGCCTCGCGCGCCAGCCGGACGGCCGCGCGATTGATGTCCGCGAGCTTCTCTCCGAATCCGAATCCGGCCAGACGCGGCCGCGTGGCGCCGAACGTGTTCGTCTCCAGGATTTCCGCGCCGGCCTTGACGTACTCCTGATGGATCTGGCGCACCATATCCGACGCCGACAGGCACAACTCGTCATAGCAGCGGTTGATAAACACGCCGCGCGCGTACAGCATGGCGCCCATGGCGCCATCGGCCACCAGCGCGCGCCGGTCCAGTTGTTCGCGGAATTCCGAGGCGCGGCTAGCCGCAACAGTAGTCATGGGAAACGTTCTTGATTGTAGCGCAGCCCCGTTCGCCCATTCCAAACCGTTCGCTTTCGTCCGAACGTACCGCGACGCCCGGTTCCGAGCCGGGCCCAGAAGACGCCCCTTTCGCCCCGTGCCGCCATCGATCGTCTCGAAATTCCGCCTTCACCCCCGCGCGCGATACCCGACAATATGGGTTGGCACCCAGGCTCGCCCGGGAGGCTACATGCCACGCTACGACGTCATCGTCATCGGCGGCGGCCACAACGGCTTGGTGGCGGCCGCATACCTGGCTCGCGCCGGCCGCAGCGTTCTGGCGCTAGAGCGGCGCGACTTGGTGGGCGGTTGTGCGGTAACCGAGGAAATCTGGCCCGGCTACCACGTTTCCACCGCCGCATACCTCAGCAGCCTTCTTCAGGAGCGCATCGTCCGCGAGCTGGAACTGGAGCGTTTCGGCTACCACGTGGACGCCAAGGATCCCGCTTTCTTCTCCGCCTTCCCCGATAGCCGCTGCTTCTTCATGTGGCAAGACCGCGCCCGGACGCTGGCTGAGATCGCGCGCTTCTCCCACCACGACGCGGACATCTATCCCGCCTACGAAGACCGCTTGGAGCGCATCTCGCAGGTGATCGAGGCCCTGCTGCTTTCCACGCCGCCGCGATTCCCGCCGCGCGGTCCCCTGGATCTCGTCGACTATCTGAAGTTCGCCGCGCGCCTGCGCGGCCTCAACGGAAAAGAGATCGTCTCCCTGGTCAAGATCTTCACCCAAAGCGCCGCCGACTTTCTGGACGAATGGTTCGAATCCGAGCAAGTAAAGGTGACGCTGGCCACCGATGGCGTCATCGGCGCCAACGGCGGCCCGCGCTCGCCTGGGACGGCCTACATCCTGCTCCACCACTCGATGGGCAACGTGGCCGGTCACCGCGGTCTATGGGGCTTCGTGCGCGGCGGAATGGGCGCCGTGTCGGAGGCCATCGCCGCATCCGCGCGCTCCGCCGGGGCCGCCATCCGCACCGGCGCCGCCGTGTCGAAAATCCTGGTGCGCGGCAGCCGTGCGTGCGGCGTCGTTCTCGAAAACGGCGAAGAAATCGAAGCCCGCGCCGTGGTTTCCAACCTCGACCCAAAGCTCACGTTCCTCCACCTGGTCGACGCGGCCGAGCTGGCCCCCGATTTCCTCGCCGCGATCCGGCGCTACCGCATCGAAGGCACAAGCTGCAAAATCAACCTGGCGCTCGGCGGCCTGCCGGAGTTCACGGCCTGTCCCGGCGCCCCCGGTCCGCAGCACCGCGCGACGATGCATATCTGCCCCAACATCGACTATGTGGAGCGCGCTTGGGACGACGCCAAGTACGGCCGCCCCTCGCAGCGCCCGCTGCTGGAACTGACCATCCCAACCATGTACGACCCGTCCCTCGCGCCCTCCGGCAAACACATCATGGGCATCTTCCTCCAATATGCGCCCTACACGTTGCGCGACGCCTCCTGGGACGAGTTGCGCGATCCCTTCGCGGACCGCGTCATCTCGCTAATCGAAGAGTACGCGCCCGGTTTCGGCCGTCTGATCGAACATCGCCAGGCGCTGACCCCGCTCGACCTGGAGCGCCGCTTCGGCATCACCGGCGGCAACATCTTTCACGGTGAAATGAGTCTCGATCAAATGTTCGCGATGCGCCCCGTAGCCGGATGGGCGCGCTACCGCACCCCCATCCGCAACCTGTATCTATGCGGATCCGGCGCCCACCCCGGCGGTGGAGTCATGGGCGCCCCCGGCTACAACTGCGCGCGGGAGATGCTGAAGGAACCGTTGATGACCGCATAAAACCCACACGATTCACGTAAGGCTAAAGCCCAGGCATTTCCCAGATCCGAAGACCGATGTGAGCGCCAAAGAGCAATTCGGTGCCTGGAGTGAACGCTCATGTCACCGAATTACCCTCAGTCCGTCAGAACCCGAGCTCATGCTTCAGCACCCTTAAGAGCGTCGTGAGTAAGCACAGCAAGGCTGTGGCTCTGATCAACCACGCCTCAATCTGGGAGAAGCGGTCCATAGGGCGTTCACCTTAAGAATTCCTTTCTAAAACACCATATCGACGTTCTTGCGGCTGGAATTTACTAGAACTTTAGAGCCATATTACTAACCCGCTCAAAACAAAAGAAATATAGTTCCGCAATTTCAACACTAGCTGCCGATAAGAAGGGCAACTGGGTATGACCCTCCACTTAGCAACCAGGGCAACCAGGCAACCAGGGGCAGTAACGAATCACGCCCTTACCCGCCTCACACGGCCACACGCGCCAAGCGACTTTCAGGCAGCCGTGACAAATACCCGCCCCGGGCGACGAGTCCGCAGCCTATTGCGGATGATAATCTCAACATCCTGGTTGAGCGACGTAAGGAACCGCATCAAGCGCTCCACGGAGAAACCCTCCAGGCGGTATTTTGAGAGGGCCGAGACTTTTGGCTGGTTGATGCCCAACAGCTCCGCCGCCTTTCCCTGCGATAACCCGCGCCGCCGCAGGACGTCATTGATCGCCAGGGCCAGACGAACTTTCGTCTGCCGCTCGCCGGCGTCCGCGAAGTCCAGATCGGCGAAGACGTTCCCCGAACTCCGCACGATTCTTCCGCTAAGTTCCGCGCTCGGTTTTGCCATATCGATCCTCATAGTCCTGTCTGGCCAGTCTTAGGCGCCGTGAAACGAGTTCCACATCCGGTTTCGGCGTCTGAATGCCCTTACGCGACTTCTTCTGAAAACAGTGCAACACATATACGGCCCAACGGAAGCGAACCGTATAGACGGCGCGATAGGTGTTTCCGTCGTGGTCCTCCACTACTTCCAGTACTTCTGAACCCACCCCCTTCCACGGCTTCGCCGCGGGGTGCTTCCCGCCAAATTGAGCAATGCTCAGAGCGGTTCCAATACCGTCTTTGACCGCTTCCGGAAACGCCAGCAAGTCCCGTTTCGAAGAGCCTACCCAGTACAAGGGTTGTTCGCCGCGAGCCGGCCCACGCATCAGGCCCCATCCCAATTCTAGGATACCATAATGCCGATGGCAGCCTGGCGGTGGTGGCAATTAGAATGGAGCTCAAATGACCAGCGAGGTTCTGCGTCTTCTGGAGCGCGCCCGCCCGGCCCCCGAGGCTCCCATCTCCGCCGTTGCCATCGCCGCGTTGCCGCCCCCAGCCGCTCGCTATCTCGCAGTTGCCCGGGTTGCGGGAAAGCGCCCGCCCCGCACGGTCCACCTGCGCCAGTCCGGCGCCATGCGAACCGCTCCGGACAAGGGCTGGTTCCCCATGAGCGCCGAGGAGTGGTTTTCGCTTGACCCACCCGGCTTCATCTGGCGCGGCGCCATCCGGCCCAACCCGTTGTTGCGCGTCTCAGCCGTGGACCGTTTCGTCGATGGCCACGGCAGTATGCAGATCTCCGCTTGGGGGAAGGTCCCCATGGGCTCCGTGTCCGGCCCGGAAACCGATTCCGGAGAGTTGCTGCGATTCCTGGTCGAGATCGTCTGGTTCCCGGCGTTTTGGCTATCGCCTTTGGTCACCTGGCAACTGATCGACGAGCGCTCGGCGCGCGCTTCCATACGGGTGAACGGGATTGAAGTGTCGTCCATGATGATCTTCGATGATGGCGGCCTGCCGTGTGGGATTGAAACTCAACGCTACCGAACTGTCTGCAAGCGATTCGAACTCACCCCCTGGCGGGGCCGTTGCGCCGACTATCGCGAAGCCCATGGCATGCTGGTTCCCCACCAGATCGCCGTGACATGGGGGTTGCCGCAGGGCGATTTCGAGTGGCTGCGGGCGTCGATTGAACAGATCGAGTACGCATAGCGTGACGGCGTGCACCCTTTGCGGGAGCAGCCGCAGAACGCCCCGGGCAACGCGCAGCTCCCCGATCATAAGCCTGTCGTGTTGAAAAAGCTACCCTTATGCCCGGCCGCTCTATACAGCCGCGCTATCCTGCAGGCGGACACTATGTCTCCACTTGGACCACCGGGTAAACTCGCGGGCCGACGCCTCCCACTCCGGCGGCGTGATTGATCTCCCGAACCCATCTCCCACCCTGAAGCCGGCGGAAATCCTTGCGCTTTCCGATGACCGCGGATGGCTTCGTTCCCCCGCTCTTGCCACGCGAATCGAACCAGAGCCGCCGGCCAAAGCCGTTCTCCCACGGTTGCTATAATGACAGCTTCCATGACGATCTTGGACATCAATGAGATTCGGGCGATCCTGCCCCATCGCTACCCGTTCCTGCTGGTGGATCGCATCGTCGAGTTGGAGGCCGAGCGCATCGTCGGGATCAAGAATGTCACCTTCAACGAGCCCATGTTCACGGGCCACTTCCCCGATTTTCCGGTGATGCCGGGCGTGCTGATCGTGGAAGCCATGGCGCAAACCGCCGGCGTGCTGGTGTTGAAGACCATCGCCGATCGAGAGAACAAGCTGGTGCTGCTGGTGGCCATCGATTACGCGCGCTTCCGCAAACCCGTGGTCCCGGGCGATACCCTGCGCATGGAAATGACCATCTTGAAGCGCAAGGCCAGCGTCGCCAAGATTGCCGGGCGCGCCACCGTGGACGGGCAGCTCGTGGCCGAAATCGAAGTGATGTGCAAGCTCGCCGACAAGGAAGAGAAGCCGGCGGAAGCCTAGCAATGCCCATCCATCCCACCGCGATCGTGGATTCGCGTGCGCGAATCGCCGAGAGCGCCGATATCGGCCCTTTCTGCGTCGTGGGGCCGGAAGTGGAAGTCGGCGCGCGTACGCGCCTGATGGCCAGTTTGTACCTGGAAGGTCCCACCTGGATCGGCGAAGACAACGTCTTCTACCCCTACAGCACGGTGGGGGTGGCGTCGCAGGACCGGAAATACAAGGGTGAGCGCGCCGAAACGCGCATCGGCGACCGCAACAACATTCGCGAGTTCGTCACCATTCATCGCGGCACCGCGGGCGGCGGCCTCCTCACCAGCATCGGCAGCGATAACCTCCTGATGGCCTACACCCACGTGGCGCACGACGTCCGCATCGGCGACCACGTCATCATCGGCAACAGCGTCGGCTTGGCGGGCCACGTGACGGTAGAGGACTGGGCGGACATCAGCCCGTATAGCGGCGTGCACCAATTCTGCCGGATCGGCCGCCACGCCTTTATCGGCCCGTACAGCGTGGTGAAACAGGACGTGATGCCATACTCGCTCACGAGCCACAAGCCCGAGCTTGCCGTTTTCGGCGCCAATAGCGTGGGCTTGGAGCGGCGCGGGTACGAGAAAAGGGTCATCGAAGCCTTGCAGACGGCTTTCCGCCTGCTGACCCGCGCCGGGCTGAACACCTCGCAAGCCGTGGAGCGAATTCGCGCGGAGGTTCCTTCGTGCGGCGAGGTGGAGCAGCTCATCGATTTCATCCGCTCCTCGGAGCGGGGCGTCGTGAAGTGATGCGCTACGGCCTGATTGCCGGGAACGGGCGCTTTCCCGTGCTGGCGCTCGAAAGCGCGCGGAAACTGGGGCACGACGTCACCGTGGTCGCGATTCGGGAGGAAGCCTCGCGCGAGGTGGAGTCGCTGGCGCCGCGCTGCCATTGGATCTCGCTGGGGGAACTAGGCAAGTTGATCGAAATCCTGAAGCAGGAAGGCATCACCGAGGTGGTGATGGCCGGCCAGGTGAAACACGCCCGGATCTTCTCGTCGATCCGCCCGGATTGGCGGCTCGCCAAGCTGCTGGCCACGCTGCCCTGGAAAAACACCGACGGGCTGATTGGCGGCGTCGTCCGCATCCTCGCGGACGAGGGCATCCAGCTTCGCGATTCCACGGAGCTGTTGAAGCCCTTGCTGGCCACGCCCGGCGCGATGACGCGGCGCAAGCTGTCGAAGGAAGAGACGGCCGACATTGAATACGGACGCCGGGTGGCCGATGCGCTGGCGAGTTTCGACGTGGGCCAGAGCGTCGCCGTCTGCGAGCGCGCCTGCGTGGCGCTGGAGGCCATGGAGGGCACCGACGCCATGCTGCGCCGGGCAGCCGCGCTGGTGAACGGCCGGCCGCTCACCCTGGTGAAAGCCGCGCGCCGGCGCGAGCACTTGCTGTTCGATGTCCCCGTAGTGGGCTTGGACACAATCCCGGCCATGCGGGAAACCGGAGCTACCGCGCTGGCCGTGGAAGCGGGGCGAACCCTGATGCTCGACCGGGAGAAAATGATCGAAGCTGCCGACGATGCGGATATCGCGATTACAGGACTCTAGGAGGTCCTCGTTGTGGGGCAGGATGGCATCCTGCGGGCGGTTGATAACCGCCCTCGCGAGGCCGACTGCCAGTCGGCCGCATGTTGCCAACCTGCCCCACAACGAGGCTGCCACGCCTAGGATGTTTGTGGAGTTTCAGTGCAGAATTTTTTGTGTCTAAGATCAAACTCGCGGTAATCGGCGCGGGGCAGTTCGGCAAGAACCATTGCCGCGCGATTCACGAATCTGCGCGGGCGGAGCTGCGCGCCGTGGTGGATATCGACCCCGCCCGCGCCGGCGAAATGGCGGCGGCCTACGGCGCCCAGCCCTTCACCGACTTCCGCAAGGCCGCTGGCCAAGTGGATGCGGCGGTAGTCGCCGTCCCCACTACGCTCCACGAGTCCGTCGGGCGATGGCTGCTCCTGAACGGCGTCGACGTGCTGATCGAAAAGCCGATCGCGCACGACCTGGCCGCCGCGGACCGCCTGATCGGGGCCGCCGAAGACGGGCGCCGCATCCTCCAGGTGGGCCACCTGGAGCGCTTCAACCCGGCGGTGATGGAACTCGATCGCCGCGCCACGCTCCCCTTGTTCTTCGAGATCCATCGCCTGAACCTCTTCAGCCCGCGCAGCCTGGATGTGGACGTCGTGCTGGATCTCATGATCCACGACGTGGACATTGTACTGGCCCTGACGCGCGCGGCGCCCCAGGAGATCCGCGCCGCCGGCATCTCCATCCTCTCCCGCAAGGTGGATATCGCCAACGTGCGGCTCCAGTTTCCCAACGGCTGCGTAGCCAATCTCACGGCCAGCCGCGTCTCCACCGAGCGGGTGCGGAAGCTGCGCCTCTTTCAGCCCAACCAGTATCTCTCGCTGGACTACGGCCGCCAGGACTTGGCGGTGTTTTCGGTGGGCGAAAACAGACAGATCGGCCTGGAACAGGCCGCCATCGTTAAGGCGGAGCCTCTCAAGCTGCAACTCGATGCCTTTCTGGACTCGGTCGAGACGCGAAATTGCCCGAAAACTTCCGGCGCCGCCGCGCGTCATACCTTAGAGACCGCCCTTGCCGTGCTTGATAAAATCAAGGAGCACTCCGAAGTGGTGGGCCGAACTTTGGATGGAACCCGAAGTCCAACCTCCGGCTGACGCCGGCCTTCACCTGCTCACCGAGTGGGGCGACCCCGGCGGCCGCCCGCGCCGGCGGCAAGCGGCGGCTTTATCTCTGCTGATTCATGCGGCTATGATTGGAGCGCTGGCGCTGACCTCCGATAGCGCGTTCGGACCGTCCCCAGCAACGTCTCGGATTCCGATTGTGACGCCGCTCGTGCTCACCGAACTGACTCAGAAGGCTCCCAATACAGGCAAAATCAGCAAGGAGTTCGAGGCCGCCGCGGCCCTGCCGCGCCCGGTCTTTCGGATGCCAAGAGCGGTGCCGGCCGCGCCCCAGCCTATTGAGCCGCTTCCGGCGCCGCCCAAGGCCGAAGTTGCCGCCGTCAAGCCCGAGCTGCCGCCCATGATGCAAGTCGCGCCGCAGATCCAGACCGTGGAAAAACCAGCCCTGGCCTTCGAGAATCCGGTTCCGGCTCCCGCCGTGGAGCCGGGCCGCGGGCTTCCGCTGCCCAAGGTTTCGGTGCCCGATGCCCTCCAGGGCACGCTTCACGGCGGTCCCGGCGGATCGGTCGCGCCGGTGAACTCTCCAGCGTCGGTCGGAGTGCAGCCCAGCAACATGCAGCTGCTGAGCGACCCCATGGGCGTGGATTTCCGGCCCTATCTGTCCCAGGTGCAGGCGGCGGTAAAGCGCTACTGGATGTTGGTGTGGCCGGAGAGCGCCAGGCGCGGCGCTACCGGCCGGGTCTCCCTGCAATTCACCATTGACCGGAACGGGACTGTCCCGCACCTGGTCAACGTCTCGCCGTCTGGCATGTCGGCTCTGGACCGCGCCGCCGTGGCGGCTATCAGCGGCTCGGTCCCGTTTCCGCCGTTCCCCAAAGACTTCAAGGGCCAGACGATCTCGCTCCAGCTCAACTTCTCCTACAACCTGCCGGCGCAATGAGCGTGCGGGTGGGGCTTCCCGCGCCCTAGGGTATCAACAGCAGCTTGCCCGTGGTCCCGCGGCTTTCCAGATCGCGGTGGGCCTGGGAGGCGTCCGCCAGGGAGTAGGCCTTGTGAACGCGCAGCTTGAGCTGCCCGGAAGCGACCCAGCCCAAAACGTCGTTCGCGCGCCATAACAGTTCTTCGCGGGTGAGAACGTAATGCCCCAGGCTGGGACGCGTGAGGAACAGCGATCCCTTGCCGTTGAGAATGGTGGGATCGAAGGGAGGCACGGGGCCGCTGGACTGCCCGAACAGCGCCAAAACACCGCGCGGACGTAACGAATTCAGACTCCTCTCAAACGTGGCCCGGCCCACCGAGTCGTAGACCACGTCCACGCCCCGGCCGTGGGTGAGGCGTTTCACCTCGGCGTCGAAATCCGTCTGGGTATAGAGGATGACTTCATGAGCGCCGTTCTCGCGTGCGACGGCCGCCTTTTCGGCGGTGGAGACGGTCGCCAGGACGCGCGCTCCGAGCATCCTGGCCATCTGTACAATGAGGCCGCCGGCCCCGCCCGCCGCCGCGTGAACCAGACAGGATTCGCCGCTCTTCAGGGGATACGTGGAATGCGTGAGGTAGTGCGCGGTCATGCCCTGCAGCATGGCGGCGGCAGCGGCCTGGAAATCCAGGCCCTCGGGAATCTTCACCAGTTGCGCCGCGGGAACCAGCGCGTATTCCGCGTACGATCCCCGCGTCATGGCATACGCCACGCGGTCGCCGGGGGCGGCCTCGGTCACGTCAGGCCCAACGGCTTCCACCGTTCCCGCGGCTTCGCTGCCCAGCGCGATCGGAATGTCGGCCTTGTAGAGACCCGTGCGGAAATAAATGTCGATGAAGTTGACGCCGATGGCCGCGATGCGCACCAGCGCCTGCCCGGGGCCGGGCAGCGGAATCGCGGTCTCCACCAACTCCATCCGCTCCGGACCGCCAGGTTCTTTCACGAGAATGGCTTTCATACCCGAACCCGCATTCCCGTTTTGAGCACTTACGGATAGCCTCTTGATGGCCTCCGCCGCCTTGATTTCCGTTTTGCCATCCTGGCCGATATCGATTATACATCCAAGCGCGTTCTTTTGGAGCCGTTTGTCTCATTTCTCCCCTATTCATGTGGGTTTCAACGTGATGAAGACTCGACCGGGTGAATTGCTTCGAATTCGACTATTGACAGAACTATAGAACACGAAATCCAACCTCTGTCCGCGCCAAGGCTCCACTGTGTTACGATTTCGACCGATGCGACTCTATGAGGCCGCCATTGCGTGCCGCGCCTACACGGCCTTTGGCGGCGAGTTCGACGACTCGTTCCGCCAGTTCGTGGCCAAGACTGGCGGTGCGCTAGATCTCGAATTGGACGATTGCGGTTCGGCGCTTATGAAGTGGCTGAATGAGTGGGGATGCCGCCAGTTCGCCAAGGAATACCACAGCGATGCGCTTGAGCGAATCCGCCTGTGGGCTCAAAAACACCTTCGGGATCTGCCGGACGAAGCCGCCAGCATACTGGAACTAAAGGACAGCGACATCCATCATGCAGCGGCGGCCTTCGGTGTGCTCAAAGAACTGCAAGCCTCAGAGAAGTGCACCCGCCACGGAGCGGTTTCTGTTCGCGTCGGCGCAACCGGCGGAGCGAAGATCATGTATGCTCTCCGCCCGCAGGCGTTGCCGCCCTGGGACGATGCGATTCGGGACCGGCTGCACTGCGATGGTTCGCCAGATTCGTACGCTTCCTTCATTCGCAGAGTAATTCACGAGGTCGAGGAGCTACTGGCTGACGCGGCCAAGCACGGCGTAAGCCACAGCCAACTATCAGCCATGATTGGTCGCAGCGAATTGACGCTGCCCAAGATCGTGGATGAATATTTCTGGGTCACATTCACGCGCGGCTTTGCTGTTCCGAAGGTCCCCGAGTTGCAGACCTGGGTGCGGTGGTGCGGCGTCATCTAACGCATCTGGCCGTTCCCGAAGGTCCTGCTGTTCGGGATCAAGTTGACGGATAACGCCCTATTCGTGGAACTGGCAGCCTGGGAGTACAAGAATCGCAAGCGAAGTCGGTTCAAGAAACGGGAGGGGGCTCTTAGGGTAACGCCCATTGGGGTCTGCCCCGCAGAGCGGGGGAGCCGCAACCCGCCCGGTTCTTTCGTCCCGTTCCGGGGCTTGCGCGTTCCGGTTCTGTTGATGTGAAAAAATCGGTTGGCAGGCGGAAGCGCCAGGCGGAAGCGCCTGCCCCACAAGTCTGTAAGTCCTTCGGCAGCAAGGTGGAGCAGACGCTTTCGTCTGCTAACCCGACCAAACGCCCGATTTTTTCACAGCTTCTCACGCGCTGGGCTGCCTTCTACCGCCCCTCCGGGGCTGGGCGGCACAAATCTTCTCGGGCGGAGAAGTAACTGCAGAACTGTAATTCCGGTTCCGTGGCAGTCCCGATCCCGGCAAGCCGATTTCCTCAGTCTGTGGCGAATCACATCAATGAGCCGCTGAACCGCTGATGTTACCAACACCCTCCCGGCCCGAATCCGGGCTGCCGGATTTCGAGAATATTTGGTGTTGGAAAAACAGATAAAAGGGTGTTATTATCTGATGGATAATCGGCCCCGACACTCGCGGACGAGGGAAGTCGCGTTTGTGACGGAAAGAAGTTCAGTACGATCGCAAGGCGATTCGCTCCCGCCGAAGGTCGGCGATTCTCTTGCGGCAGTCTCCCCCATACCCGGTTATCCCCTAACGCGTCTGCCACAACAACTTAACAGCCATAGTTTTGCGGGCGGCCAGGAAGACCGCGGCCGGCTCCCAAGCGCGCCCGGAACAAGAGGACTAGCTGAGAAGCGGGCGTCTGCTCCCGGGCGGCGGGGCCGTCCGTCGAAGCGCCCCGCTGCATAAACGATTTCTGGAGGGATCGATGGGCGCTTGCGCCGTAACCCTGGAGACTCTCCCCCGGTATCCCGAGGGAAAGGAAATTCTCACCTGCCTTCAGTGCGGCGCGTGCTCCGGCGCGTGCCCGTATGGCGAGGTGATGGATTATCCCCCGCGCCGCATCATCGCCATGATGCGCGCCGGAATGCTGAAGAAGGTATTCACCAGCGATAGCTTGCTGGCCTGCGTGGCCTGCTACGCGTGCCAGGCGAAGTGCCCGCGCGGCATCCAGTTGACGGCGGTGCTGCTGCCCCTGATGAAGGAGCAAAGCCTGGCGCACCTGCCCGAGCTGCCTGCGGAGTTGCAGAAAGCCCTGCAAAGCACGTTACGCTACGGCAACCCGATGGGCGAGCCCTCGCGCAAACGCGCGGCGTGGGTCAAGACCGCGGGCGTTCCTATCCGCATCATGGCTGAGGACCCCAGGCCGGCGGACGTGCTCTGGTTTGTCGAGTGTTACACGTCGTTCTATCCGCGCGGACAGGATAATGGCCGCGCGACCGCCAAGCTTTTCCACCGGTTGGGAATCGATTTCGCCATCCTGGGCAACGAGGAAAAATGCGCGGGCGAATGCGGCCGTCTTACGTGGGAACCGGGATTGTTCGAAACCCTGATGGACTACAACATGGCGATCTTCCAGAAGTACCGGTTCGACCGCATCGTGACCTCCTGCCCGCACGCCCACAACGCCTTCAAGAACCGGTACCCGGCGCTCGGTTTCAACTGGGGGTTGGAACATACCACGCCGTTTCTGGCGAAGTACCTGGACCGCCTCAAACCCCTGCTTACGCGAAAGCTCAACTACCGCGTGACGTATCACGACTCGTGCTGTTTGGGGAGGCAAAACGAGTTTTTTGAAGATCCCCGGCAACTGTTGAGGGCGATCCCGGGCGTGAAACTCATCGAGATGGTTCACAATCGCGTCAATTCAATCTGCTGCGGCGGCGGAGGCGGCGGCATGTGGCTCGACACGTACTTCAAGGCCAAGGGTTACGAGCGGCTTTCGGAGCGGCGGGTCAAGGAGGCCGTGGCTACCGGCGCCGACGTTCTTGCCGTCTCCTGCCCTTACGAAGTCTCGCGATTTGAGGACGCCTTGAAGGTGGCGGGATACGACAAACGGGTGGTTGTCCGGGACGTGACGGAACTCCTGGCCGAGGCAATGGAGGAATAAGAGATGCACATTCTTGTTCTCATGAAAATGGCGCCCGACGTCGTGGAGGAACTGGAGATCGCTCCCGGCGGGAAGGCGCTCGATCTCGATACCGTTCGCATGATCCTGAGCGAATCGGACGACCATGCGCTGGAAGAGGCGTTGCTATTGAAGGAGCGCCACGGCGCCACCGTGACGGCGCTCGCGCTGGATGCGCCGGAGGTGGACGACGCGCTGTTTACCGCGTTGGCGAAGGGCGCCGACCGCGCGGTCAAGATCACCTGTGTGGACGCCGGGTTCCCCACCACCCAGGCTGCGCGCGCCATGTCGCAGGCGATTGTGCGAGTTCCCGGCCTGTCGCCAGCGGACCTGATACTTACCGGGGTTCAGGCCATCGACGACCTGGACGGGCTAATCGCGCCCACGGTGGCGCACGATCTCGACCTGCCCTACCTGGGTATCATTACGCGGCTTAGCCTGGATGCCTCCGGCCAGACGGCTCTGGCGACCAAGGAATATCCAGGCGGGGTTCGGGGCGAATTCGAAATCAAGCTTCCGGCCGTGCTGGGAATCCAGGCAGCCGAGAAACCGCCTCGTTACGTCCCCGTGGCCAAGGTGCGCGCCGCGATGAGAACGCAGAAGATCGATTGCACGCCGGTCGCTCTCCTGGCGGATGGGGGCTGCGCGGCGGCGCAGGTCGTGGAGATGAAGAAGAATGAACCTGCGGAGCACGCCGAGATGTTGAACGGAGCCCCGGAGAGCGTGTCGGACAAGCTCTGCGGGATACTGGCGGAGCGCGGCCTTTTGTGAGGAGGCGATCACCATGACCGGAAGCATTTGCGTACTTGCCGAGCAATGGAGAGGACGCATCTCCGAAGTGACCTACGAAGCGCTGGCGCTCGGACGGGAAGTCGCCGATGAGCTGGGAGTTCCGCTCACCGCGATCCTCGCGGGATCGAACGCGCGGGAGTTGACGCAGACTCTGGGCGCGGCGGATTTGGTGCTCTATGTGGATCACCCGCTGCTCGCGGAGACCCTTCCCCAGCCCGCGGCCGAGGCGTTGGGGCAGGTGCTTCGGGACCGAAGGCCGCGCGCGCTCATCGTACCCCTCACGAACGTCAGCCTCGGGGTGGGCGTGCTGTTGTCTCTTCGCCTGGGCACGGCGGGCATCAACTTCTGTAAGGACGTCAGGGTCGCCGGCGGCAAGCTGCAGGCCATCTGCGTCATGTACGGCGGAAAGATCGAGGCCACGGTCGAGGCCGTCGGCGAGCCGGTCATCCTGGGCCTGTGGCCCGGAGCGCGGCCGGCCGAGGAGGGCCGTTCCGCCCGCTCGCCTGTCGTCGAGGAAGCCACCGTGTCCCTGCGGGATTGTCCGGTGCGACTGAGGCGATACGTCGAGCCGGAAGCCGGCGACGTGGACCTCACCAAGCAGGACGTGTTGGTGGCTGTAGGACGTGGCATTCAGAGCAAGGATAACCTCGACCTCGCGGAGGACCTGGCAAAAAGCCTGGGCGGCGCGGTCGCCGGATCCAGACCGGTAATCGATCAAGGCTGGCTGCCGCCTTCACGCCAGGTCGGCAAGTCCGGACTTTCGGTGAAGCCGAAGCTCTACGTAGCGCTAGGGATCAGCGGGGCGCCGGAGCACGTGGAAGGGATGAAAGACTCGGCCTTGATCGTGGCCGTCAATAGCGACCCGCAGGCCCCCATCTTCAACGTCGCAAACTACGGAATCGTGGGGGACGTACTCGAAACCATCCCGTTGTTGACCGCCGCCATAGAGGCGAAGCGAGCCGCAGGGCGCCATGCCTAGCGCACTGCCCTTTAGGTCCCGGTTTCATGCCGGCCCTACTCCGCCCGCGGAGATGAAGCAGAGTATCTATGACTAGCGCGACGCTGATCCTTTGGGTCCTGACGCTGGCTGCTTTCGGGCTGTTCGGGGCCCGCCTGTTCCGGTATGTGAAGGTCCTGCTCGCCGCCCGGCCGGAGAGGCGCTGGGACCGCCCCGGGAAGCGCCTGAAACTGGTTGCCCTGAACGTGCTGGGGCAGCGGCGCTTGCTGGAGGAGCCCGTATCCGGCGCCGCGCACTTGGCGATCTTCTGGGCGTTCGTCTTTTATGCGGCGAGTTTTTTCTGGAACCTGGTTCGCGGACTGTTTCCTTTTCTGCCGATCCCGTTCGCGGACGAGGTCTCGTGGATGCGCGCCGCGCTGGCGGCATTCGGCGTCCTCGGCCTGGTTGCGCTGGCGGTGGCCGCGGTCCGGCGCTACTTCTTTCCGCCGCCGAGGTTGGAGAAGTCGAGGGACGCCGGCATCATTCTGACCCTGATCGCGGTGGTGCTCCTGTCTTGCCTGGCGGGGCAGTGGTATCGGACGGCGGACCCGGCGGTCTCGCGGGCGATGTGGTGGGTCCACATGGTCACCGTGCTGGGGTTCCTCGCCTACCTGCCCTACTCGAAACACCTGCACCTGCTGGCCTCTCCATTCAGCGTGTTTTTCGCCTCGCTGGAACCGGGCCGCGTGCCGGAGGCGTCCCCTGGACCGGCGCGCCGCGAAGATTTCACTTGGCGCCAGTTGCTCGGCGGCCTGGCCTGCGCCGAGTGCGGCCGCTGCGATCGGGCGTGCCCGGCGTTCCAGAGCGGCTCCGCCCTTTCGCCCAAGATGCTGATGCATCACATGAAGGAACTGGTGCGCGGCCCGGGCGGCGCGGATGGAGCCGCCTTTGCCGGAGACGTGGTCACACGCGAGGAGATCTGGGCTTGCACCAGTTGTCTGGCGTGCATGCAGAGGTGCCCGGTGATGAACGAGCATGTCGCCGTGCTCGTCGAATTGCGCCGGCGCCTTCTTGGAGAAGGCGATATGGACAAATCCTTTCAGGAAGCGCTGAAGAACCTGACCCGGTACGGAAACTCGTTCGGGACGACCCCGAGGGCCCGCCCGAAGTGGACCCAACAACTGGACTTTCCCATCAAGGATGCCCGGAAGGAGCCGGTCCATTACCTGTGGTTCGTGGGCGACTACGCCTCGTTCGATCCCCGGCTGGCGCCCACGACCTGCGCGGCCGCGCGCGTGTTCCGCAAGGCCGGCCTCGATTTCGGCATTCTCTACGAAAGCGAGCAGAACTCGGGCAACGACGTGCGACTGGCGGGCGAGGAGGGACTGTACGAGACCCTGCGGGACAAGAATCGGAAAGCCTTCGCCAAGGCGCTTTATGACGAGGTCGTCACGACGGACCCGCACAGCTTTCATATTCTCAAGCACGAATACATGCCCATGAATGGCGGGCATCCCGTACTGCATCACACGCAACTCCTCAGCCAACTGGTCCTATCGGGCAGCTTGCCGATTAAACGCAAGCTGCGGATGTCGGTGACATACCACGATCCCTGTTACCTGGGGCGTTACAACGCGATCTTCGACGCTCCGCGCCGCGTCATCGCCGCCTTGGGGTTGAAGTTGGTCGAAATGTCTCGGAACCGCAGCTACGCCTATTGCTGCGGGGCGGGAGGCGGGCGGATCTGGATGGAAGATCCGCCGGTAATCAGAGAACGGCCGGCGATCACTCGCATTCGCGAGGCGGCGTCGCTCAAGGACGTTAGTACGCTGGTGGTCGTGTGTCCGAAGGATCTGGTCATGTTCCAGGACGCGATCAAGACAATGGGACTGGAAGACAGGCTCGAAGTGAAAGAACTGTCGGAACTTGTGGAGCAAGCCATGGGGTAACTGATGGCGACGCCCGCATTGGCGTCTATATTTGCCATTGCGGCACGAACATCGCGGGCGTCGTCGATGTATATGGTCTGGCGGAGTACGCCGCAGCCTTGCCTGGAGTGGCGCTGGCCAGGGAATACAAGTACATGTGCTCGGATCCGGGCCAGGAGTTGATCCGCCAGGACGTCCGCGACCACCACCTCGACCGCATTATCGTGGCGGCCTGCTCCCCGCACTTGCACGAGAAGACATTCCGCCATGCGGTGGCGGAGGCGGGACTGAACCCGTACTATTTCCACATGGTCAACCTCCGGGAACACGATTCCTGGGTGCACGCCGACAAGCAGGCTGCCACCGAGAAGGCGATGGACCTCATCCGCGCGGCGGTCCGGCGCGTAAAGTGGCATGTCCCCCTGGAACGCAGGGAGGCGCCGATTCACGCCGATGCGCTGGTGGTGGGCGGAGGGATCGCGGGCATCGACGCCGCGCTCACGCTGGCCAACGCAGGGAAGCGCGTGTACCTGGTGGAACGCGAGCCGACCATCGGCGGCCACATGGCGCAGTTCGATAAGACCTTCCCCACGCTGGATTGCGCCGCCTGCATTCTCACGCCCAAGATGACGGCCGTAAGGAGCAACCCGAACATCACGCTATGGTCGTATTCCGAGGTCCGGCGCGTGGAAGGTTACGTCGGCAACTACGACGTGGAGATTCGCCGCAAGCCTCGTTACGTAGTGGAGGACCTGTGCGTGGGCTGCCTGGAGTGCATCGAGGCCTGCGTCTACAAGCAGGCGAAGGTCCCCGACGAGTTCAATATAGGGCTGGGCAAACGCAAGCCGATTTACATCCCCTTCCCGCAGGCGGTGCCGCAGTTGGTGGTCATCGATCCGGAAACCTGTATCGAGTTCAAAACCGGGAAGTGCAAGAAAACCTGCATCGAGGCATGCGCCGAGCGGAATGCCATCGACTTCAAGCAGACGGAAGAGATCAAGAACATCCGGGTCGGGACCATCATCCTGGCGACCGGGTTCGAGACGTTCGACGCCGCCCGCATCCCGTACTACGGGTACGGCCTCTATCCCAACGTCTACACCTCGCTCGAAGTGGAGCGATTGGTGAACGCCTCCGGTCCGACGGGCGGGGAGATCGTTCTCCGCGACGGCCGCAAACCGGCGACGGTGGGCGTGGTGCATTGCGTGGGCAGCCGCGACGTGAATACCAATCGCTACTGCTCGCGCGTCTGTTGCATGTATTCCCTGAAACTGGCCCACCTCATCAAGGAGCGCAGCGGGGCCGAGGTGATCGAGTTCTATATCGACATGCGCGCGGCCGGCAAGGCCTTCGAGGAGTTCTACAACCGCGTCGCCGAGGAAGGCGTAATCTTCGTGCGCGGAAAGGTGGCCGACATCTATCCGGCGGGGAATGGCGACGGCCGCCTGATCGTTCAGGCGGAAGACACCCTGCTGGGCATGATCCGCAAGATTCCCGTGGACATGGTGGTTCTGTCGGTGGGGCTCGAGCCGCGCACCGACGCCAACGACGTTCGCCGCCTGTTCAATATCGGCTGCTCGGCGGACGGATTCTTCCTCGAACGCCATCCCAAACTAGCGCCCGTCAGCACTTTCGCCGACGGCATTTTCATGGCGGGTTGTTGCCAGGGTCCCAAGGACATTCCCGATACCGTCGCGCAGTCGGGGGCGGCGGCGGCCCAGGCGCTGGCGCTCATCGACGCGGGCGTCATCGAACTGGAGCCGAACACCGCGTACGTTACAGAGGAGGCCTGCTCGGGGTGTAAGACCTGCATTCCGCTCTGTCCTTACGGGGCGATCTCTTTCCTGGAAGAGAAGAAGGCGCGCATCAACGAGATCCTGTGCAAGGGGTGCGGGACCTGCGTCGCCGCCTGCCCGTCGGGTTCTATCCGCCAGAACCTGTTCGAGGACCAGCAGATCTTCGAAGAGATCGAGGGGATTTTGACTTATGCCTGAAGCCTTTGAGCCCAAAATCGTCGCGTTCTTCTGTAACTGGTGCACGTACCTGGCCGCGGACTTGGCTGGGACGTCGCGAATCAAGTACGCGCCCAACACGCGCGTCGTTCGAGTGATGTGCTCCGGCCGGGTGGACCCTCAGTTCATAATGGATGCGTTCGCAAAAGGCGCCGACGGCGTTCTCGTCGGCGGATGTCACCCCGGCGACTGCCACTATCAGGAAGGCAATTACAAAACGCTGCGCCGCGTCGAGCTGCTCAAACGCCTGCTGAGGCAGATGGGCATCGAAGAGGAACGCTTTCGCCTGGAGTGGATTTCGGCGGCCGAGGGCGACAGGGTCAAAGTCGTGATCGACGACATGGTGGAGAAGTTGCGCGCGCTGGGTCCCCGAGCCGCCGCCAGACAGAGGGAGGTCGCATGAAACCCAAGGTGGCGTTCTACTGGTGCGCATCCTGCGGCGGCTGCGAAGAAGCCGTGGTGGATCTCAACGAGGAGATCCTGAATGTGGTGAGCGCGGTGGACATCGTGTTCTGGCCCGTGGCCCTAGATTTCAAGAGACGCGATGTGGAAGCCATGCCGGACGGTTCGATCCTGGCCAGCTTCATCAACGGCGCCATCCGCAACAGCGAGCAGCGGGAAATGGTGGAAACGCTGCGGGCGAAGTCCCAGGTGGTGGTGGCGTTCGGAAGCTGCGCGCAACTGGGAGGCATTCCGGGGCTGGCCAACCTGTACGGCGCGGAAGGGATATTGCAGGAGGTCTATGGCGATGGCGTAAGGCCCCAGACGGCCCACCGGGAGAACGGCTACTCGCTTTCGCTCCCCGAGTTCTTCGATACGGTCTCGGCCCTCGACCGCGCGATCGACGTGGATTACTATTTGCCAGGCTGCCCCCCGACGCCGAAAATCATAGGCGACGCCTTGCACGCGCTTCTCGGCTCGGACTTGCCGCCGAAGGGCGCGGTATTGGCTCCCGACCAGGCCCTGTGCGAGCAGTGCCCGCGCAAGGACACGCGCCCGGAGAAGCTGCTTCTCAAGGAGTTCAAACGGCCGTACCAGATAGCGGCGGACCTGCAGACGTGCCTGCTGGCGCAGGGCCTGGCTTGCCTGGGCCCGGCCACGCGCGCCGGTTGCGAGGCGTTGTGTCCCCAAGGGAACATGCCTTGCACCGGCTGCTTCGGCCCCACCAGCCGGGTGCGGGACTTCGGCGCCAAGGCGCTCTCCGCCATCGCCTCGGTGATCGACGGCAGCCAGGAGGCGGAAATCGCACGGGCGCTGGAGGCCGTGCCGGATCCGGCCGGAACTTTTTACCGATATAGCCTGCCGTCCTCCTTGCTGGGACGGCGCCGGATGGGGTGAGCATCATGGAGAGCGTTCGCAAGATTACCATCGAACCCATCACCCGCCTCGAAGGCCACGGGAAGATCGAGGTCTTCCTGGACGCGCAGGGCGTGGTGGAGCGCGCCTATTTCCAGGTGCCGGAGCTGAGAGGCTTCGAGAAATTCGCGCAAGGCAGGCCCGCGGAGGACATGCCTCAGATCACGTCGCGGATTTGCGGCGTCTGCCCAACGGCGCATCACATGGCGTCGACCAAAGCGCTGGATGCGCTCTGGGACGTGACGCCGCCGCCCGCGGCCCGGAAGATCCGCGAACTTGTCTATGCCGCCTTTTTTGTCGAGGACCACGCGCTGCACTTCTATTTCCTGGGGGGCCCGGATTTCATCGTTGGTCCCCAGGCGCCGGCCGCCGAGCGGAACGTGCTGGGCGTCATCGCCAAAGTGGGCGTCGAGGTTGGGCAAAAAGTGATCGCCATGCGGCGCAGGCTGCGAGAACTGATGGCGCTGGCCGCCGGAAAGGCCGCTCATCCGGTGTTCGGCCTACCCGGCGGCGTCGCCAAGCCGCTCTCCGCGAACGACGCCGCCCGGTTCCGCGAGGTAGCGAACGAGGCCGTGGACTTCGCCTGCTTCACGCTGGAAGTCTTCGAGAAACTCGTGCTCGGAAACTCGGACTATGTGAACCTCATCCGCTCCGACGCCTATACCCATCGCACATATTATTTGGGGTTGGTGGACGAGAAGAACCACGTGAACTTCTACGACGGCTCTATCCGGGTGGTGGCGCCGGACGGGCACGAGTGGAGCAGGTTCCGGCCCGGCGAGTACCTGGACCACATCGCGGAGCGCGCCGAACCCTGGAGCTACATGAAGTTCTGCTACCTCAAAGGGCTTGGCTGGAAGGGCTTTTCCGAAGGAGAAGACAGCGGCGTGTATTGCGTGGGGCCGCTGGCCCGGCTGAACGTAGCCGACGGAATGGCCACGTCACAGGCTTACGAGGCCTATCTGAGTTACCACGGCATGCTGGGTGGCAGGCCGGTCCACCACACGCTCGCCAATCACTGGGCCAGGGTCGTGGAGATGCTTTACGCGGCGGAACGAATGAGGGAACTGGCGAACGATCCTGAGCTGACGGACCCCCATATACGCACGTTGCCGACGGCAGTCCCGCGGGAAGGGATCGGCGTGGTGGAAGCCCCCCGAGGAACGTTGTTCCACCACTACCGTTCCGACGAGCGGGGAATCATCACCAACGCGAACCTGATTGTCGCCACCCAGAACAACGCCGCCCGCATCGCCATGAGTGTGGAGAAAGCCGCTAAGAAGCTGATCACCGGCGGAAACGTCCCCGAGGGACTTCTAAATATGGTCGAAATGGCGTTTCGCGCATACGATCCCTGCCTGGGCTGCGCCACGCACGCGCTCCCCGGCAGTATGCCGATCCTGGTTCGGGTGCGCGATGCGCGAGGGGCGCCTGTGGTCGTGCTGAGGCGCGACGCCGATGGAAGCATTCACCGGGAGTGATCGCGTCGGCGTTCGCCTGCTGGGATTGGGAAACGAGATCCTGGCCGACGATGCCTTTGGCATTCGGGTGGCGAAAGAGGTGGAACGCGGATACCCGGGGCAAGTAGAAGTTGTCTGCTCGTCGGCGTCCAGCTTCCATCTGATGGACGATGTGCTGGGAGCGTTGCGGCTGCTGGTGGTGGATACGATTGTCACTGGCCGCGCGAAGCCCGGCGCCGTCTCGATTCTGACTGCGGACCAGATGCGGCCCGCTGCAGGCTCGCCTCACTTTCTAGGGCTTTTCGAAGTGCTGGCGGTTGGAGAGCGGTTGGGACTTCCCGTGCCGGAGGAAACAATCGTAATCGCTGTCGAGGCTTCCGACTGTACGACCGTGGGCGGCCGCATGCACCCGGACGTGCAATTGGCGATCCCCGAGGTGGTGGAACTGGTCGGGCGTATTCTGGTGGATGGCCCGCTCGATCCTGTGGCCGGTCGCAAAGGCGGTTGAAGTGGCGGATCCACGAACGTTCTGGCTTACCGTGATGAACGTCGCGCTCGGCGCTGCGGTAATCCTGTGCCTGCTGGCGACCGCGGCCGCCCTGTTCTGCCACCTCCTCTCAAGGGCGATCAGACGAAGATCGATTGAAACTCAGTTGGATCGCGACATGCAGCGGATGTTTGGACCGCCGCGGCCTTAGATACCGCCGCTGGCGCGATTTAGGGAGCGCTGCGAAAGGCCACATGGCGCGCCGTCCTGCCCGGGCTGTGGAGTCCGCGCGCCAATGAGGCTGGCAGAACCCATACAATCACAGCCGACTGTCGCCGAAATAAGCCGAGGCGACGTGACTGTGGCGCTCGTTCCGAAGGCCGTAAAGGCCCTACGCCAACCCCTCCGGTTTCTGGAGGGCTGGGAATCATGCCGGATCTGAGCCAAGGCAGCTAACTAAAGCTTTCAGATCTGAATCGAGTATGCCGCGTATTTCAGACGGCCAGTGGCCTTTGCCCCGGCCCCGGCCGTCCCGTGATACAGTTCTGGATACGATGGCATCGAGAAGCGTCAACAAAGTTACTCTGCTTGGACATCTCGGCAAGGACGCCGAGACGAAATTCACCGCCTCCGGCACGGCGGTTTCCAACTTCACGCTAGCGACCAACCGGCGCTGGAAGGACCAGCAAACCGGCGAATGGAAAGAGGAGACCGATTGGCACCGTTGCGTGCTGTGGCGCTCCGAAAACGTTTCCACCTACCTGCTGAAAGGAAAGCAGGTGTACATCGAAGGGCGCTTGCAGACGCGCAGCTATGACGATAAGGAAGGTCAGAAGCGCTACGTCACCGAGGTGGTGTGCGACGATCTGATCCTGCTCGGCGGCGGCCGCGGCGAGAGTGGCGGGGGCGACTTCGCCCAGCCGCAGCCTGTTTCCGCTCCGCGCTCCGCTCCGCGCCCGCAACCGCAGCCCGAGGATCTCAACCAGACGATCTCGGACGACGACGTACCGTTCTGAAACCGGCCGCGCCCGCCGAATCCGAGAGCGACGGCGCCGCCGCGGCGGGGCTGCGAAAGCTCCGCCCGCGGCGCCCAAAGCATAGGCCTGCGTGGCCTACCGTTTTCGCGTCCGAACCGGAAAACGCGTGCGGCTGCGTTTGGCCAGGGGCCTGTCCGGCTTCGCGATACTCGATAAGATCCGCATCGCCCGTCCTCTCCGCGGCCTGACTCCCTGCAGGCGTTCCAGGCAGGAAATCGCGGCGTTCAGGCTGTCCAACTCCCGGCGCAGATCCACCAGAATTCGTGCCAGATCCATTGCTTTTTAGTTTCCACTTCCAGGTCTAAACCCACCGCCCTTTAGGCGGTCAGCTTCCAGCAGGTATCACCTTTGCTTTCGCCGAGGTGCGGAGGTTGTCACTGTACCGCGTCCGCACCGGCGAAA
>JBEKHV010000031.1:0-42767 GCA_050012095.1 Bryobacteraceae bacterium | reverse complement strand
TTGCGAAGGCGGGGACGGTCCGCTTCAGACTCTACCGATCGAGCTCGACCGTGCGGGATGCTTCCCAGGGGACGGTCGTAATGAGGGGCGGCAATGTGACGTTCACCCTAGCGCCCTTGGAACTGGTCACGCTCGTGAGCGCTCCGGCCACGAATGCCACTCATCCGAGCAGCGTCAAATAATCGGCCGGCGCGGAAGAACGCAAATGCCTATAAGAAAGCGTGAAGCGGGCGCGAAAGACCGGATCGAATAGCCGAGACTGGCGCCGCCGGCAATCTACCCACGTCTCAGACATTACGGAAGACAGCCCATACTTCACCTCGGGGCCGGCGGAAGACGACCGGCGGGCCATGCCTATACTAAGAGAATGAGCTGCGCTCTCTGCCAGACCCGCCGGCCACGCCGGTTCTGCCCCGGGGTTCGGGGCGATATCTGCGCCCTGTGCTGCGGCGCGGAACGGGAGGTGACGGTGAGCTGCCCGCTCGATTGCGAGTACTTGCGAGAGAGCCGCAAGCACGAAAAGATCCCGCCGATCGAACCGGACCAGATTCCCAACGGCGACATCAAGCTGCCGGAGGATTTCCTGGAGGCTCACGGGGAGCTGATGACGTTCCTGGGACACAGCATCGCAAACGCCGCTCTCCAAATTCCCGGCGCGGTGGACCGCGACGCGCGAGAGGCGCTCGAGGCGCTGGTCCGCACGTACCGGACGCTCGAGAGCGGCGTGTACTATGAAAGCCGCCCCACCAATCCGCTGGCAGCCGGGATCTTCGGTTCCGCCCAGGAAGCCGCCAACGAGTTCCGGCAACGCGAGCGCGAAACGCTGGGCCTGACCAAAACGCGCGACTCCGACGTGCTGAGATCTTTTGTCTTCCTGCAACGCGTGGAGCTGAACCGGAACAACGGCCGCCCGCGCGGCCGGGCCTTTCTCGATCTACTTCGGGAATCCTATCCGGGCGCGGAGGGGGCCTCGCCCGCGGCGGAGTCTAACTTGGTTCTCCCATGAATCGGCGAGGCGCGCGGCGCCTCGATGAAAAAGCCTCGCTTCCTTCCCACGGCCACCACGTGTCCGTCAAACCTCGCTTCGCCGTTCAATTGCATCTCGACGGCGCGGTCAATGGGGTAATCGAAGGCGATCAGATGGCCCTCGCTCATCCTCAGCAGGTTCTTGACGCTCACGGTGGGGCCTTCCAGGCGGCTTTCGAGCGTGAGCGTAGCGCCGCGCAAGATCCGCAGGACCCGCTCTTGTTCCGCCGAACTGGCCAGCGTCTTGCGGACCGACCATTGCTGGTCGAATTTCTGGCGCATCATCTTGATTACGATCGAGGGCATGGCAATATTCATCATCCCCACGGTTTCGCCGATGCGTACCTCGATCGCTATGGTCACCACCGCCTCGTTGGGCGCCAGAATGTGCAGAAGCTGAGGCTCCGTCTCCATGGCTTCGATGGTGAAATCGATGGCCGTGACGCCTTTCCAAGCCTCGCGTAAATCGTTCAGAATGATGCGGAATAAGCCGTCGAGCAGTTTCTGCTCGATCTCCGTGATATCGCGGCGGATGGCGAGGGTGGTCTTGCCCGTGCCGCCCAGCACCATTTCGAGAATCGGAAACAGCAGGGACGGGTTCAGCTCCAGCACACCGTTGCCGTCGTAGGGCCGCAGCCCGAGCGAGACCATGCAAGTAGGCGACGGCAGCCCATCCAGGAACTCGGCGTACGAGAGTTGTTCGACGCTCACCAGGTTCACGATGAGGTACGAGCGCAGGTACGCCGAGAGGCTCGCCACCAGGTTGCGGACGAAAGTGTCGTGCAGCAGGTGGATGGCGCGGACCTGCGATTTGGGAATGCGGTCCGGCCGCCGAAAATCGAATTTAATGGGCGGTTCCCGTTTGCGCTCCTGGATGTTCTGGAAAACGGCGTCGATTTCCTGCTGCGAAAGTTGTCGGCTCACGGGTATGGCTTCGTGGGGGCTATCGGCGGGCGGCGGGGGGAACTTTAGGGGATGACCGCCCGGCAACCAAAATGCCACTGCGGACGCAGAGATGGAAGACGCGGAGAAAGCGCGGAGAAGAATGAGGGTGGGTCTGGCTGTGGGTTGAGCGGGCCCGTGCCGCCGGCGGAGTTCGGCAGCAGAGGAAGCCGAGGTTCGTAGGGCCGGCGCCTGGAACGCGGAAAAGCCAAGGAAACCGGCGCCTCGGCGCCTTCGGCGGTGCATTCGGTTGAGCCCTGCGGACGTTCAGGGGCTAGCGCCAATGGAAGGTGAAGGCCAACGCGAACAGGGCCAGCGCAAGGGTCAGAACGGCGGTCAAGACCAGCTTGCGCCGGAGGCAGGCGCTTCGATCCGGCGGGGGCGGCGGCGCGCCAGGCCCGGGATGGGCGGGACGCAGGCGGCGAATGCTGGGCGGCAGAGATAGGGAAGAGCCAGCGATCTCCTGGCGGCCGCGCTGGTCGGCGATGAGGATGGTGGCGGCGTTGGCGCCGTGGGTGGATTGCTGGAGGGTGGCGCGCAAGCGCGCCGGAACTTCCTCCACGGAGCCAAAGCGATGCTCGGAACCGCCCTCCGAAATCAGGACCGTCGACGTCTGGAAGACGCCCGCGGCGCGGGCGGTGGCGCCGCAAACGGGGCATGCGGACGCCGCCTCGGAGAGGTCCCTGCCGCAGCGGGCGCACTTCATCGGGCATCCACCGGCGAGGCGTCCAGGCGCGCCGTTGTTACCCCTTCCCCGACGTTGTCCAGAACGGCCTGGATGAATCCCAGGGCCGCCCGCGAGAGCGCCTTGTCCTTGCGGTACACCAGACCCAGCCGCCGGATCATCGGTTCGGGGGCTAGAGGGATGGTGGCCAGCTTGCGCGCGGCGATTTCCTCCCGGCAATTGGAGACCGCCAGAAAACTCACGCCCAGGCCGGCCATGACGAAACGCTTCATCATCTCCGTGGAATCCAGCTCCATGGAGATGCGGATCTCGTCCCCCACCGGTTCCAGCCACTCATCCAGGCGCGTTCGCGTCCGGCCCTGTTTGGGGAGCACGAGGTAGTATTCCAGAAGGTCCCGCGGCGAAACGGCCTCGCGTCCGGCGAGCGGGTGGCGGGCCGGAACGATGGCGCGGATTTCGTCCCGGTGGACATTGACCACTTGTACGCGTTTCTCTTCCACGGGCAGTTGGGTGAGGCCGAAATCCGCGGAGTTATCCATCACGGCCTCGACGACGTGCCCGCCGTAGGAGCGGACGACTTGAAGCTGCACCGAGGGGAACTGTTCCCGGTACTGCGAGAAGACGCCGGGAAGCACGTAGATGCAAGTAGCTTCGTTGGCGGCGATGACCAACTCTCCGCGCGGATCGTGTTCCAGATCCGCGAGCGCGTCTTGCGCGCGCCGCCGCAGCTCCATCAGTTGTTCGGCGTGCTGAGCGAACAACCGGCCCGCCGTGGTGAGCGAGATGCGGCTGCCGAAGCGCTCGAACAGTTTGGTCTGCAATTCCTGTTCGAGCTGACGGACTTGCGCGCTGATGGCGGGCTGCGTGCGGTAGCACGTCTGAGCGGCCTTGGAAAAGCTCTTCAGCCGCACGATTTCCAGGAACGTGTGGATCTGGTCGAAATCCATAATCGGCGGCCGGGCGGCCCCGCGCCTGACCTGACCGTTAGTATTGTAACAGGGCCGGGATGCGGTTGCGCGCCGCCGGGTTCACGGCTACCATCGAATACGGGTGCGGCTGTCTTTCTGTCTTCTCTGTCTTCTCTTGGCGCTTCTTCCGCTGCGGGCGCAGACCGGCGAACAAGTCCTGCTGGTGGTAAACCGGAGCGCCCCCGTGTCCCGGCAGGTGGCCGACTATTACCGGCCGCGCCGGGCGGTTCCCGAGAAGAACATCTGCTACCTGAACGCGACCACCGAGGAAGAAATCGCCTGGGACGTCTACGTGGAGCAGATCGAGCGTCCCATCGCGGCGTGTCTGGGAAAGAACGGGCTGCGGGAGAAGATCCTGTACATCGCGCTGGCCATGGGAGTCCCGCTCAAGGTGGCGAGCGAAAGCGGGGGGCGGATGACCGAGCATGCCTCGGTGGATTCCGAGCTGGCGCTGCTGTACGCCAAGATGGGGGGCAAAGTCACGTTCGAACGCGCCGGCTGGGTTCCCAACCCGTTCTTCATGCAGCGCGAGGCCCCGTTTCGCCATGCGCGGTTCCCCATCTACCTGGTAACGCGTCTGGCCGGTTACGACTTCGCCGACGTGAAAGGCATGATCGACCGCTCGCTCGCCGCCCGCAACCGCGGCAAGTTCGTGATCGACCTCGACGTGGGCGGCGGGGGCAACGACTGGCTGCGGACCGCCGCCATGCTGCTGCCACGCGACCGCGTCATCGTGGACGCGACGGCCGCCGTGCTGTATGGCGAGAAGGACGTGATCGGGTATGCGTCCTGGGGCTCGAACGACGGCCATCGTACGCGGCGCTGGCTGGGCTTTCAGTGGCTTCCCGGGGCCATCGCCACGGAGTTCGTCTCCACCAACGCCCGCACCCTGAAGCGGCCCCCGGACGATTGGACGTTCACCGCCTGGGAAGACCGGCAGCACGTTTTCGGCGGCTCGTCGCAAGGCCTGAGCGCGGATTCCATCCACGAGGGCGCCACCGGGGTCTCGGGAAACACGTACGAACCGTACCTGGGCGGCTGTGTGCGGCCCGATTACCTGCTGCCGGCCTACTACGAGGGCCGCAACCTGGCCGAAAGCTTTTACCTTGCGCTTCCGTTTCTGAGTTGGCAGGGGGTGGTGCTGGGCGACCCGCTGTGCTCGTTGGGCAAGCCGTAGGCCCCGCGGAGGCGGGGCCTCAGAGCGGCGGGGAACTCACTAGGGTGTGGCGGCCTGGGCCGCACGCGGCCCAAGCAACTGCTTCACTTTCTGCAGCGCGTCTTCGAGCTTGGTTTGCTGGTCCGGCGTAAGGACGGCATAAAACTTGGCGCGGGCGGTGGCGCGAATCACTACGAGCTGGCTTTGGAGACCGCCTGCAACCGTCGCAAGTTGCTGAATCTGCGCGACGTTGTTGGCTTTCACCGCCGCAGCGATCGCCTGCTGGTTCTGCTGCAATTGCTGGCGAATCGGCTGGGCGGCTTGATTCGCTCCCTGGAGAATGGCCTTGATCTGCGCCTGCTGGTCGGCGGTCAGATCCAGGCTCTTGAGCACTCGCTGTCGAACGCCGGCCAACAGCCCGGCTCGTCCCGGCGTTTGCCCGGTCTGAGGGGCGGTGGAAGTCTGCGCGTAGGCCAGTCCCGCCGCAAGAGCCGCCACAGCGGCAAAGGTCGTTAGGTATCGCTTCATCGGTGTTTTCCTCACAAAATCAAATCGTCTCGAGGCCGCGTTAGAGTCGGGGCCACCGCTACTGTCTCGTCTTGATAAACACGGGGGACCAGCAAAGGTTGCGTCTCGCTGAAGGCGTTACTTCCGCTTCGGGGGGGGCTGATTCGCGGGAGAAGGCGCGGTTTCCTTGGTCTGGTCGTCGGGCAGCGGGTCCGGAGTTCCGAGGTCGAAGCGTATGTCGGATTCGGCGGTGTATTTGCGGTACAGGCGGAATTCCTCGTCGTTCCTCCTGACGGAATTGCTATCCGTCATGGTGGTGCGCGCCTTGAGGGGCAGGAGAAACGTGTGGCCCGAGAGGTCCTGGTAATCGTAATCCAAGATGGTTTCGGCCATTTTGACGGGGTAGTCCGGCGGCAGATCTTCGGCCGCAAGCGTCACGCGCATCACCTCGTGCGTTTTCGGATCGACGTAGACCAGGCCGTGATAGGCGGGGACGATATCCAGGCTGCGGTCGTATACGATGTGCCACTGCGAGCGAGCCTGTTCCACGCGATAGGCGAACGCCATGGTCAGGCGGGAGCGCAGAGTGGCCCAGTGGTCCCACTCGAAGCGCGCCTCGGTGGCCGGCTCGAAAATCCCCTTCATCATGCTGCCGAAATCGCCGGTGGTGGTGGCGCCGTCCAAGGTCTTGTAGTCCTGAGTCGTGAGAGAGCCGTTGACCAGGATCAGCTTGTAGTCTTCCTTCTGTCCGAAATAGCTCAGCCGGACCGTCAGCGTATCCAGCGCCTGCCACGCGGGCTCGCTATCGGCGCGGCCGCCATACTGCGTGCCGGGCCGCGGGGCCCCATACCGGCGCGTCACCTGGGTGCAGATGAAATCCGGCAGGCTCTGGCTATAGGCCAGCGCGTACTCGCGGACATCGTGGATAATGGCCGCCTGCTCTTCCGAAGACGGGGGCGGCGCCTGCCGCGGAGGGGCGGGAGGCTCTATGGGCGGGGCGGCGGCCAGGGACTGCGACTGGTCGCGCAGCCGGTGCAGGGCCTCCAGCGTCTTGGGGCCGATGCCCAAGGATTGCATCTGCTCCACGGAACGGTCGTCCAGGCGCTCGGTGAGCTTGGATTTCGCCAGGTAATCCGCCAGGGCCTTGTCCGTCATCTTGCCTTCCTTGATGATCTGGACGGAAGACTGGATGAAAGCGAACAACTGCTCGACCGTCATGCCGATTTCGGCCGCGCCGGCCACGCAGAGCGCCAGAACGACGGCGAGAATGCGGAAACGGGACATCTATTTCTATTTTAGACGCGCGCCCACAGCGCTTGATTCCATCTCAAACGGGCTGAGGAGGTTCCCGGAGGCGTCGAAGTCCAAGTCGGTTTCCCCCTCGATCGCAAGCAGCGGATTCCGCTCGATTTCCGCGCGCAGGTTCGCGCTGAGCGCCAGGCTCGTCAGTTCCAGGCTGTTGCGGATCCAGCCGAAGGTCACGTCCATCGGGTCGAACCTGCCCACAGTGGGGGTGAGCCGCTCGATGCACTCCCGATCAGTGGGGAAATGCAACGGGAGGTGCGCGCCCCCCAGCGACGTGGAAGTCAGCGCGTTGACTCGGGTCGCTTCCCAATTGATACTGTCGACCAGCCGGTCCGTCACCATGTCCGCCATGCCAATGCCCAAGCCGTTGCCGTAACTGAGCGGGCTGAGTTCGCGAACGAAGATGCGCCGGATGATGGCCAAGCCCGGCCAGGGATTGTACGCTCCGAGCACGGTCCGGTTGACTACCTTGGTGTCCATGCCGGTCCCGCTGATTTCTTTCCCGATCGCGTCGACCGTCAGGATATCCAGGTCTACGGGGATCTTGGCCATCCAGGATTTCGCCAGGGCCAGGTTCTCGCGCTCGCGCTGCTCCAACTCCTCCACCGGAATGACGTCAATCCGGGCGGTATCGTGGTACGCGTCTTCGACGATGGCCACGCCGCCGATGATCTTGCCGGACCCGATCGCATGCCGCCCGGCGGCGAGGACCACCTTCCCGAGCCCCATGCGGTAGCCGTGCGCGTGGTACCGCTGCGCGCCCGCGAGCTTGCCGATTCCGATGGCCGCCATCTTGCACAGCCCGCTTTCGATCCCGGCCTCGAAATCGGTGTGCCACTTGACCCGGTTTACCAGCATCGTGGCATCGGCCTGGTACGCGGCCTTGTCCATAAAAACCTCGATGCCTTCCTCGGTCTTGCCCAGCGAGACCACTTCCAACTGGCTCACGATGGGACAGCCCATGGCGGCCTCGGTGACGCCGTAGTGCGCCAGGACATCCGCCTGGCCCGCCGCGGTGGCCCCACCGTGGCTTCCCATGGCGGGAAAGATGAAGGGATCGATCCCCGCGTCTTTCCAATACCCGACGACGTTGCGGACGATGACGGCGAGGTTATGGATTCCACGGCTACCGACGCCGATGGCCACGCGCGCCTTCGGCTTCAGACGGCCGGCCAAGCCCAACGCCGAGAGCTGTTTCCGAACCTCGGCGGGGATATCGGGAATCCTCCGGCTGGGGAGATTCTGGCGGACTAACAACAGGCGAGGAAACTGCATGGTAATACCCATTGTAGCCGGTAACGGATGGTATAGTTCCAGTCAGTGCCTCCACCCGCGACGCCGACCTGTCTGTTGATCGCCGACGACCTCACAGGCGCCTGCGACGCGGCCGTCCAGTTTGCCATGCGCGGCTATGGGACGGTGGTTCGCGTGGATTCTCAACCCGAGGCCCAGGTGGACATTGTCGCCGTCAGCACCGCAAGCCGCTCCATGGAAAGGTCCATGCTGCGCGGCGTATTTGAAGCCGCCGCCCGGCGGTTTCCCGCCGCGCGCCTCGTCTTCAAAAAAATCGACTCCACGCTGCGCGGGAACGTGGGCGCGGAGGTCGCGCTGGCGGCGGAAGCCTTCGGCTGCAAGGCCGCCCTGATTACGCCGGCATTTCCGGCCATGAACCGCACGGTCGATGCGGGAATCCTGCGCGTGGCGGGCGCGGATTTCGCGCCGATCGATCTGGCGGCGTACTGGCGCGAACAAGGGCTGCTTGGCTGCGCGCACGTGGCGCCGGGCGGGGTTTCGGCGGCGCTCGCGGCGGGCGCGCGGTTCATCTCGGTGGATGCGTCCCGCGATTCCGATCTGGATGCCATCGCCGCCGCGGGGCTGGCCTCCCAGCGGCGAATCCTGTGGGCGGGTTCGGCGGGCCTGGCGTCGGCGCTGGCCCGCGCGTTGCCGCGGGGGCCTCAACCGCAAGCCAGGCGCCTCGGCGGTTTCGCCGCAGCGCTGTTTTGTCTCGGTTCGGATCACGCAGTCGCTATCGAACAGGCGCGCAACCTGGCGGCTGCCCGCGCGGCGTTGGCGCTGAACGCGGAAGACGCAGCGCCGGAGCGCATCGCGGACGCGCTGAGCCGCGGCGTACACGTGGCGCTTCGGATTCCGTACGGACGCATCGGCGCGGAGCGCGTTCGCCAGTTGATCGGCGAAGCTCGCCCCCCGCTGTTTCTTTCCGGCGGCGACACCGCTTCCCTGGTTTGCCGCGCGCTGGGCGTCCGGGAAATCCGGCTCTGGGACGAAATCGCGCCGGGCATTCCCCGAGGCGTTCTGGCCGGAGGCCTTTTCGATGGGGCGCCCGTGGTCACTAAGGCCGGCGGTTTCGGCGCGCCGGACGCCCTGATTCACATTGCGGATTCCTTCACATGCCCCTCATAAACGATTTGCCAACCATTATCCTGACCATGGGCGACCCCGCCGGCGTCGGCCCCGAAATCGCGCTTCGCGCGCTGGCCGATCCGGAGATCGCGCCGCTGGCGAATTGGGCGGTTGCGGGCGACGAGCGCATTTTGGCGATGGCCGAGCGCATCACCGGAGTTCGGCTCGGCGCGGCGCTTCATTCCGTGCCCGCGCTGGGCGATCTGAGCGGCTTCGCCTTCGGCCGGTTGGATGCGCGTTGCGGGCGCGCCGCCATCGAGTATGTGCGCGTCGCCACGGAGCTTTGCCTGGCCGGGAAAGCCGACGCCATGGTGACCGCTCCCATCAACAAGGAGGCGGTGGCGCTCTCGGGCGTTCCCTTCACCGGGCACACGGAGTATATCGCCGGCCTCTGCGGCGCCACCGAATCTCGCATGTTGCTGGCCTGCGAGCGGCTGGCGGTAGTTCACGTAAGCACGCACGTGGGATTGCGCCAGGCGTGTCAGGTGGAGAAGCAACGCGTGGCGCGGACCATCGAGCTGGGCCACGAAGCCATGCGGTTGCTCGGCTTCGAACGGCCGCGCATCGCGGTCTGCGGCTTGAACCCGCACGCCGGCGAGCATGGCCTGTTCGGAAACGAAGATCGGGACGCGATCGCGCCCGCCATCGAAGCGGCCCGCGCGAAAGGGATCGAAGCCAGCGGACCGCACGCGGCCGACACCGTTTTCCTCCAAGCCTGGCGCGGCGCCTACGACCTGGTGGTGGCGATGTACCACGACCAGGGCCACATCCCCATGAAGCTGATGGACTTCGAGGGCACGGTCAACATCACGCTCGGCATCCCGATCATCCGGACGTCCGTGGACCACGGCACGGCCTTCGACATCGCGGGCAAGAACCTGGCCGACCCGCGAAGCATGAAGCAGGCTATGCGCATGGCGGCGCGGATGGCGGCGGCGCGGCGGCATATGTAAGCTGGCGCTCGATTTGCCGCCAGCCCCATGCAACACAATCACAACAGGTTCGAAGCGCGAAAAACGCAGGTACCCCCACACCGGGCGCGCGTATAATGGCAAGAAGAGGAACCCAACTACGGGATGTCCACCCCGCTCAGTCGAGACGTGAGCCTAGAGCTCGGCAACCTTTACGACTCGAACATCGAGCGCACGAGCCAAACGATCGAGTTCTACAAGGACCTCCACGATCTCCCCACCATTGAACATCACGACGCCAGAACTCTTCGAGTACTGTTCTCATCGAAACTACTTTGTCAACATCATCGCCCACGCCGGAACAGCGATCTTCCTGCGACGCGCATTTGGCGTTTGCAGCTCGTAATTCTCGCACGACGTAACGGTAAGAATGCTGATAGCCACAGCCAGTTGGCTCTTGTAACCAGATGCAATCTCACCTGACGTTGGGGAGGCTGCGGGTTTTCGGGTTTCTAGGCCGAGTGTTCGACCGAGTGTTTTTAGCTCCTGGGAACTGTGTCGGCTGCGAAAGGGACCGCATTGGCGATAACCTAGCCTTTACTGGCAGATCGCTTGGGCGCACGCACTTCGCAGCATAGTTGACCATGCGTTGTGAGTCTCCATCGCGCGAGGATCACACCAGCCCTTGTGATTCCAGTCTCTGGCGCAGGCGAAACGCCGGGCTGAATTCCGGGTCGAGCTTAATGGCCTCTCCGGCGTCATCGTATGCAGGCTTATACGAGCCGGCAAGAGCGTGCGACTCGGCGCGGTGTTGAAAAACCTTCGGATTGGTGGGGTTGATCCTGATCGCGGCCGAAAAATCCTCGATGGCTCCCTCGAAGTCCTTCAAACGGGACTTGGCGAAGCCGCGATGATCATAGAGCCGATGCTGGTCGGTAGAGGAGAGCGCATAGTTCAATCCTTCCGTGCAAACCTTGATGGCTTCCTCGTGCATTCCGACTTTGTTGAGCGCAAAAGCTAAATTTCCATATGCACGGGCATACCTAAAGTCAACTTGAATTGCCTTGCGGTACTCTTCAATGGCCGCCTCCCAGCTCTCCTCACGTGCCAAGGAAAAACCATGGTCCGTATATTCGTGGGCGCTCATCTGCGTGCCGGGTGCAGGCTTCACTCCAGAAGGCAGGCTCAGAGAATGGCCGCACTGGTCGCAAAACGATGCCGAGCTACGATTCGACGCCCCGCATTGCGAACATGCCCTCCCAGCATCCCGAGTCAACTCCTGAAGGACACGTTGGATCGATTGGCATCGCTGTTCCCGATCTTTACACAACATTGAGTTGATCAGCTTGCTAGCAGGTTCGGAGAGTCCCTTGATTTGACCGTGGGGCAGCGGTTCACAATCGAACGCCGACTCTCTGATCAGATCAAAAACCGAGAATGCGCCAGAGGGGTGGTTGAAAGGGTGCTTTCCGGTCAACAAGATGTATCCGACCAAGCCCGCAGAGAATATGTCTGTTCGGTGGTCGGTTACCATGCCGTTTGCAGCTTCGGGGGACATGAATGCCAGCGTTCCGGTTCTTGCACCGAAGCCAGTAAGCCCCCCTTTTTCGGCAGCCGCAGCAACCATGGATTTTGCGAGGCCGAAATCGACGAGTTTGACAACCCCAATCTTCGACACCAGGATGTTCGAGGGTTTGACATCCCTGTGAAAGATGGCATGCGAATGTGCGAATGACAGGCCATCCAAAAGCTGTTTGAAATAGTCAAGCGATTCTTCTGGATCAAGCCACGTTCGCGTCCGCGCGCACGACTGGAAGATGTCTTGGAGGCTTCGCCCTTCCACGTACTCCATAACCAAGAAGCCTTCGCCTTCATCGACGAAGGTCTCGTACATCTCAACAATATTCTTATGCCCGCGCAACGCCTTTATCTTTTGAGCCTCAGCTAGTAATGCATCGAGTTCGCCGCCACCCAAGTTCTTCATGGCTTAATCGCGACATCACGGCCGTTCTTCTTATCCGTAGCGCGCCAGACGATACCAAAACCGCCGTCACCAAGAAGCTGCGAGATCACATACTGATCCTGCAATTCAGATCCGACCTTTACCTCGTGCGGCATGGACCCAACCTCTCAGGGCTTACGCATTCGGCTTTTGAAGCAGGCCTAAACTGCCCAAAACCCCCTAAACAGGAGTTTAGCAGGTCTTACTATCAATTGAAATGCTATTAGTCCGAAGTTTATCGCGGATTGCAAGTTTGCGGAATTGGCGGTCCAGATGAAGGGCTTGGGATCTTGGGTGTGGTGGTGGGCGATGGCCATGATCAGCTCCTCCGCATCGCGGAAGACGCGGCGCCGGAGCGTACCACGGACACGCTGATCCGCCGCGTACACGTGGCGCTTCGGATTCCGTATGGACGCATCGGTCTGGATCGCGTTCGCAGCTCAACTCGCGTAATGCGCTTTCACTTTCCGGGCGGCGGCGCGGCCGGCAACGGCGGCCAGTTGGTCCTCCGAGGCCGCGCGCACCAACGCGGCGCTGCCGAATTCCTTCAGCAATTTACGGACGGTCTTCTCGCCCACGCCCTTGATGCTCTCCAGCTCGGAAACCAGTTGCCGCGCGCCGCGGCGCGAACGGTGGAAGGCGATGGCGAAACGGTGCGCCTCGTCGCGGATGGATTGAATCAAGTGCAGGATGGGCGAGAAGCGGTCGAGCGCGATCGGCTCGTCTTCCTGCCCGTAGACGTAAATGATCTCTTCGCGCTTGGCGATGGCCGCCAGGGGCTGATCCGAAATGCCGAGGGCCTCCAGCGCCTCGGCCGCGGCGTGCAATTGACCCAGGCCGCCATCCATGAGCGCCAGCCCCGGCATGGGCTTCCCCTCCTCGCGCAGCCGCGCGTACCGGCGCGCGACCACCTCGCGCATGCAGGCGAAATCGTCATTGCCGGCGACCGTGCGGATGATGAACTTGCGATAGTCCGATTTCTTCATCCGGCCGTCTTCCCACACCACCATGCTGGCTACCTTGTCCGTGCCCTGAATGTGGGAAATATCGAAGCACTCGATGCGCGCCGGCGGATCGGGCAGGTTGAGGGCGTCCTGCAACGCTTCCTGGATGGCTCGGGAGGACGGCTTCCGCACACGGAAACGGGCATCGAAACTGTGCTTCGCGTTGGTCTCGACCAGACCCAGCAAAGCTCTCTTCTGCCCGCGCTGCGGCGTATGGATCTCCACCTTCCGCGTGCGCTTCTCCGAGAGCAGTTCCTCCAAGGCCTCGCGGTCCTCGAAATCCACCGGAACGTGGATCTCCGCGGGAATGAACTGCTGGTCCAGGTACAGTTGTTTGAGCAGCGAGGAAAGAAACTGGGCCTGCTCGAACTCGTGCTGGTCCTCCCAGAAGAACTCGCGGCGGTCCACAATCTGGCCGTTGCGCAAGTGGAATAGGTTGAGGGCCACCAGGGGCGGTTCGGCGTAGCAGGCGAAGATGTCCACGTCGTCGCCGCTGGCGGCGGCCATCTTCTGGCGCTCGCCCACCTCCTCGACGGTGGCCAGCAGGTCGCGCAGGGAGGCGGCCTCCTCGAAACGCGTGGCCTCGGCGGCCGCTTCCATGCGCGCGCGCAGGCCACGCGCCAGATCGCCGTGCCGGCCTTCCAGAAACAGCTTTACATCGTGCACCGCGGCGGCGTAGGCCTCGTCCGTGACCAAGCCCTCGACGCACGGCCCCAGGCAGCGGTGGATGTGATATTGCAGGCACGGCTTGGGGTGGCGCCGCGTCAAATCGACCTTGCAGGACGGCACCAGGAAATGCCGGTGCACGAAGTGGACCAACCGGTGCGCCAGGCTGGCGGGGAAAAACGGGCCGAAGTAGGCCGCGCCATCCTTGCGCAGCCGCCGCGTGACGTAGACCCGCGGATAGGTTTCGTGGGTGAGCTTGACGTACGGGTACGTTTTGTCGTCGCGCAGCAGGACGTTGAAACGCGGCTGGTACTGCTTGATAAGGTTGTTCTCGAGCGCCAGCGCTTCTTTTTCGTTGTCGACCAGGATGTAGTCCAGAGCGCGCGCCTCGGCAATCAGGCTGCCGGTTTTGGCGTCGGCCAGCTTGTCCTCGGAGAAGTAGCTCCGGACGCGCGGGCGCAAGCTCTTCGCTTTCCCCACGTAGATCACGCGCCCCGCGGCGTCCTTGTACAGGTACACTCCGGGCGCGAAGGGAAGCTGGCCGGCTTGCTCGCGGAGTTCCATCCGGGGAAATCTCGACTTCAGTATAGCCAGCCCGGATCGGAGATCGATGGCGGTAAAATCGAAGCATGCCCCGCTGCGTACTGACGCTGCTGCTGGCCTGCGCCGCGCCCTTGTACACGCAGACCGCGGCGCCGCCGCAGGAGCCCGCTCAGGGGCAAGGCGAGCTGCAAAGGGAACGGCCGCAGCCTCGTAGAAACGACGCAGTCGAAGCTCCTCCCGAGGAAGACTCGGGCCTGACGGTGGAGAAGTTTTCTTTCAACCCGCTGGAATCCGAGAGGTCCGTGCGGATCGGCAACTATTACTACAAGCTCGGCAATTACCGGGCCGCGGCGGGCCGCTATCGCGAGGCGACGCAGTGGAACGACGGCAACAGCGACGCCTGGCTCCACTGGGGCGAAGCCGCCGAGAAGACCAAGGATACGGCGATCGCCAAGGAGGCGTACGCCAAGTACCTGAAGCTCGAGCCGAACGCCAAGAACGCCGCCGCCATCAAGAAGCGGATGGCGAAGCTCAAATAGGCTTCAGAAAATCATCCGCACCAGGCCGTAACAGGCCAGGCATATCCAGGCGTCGGCTGCCAACCCCCAATCGATCTGAAACGGCTGATGCTGCGCGCGGATCGGGAGGTACCGCTCAATGTTGAAATAGATGGCGTTCCCGGCGAGCACGGCCGCCAACGAACGCCAGAACTGGCGCTTCATCTCATCGCCTGCGAGTCGATCATAGCGCACCCGCGGCGCCGGGCGCGCGACAGGTTGAAACGATATTCACTTCCCCTTTTGCGATTAAGTGATGGAATCTTGGAGAACGCCGCAAGACTCAAGGGGCGACGACCCTCTGTTTGCCAACACCGAGGCCGACACAGCGCGATATTCCGAATTCCACTCTCACCGCCATCTTTCGCAGCGTTACGGCCAATTCGAAGCGCGCCCGCGAGGCGCGTGCGTGACGTCACGCCGCCCGGTGCGGCCGGATCCGGTCGGCGATTTCGAGACCTCGCGCATCCTGCGCCAGATCCAGATCATAATTCGTCTGGAGATTCATCCAGAATTGGGGCGTGGTTCCAAAGCACCTTGCCAGACGGAGAGCCGTATCCGCGGTGATGGCCCGCTTGCCGCGAACGATATCATTCAACCGGGTCGCCGGCGCCATCAGTTCCGTGGCGAGCCGATTGGCCGTCGGCCAAGCGGCTTCAGAAAGTCCTCCCTCAGCGTCTCACCGGGATGTATCGGAGGCATGGTTTTGGTTTTCCTGGCCATAGTCGCGTTCCTCAATGGTAGTCCACCATCTCGACCTCAAAGGCGTCGGGCGCCACCCAGCGGAAGCTGGTAGCGTGCCACAATGCCAAAGTAGTCCGGCAGGCCGAAAAGATGCCGCGGGCCGACGAGATAGAGCTCAAGATTGTGGCCGCATGCGAGCAATGCGCCGGAACAGGAACAAGCCCCAGCGACGGGAAATGCCACAATTGCGATGGCCGCGGGAGCGTATGGGTCGTCGGACTCAGGCCGGAGCTGGAATAAAGGCTGCGACCGCCACGGCCGGGATAACGCTCCGCAGCCTCCTCAGTCTTTCCAAAAGGGGCCGGATGGCGGGCCGTTCTTGATGGTGATGCTTCCGCGGCCCATGCGCAGAAAGATCCGCCGCGAAGGAGCCTGACCTGCGTGAACGAAGTGAGAACCAACCAGAAATCGCTTGTGACCTTGGCCCACAAGGTCCGAAGAAACGCTGCCCATTCCGGTTCTCGCGTCGATCGAGTATGGACCCGGATCGGGCAGCATCACGATCATGTCGCCAGTGTGGCTATCCACCTCGATGTCTCCCGTCACGTCGCTCACCCATACATAGCCATTGTCGTGATGAATCACCAGCCGCGAGTCGCGCGGCACATGGACTGTGTACTCGACCGTGACGCCGCGCTTGCTCGTCTTCGGCATGGTGACGATGAGGCGGCCCGAAGGAAGAAGGGGGCTGGGGAAGCTATGGCGGACGGGGAGCGTCGTCGAAATCGCCAATTCCTTATCGGAGCGCCGTTCGGCGGCCACGCGGATCTGCTCGAAGTCTTGCCTGGCCTTCTCCTTCTGCTCGGGTGGGTAGAAACGCTTGGTCGACTTGGTCACGGTGATTTCGACTTCCGGTTCATCCCAACCTTCCACAGTCAAATGACCGTACGAGTTGTCCACGCTAATAGCGCCGCCGGGCGGAAAGTTCACCCGCTCCGTGCTAGTCGTCTCAAAGGACTGTTCGGGCCCTTTCTCGGCGGGCCCTTGCGCCGCGAACACGGGGAGCGCGGCTCCCATCGCACTCAGCCCGAACAAGACCGCAGCGAATTTACTCGTCATCAGCCGGCCTCCTTTCGTATACTGCGCGCCTCGGCCACCATCTTCCTGTACCGCCGCGCCAGTTCGGTGATCCAGCCCCGCTCGCGGCGCCGGATCGCGTCCTGGTGGATCAGGTCCCGCCCGATGCCCACCGCCACGGCGCCCGCGCGAATGAAATCCATGGCGTTCGTTTGATTCACGCCGCCGGAAGCAATCAGCGGGACCTCCGAGAAGGGCGCTTTGAGAGCCTGGATGTAGGCGGGGCCGCCGTTCGCGAAGCACGGAAAGACCTTCACGAAATCGGAACCTGCCTTCCAGGCGGCCTGGATCTCGGTGGGCGTCAAGGCGCCCGGAAAGACCACCACTCCGCGCCCCAGCGCAAAGTTGACGATCTCCAGATCGAGTCCTGGCGTGGTCAGGAAGGCCGCTCCCGCATCCAGGCAGCGGCGCGCGGTTTCCACGCTAAACAACGAGCCGGCGCCCACCAGAACCCCGGGGTGCTGGCGCGTCAATTCACGAATCACATCGACCGCGCCCGGGACGGTCATGGTCACCTCAACAATGGGAATGGCGCTCTCGCTGACTGCCTCCGCGGCAAACAGGGCGTCCTCGGCGGTAGACACGCGTATCGCCGGGATGATACCGATCTCCTCAATCCTCGCGCGAATCTCTTGTCTCGTCATAAGATCATCTTGGTACAACGGCGTGGCAACCGGGCGCCCGAATCACCATCAAGGCAGGTCCCTGGTTCCCACCGCCTGGCGAAGCTGCTCCAATGCAGTCAAGTAAGCCGCCACCGCCTGGCGGTAGGCGAGTTGGGTGGAGCGATAGGTCCGCTCGGCGTCCAGAAAATCGAGAAGCGCCAAGGCGCCGCGCCGGTATGCGTATTCGCTGATATCGCGGCTCCTTTGGGCCACATCGAGATAGGTGGATTTCAGGAGCTGGGCGATTTTCGCGGCCTCCTGCAGGCCCTCGTACGCGTCTTTCACGTCCGTCAGCACCTGCCCGTTGGCCGCTTTCCGCTGCTCCTCCGCTTGCCGAATGGCAATACGCGACTGCGCAATGTTGCCCTGGTTCCGGTCGAAAATCGCGAGTGGAATACTGAATGACCAGGTGACGCCACTGATGCCGTTGGCGTGCGAGTAGTTAGCCGAGACAGTAGGATCCTGCTTCCCATTGGCCTTAGCCAGCGCATATTGACTGTTAGCGGCGGTAACGCCTAACACCGCCGCGCGCAAATCCGGACGATTCTGAAGGGCTTTCGCCTGCAATTCGTCGATAGTGACCAGCAGCGGCCGGTATTCGAATTCGCCCACGACATCGTACATGGCGGGCACAGACTCGTAACCCAATTGTTGGCGGAGATCCGACAGCGCCTGGGCCTTGTTGAGCAGGGCCTGTTGGACGTCGGTTTCAAATTGCAGCAACTGGAGCTTGATCTTCAGGTAGTCGTTCTCGGCCATGCCGCCATCTTTGAATTGAATCTCGCTGATGGCGACCGTTTCCTGAAAGCTTTTCAGGTCCGCCTGCGCGAGTTCCAAGGTCGACTGCGCAAGCTGGGCATTGATGAAGAGCGAGCCCACCTGAAACGCGATGCCGCGCTCATTATCGGCTACCTGGGAGCGCGTTACAGCGGTTGCGTCCTTGGCTGCCTGCAGACGGCGCGCCCGCTGGTGGCCGCGTTCAATCAGGTAACTCAGCCCCATGTCGCCCTCCGTCGAGTTCTGCAGGTAGTCCGCCACGGTCTCGCCTTGCTGGCGGGTAAAGAGCGGCAGGTATTCCCAGTCGGTAAAAAACGTCGGATTCGGACGCAGATTGGCGGTAATTTCCGCGGCCTGGCTCTGTTGGATGGTGGTCCGGGCGGCCTGCAACGCGTGGTTGTGCTGGAACGCCATTTGGATGGCTTGCTCCAGGGTAACGGTGACGGTTCCCTGCTGCGCAAACGCCGAATGCGCCAACAGCAAGCTACCGAACACCCCGGCAGCCGCCGAAATGACCCGGATGTTTTTCATAGGCAGAATTGCGCGCTTAGTGCTCATAAGCCCTTAAGAACCCTCCGGCGCGGGAAGTTGGTCGCCGTCCCGGGCGATCCAAACATAAAACGTAGGCAGCAGCACGATGCTCAGCGTCAGACTGGAGATCAGACCCCCAACGATTACAATTGCGAAAGGCCGCTGCGAATCGGATCCGATGTCGTGCGATAGCGCCGCCGGCAGGAGTCCCAGCGTCGCCACCAGCATGGTCATCATGATAGGACGAAGCCTCCGGACCGCCCCTTCCACCGCGGAATCCTCGATGGAGTGCCCTCTGGCCCGGAGCTGGTTAATGTATTCGACCATGATGACGCCGGTTTGCACCGATACGCCAAAGAGCGCCAACATGCCGACGCCCGATGATACGCTGAGGTAAGTTCCCGTGACCAGAAGAGCCAGAAAGCCGCCGAAGGGGGCCAAGCCGACGTTCAACAGAATGAGCAGCGCCCATTTGTAGGAGCGAAACATGCTGTAGAGAATGATGAAGATGACCAGGATGGTCAGCGGCACGATGATAGCCAGCCGCGCTTGAGCCCGTTTCTCGCTCTCGTATTCGCCCGACCAACCGATGGTGTAGCCCGGCGGCAGCTTCACTTTTTCACCGATCTTCTTGATCGCCTCTTCGACCGTGGACCCTAGATCCCGGCCTCTCACGTTGAAAGTTACCGCCGCATAGCGGCTGTTGCCTTCCCGGTAGATGTCGTACGCGCCGTCCTTGACCTCTACGCTAGTCAACTGAGCCAGGGAGACCCGCTCTCCCGAAGGGGAAAGCAGGCGGATTTTCGCGATGGCCTGTGCGGTATTGCGATAAGGCTCCTGGTAGCGCACCACCACGTCGTAGCGCTGCTCTCCGATCAGTACCTGGCTCACCGCGTTGCCGCCTACGGCTGTCTCGACGGCGTCTTGGATGTCTGTCACGTTGATTCCAAAACGGGCGGCCTGGCGACGGTCGATGGTTAAGTCGAGGTTCGGCTGGCCAAAATCGCGTAAGAGCTTGACGTTTTGCATGCCCGCGATGCCCGACATGACGGCCGTGACTTCTTCGCCCTTTTGCTCAAGCAACTGCAAGTCGTCCCCGAAAATCTTGAGCGCCAGGGCGCCTTTGGTGCCGGTGAGCGTCTCTCCGACGTTGTCTTCGATAGGCTGCGAAAAGTTCCAGATCGCCCCCGGGTATTTTTCCACCGCGCGGTCCATGGCGGCGATCAGTTCGTCTTTGTTCTTGTGAAACACCGGACGCCACTGGTCGTGGGGCTTCAAGTCGACGAAATACTCGGTGTTGCCGAATCCCCCCGTGTCGGTTCCGTCATCGGGCCGGCCGACCTCCGACACAACTGTTTTCACCTCCGGGAACGACGCGAAAACATAGCGGCAGTTAGTGGTGAATTTTTCCCCCTCTGCAAGATTCGTGCTATTCGCCAGGGTGCCGCGCGCCCAGATCGCGCCTTCATCCAGGTGCGGCAGGAATTCCGAGCCAATGACGCCGCCAAAACCCAGATAGACCGTCCCCGCCAGGGCAACGATAGCCACGCAAGCCACCACCCAGCGATGCCGAACGGCCCAGCGCAACCGTCTGCGGTACCGCTCCACCAGGTAGTCCAGGATCAGATTGCGCCGTTCCCGAACGCCCTTACGGAAAAAGGTGGCTGCCAACACCGGCGCGATGAGAATCGAAAACGTCATGGCGCCGAGAAGAGCCAGGGCAACCGTCCAGGCCATGGGCCTGAATAGCCGGCCCTCCACGCGTTGCAGCGTGAAGATCGGCAAATAGGCCGTGATGATGATGGCGATGGCGTAAAAGACCGGCCGTTGCACTTCATGGCAAGCTTCGCGAATGATCTCCGCGGTCGTCTTCGGAGCCCCATTTTGGCTGCGGTCTTTGTTCAGGCGCCGGATAATGTTTTCCACCATGACCACCGCGCCATCCACCACCATGCCGAAATCGAGCGCGCCCAGGGAGAGAAGATTAGCCGGTATGTGGCTCAAATCCAGCCAGATCGAGGCGAACAGAAGCGAGAACGGAATCGTGAGCGCGACGATCAAAGCGGCGCGGGCATTAAGAAGAAACAGGAAAAGAATCACGCTGACCAGAATCATGCCTTCGGTCAGGTTGTGCATCACCGTGTGCAAGGTGAAATGCAGGAGATCGGTGCGATCCAGCATGGGCGCCACCTCCACCCCGGGAGGCAGAATGCCGTGGTTGAGCTCGTAGACTTTCTTGTGAATGAGATCGAGGGTGGGCCCTTCCTCTGCGCCTTTGCGCATCAGCGCCATGCCCTGGATGATATCCGGCTCGTCGATGATGCGCCCGTCCTCCATGTGGTTGGCTCTGGCCATGTGTCCCAGGCGGATCTTGGGGCCCTGGGCCACGTCCGCGATGTCTTTCACCCGAAGGGCCGTGCCGTTTTGAGTTTTTAAGACGGTCTGCTCGATGTCGTGTACGTTGCTGAAAAGCCCCAGCGCGCGCACGTTCATCTGCTGCATGCCCTCCTCGACGAAGCTGCCGCCGGCATTGATGTTGTTGTTGGCAAGCTGCTGCTCCACCTGCCCGATGCTCAATCCATAGGACACCAGCTTGTTGGGGTCCACCTTCACCTGGTATTCCCGCACCGTTCCGCCGAAATCGGAAACGTCCACCACGTTGGGAATGGACTTGAACTGCTTGAGTAAAACCCAGTCTTCCAGGGACCTCAACTCCATCAGGTCGTACCGGGGATTCGTGCTCCTCAGCGTGTACCAATAGATCTGGCCGGTGGTGCTCCAATCCGTGCCGATTTGCGGCTGAAGGTTCTGTCCCTCGGGGAGATCGACCTGCGTGAGGCGTTCCAGCACCTTCTGGCGGTTCCAATCGTTCACGGAGCTGTCGTCGAAAATCATGATGATGAACGACAGGCCGAAAATAGACTCGGAGCGCAGATAGGTCATGTGCGGCATTCCGGCCATTTGAATCTCGATCGGAATGGTCACCTGCTGTTCCACTTCTTCGGCGGAGCGTCCTGCCCATTGGGTGATGACGGTCACATAGCTGTCGGCGATATCCGGATAGGCCTCCACGGGCAGGTCGTGAAACGAGACAGCCCCCCAACCAGCCAACAGGATGGCAATGGCCAACACCACGAACTTGTTGTTCAGCGCGAAGTCTACAAGAGCCCGAATCATTTCGCTCCTCTACCGGCCTGCGATCATTGGGCGAGCACGTGGTCTAAGACCAACGCGTTCGTAACCACTTGTTGTCCCGGCCGGAGCCCCGACTTCACCTCTTGCAGGCTCACGTTACCGGTCAACAGGTCTCCGCCGACCACTTCCACGCGGCGAAACTTTCTGTCGGGCGCGGGGACGTAGACAAAATCGCGATCGTGCATGTGCAGGATGGCGGACGCCGGGACAATGGTGTGCATTTCCGTGGTTTGACCGTGAAAGGTGGCCCTCACGAACATGCCCAGCCGCATGATTCCTGGATTCTCAACTTCCATCCGAACCTTGGCCGTGCGGATGTTGGGATCGAGAATCGACCCGATATTGCTCACCGTTCCCTTGAATATCTGATCGGGATACGCGTTCAGGGTGATGTCCGCGGCGTCGCCGAGCCTGACATTGGCCAAGTCATTCTCGTACACGTCGCAGACCACCCAAGTCGCCGAGAGATCCGAGATGGTGAACGGGTACGGCGTACTGTACGCCTGCACAAGAGACCCCGTGGTGACTTCCTGGTCGGTGACTACTCCCGAAACCGGCGCGAAGATATCCACCGTGGAGTTCAGCGTGTCGGGATCGTTACCGAGCAGCCGCAAGTGCTCGGCCGCCGTCTCCACAGCTACTTTGGCCTTGTCTTCGGCGTCCTGCGCCACCTGCAGATCGTTTAGAGCGATGGCGCCATGCTGATAAAGGTCCCCAGCGCGCTCGTATTGACTCCGTGCCAGGATTTCATCCGCGACGGCCATCTTATAGTTCGCATAGCCGCCCGACACGTCGTCGCTTCGAATGGTCATCAACAACTGGCCCTTCTGCACGGTATCGCCGAGACGCGCGTGAATGGCCATAACGCGTCCCGAGGCGAGAGAAACCACCGGGACGTTGCGGGAAACATCGGGGGTGACTGTCCCCGTAACGACCAGCTCGGAGACGGTGGGATGCTGGGCCGCCGCGGCCAGCGGGAACTGCTCCGGATGATCCACTGAGAACAGAGCGGCGTCCGGGAATGGAACGACGTTGGGGTTGGGCGGCGCCTGGGCCGCTGCGTCTTCTTCGACCTTCTTGCAGCCGCCGAGAACCATCGCCGAAGCGAGGGCAATAAGCGGCAAGCCAATCCGCAAACATTTGCTTTTCATGACATAAGTCCAATTCACCAGGGGCGCCAGCCGGCGCCGAACCGCACACTCGCCGCCGAATTGGCTCCCACCCGCGCGCATGACGCGCACACGTCAAAACGCGGCGGCGCACGCGAGAGACTCGCACGCGTCGCCGCGGGACTTGCCGCCGTTGTTCCAACTCAGGCCGCAAGACGCTAGAACTTGACCATTACGCCGGCGCTGAGCGTGGCTTGCCCGCGCCGAAGATCCGGGAACCAGACGCTGCTGAGTCCGCCGCCGCAGGCCGTCTCCGCCGCTGCGAGAACGCCTGTCCCGGCCGAGCCGCCGACCGCGCAGACGTATTGCGAGGGCGCGCCGGTATTGCCCCCCGGCGGCGTGATACCGCCGCGGCCCGTCCAATACGGCACATCGGAGTGGCGATACACGCCCTCCAGCCACCAGGTGATGTACTGCTTCGGCATCCACTGGAAATTGATGGAAGAATCCCACATGTGCGCCTTATCCCCGGGATTTGCCGTGAAGTAAGGCGAACCCGAAACAGCATCCGCGCCGTTGATGGGCGGGAGCAGCGTCAGATAGCGGCCGGGGTTGTTCATCATGCCTCCGCCGAACGTGAGAGCGTACTTGTCTTTGCCCCACCAGGTCCGGTCGTAAACCATCCAGCCCAGGAACGCCTGTTTCGGTCCGCCCTTGCCGCCGTGGCAGGTCACGCCTTGGCCGTATTCGCACCCCAGGTCGCCCGTAAAAGAGAACGCCATTTTGTCGATGCCTTTGTCTTTGTCGGGCTTGTTGTAGTATCGGACTTCGATGCTATCGTCGGTGTGAAGGCGCGAGCGGCCGGGAATGCCAAGGTCGTCCGTGCCGTTTCCGTAGTTGTTGAAGACCATCGATAACCACTCTTTCGGGCGCCACAAGATTTGTCCCCCCAGACCGCGATGGCCGTTGAATTTGTTGTAAGACTGCCACCCGTTAATAATCCAAGGCTCGATCTTCAGCTTGTTCGTGGGGAACCACTGGATGCGAAGACCATTGAAGAACCACGGCGTGTTCGAGGATACAAACGAAGGCTGGTAGGTCCAGTTATCGAAGTTATAGTAGCTGAACAGGCCGATGTACGACACGAAAATTCCCGCGTCGACGTTTAGCCCGTGGCTCACGTCGAAGTGGTAACCGCCGTATGCTTCCGAAACGTACTTGTAAGCGCTGCGCACATCCCATTGGCCCACTCCGGCGCTGGCGTCGTTGCGCGGCGTCGTGGCCGCGAACAGGCCGTTCATGGTCAGGACTCTGCCGCGAACGTTTTGCCAGTGGAAGTCGCCGCCGAAGCTGATCTGCTCCACTTGGAACTCGCCGGACCGGAACGACTCGGTCGCTCCGCCCATCGTGTGGTCCACCGGTTGGTTGAAATCCTCCATGAAGTGAGTGTCAAAGCGGATCTCCGGCGTGAAGAACTTCGTATCCAGCACAGCGTCTTTGTTGCGCGGCGTGCCATTGAGCCAGGTAAAGTCCGCGTACGCGAACGGGGTGGAGTTGTCCACCCCGGAAGAGGCCGCCGGGGCCTGCAGGGCTTCCGGAATGGATGGCGCGGCCGGCGTCGGCGGCGGCGCCACGGCTGGCTGAGGAGCAGGCGCCGGCGCGGGCGTGCCCGCCGGAGCGCCAGAGGCCGCTGGTTCAGCGCGGTCCGGAGCGGCCGCTTCGGCAAGTTCCACCGGCGCCGAAGCCGTACCCGCCTCCGCATTCGGCCCATGCGCACGGGTGGCTTCGGAGTTGGGAACCACCGGATCGGCAACCTCCCGAGCCGGCGCGGGCGCAGGAGGCTCCGCCGTGGCGGCCGGTGGCTGGCTGGGCGAGGACTGAGCTTTCAACTCCGCTTCGAGCTGCACGATCCGCTGTTTCAGGGCGTCAAGCTCCTTCGCGATCGCCGCCGGCGTGGCGGGGCTGGGCGCCTGTGCGGAAGAGGCGGTTTGCGCCACGGCGCTTTGGCCGATAAGTCCTCCGAAAAGCGCGGCAATCAAGGCGAATCGGCGTTTCGTTCGTGCAGTCGTGTAAGTCATGTTTTCTTCCTTTCCGATGGGAGCCGTGGGAAACGTTACTTCTTGAGCCCCATGGGAGCGCGTCCGAGTAATAAGATACCAGCGTCTTCATAAAGAAGACGTAAAGAAGCCATAAAGAGAATCTAAAAAGGTCCGCAAGGATACAATAAGTGGCGCGCAGGGAGCGACGTGGGTCCGCTGCGTCCCACTGCACAACGGAGTGAGGATTATCCTGAGGACTTTTGTTGCGGAGTCATAACAAAACTCATGCTCCGATTGTGGAAGCGAGGCCGTGAAAAAAGCATGAAAGACCGATAGATATTTCTTTGCCGTCCCATTCGACTCCTCATGCCCCGCAACGCTTCGACGGATCTTCATGCCTTTTTCATTCGGCGCATAGTAACTCTTATATGTGGCGTCGGACGATCGGTCGCCGCGGGGAGGCGATGATGGCAAGAGCGGCATGCGTTTCGATTGCAATTTGGGCGGCTGTATGCATGGGGCGGTTGGGTACGGCGCAGCCTTTATGGGACGGCGGCCCGCGTCGTCCCGACTTCCAGGTGAGCTCCGGTCTGGTCCTGGTTCCGGTCACTGTAATGGACCACCGGGGCGCCAACGTGGGCGGACTTGGGAAGGAGAGCTTTACGGTCTTGGACGACGGCCGCCCCCAACCCATCACATCCTTTTACTCCGAGGACGCGCCATGCTCCGTCGGCCTCGTAATAGACGCCAGCGGCAGCGTCAAGAACAGGCTGGATTGGGAGAAACGAGCGGCCCATGCTTTCCTCGCGTCGTCGAACCTGGAGGACGATGTGTTTGTCTCGACGGTATCGTCTTCCCCCGCCGTGTTCGCGCCGGCGGATGTAGCCGCTGTCGGGGAGCAGGTGCGCGCCGTACAGGCGGGCGGATGGACGGCGTTGTTCGATACCATCCGTCTGGCCACCAATCAGTTGAAGCATAGCCGGCGCTCGTGCCGGGCGCTGGTGGCGCTTTCCGACGGCATGGATAACCACAGCCGGTGGACCAAGAGCGAGTTACTGCGATTCCTTGTGGAGAGCGACATCCAGGTCTACTCCATCGCGGTGGAAGGCGTAGAATCGGTGGCCAAGGGCGTTCCACTCGCCGAAAGCAAGCGCGGCATCGCTTTCATGAGCGATTTGGCCGAGCGAACCGGAGGTTTGAGCGTTTCCGTCCGGGATAATCAGAACCCCGCCGCGGCCGCGCACAGGATCTCCGCCGCGCTGCGGAACCGGTACGTTGTTGGCTATCGCACGCCGGACGCCGATGCGTCCGGGAAATGGCACGCCATTCGAGTCAAGGTCGATCAGAGCAAAGTGAACGTTTATGCCCGCAGCGGGTATCGTGCGCAGTGAGGAGCAACGGATTCGCATGAGCGGCGCTGGGGCTGGCTACAATAGAGCTGAACGCGTTCGCATTTCAGATGCCGAAAGGCCGCGTAATTTGGCGCTCCGCGCTGAGGTTGTTCCGCGGGGCTGTTCTGATCGCCGTAGTTTCAGGGATCTGCTACCGAGCCGGCTTGAACGCCACCTCGACGGCGCTGGCGTTTCTCGTCTCCGTGGCGCTGCAATCCTTGGATGGCAGTTTCCTGGAATCCGCGGCGGTTTCGGTATTGGCCGTCGCCAGCCTGGATTACTTTTTCACCGAACCGCGCTTTTCCTTCGAGGTCGCCTCCCCGGTGGATACCATCGGTTTGGCGTGCCTGTTGATCGCTTCGCTCATCGTCACGCAGCTCCAGTCGCGGGCCCGCGCGAAGGCGGCCGAGTCGAAACTCCAGCGGGAGAATATGACGCGGCTATATAACGTGAGCCAGCAATTGCTCGGGCTGGAACCCGGCGTCACTGGATCCGCCAGGTTGAAGCCGATTTTGGCGGAGTTCGATCTCCGCGCGGTGTGCGTATTCGACGCAACCACGCTGGAGTGTTACACCACCGGAACCCCCCGTCACGCCCTGGAGGCCAAGACGCGCGACGCCTATATCGCGGGCTGGGGCGCCGATGAGCCGGAACTGGAGATCGCCGTGCGTTGTCTGTGGATGAGGGGGACTATCGCCGGCGCAATCGGTTTCGAGGGGCTGCGCGATCCCGCACTGATCGCGCCCTCGCTGGCCGCCTTGGCTACGGCCGATCTCGAGAGATCCCGCGCGTCTCGACAAGCTACGAACGCGGCGATGCACGCGGATGCGGAGATGCTCCGCTCCGCCATTCTCGACGCGCTGGCGCACGAGATCAAGACGCCATTGGCGGCCATCCTCACCGCCGCGGGCGGAATTCGCGCAACCGGGGCGATGGAGCCGCAACAGGCGGAGTTAGCCGAACTCATCGAAAGCGAAGCCTCCCGGCTCGGCCGCCTCACCTCGCGCCTTCTTCGGACGGCTCGATTGGACACCGAAGAAATCAAGCCCCGCCTGGAGCGGGTGACCGCGGCGGAACTCGCCGAGAAAGCGGCGCGCCGGTATACCAACCTGTGGCGGGACCGCCGCTTTTCGTTCCGCGCCTTTGGTCACGCAGGCGAAATACGCGCCGACCCGGACCTGATCCATCTGGCCCTGAGCCAGTTGCTGGAGAATGCCTGCCGGTATTCCCAGCCGGACGCGAACGTTCTGGTCGAGGTCTCGTCAGCCGGCTCCTTGGCCGCCATCACCGTGATGAACGATGGCGCGCCTATTCCGGCGTCCGAACACAATCGGATTTTCGACCGGTTTTACAGGGGAACCGACGCCCGGCGGACCGCGCCGGGGTCCGGGCTGGGGCTGTACGTCGCCCGGAAGATTGCCGTGGCGCACGGAGGAGATATCGCCCTGGTGGAAGCGGGGCCACATGCCGTGGCATTTCGTCTGTCCCTGCCAATTGCGGCAAGCGAGGCATCCGGTGACGAATGAAAAATTCAATCTGCTGATTGTCGATGATGAGCCGACGCTCAGGCGGGCGCTCCATACATCTCTGGCCGCGAGCGATTTCGAGGTATCCGAGGCGCGCACCGGAGAGGAGGCCCTGGCGGCGCTGCCCAGGACGCGGCTCGACATTGTTCTGTTGGACATCAATATGCCGGGCATGACCGGATTCGAGGTGTGCCGCCGTATACGAGCCAGCGCCCCGCAGGTTGGCATCGTCATGGTCACGGTGCGCGACTCGGAGGAGGACAAGGTCCAGGCCCTCGAGGCGGGGGCGGACGATTTCGTGACCAAGCCGTACCGCCTGCGTGAACTGGTGGCGCGTCTGCACGCGGTCATGCGCCGGCTGGATGCCCCCATCCATCCGGCGGAGGCCGTTCTCCGCGCGGGAGCTCTGGAGCTGGATCTGGGACGCCGGCTGGTAAGAAAGAACGGGATCGAGATCCATCTGTCTCCCAAGGAGTTCGACTTGCTTGCCTATATGTTCGACCATCAGGGCGGGCCGATTCTCCATTCGAAGCTGCTGCAAGCCGTGTGGGGGCCGGAATACGGAGGCGAGTTGGAGTACCTGCGGTCCTATATCAAGATGCTCCGCAAGAAGATCGAGGACAACCCGGCGCGGCCGGATTACATCCTCACCGAGCCGTGGGTGGGTTACCGCTTCCGGGACCCCGCGGACCCGAATTCACCGCCGGCGGACGAGGAGTGACCGGTTGGACGGCGATAACGCCGTACAGGATGTAGCGGGGCGGCGCAAGGCCGATATCGTCGCCGCGATGCGGAGAATACGATCGGTCTTTTGCGGCCCACGCGGCTGCTATCATGGAGGGGCATGCCAGACGCCATCCCCACGGTCGTCATCGTGGGACGGCCGAACGTTGGCAAGTCCACCCTATTCAACCGGATCACGGGACAGCGGCGCGCTATTACGGGCAATGAGCCGGGCATCACCCGCGACCGCATTCACGGACTCGCCGAATACCGCGGCCGCCGCTTCAAGCTGGTCGACACCGGGGGGATCCTGGTCCACGAGCACGAACACATCCCGGCCCAGATTCTCCGCCAGGCCGAGGCGGCGCTTCGCCAGGCTGCTTCCATCATCCTGCTGGTGGATGGACGCGGCGAGATCGCCGGCCCGGACCGCGATCTGGCCCAGATGCTGCGGCGTCTCGGCAAGCCCGTCGCGCTGGCCGTGAATAAGATCGAGGCGCCGGGCCAGGCTCCCCCGAACGAATTCTACGAGCTGGGGATCGCGGACCTGTTTCCCATCTCGGCGGAGCACGGGCTGGGAGTGGATGCGCTGCTCGACCGCGTCACGGCGGGTTTTTCCGAGGAGGCGGCGGCCGAAGAACCGCCCGCGCGGGAAACCATCAAGGTGGCTATCATCGGCCGTCCCAACGTGGGCAAGTCGACGCTGCTCAACGCCCTGACGGGGCAGGAGCGCGCCATCGTCTCGCCCGTGGCCGGGACCACGCGCGACGCCGTGGACGAGACGGTCGCGCGCGATGGCGTGGACTACGTGCTGGTGGACACGGCGGGCATCCGCCACAAGGGGAAGACCAAGCTCATGGCGGAGAAGCTGAGCGTGGTGATGGCGCGGCGGCATATCCGCATGGCGCACGTGGTCCTGCTGATTTTGGACGCCACCGAAGGCGTCATCGGATTGGACGCCACCATCGCCGGCTACGCCCATGAAGGGGGCCGCGCGCTGGTCCTGTGCGTCAACAAGTGGGACCAGATGAAGGGCCGCTCCAAACAGAAGTTCGAAAGCGACATGCGGGACGCCTTCAAGTTCCTGGATTATGCGCCCGTCGCGTACCTTTCGGCGAAGACCGGCGCGGGCGTGGAGGCGCTGTTCCCGCTGGCGCGCGAGGCGTACGAATCGGCGTCGCGGCGCATTCCGACCTCGGAACTGAACCGTTTCGTGGAGAGCCTGCGATTCGAAGACCGGAAGATTTTCTACATCACGCAGCACTCCATCCGGCCTCCGGCGTTCCTGGTTTTTACGGACCGCGGCGGACCCCTGTATTTTTCGCACGAGCGCTATTTGATGAACCAGATCCGCCGGAAGTTTGGATTTAAGGGGACGCCGATCCTGGTGGAAAGCAGGGCCAAGAAGAAGGCGCGGCGGCGGTAGGCGCGCCCGCGCCGCTGGAGGGATCTTCACTTTTCCTGGGCGGGAGGTTGCCTTTGCGAAGTCTCCCCTATAGACTGGAGTGCAGCGTCATGCAAGCATTTCTATCCGAGCCGGGATGGTGCGCGAATGTGGAATAAACGCCGGGACGAGGAACCGCCGAGACCTTACGTCCCTCCAAGCCCGCCCCTCGCGGCGCAGAAGCCTATCGAACCGATAAAGGAGACTAAGCCCGTGTCCAGCATGCCTACCGGCAGATTCGAGCCGGAGAACCGCGGCGGCTCCGCTAGCATTGGGAAGGCCGTCAAGATCGTAGGTCAGATCTTCAGCAAGGAAGACCTGTTCGTGGATGGCGAGGTGGAGGGTACCGTGGAGGCGCTCGAACACAAGCTCACCATCGGGCCTAACGGCTCCGTCAAAGCCGCCATCAAGGTGCGCGAGGTGGTGGCCCTGGGGTCGGTCCAGGGCAACGTGGAAGCCACCGACAAGATCGAGATCAAGAAGGAAGCCAGACTCGTCGGCGATATCAAGACGGCGCGCATCATCATCGAGGACGGCGCGTATTTTAAGGGCAGCATCGATATCGTGAAGCCCGAGCCGGTCAGGCCGGCACCGAAACCGCCGGTACAGCCGGCGCTGCCCGCCGCCGTTCCGGTCTCCGCGGCTCCGGTCGCCATCCCCGACAGGCGCTAGGCGCGGGAACTGGGCAGTTCTGATGTGGCTTCCGGAACCGCTGCGAGGCATTTTCGGCGGCCGCGGTTCTCCGCCGGCCGGCGGGGCTTCCCAGGCCAGCGCCGCGGGGGCCTCGTCCTTTCCTTCACGCAAGCCGGGCGGGATGGATTCCATGGTGACGCGTCCCAGCCGGGGCCTCGAAGAGTTTTTCACCTACATTCGGGATGAGACCGGGCTCACGATTCTCGACTTGGGCGGGGCCACGCAGCAGAACGTCAGCTTTATCACCAACCTGGGCCATCGGCTGTATTCCGAGGATTTCGTGCAACTCATGAACGAGATGTTCGGAGCCGACAACGTGGCGGATCAATCCAATCCCGGCCGCATCGACTACTTCCTGCGGCAGACGCTGGACTACCCGGAGGCGCAGTTCGATGGCGTGCTGGTCTGGGACGTTCTGGAATACCTGGCGCCGGCTCTGCTGGCCGCCGTGGTGGAGCGCCTGCGCAAGATCGCGCGGCCGAACAGCTACCTGCTGGCGTTCTTTCACTCCGACGACAAGCTCGACGCGGTTCCCATGTACACCTTTCGCATCCAGGACGTGAAAGTGATTCAGATGGCACCGTACGGCACGCATCGTCCGCCGCAGTTATTCAACAACCGCGGCTTGGAAAAGCTGTTCGGCGGCTTCTCTTCGGTGAAGTTCTTCCTGGCTAGAGACCGGCTGCGGGAAGTGATTGTGAAGGCGTAGACGCACGGGTGTGCGACTGAAAGATAGCGGCGCTGAGGTCTTCCGCCCCGTACCGGGGCTCCGTGTATTGTACGGCTTCCCATGGCTCACGCCATGGGCTAGTGTCTTTCGCTCTCACGAGCTTTGATTCGGAGCGCTCCGGAGTTCTTCACTTTTATGTTGCACGCCCGCGGCGCCCCGGCAGCCTGGAATGGCCCGCCCCGCTACCGATAGCGGCCCAGCAGGTTGTTCCAGCGGACCCGCAGAGGGTCCAGAAACGCCATCACGCCGCACCACAGGCTCACGGTGGTGCCGGGGGCGTTGTCCCAGCGGACGGGAACCTCCAGAGCGGCGTAGCCCAGGCGGCGGGCGATGAACAAAACTTCCACGTCGAAGCCGAACCCATCCAGCCGCTGGCGGGAGAAGATCTCGCGGGCGGCCCGGGTCTCGAACAATTTGAAGCCGCATTGCGTGTCGCGGAACCGAAGGCCGGTGACGAGCCGCATCGCCACGTTGAAGACCCGTCCCATGCTTTCGCGGAGGGCGGGCTGATGCACGCCGACCAGGGACCTGTCGAGCGCCCGCGAGCCAATGGCCGCCGGGACGCCGGCGCGCCCCACCGCCGTCCACAGCGTTTCGAGTTCCTCGATGGGCGAAGACAGATCGGCGTCCGTGAACAGCGCCCATTCGCCTTTCGCCTCCAGCATTCCGCGCCGCACGGAGTAGCCCTTTCCGCGGTTGCCGGGGTTTTCGAGAACGCGCGCGCCGGCGTCGCGGGCGGTTTGCGCCGTGCAGTCCCGCGAGCCGTCGTCCACCACCACAATCTCGGTGAATTCCCACGCCCCGCGGTCCAGGTACTCGCGCACTTTGCGCAGCGTGCCCGGCAGGCGTTTCTCTTCGTTGAAGGCGGGAATGATAATAGAGATGGATCGTCGCAAGGGAAGGTCTATAATAGCTGATTTCCCCGGGAGGAAACCCGTTTGTCGCTGGAAGATGAGCTTTTGAAGCAGCGCCTGGAGCGCATCCGCGAAATCGAGGCGCTCGGATACCGGGCCTACGGCCAACGCTACGATTTCACGCACACGATACCTGAGATCTTGGCCGGCTTCGGCGGCAAGAGCGCCGAGGAGCTAACGCCCGATATGCGCGTCCGCGTTGCCGGCCGCGTCATGACTCTGCGCCTGATGGGCAAAGCCGGCTTCGCGCACTTGCAGCAGAACGGCGAGCGCCTCCAGATTTACGTCAAGAAGGACGCCGTGGGTGAGCGCGATTTCACCATGTTCAAGGCGCTCGACATCGGCGATATCGTGGGCGTGGAGGGCTACGTATTCCGCACGCGCACGGGCGAGCTGAGCGTGCACGTCGAGAAACTGGAATTCCTCTCCAAGACGCTGCTCTCCATGCCCGAGAAGTGGCACGGCCTGGAAGACGTGGAAACGCGCTACCGGCAGCGGTACCTGGACCTCATCGCCAACCCCGAGGTCCGCAAAGCGTTCGTCACGCGCGCGAAGATCGTCTCCTCCTTGCGGCGGCAACTGGAGGCGCGCGGCTTCGTGGAAGTGGAAACGCCTATGATGCAGCCGCTCTATGGCGGCGCCGCGGCGCGCCCCTTCGTGACGCACCACAACACGCTCGATATCGATCTCTACCTCCGCATCGCGCCGGAGCTATACCTGAAGCGCCTGGTGGTGGGCGGCCTGGAGCGCGTCTACGAAATCAACCGGAACTTCCGCAACGAGGGCCTTTCCACGCACCACAACCCCGAGTTCACCATGCTGGAGTTCTATCAGGCCTACGCCGATTACCGCACGCTGATGGATTTCTCCGCCGAGCTGCTGAAGCAGACCGCGCTGGACGCAACCGGTTCCACCGATGTGGAATACGAGGGCCGGAAACTCGATTTCGGCCGGCTGGAGCGCTACAGCATGCGCGAAGCCGTGGCGCATTTCTGGGAAGGCGAAGACCGGCCCACCCTCGACGACGTAGCCGACCCGCAATGGCTCGGCCGCCACTCCGGCAGGCCGACGCCCGGCGAGGCGCTGACGGACATTTTCGAGCGCACCGTGGAGGAGAAGCTCATTCAGCCGACCATTATTTACGACTACCCCGTGGAAACCTCGCCGCTTTCCAAGAACAAGCCCGAAGATCCGGCCTTCGTGGAGCGCTTTGAGATCTACGCCGCGGGCATGGAGATCGGCAACGCCTACACCGAGCTGAACGATCCGCAGGAACAGCGCCGCCGATTCGAGATGCAGCTCGCCATGCGCGAGCGCGGCGACGAGGAGGCGCACCAGATGGATGAGGACTACGTGCGGGCGCTGGCCTACGGCATGCCCCCCACGGCCGGGGAAGGGATCGGCATCGACCGCCTGGCCATGATCCTCACCGGCGCCAGCTCCATTCGCGACGTCATCCTGTTCCCGCTGCTGCGGCCGGAAGGCCCCATCGGCCTGGCGGACCGGCTGAGAGAACTGGACGGGCAGTGATCTCGCGCTTCGAGCTGTTCGTCGCCGGGCGCTACCTGCGGGCGCGCCGCAAGGAAGCGGTGATTTCCGTCATCACCGCCATCTCGGTGGCCGGCGTGGCGGCCGGCGTGATGGCGCTGGTGATCGCGGTGGCCGTCACCAACGGTTTCCGGAGCACGCTGCAAAGGAACCTGCTCGGCGCCATGGCGCACATCAACGTGCTCGAAAGACAGCCCGGCTCCGGCATCGAGAACTGGCGCGCCATGGCCGCGCGCCTCCGCCATGTCCCGCACGTCACGGCCGTGTCGCCGGCTCTCTACGAGCCGGTAACGGTAGCGGGCGCCCTGGAAGCCAAGGGCGTGTATCTGAAGGGGGTCGAAGCGGGCCAGGAGTTGGCTATCAGCAACGTACTCCGCCGCCTCAAATCCGGCTCGGTCGCCTGCCTGCGCGACCCTGCGGCTTCCCCGCCGGGAATAATCCTGGGAGCGCGCCTATCGGAAGACTCCGGCATGACGGTCGATTCCAACGTGGATGTGATGGTGCTGGAGTTGACCCCCTTGGGCCCGCATCCCTCGCCCCGCCGCTTTCGCGTGTGCGGCCTCTTCGATACCGGCTTTTACGACATCGACGATAACTGGGCCTACGTGTCGCTGCCCGCGTTGCAGAAGGCGTTCTCTCTCGAAGACGTCGTCAACCAGCTCGAGCTGCGGGTGGACAATCTGGACCGCGCCCCGGAAATCGCCCAGGCCGTGGAGAAGGCGGCTGGTCCGCGCTACGTGACCACGACGTGGATGGAGCGGAACAGGCCGCTGCTGAGCGCGCTGCGCACGGAGCGCATCGGCACCATCGTCACCATCGGCCTGATCGAGCTGGTGGCCGCGCTCAACATACTGATCACGCTGGTCATGATGGTGATGGAAAAGTACCGTGACATCGCGGTGCTCATGTCGATGGGCGCGAAGCAGTCCCAGATCCGCCGCATCTTCATGCTACAAGGCGTGCTGATCGGCGTGGCCGGCAGCGCGATCGGTCTGGCGGTAGGCTATGCGCTATGTTACTTCGCCGGCACGTACCACTGGATCCCGCTGGACGAAACGGTGTACTCGATGAGTTACGTCCCCTTTGACGCCCGGGCGGTGGACGCCATCTGGATAGCCGCCGCCGCCATTCTAGTAAGTTTCCTGGCGACCATCTACCCCGCGAGAAACGCGACGCGCATCACGCCGGCGGAGGTACTGAGGTATGAGTAGAGCGGTGCGATGAACGCATCGATTCGGAATCCATCTGGGCTCCATTTGGATGCCGTGGCCCCCGGCGGCGTTGGAAAGACAGGATTCCGGGGCTGGGCATCCGCGCAATCAAGGCTGCGCTCTAACATCGTGCCTGGTAGTAGAATGTCGTTCATCATGAGATTTCGGATAATCGGAGTTGTTCTCCTATTTGCGCCGTTACTGCGTGCGCAGAACCCAGCTTCACCCAACTCACCAGACTTGCTCGCCCACGTTAGTGAGGCGACGGCGATTGTTCTCTCTGGCGAAGGCGCCGGCAGGTTGACCTCGATCAGCACTGCTGTAGTAGTGCGTTCCGATGGCATCCTTCTGACGTCCTACCACGCTTTGAAGAGCGCGAGAGAAGTTCAGGTCCGGCTGAAGAGCGGCGAAATCTTTGATCGTGCGGTGCTGCTGGGTGTAGATGAGCGCAGGGACGTAGCTGCGGTTAAGATTGGTGCGTCAGATCTGCCTTCGCTCGCCATTGGGGCTGGGCAAAGCACAAAGCCGGGCGAGGTTGCCTATGCTGTCACAAACTCCAACGGTTTGGCCTGGAGCGCTACCCAGGGCATTTTCGCTGCGCTCCGAATGGCGGATGAGATTCCCGGCGCGGGCCAAGGCTATAGAGTACTTCAGTTCACTGCACCGGTTGCGCCTGGCGCAAGCGGGGGACCGCTCGTTGATGCGAAAGGCAACCTTGTGGGGATCATAATCCGAGGCAATGCCCAAGGAGCCGCCTTCGCAGTCCCAGTCGAATCAGTGATCGGACTGCGCGATGGCAGTCTAAACATGGCGCTCGGTGATGGCTCCGCGCTTCAACTGCCGAGTAACCAGCAATCGCCATCCTCTAGGGCAGTGGCGAACGCCGACCCCAAGCAACTTCTGCGTACCGCCAAGACAGCGATCATTCATACCCGGACGTCATTTTTCACGCCGGAGACGCTTGAACGCGAGTTCGTCAAGCAGGCTGGATACAAAACGCTCGGACTGGTGTTGGTCAAAGATCCTAGGGTCGCTGATTTGTCGATCACCATCGACCGCCCTCTTTTCACGTACACGTTCACGTATGCCATTACCGACGCTAGGACTTCGGTCGTGCTGGACACGGGGAAGGTGACCGCAATAGACGGTAACTCTGCGGCCGGCAAGATTGCGAAAGAGATGACCGCGCGGTTGATGGCACTACGCCAGGGCGAGAACACCAAAACTCCAAACTGATAGTCGCGCGCGAAGCAGGTGGAATGCCAAGAACCGCCGAGATGCGGGACAATAGAATAGGATCGCGCCATGGACAAGTCCACAATCGTGACCATACTGCGAGAGCACGAGGGCGATCTGAAAGCCGCCGGCGTCGAGCATCTGTTCCTGCACGGCTCTTACGCGCGGGGGACGGCTGTCCGCGAATCGTCGGAGGTGGATGTCATCGCCGAGTTCGCTCCCGGGCGGCGTCTGTCGCTCTTGGACATGGTCGCCATTGAGAACCGCCTCGCGGACCTGCTGGGTGCCCACGTCGATCTTTCGCCGGCGAAAGGGCTCAAGGAGCCGGTTGCCGCTAAAGCCTCCCGCGAGGCCGTTCTTGCCTTTTAGGGAGCCGGCGCTTTCCCTTCGAGATAACCTCGACGCCATCGACGCGATCGCTCAATTCGTTCGCGGCATGGATTTCGAGGCATCCCGGGAGGACCGGAAAACGATTGCCGCGGTCGAGCGCAAGCTTCTGCTGACCAGCGAGGCGGCGACGCGGCTCGGCAAGGTGCGGAACGGCTTTGTCCCGGCTTGCCGTGGCCCAATGTCGGCGGCATCGGCAACCGGCTCCGGCATAGCTACGACAGGGTGGATGTTGAAACGGTGTGGAACACCGTCGTAGACGATCTTCCGCCGCTCCGGTCTGGCGTCATGCGCGCGTTGACGCCGCCTCCGACCAGCCGCAGCGGGTCGGCGCCGGCGTGAATGGCTTCGCGGTCGGGCCGCCTGCGCCAAGCGGGCAACCTACGCCGCAGTATCGGATCTGACCACCGAGATTTTCACGCGATAACCCAGAGAGGCGAGAATGCGGATCAGCAGATCGCTCGATACATGCTGGAGATCGTCGTTCAGGATCGCAGTCACCCTGGTTCGTGAAGTGCCCGCACGCTTCGCGATCTCCGCATGAGTGATCTTCAGCCCTCGCGCGATCTCCTTCAGGCGCCCAAGCAGGACATACTGAACCTGCCATTCCTTAGCGGCGGCGCTGGAGAGTCCCAGGGCGGCAGCCAACTCTTCTGGCGTTCTTGCAACGATCGGTTTGAGTTTATGCATCGAGAAGCTCCCTAAAGCGTTTTCTGGCCAACTCGATTTCCAATGGAGGCGTCCGCTGAGTCTTCTTGACGAAGGCGTGAAAAACGAGAACACCTCGCGATGAGGCGGTGTAGTAAAACGCGCGATAACTGCCGTCCTCCCCCTTCACGCGGAGTTCCCAGACTCCAGCAGCGACTCCTGGCATTGGCCGGGAGTTGGGCATTCCAAGCTGTTCTCCCATCTGCAGGCGAAAAAGCCCTCTCCCCAGGCGCATGCGCGCGTCTTTCGGAAACCGGCGTATCGCCTCCCGCACCTTCGGATGGAGGATGATCGGCTGCACATTGATACTGTATCAGATTTGGGACATCGGCGCGTCTCGCCGGCTGACGCGGCGGAACGCTAGAGTTTCCCCTCCCAGCGCAGGCCGATGCGCCAGAGGCGAGGTTGGCCGATGTTCGGAGTGGGGGTGAAGGCGATATAGAAATCGTGGTTCAGCGCGTTGTCGATCGCGGCCTCGGCGGAGAGCGAAGCGGCCAGATGTCGGCGGGCGGCGAGTTCCACGACGGCGTAGCCGGGCAGGCGGAACTGGTTCAGGTCGTCGTCGAACTGGTAGGCGTAGCTGCGTACCCCGAGCGAGGCCATCGCGCCGCCGTGCTGGTAGACCGCCTGAGCGGAGCCTTGGTGTTTCGGAATCTGCGCGATGCGGTATCCGGTTGCATAGCGCGAATCCGCGAACAGGTATTGGAAATCGGCCCTCCAGTCGCGGAACCTTCGCTCGAATTCGGCCTCGACGCCCCGGCTGACGGCAGCGGCGGCGTTCTGGCGCTGGCGGACGATGGAGTTCGCCGCGCTGGAGAGAGTCACGTTGGCGATCAGATTATCGAGCGAATTGCGGTAGGCGGTGACCCGGAATGTGGAGGCTTCGCCCACCCAGTCCGCGCCCGCTTCGGCGCCGGACAAGGTCTCCGGCCGCAGATTCGGATTGGCGAGCGTATCGGTGTTGCCCACGCGGAACTCGCGGTAGAGTTCGTTGAGCGTGGGCGCCCGGAAAGCCCGGTAAACGGAAGCGCGAAGGCGCAGGCGCTTTTGCGCAAACGACGCGCCCGCGCTGGGGCTGAGGAACTTGCCACCCTGGCCGGTAAAGCTATGGCGTAACCCGCCGAACAAACGAAAGGCGCCTAACGTGGCGTCGGCCTGCGTGAAAAGACCGTGCTGCAATTGCGATCCGCCGCCCACCCGGAGACCGGTGGGAACCAGGTGGTCCGTGCTCGCGCCCGAGACGCGGTCCACGTCGCCGCCGGCCGTCAGGTTCCACCGCTGCTGGTGGCGCTGCCAAACCGCGGCGCCGCCGGAACCCTGCGAGGGGACGGTTTGCAGATAGGTGAGGCGCTCGGTTCCGCGGCCGGCGCCGATCGAGGAAAAACTGCTGTGAAAGCCCTCGCGCGAATGGTAGCCCAGGAGCGAAATGGAATCGCGCGCGAACTGCCGCTCGTAGCGCAGGGACGCCGTACCCAGGCCCGTGGAGTTGTGCGTCAGGGTTGTGCCGTTGCGGCGGTCTTCGGCGAGCGCGTCGGCGGCCAGGAAGAAATCGCCGAACGAAGTGCGCTGGTCGATATGGACGTTGCCGGCCACAAATCGCACGGAGGCCGGTTGGTCCACCGGACCGCGAATGGAACTGGGCACGATGTAATAGCCGCCGGTGCTGTACGCGCGCGCGTCGCCCGAAACAGCCAGGCCCCGCCAGACCTGCGAAAAGCCGAGCGAGGCGTCGCGCGAGTCGCGGTTGCCGGCCTCGAAGGCGGCGGACAGATGCAGAGGCTCGGGCGGCCGGGTGAAGAGGCCGATGACGCCGCTCATGGCGCGGTCGCCAAAGACGCTGGTGGGCGCGCCGCCCGCAATCTCCACGCGCGCCATCTCCTCGGGAATGAAGCGCGTCCAGTAGACCCAGCCGCCGAACGGATCGTTCACCGGAATGCCGTCCCACAGCACCAGCGCGCGGCTGGCGCCGGAGGATCCCAGGCCGCGCAGCGAAACCCCCTGCGTGGTGGGGTTCGCCACCACGCTCGACGAGCGGCGGAAGAGGCTGAAGCCGGGAACGCTGCGCAGGCGGTCGTCCAGATCGACCCCGGGCGTTTGTTGTAACTGGGCGGCGTCCAGGCTGGAAACGTCGGCCGGCGTCTCGGTGGAGATCGTCTCGACCACCGTAATCGACGTCTGTACCGGCGTGGGCGGCGGCGTCTGGGCCGACAGCGGGAAGTGGAAGCACGTCAGGAGCAAAGACGCGCGCGCCCATCCCGCCGGACTCCGCGAAGCGGCGCGGCGACGGGGTAACAACAGTCTTGTCGCTGCTGTCTTCAAACGGCGGTTCCTTCCCCTGGGAGCGGATAGATTATGATCGGATACTTCAGAATCCCATAGATAGCCGTTTCCCGGCTGACGGAAGTCGAAACCTCGCGAGCGGAAGTGTATGGAAGCGCCCCGATTCGAGAGCCGCCGCGCCATAAACGCGCAGCAATAGTCCACGTGGCCACACGCATCAAGCGCGGCTCCCCGGTCTGTTATGATGTGAACCATCATGCGATCCTTCCTCTTCGCGACCCTCGCGGCCGCGGTTGTGGCGCAGGCCCAAGCGCAAGCGCCCGTGCGCCTGGCCATCGCGGGCCTGAATCACGGTCATGTTGCGGCCTTCCTTACCGGCGCCGTGCGGCGGACGGGCGACGTCCGCATCGTGGGCGTTTACGACCCCGACGCCGCGTTGCTCGCCAAGTACGGTAAGGCCAATCAGCTCGCCGATAGCGTGTTGTTCACCGATCTGGCCAGGATGCTCGACGCGGTGAAGCCCGGCGCAGTTTCGATCTTCAGCGATACGTACTCCCACGCCGGGATTGTGGAAGCGGTCGCGCCGCGCCGCATTCCGGTGATGATGGAGAAACCGCTGGCAGTGGACATGAAGCAGGCGAATGCCATCCAGGCGGCGGCCAGCCGGTACCAGATTCCGGTGATCGTCAATTACGAGACGACGTGGTACCCGAGCCATGCCGAGATATGGAATCTGGTTCACGAACGGAAGGCCGCGGGCGAGATTCGCAAAATGGTGGCGATGGATGGGCACCAGGGACCTCAGGAGATCCACACCCCGCCGGAGTTTTTCGCGTGGTTGATCGACCCGGCGAAGAACGGCGCCGGCGCGCTCTACGACTTCGGATGTTACGGCGCCAACCTGATGACCTGGCTCATGGACAACCAGCGCCCGCTCAAGGTCACCGCTATCGCCCAGACCGAAAAGCTGGCCATTTACGCGCCGGTCGACGACGAAGCCACCATTCTGGTGGAATACCCCAAGGCCCAGGGCATCATTCAGGCTTCGTGGAACTGGCCGTTTAACCGCAAGGATTTCGAGGTCTACGGCCAGACCGGATACGCCATCGCCACCGGCGGCGACAGTCTGCGCGTGCGCCTGCCGGGGCGGCCGGCGGAAGAAACCCCGGCGCTTTCTCCGCGGCCGCCGGAAGAGCGCGATGCGCTTTCCTATTTGATCGCCGTGGTGCGGGGCCAGTTGAAGCCCAGCGGCCTTTCGTCGCTGGAGAACAACGTCGTCGTGACCGAGATCTTAGAGGCCGCGCGCGAGGCCGTGCGCACCGGACGCACCGTGACGCTCCGGTAAGAACTCTGCCCGCTCCCTCATCGTGCTCCGCCATCCATAGCCCGTTTGGCCGGCCAGACCGCCGAGGTCTTTCCCTCCCGGCTCCCAGGCGGGCGGCTGTGTTTGCCGGAAGTGGCGGGAGTTGTGACAATGATCCAAGGGGCGCCAATGAGGAATTTCGTGAGTATCACGGTCGATCCTGCACAGATGGGCGGAGTCCCGTGTGTGCGTCACCTGCGAATCCCCGTAGCCACGGTGCTGCGGCTACTGGCGGGCGGGCTGACGGAACGTGAGATTCTCTCCGAGTACCCCGATCTCCAGGCGGAAGATATTCGCGAGTGCTTGCGCTTCGCCGCAGCTTCGGCCATGGAGCGGGAATTGCCCCTTCCGTATTCAGCTTGAAGTTTCTGATCGGCAATGCGCTTCCGTCTCGCCTGGCCGACCTTCTCCTGGCGGCGGGATATGACGCGGTCCACGTCTGAGCGTACGGAATGCGCGCCTCTATAGACGAGGAGATCCTGGCAAGGGCCCTCGACGAGGACCGCATCGTGGTCTCGGCGGACTCCGATTTCAGCGCGATTCTCGCCGCTCAGGAGGCGGAGCGCCCATCGTTCATCCTCTTCTGGGAACCGAACCTGCTGGTCGCGCGCGACTACATCGACATGCTGCTTCCCGTTCTGCCAGCGCTGGAGCCGGAACTGTTGGCCGGCTGCGTCGCCGTCTTTCGAAAGAGCCGCCTGCGGGTCCGCAAGCTGCCCTTCTCGGGGTAGGTCCCCATAAGATAAGTCGGCTTCGGTCCGGCGATATGCGGCGAGACGGCATTCCTAGCTGGCGCGGCGGATCGCTTCGCGGACCGTGCGGCGCCTTATTTGACCGTGGCCGGGATCGTGCTGAGGATTCCCGCCGTGCTGGCCCGAAACGCCAGCGCCGCTATCTGCCCTCCCGCCGGTGTCTGGAACTCCACCGTGCCGCGCCCCTGTCCCGTCGCCGCACAATGGTCTGTCAGCATGAAGGCCGTGTGGCCGTAAGCGGATAGCGGGAGCGTTTCGGTCCCGACCACCGCGCCGGAGTCGGCGCGCACGGTCACGAGCACGTTGCCGCCGGAGCCGGTCACGTTGGCCAGGGCCATGCCGGTCCCGAAACCACCGGCGTTGTCGTACCACAGCACGAATGAAGATGGATTCCGCGACTCCAGAGGAACCACGGCCTCCTGCACCCCGGTTCCTGCCGTCCAATTAAAGCGCGCGAATCCGGTGACGCTTCCGTCGGACTGCAACTGCGCCCAGCTTCCGATGGCGATCTCGCCCGTGGCGCAGGTTTGGACGACCAAAGCCGCGCCCGGAGCGATGCGCTGCTGCAACTCCGCGGCCGTCACCGAACTGGCTGAGGGCGTCTGCGGAAAACAAAGGGGCAACGAAAGGGAAGCGCCGCTGTCGTCGAAGAAGCTCAGGCGCGCTTGGGCGGCCGTGACTCCGAGGTTGACCAGCACCACGGCGGTCTGCCATCCGCCCGCCGTGGCCAAATGAGCCATGGCGCCCATCGTGGTCATCGTGTCGGGAGTGGCGCTGGGCTGGATCATCGAGGGTATCGTGCTCAGTATGCCCGCCGTGCTGGCGCGGAAGGCGAGCGGCGCGATCTGGCCTCCCGCCGGAGGCGTGAACTCGATTGTGCCGCGCTTCTGGCCGGTCGCCGCGAAATGGTCCGTCAACATGAAGGCCTGGTGGCCGTAGGCGTTCAGGTGCAGCGTCTTGGTGGTCCCCACCAGCGCGCCGGAGTCGTCGCGTACGGTCGCCTGCACGTTGCCGCCGGCGCCGGTCACGTT
>JBEKHV010000030.1:0-44911 GCA_050012095.1 Bryobacteraceae bacterium | reverse complement strand
TCTTGTCCCCCAGGTCCATTCCGATAGTTGCTCTTGGAGCCTTATTTGCGGCCCTCGGACTCTTGGAACGAATGCTAAACTTCTTCATTGCCGGTCTCCTTTTGCACTTCGAGTGCGTATTGAGAGCTTAACGCGTCCCGCTGGAGACCGGCTTTCTCATTCCATCTTGCCGGCGGTGGATTGGACTTGATAGCCTATGGCCCGTCCGTAGGAGAAGTTGACTCGGGTGCGGCCTGCAGGGCAGAATAAGTGAACCACGTTCAGAGGAGGGGTTCATGATCATCGTCCGGAATTGCTTTATCGCCAAACCGGGTCAAGCGAGCAAGCTTGCCGCGCAGTTGTCCGAGGCGGCCAAGGAAATGAAACTGCCGGGAAGCCGCGTCCTGACGGACATCACCGGCGACTTCAATCGCGTCGTCTTTGAATACGAGGCTGCCAGCGCCGCCGAGTTCGAAACTCGTTTGCAGGACTACGCCACCAACAAGACCATTCGGGAAAAGATGGCGGGATACACCGAGCTTTGGCTCACGGGAAGCCGGGAGCTCCTGCGTATCTGGGGTTAGCTCCGAAGCCCGCCGCTACCGCTTCAACGACGCCGCCACCCGCAACCCATACTCAGCCGCCTTCTGCAGAATCTGGTTCTCGTCTAGCGTCAGGATCTTCGCGTCGCGCACCACCGGTCGGCCGTTCACCATTACGTCTCGCACGTCGCTGGCTTTGAGAGCGTAGACCATTTGCGAGATGGCGTCGTAGAGCGGCTGAGCGTTGGGCCGGTCCAGACGCACGGTGATGAGATCGGCGCGCTTCCCGGTTTCGAGCGAGCCGATTTCCTTTTCCAGGCCGAGGACGCGGGCCCCGCGGACAGTCGCCATTTCGAGCGCGGTGGCCGCAGGCAGCGCTTGAGGGTTGAGCGTCGTCACCTTCTGCAACTTGGCGGCCAGGTCCATCTCCTCGAACATGTTGAAATCGTTGTTGCTGCCGGCCGGGCCGTCGGGGCCAAGGCCCACGTTGATTCCCATGGCCAGCATCTTCACCACCGGGGCCACGCCGCTCGCCAGTTTCATGTTGCTCGAAGGACAGTGGGCCACGCCCACGTTGCGCAGTTTCAGGATGCGCAAATCGGCGTCGCTCATCCACACGCAGTGCGCGGCCACGGTGCGCCCACCGAGGACGCCCAACGTGTCGAGCGTCTGGGTGGGGCTGCGGTGACGCTTGGCCTGTTCGTCGTCGTTCTCCTTTTTGGTTTCGGAGAGGTGGATCACGAGCGGCGCGCCGTACTTGTTGGCGAGAGCGCATGCGGCCTTGAGGGTTTCCTCGGAGTTGGTATAGAGCGCGTGCGGGGCCACCGCGGGGACGATCAGCGAATCGTTGTGAAAGCGCTGCAAGTATTTCTCGGTGAACCGCAGCGCGTCAGCGGGCGTCCTGGCGTCAGGGGCCGGGAAGCCGATGATGGTCTCGCCCAGCACGCCGCGCATGCCGGCTTCCTTAGCCGCCTCGGCCACCACGTCCTCGAAGTAGTACATGTCGGTGAAGGTGGTGGTTCCGCCGAGCAGCATCTCCAGGCAACCCAAGCGCGCGCCCCAGCGCACGAACTCCGCGTTGACGTTCTTGGCTTCGGCCGGGAAGATGAAATTGTTCAGCCAGTCCTGCAAATTCTTGTCGTCGGCGATGCCGCGGAACAGCGACATGGCGGCGTGCGTGTGGGTGTCGATGAGGCCCGGCGCGAGAATGGCGTCCGGCCGGTCCAATCGCTGCTTGGCCTGGAAGCGGGCGTCGATTTGAGACTTCGTTCCGACGCCCACGATGCGATCGCCGCGTATGGCCACGGCGCCGTTGGCGATGACGCGATGTCCCGCGTCTTCGGTGATGACGTAGCGGCCGCTCCAGATCCAGTCGGCCGGCTCGGCCGCCAGCGCCATCGCGAAAAGAAAGAAGCTACAGATACGAGACATCGAACGGCTTCGGAAACAGGTCTTTCAAACGATAGGTCTCGGTTGCGCCGCGCAGGTTGACGAGGACGATCTCGATATCGCCGCAGAACTCCCACAGGATCTGGCGGCAGGCCCCGCACGGCGGCGTGAGCGCCTCCGTATCGGCGGCGATGGCCACCCGGCGAAACGCGCGCGCTCCCTCGGAGATCGCCGTGAAGACGGCCACGCGCTCCGCGCAGACGGTCAGCCCATAAGTGGCGTTCTCCACGTTGCAGCCCTTGTAAATGCGGCCCGCGGCGTCTTCGATGGCCGCTCCCACCTTGAACTTCGAAAACGGCGCGCGGGCGTTCTCGCGTACCGCCAGCGCCGCCGTAACAAGCGGATCAATCATGCCCGACCCCTAAGTAGTACAGCACCGCCATTCCAAGGCGGGACAGGCCATCGTTTTGAGTGGCCTGTCAATCCCTCCCCCACGCACCCACTCCACAAGGCGCCAGCCCTACGAATCTCGGCCCCCTCGGCTGCCCGAACTCCGCCAGTAGCATGGACCCGCAACCCACAGCTAGACCAACCCTCATTCTTCTCCGCGTGTTCTCCGCTTCTCCGCGCCTCCGCGGTGAGACCTTGGCTGCGGTCCGTGGGCCTGCCCCTCATCCCGCCATCTCCGCCAGCCGCGGCAGCAGCGCCTTGAGGAACTTTACCAGCGTGTCCCGCACCATGGCGCCGGTTTCGAGTACTTCCTCGTGGTTAATCTTTTGCGGCAGCACTCCCGCGGCCATGTTGGTGACGCAGGAGACGCCGAGGACTTGCATGCCCATGTGGTTGGCGACGATCGCTTCCGGCACGGTGGACATGCCCACCACATCGGCGCCGATGGTCCGCAGAAAGCGGATCTCCGCCGGCGTCTCGTAACTGGGGCCGAGCATGGCGGCGTACACGCCCTCGCTGACAGGGATGCCCTGTTCGGCCGCGACGCGCCGGGCCGCTTCGCGGAACCGCCGCGAATAGGCTTCGGACATGTCGGGAAAACGCGGCCCGAAGCGGTCGTCGTTCGGGCCGGCTAGCGGATTCGATCCTTGCAGGTTGATATGGTCGGAGATCAACACCAGGCCGCCGCGCTTGAGCGCCAGGTTGATGCCGCCCGCGGCGTTGGTGAGTACGATCGAGCGCACGCCCAGGCGCCCGAGCACGCGCACCCCATAGGTCGCCTGGGCCGGCGAGTAGCCCTCGTACAAATGCGCGCGGCCAGCCATTACCGCCACTCCGAGATCGCCGAGCTTGCCCAGAACCAGCTTGCCCGGGTGGCCCACGGCCGTGGAACCGGGCCAGCCGGGAATTTCGGAATAGGGAATCTCGACGCGTCCGGAAAGCTCCTCGGCGAACGCGCCCAGCCCGCTGCCCAGCACCACCGCGATGGAAGGCGGCCAGGCGGCCCGACTCTCGATATAGGCTTTGGCTTGCTCGATCACAACAACATTCCGGCGATGCACGCCGACATGAAATTGGCCATCGATCCGGCGGCCACCGCGCGCAGGCCGAGCCGCGCCAGGTCCGACTTCCGGCTGGGAGCCAATGCGCCGATACCGCCAATCTGGATGGCGATGGAACTGAAATTCGCAAACCCGCACAGCGCGTAGGTGGCGATGATGAATGACCGCGGATCGAGCGTTCCCTTCATCGGCCCCAGCGCGATGAACGCCACGAACTCGTTGGTCACCAGACGCGTTCCCAGCAGGTTGCCGATCGTGGAGGCGTCCTTCCAGGGCACGCCCAGGAGCCATGCCACCGGCGAGAAAAGAATGCCGAAGATCTGCTGCAACGAAGGCGGCAGCCAGCCCATCCAAGGCAGCGTGTGCACCCACCCGAGGATGCCGTTGAACATGGCGATGAGGGCCAGAAATGCGATCAGCATGCCGGCCACGTTCAACGCCAGGTGCAGTCCGTCGCCCGCCCCCTGGGCCGCGGCGTCGATCACATTGACCGCGGTTTTCTCCACTTTGATTTCGACCCGGCCGGCGGTGACCGGCTTCCCGGTCTCGGGAATGAAGATCTTGGCCAGCATGATGGTGGCCGGGGCCGTCATGATCACGGCGGTCAACAGGTGCGTGATATCGACGTGCGCCACCTTCACGTACGCGGCCATCACGGAGCCGGAGACGTGCGCCATCCCGGCGGTCATGACGACGAACAACTCGGATTCCGTCAGGCCCGCCAGAAACGGCTTGATGGTGAGGGGCGCTTCCGTCTGGCCCATGAAGATGCTGGCCGCGACGTTCAACGATTCGGCGCCGCTCACGCCCATGACCTTCTGCATGCCCACCGCCATGGCGCGCACGACCCACTGCATGACGCCCAGGTAGTACAGGATGGAGAAAAACGAGGCGATGAAGATGATGATGGGCAGCACCTGAAAGGCGAAGATCACGCCGTAGGGTCCGCCCTTCGTGCCCAACTCCGTTCCGAACAGGAAGCTCGTGCCCGCCTCGCAATAGTTCAGCATGGCGTTCACGCCCGCCCCAATCGCCTGGAAGACCTTGCCGAAATCGGTCTTCAGAACCAACAGCGCGAACGCGAACTGCAAACCCAGGCCCCACGCCAGCAGCTTTAACTTGACGGCGCGCCGGTGAGTGGAGAAAGCCCAGGCGGCGGCCAGGATCACGGCCAGGCCCAGAAAGCCGGTGAAGCGGCCCATCTTACCCCACGACTTCCAGGATCAGTTCGCGGTCGTCGGGTTTCTGCGCGGCGATGCGGAACGCGTCCTCGACGATCCCGGCGGCCTCTTCCACGTCGTCTTCCTTGGTGTAATAGAGGCGGCACAGCACCGAGCCCGCTTCCACTTTCTCGCCGGTCTTGACCTCCAGGATGATACCCACCGCGGGGTCGATCGCGTCGTCCTTCTTGTTGCGGCCGGCGCCGATCATGTTCGAGGCGATGCCGATATCCTCGGCGGCGATGGAACTCACGTACCCGCCGCGGGGAGACGCGACTTCCTTCACGCCCGTGGCGTTGGGCAGCAACTCGAACTTGTCGAGCGCTTGCGCGTTGCCGCCCTGCGCCTTCACGACCTGCTTGAGCTTCTTGTAGCCGGAGCCATCCACCAGCTTTTCCTCGGCTGTGCGCCGCGCCTCTTCCAGCGAGGCGGCCTTCTTGCCGAGGAAGATCATGCGCGCGGCCAGCTCGATGCAGAGCTTGGTAAGATCGGTCGGCCCGGCGTTTTGCAGCGTCTGGGAGGCTTCCATCACCTCCAGGGCGTTGCCCACGGCGTAGCCCAGCGGCTGGCTCATGTCGGTGATCAAGGCCTGGACCTTTTTATCCATGCGGCGGCCGATGCCCACCATGGTCTGCGCCAGACGGCGCGCGTCCACCTGCTTCTTCATGAAGGCGCCGCTCCCCACCTTCACGTCGAGCACCAACGCGTCTACGCCCTCCGCCAGCTTCTTGGACATGATGGAAGACGCTATCAGAGGAACCGATTCGATGGTCGCCGTAACGTCGCGCAGAGCGTACAGCTTCGCGTCGGCGGGAGCAAGCTGTTCGCTCTGCCCGATGAAACACAGGCCGAGTTCGGCAAGCTGACTCTGAAACTCGTCGGGCGAAAGGTCGGTGCGGAAACCGGGAATGGAATCGAGCTTATCCAGCGTCCCCCCGGTGTGGCCGAGCCCGCGGCCCGACATCATCGGCACCACCACTCCCGCGGCGGCCGCCAGGGGAGCTACCACGAGGCTGGTCTTATCGCCCACTCCGCCGGTGGAGTGCTTGTCCACCTTCACGCCCTCGATCGCCGAAAGGTCCACGGCGTCACCGGACCGCAGCATGCATTCGGTGAGGCGGCTCACTTCGCGGTCGGACATGCCCGAGAAATAGACGGCCATCAGGAACGCCGACATCTGATAGTCCGGGATGTCGCCGCTGGTATAGCCCTCCACCAGAAATTCAATTTCGTCTGGCGCGAGCTCTTCCCCATCGCGCTTCCGTTGAATCAAGTCAACTGTACGCATTATCAGACACTTAGCCTAGCATTGCGAAAGGTTGAAAGTAAAGGAGGGCAACGGGCGGCCATCGCCAGCCTGTTACGATGGATTCCATGACCCCTAATCAGCCCGACACGATGCCCAAGACGCCGATCGCGGGCGTGAAGAACCTGGTGGCGATCGGATCGGGCAAAGGCGGCGTGGGCAAGACTACCGTGTCCGTGAACCTGGCTGTGGCCTTAGCCGCGATGGGCCACCGGACGGGACTCCTGGACGCCGACGTTTACGGTCCCAACGTGCCCCTCATGATGGGGATCAACCAAACGCCCATGTCCTATGGCGGGCACATCCAGCCGCTCGAGAAGCACGGCGTCAAGCTGATGTCCATGGGTTTCCTGAACCCCGGCGACAAGCCGCTCATCTGGCGCGGCCCCATGCTGCATAGCGTCATTCAACAGTTTCTCCGCGGCGTGGAGTGGGGCGATCTGGATTATCTGATCATCGACCTGCCGCCCGGCACCGGCGACGTACAGCTTTCGCTCATCCAGACCGCGCCTATCACCGGCGCCATCGTGGTGACCACCCCCTCGGATGTCTCGCTGGAAGACGCGCGCAAAGCCGTCCACATGTTCCACCAGGTGCGCGTGCCCATTCTGGGTATCGTAGAGAACATGAGCTACATGCTCTGCCCCCACTGCCACGAGCGCATCGACGTATTCAGTTACGGCGGCGGCCGCCGCACCGCGCAGGAGATGCAGGTGCATTTTCTAGCCGAGTTGCCGCTGGACCCGGCGGTTCGCATCGGCGGCGACACCGGCGCCCCGGTGGCGCTCGGCGAAGCCGCCGGCGCAGGCGCGCCCTTCCTGGAACTAGCCCGCAACACCATCGCCCGCGCGGAAGAAGCCGCGAAAGAAGAAGGCCCGGAGATCGAAATCAGCGAGTAACCGCGTGGCGCAGACTGAGGGTCTGCGCCACAACCTACCGCGCCGGCTCCACGTGCACCAGCACGTCGGCCACCCAGTCGAAGGTTTCCACAATGCGCAGGCGGACCTGGTGCGCGATCTCGTGCGATTGCCGCACCGTCATATCGGGATCCACCTCCATGTGAAGGTCCACGTGATAGCGCATGCCGGTTTTGCGCGCAAAACACTTCTCCACGCCGCGCACCCCGGCCACGCCGGAGGCGACCGTGCGGATCTGGAGCATAAGCTCGTCGTTGGGCATCGTGTCCATCAACTGCATCGCGGTGTCGTGCGCCACGCGCACGCCGGCGAATACCACGATCAGTCCGACGAGGAAGCCGCCGTAAGCATCGGCGTCCAGGAAACGCGCCGGGTTCGCCAGCGCCAGGCCAACGGCCACCAGCGCGACCGCGGCCGAGAGCGTATCCATGGCGTCGTGCCAGGCGTCGGCGGCCAAGGCGGCGCTCCCGAGCTTGCGACCGTACCGGAACTTGAAGCCCGCCAGCGTGGTCTTCGCGAACATGGAGAGAATCAGCGGCCAGATGACGTACGCAGCCAGCGGAGGGCGCGGCCGGCCCAAGCGCTCGAACGAACTGTAGGAGATGAGCGCGCCGACTGCCGCGAGGGACAGCCCAATCAGCAGGCCCGCCAGGATCTCGACGCGCCCGTGCCCGTACGGATGGTCCTTATCGGCGGGCTTGGCGGCCAGAGTCAGGCCCAGGAACACGAAGCCGGAAGAGAAAACGTCGCCCGCCGATTCCAGGCCGTCCGCCACGACGGCCGTGGAATGACCGGCCAAGCCGGCGACGATCTTGATCACGGCGAGCGAGCCGCTGACGGCCATCCCCGCCACGGCCACGCGTCGTCCGATGTCCATAAGAAAGCTACGCCCGCGCGGGGTCCAGCTTTTCGGCGTCGACGCCCAACTCGGCGAAAGCGGCTCTCGCCTGGGACGCCTTGAACTGGCCGGCGCGCGCCAGCCGCGAGAGCGCCGCGGCGGCGATGGATTCGGCGTTGATCTCGAAATGCCGGCGCAGGTATTCGCGGTTGTCGCTGCGGCCGAACCCGTCGGTGCCGAGCGTAGTCAAGCGGCCGGGCAGCCACGGCGCCACTTGATCGGCCACCACCTTCATGTAGTCCGTCGCCGCCATGATCGGTCCTTCGGCGCCTTGGAGCGCGTCCACAATGTAGGGCGCGCGCGCCGGCTGATCGGGGTGCAGGCGGTTCCACCGTTCCACTCCCAGCGCCTCGCGCCGCAATTCGTTGTAGCTGGTGACGCTCCATACGTCCGCGGCCACGCCATATCGCTCCGCCAGGATGGTCTGCGCGCGCAGGGCCTCGTTCAGGATGGGACCGCTGCCGAAAAGCTGCGCCACGGCCTTCCCTTCCCCGGCCCGGTAGCGATAAATCCCCTTGAGGATTCCCTCGGGGTCGAGCCCCTCGGGCATGGGAGGCATGGGGTAGTTCTCGTTGTAGAGCGTCAGATAGTAGAACCGGTCTTCCTGCCGCTGGTACATGCGGCGGATGCCGTCCTGCACGATGACCGCGATTTCGTAGGCGTACGCGGGGTCGTAGGCCGCGCAGGTCGGCGACGTGCTGGCCAACACCAGGCTATGCCCGTCCTGGTGCTGCAAGCCTTCGCCGGCCAGCGTCGTGCGCCCGGCCGTGCCGCCGCACAGGAAACCCTTCCCCCGCGCGTCAGCGAACGCCCAGATCAGGTCGCCGATGCGCTGAAATCCGAACATGGAATAGTAGATGAAGAACGGAATCATCTCCACGCCATAGTTGGTGTAGGCCAGGCCCGCCGCGGTGAACGACGCCATGGAGCCGGCTTCCGTGATGCCCTCCTCCAGAATTTGCCCGTCCGTGGATTCCTTGTAGTACAGGAACATTTCCGCGTCGTGCGGCCGGTAGAGCTGCCCCTGGCTGGCGTAAATGCCGAATTGCCGAAACAACGATTCCATGCCAAACGTGCGGGCCTCGTCGGGAATGATGGGGACCACGCGCCGACCGATCTCCGGGTGCTTCATGAGCATGGTCAGCACGCGGACGAAGGCCATCGTACTGGAGACCTCCCGCCCATTGGATCCCTCCAGCGACTCCTTCAGGTATTCCAGCGGCGGAGCTTCGATGGCGCTGGCCTGGACCGTGCGGGTGGGCATGTAGCCGCCCAACTGGCGGCGGCGCTCGTGCAGGTACGCCATCTCCGGGCTGTTCTGCGGAGGCCGGTAAAACGCGGCGTTGCGGGCGGCTTCCTCGGGAATGGGAATCTCGAAGCGCGTGCGGAAGTGCGCCAGCTCATCCTCGTTCAGCTTCTTTTGCTGGTGCGTGATATTCCGGCCTTCGCCCGCCTCTCCGAGTCCGTATCCCTTGATGGTCTGGGCCAGAATCACGGTAGGACGGCCCTCGGTTTCCACCGCTGCCTTGTACGCGCAATAAACCTTGCGGGGATCGTGCCCCCCGCGCCGCAGCCGGTACAGATCGTCGTCGCTCAGGCGGCCCACCAGCTCGAGCAACTCGGGGTACTTCCCGAAAAAGTTCTTGCGGATGTAGGCCCCGTCCTTGGTGACGTAGGTCTGCATCTCGCCGTCTACCACTTCCCCCATCCGCTTTTCGAGCAGTCCGGTGGCATCGCGCGCCAGCAGAGCGTCCCAATCCGCGCCCCAGATGACCTTGAGGACGTTCCACCCGGCGCCGCGGAAAGCCGCTTCCAGCTCCTGAATCACCTTGCCGTTGCCGCGCACCGGGCCGTCCAGCCTCTGGAGGTTGCAGTTGACGACGAAGATGAGGTTATCGAGCTTCTCGCGGCAGGCCAGCGTCAGCGATCCCATGGATTCGGGCTCGTCCATCTCGCCGTCGCCCAGAAACGCCCAGACCTTCCGCGGCGTTCGCGGAATGATGTTCCGGTGCTCCAGGTAGCGCATGAACCGCGCTTGGTAGATGGCGTTGATGGGTCCCAGGCCCATGGACACGGTGGGAAAACGCCAGAAATCGGGCATCAGCCAGGGGTGAGGATAGGAAGAAAGGCCGGGTTCCTCCCGCAGCTCGTGCCGAAAGTTCTCCAGGTGCTTCTCCGAGAGCCGTCCTTCCAGAAACGCGCGCGCGTACACGCCCGGCGAGGCGTGCCCTTGAAAGTAGACCAAGTCGCCCGGCTGGTCGTCGTAGGCCGCGCGGAACGAGTGGTTGAAGGCTACCTCCAGCAGCGTCGCCAGCGAGGCGTACGTGGAAATGTGGCCGCCGATTCCGGGGTCGTGCTTGTTCTGCCGCACCACCATGGCCATGGCGTTCCAGCGAATCAAGCTCTTGATGCGGCGCTCCATGGCGCGGTCCCCGGGATACGGGACCTCATCCTCGGGCCGAATGGTATTGATATACGGCGTGTTGAGGTGGGCCGGCAGCTCCGCCCCCGACGCCAATGCGCGTTCCCCCAGGCGCTCTAGGATATAGGCTGCCCGGTCGGGTCCCGCCTCGTCGATCACCTGGTCCAGCGCTTCCACCCATTCCGCGGTTTCGCGTGGATCGCGGTCCACAACCCTCTGATTGAGTTTCTGGTGCATGATTGAATCCATTATACGGGCCGTTAACGGCTGACCGCTATCCGCGTGGGCGGGCGCGGCTATGGGGTGGGGGCCCACCGCCAGCAAGCAGTTGCGGTTCTGGGCGCGCGAAGGCCATATTCAATGCTGGTACTAAATATGGTAAAGTGGCGTCATGGAGCCAGCCCGCAAGATCACCGTCGAAGTGCCGCTGGACCTCCTCGCAAAGGCGCAACGGGCCAGCGCCGCCGGTATCACCCAGACCGTCCGCACCGGCCTGCAACTGGTGGCCGCATCGCAGGCCTACGCGCGTCTGCGCCAGCTCCGGGGGAAGGTTCGCTTCTCCCGCACGTCGGCCGAGCTGAAGGCCGACCGATGATCGCGGCCGACACGAGCACCTGGATCGCCTACTTGCAAGGAGACCGTGGAGAAGACGCGCAACTCCTTGATAGGGCGCTGGAAGACCGGCAGGCGTTGATGGCGCCCGTAGTGCTCACCGAATTGTTGAGCGACCCGAAGCTCCCTCCCGGCGTTGCGCAAACCCTCTCGGAAGTGCCTCGCATCGAAATTCGCTCCGGCTATTGGGAACGGGCAGGCGCGCTGCGAGCGCAGGCGCTGGCCAAGCGCCGCAAGGCGCGCCTGGGGGACGCCTTGATCGCCCAGAGCTGTATCGATCGCCGCATTCCGCTCATTACGCGGGGCCGGGATTTCCACGCGTTCGCTGAAGCTGCCGGCCTCGACTTTGTGATTCCCTCCGCAACGGACTGAATCGATCTCGTCCAGTCGCTCGGCGGCGGTTGCGGGAGATCGTGAACGAAGAGTAGGGGTCCTTGGAAAGTGATACACTGACGATGGAGTCGCCATGACTGAGATGAAGTTAGGCAGGAACGCCCCATGTCGGTGTGGCAGCGGCAGGAAATATAAGAACTGCCACCTCGCGGCAGATGAAGCGGCGGAGATTGAGAGTGACACGCCGCCTACCCCTCACCCGCGGGAATATTGGGAAATCTTGAAAAGCATATTACCGCCGCAGGTCCGTTCCGATGAGGTTGGACCGCCGCGACGGCGTTGATTGCACCGGCGCTTTGGAAGCATATCTCCCGCGATCCTCCAGCGTGACCGATGGCGCGCGCTCCGGCGTGGGCGCTATTCATGGCGCGCGGAAATCGTACCGCCGGGTCGCAGTTCAATATTTCGGTAGAATGGGGACATGCCCGAGGACGCAGCGGAAGTGTTGACGCACGCCTTGAAGCTGCCCCCGGCAGCAAGGGCGGCGCTTGCCGGCTCTCTCATCGACAGCCTGGACACGGAGGTCGATGAAGACGCCGAAGAGACTTGGAGAGGCGAGATCGCGCTCCGCGTTCGAGATCTCGACTCGGGCGCTGTTCAAACGATCGCTTGGGACGAGGTCCGCCGTCAACTCCGAACCCGATTCGGTGGCTGATGGCTAGGCTTGTTTTTTCCCGCTGCGAACTGTTGTGTCATTGTCGCGGTAGGCTACTAGACGATCTCCGATAACGCTTCTGCCCAACTGTCGGCCGGAGCATCGGTCAAATGTCAGATTGCTCCACCGCGCTCGAAGAGCCTCATCCCTGCCTGACGCTCGAAGGCGCGAGCCAATACCCAAGCACGCTTGACTAAGAGATCTTTGAACCCCCGTTTGGTGCTGCGGTCCCATATGCCCCGTCCACCTCTTGACGGTATGAGATGGCTCCTTAACGCCAGGTCCCGCGCCCGTCTGCTCTGCGGCACATCCTCGAAATAGTTTCGGGGTGCTCGCTGCCCAATTTTCCTGTTGTCACGTGCAACAAGGTAGCAGATATTGACAATGCTGTTAAACCGCTCAGGGGCGATTCCGTTCTTGATCAGCAGGGCGCGGGGGAAAATGTGGTGCTTGTCGCTGCTGTTCCTCCGACTCGATGTCTGCCCAAGCGGAATCAAGGTGCCGTCCTCCAAGTAGCGCGGTCGCTTGAGCCGCAACAGGCAGAAGAAGGCATTGCTAATGGGACCAGATCGCCCATACTCGGTGTCACAGAGTGATTGAATACGCAGCCTGACTTTAAGCGATGCATGCGCCTTCGGATTGTCCGCCAGTCTCTTCATGAATTTAGCATCGGCGCGCAAGTTTGGCCGGTATCCTCTGCCTGTATAACGCGCTCCTACAGCGGTCGCCCAGAACCATTGCTGGAGTCGTTGTTTGGCGGCGCGAGAGGGTCTCACGTTACCGTTGTAAAAGAAGAATAGGGCAAGAATCATCAGCATTGGCTCTGAAGGAAGGAACTCGAAGCTCGGAATCCCAAGTTCATATACCAGATGGTCCGCAGCGAGCGCAAACGCTTCCCTCAGCGCCGGGAACGCGCGATCAAATCGAACACGTTCGCTGCTATCCCCCTCCAAGTTCTTGATCATCGAATCGATTGCACGTGCGCCCAAGTCAGTGGCGCCGAGAGCCGACGCAAACGTTTGCAGAATTGTAGTGCGCTGCACCCTGTCAAATCCGTGCTTGAGACGCGTCTGTACATCTCTGACTAGGCCTCGCATGTCAAATTTGGAGGCGCGCGCGAAAGCCGTATCCGCTGTGCCGATCCGCATGCCGAGGGAGTTGATGCGGACAAATGTTTCGCGCACCTGGGTCCGATCATTGGTCTCGCAAAACACCAAGATTGCTTGATAGTTGAGAATCCGTCTGCGGCACTGCTCGATCCGCTTCAGGGCGCGGACTCCATGACCGCGGAGACGTCTCCGCCATCCACTTGACAGAAGATCGACCGCCGGAACTAACTGCGTGCTTAGGTCGCCTATAACCCGCTCTCGGTACACGAAAGGATGGTCGCCATCCAGCGTATAGGCATTGAAGTAGATGTTCTTGAAGTTGACACTCTTTCCCTCCGCGTTCACCACAGAGGCGGCCTCCCCGCGGAGCAGGTGCCAGAGGACAGACAGGCGTTGCTGCCCATCGATCAGGAAGAAGATGTTGCGATTTGAAGGATTGAAATGCGGAAGGATCTGATATCGCTTTCTGAGCTGGTTTTCGTTACGTCGATCTGTTTTCCAAACGAGGATGGTTCCGATGGGATAGTTCCGATAGATGCTGTCGATCAGGTCGCAGGCCTTTCGAGCGTTCCACACAAATTCGCGCTGCAACTCGGGAACCGCGAAAATCCCACTTTCGATCAGTTGTCTCAGCCCCCTTAACGAAATACCCTTGACCGTAATCTGGTCCATGCTCTACCTCGCGCGAGTCTTGATGGCGTGTTTGTACCGCAAGAATTTCAGCTTTTCTTTTAGCACATCGCCTAGGGCACTACTCGGCTCGGACGTGGCTCATCAGCCAGAACTTCCCAACGGCGCGCAACAACCGATGGCTTCGCTTCTGCAGGTTGGGTTGTAAAACACCCTCGCCCTTAGAGGGCCGCTGCCGTCGAATTGTCGCCCACTCGGAAAGAGTCGTGCCACGGAAGGGATTGTCGGAAAATGAGGTGCCGCGGTCCTCCACGGCGGGATAGGCGCCCGGAATTGCGCGCCGCGACCACCCGCACAGCGCTGGTTACACTTGGGCGTGGCTACTCAGCGCACGTAGCGATCCTGCCGCCGGCCAGCAGTTTCAACTTGCGCCCGCGCCAGTAGATCGTGTCACCGAAGGCCCCGCCTAGCCACACCGCGAACCCGAACAGGTCGCGGAAAGGAACCAGCCACAAGGCCCCGGGCACGTATCGGTCCTGGAGCACGATGCCGCCCAGCGCCCCGGCGGTCATACGCACGACCAGCGCCGCCGCTCCGATCCACCATTGGCCGGCGGCGAACGCCACGATGGCCCAGAACGTCGCGTGGGTCACGACGCAGCCGTAGTAGCCGCCGGGGCGCGAAACACGGATGGTGCGCGACCAGCGCACTTGATGCCGCCAGGTCTCGGCCAGCGACGCCGCGCCGAGGTCCGTTTCCACCACCACCGGAGCGAACTCGATGCGGCGCCCGGTCTGTGCGATGCGCTTGCCGAGCTGGTAGTCGTCGGCCAGGTAATCCGCGAGCGCCTCGAAGCCGCCGGCTGCGCGCAGCGCGTCTGCGCGTAGCGCCATGGTGGAGCCTAGCGCAAACTCCGCCTGGCCCAGGAGGCGCGCCACCATCACGCTGGGAGCGAATTCGGTAGCGATGCCCAGAGCCTCCATGCGCGCCGGCCAGGATTCGGCGCGGCCCCGATAGAGGCAGGTCACCAGGCCGACCGCGGGATCGGCGAGCGGCGCGGCTACGGCGCGCAGATAGCCGGTTTCCACTCGGATGTCGCTATCGTTCACCAGCAGCCACGGGTGGCGCGCGCGCCGGGCCAGCTCGGCCAGCACGCCCACCTTGGCGTTCGCCGCCTGCGTCGAGACGACTACGGCCTCGATGTTCCGCAACGGGAATTCGCGCTGGAGGCGGGCAATATCTTCCAGCGCCGGGTCGCGCGGGTCGCTGACGCCGAACAGGATTTCGAAATCCGGGTAGTCTTGGGCGGCGTGCGAGCGGATGGCTTCGTAGAAATGGGGGTCGCGGCCATGCACAGGCTTGAGGATGGAGAGCGGGGTAAGCGGCCCGGCATGGCCCGCCAGGGGCAGGCGGAGCCGCCTGCCCCACCAACTGCCCCTGCCCCAGCGCAACGCGGCGACGATGGCCAGCGCGTAGTAGGCTGCGGCTGCCAGCGCGGGAACGGCCAGCCAGATCACAGCGAGACCAGCGCCACGCCGCAGATGACCAGCCCTGCGCCGGCCCACCGCAGCCAAGTGACGCGCTCCTTCAGAACGTACTTGGCGAGCGCCGTCTCCAGTACGTAGGTAATCGCCGTGGCCGGAACCGCGAAGCTCAGCTCGGCCACGGTCAGCAAAGCCAGATACGCGAAGAAGGAAACCGCCATCGCCAGCACGGACCCGATCACGAAGCGATTGCGCGCCAGCGCCGCCATGGCGCGGCCGATGGCCCCGGGACGAAAGTCGCGGATCTCGCCGTGCCGCCGCATGCCATAGGCCTGCATCACCTCGCCGGCCGTGGTGGCCGATACGATGATGCCGATGAACAGCCACCTCATCGCTCCACCTGCCGCTCTGCCGGCTCCCGCCGCTCGCCCGCATGGCGGAGCGCGGTTTGCGGCGCGCTTCCCCAACCCACCAGACTCACGCCCGCCACAATCAATCCGATGCCGGCCCAGCGCTGCGGGCTGATCTGCTCGTCGAGCCACACGCGCCCGGCCAGCGCTACCAGCACGTATCCCACGGAGGTCACCGGTACGACGTAGCTCAAGTCGGCCCAGCTCAACAGCGCCATGCGCGAGAGCAGCCACAGCATGAGCAACGCCACGCCCAGAGCCACGTAGGGACGGAAGAGAACCGCGATGTAGCCGAGCGGGAAGGCCAATTCCGCGGGCATGCCGCGCTTCATGAAGAAATTGCCGAGAACGCCGCTGATCACGACCACCACGGCGCCCAGCCAGGTTTTCGCTCGCAGCCGCGCGGCTTCGTGCGTCATGCGGCGGTCAGTCTCCGGCGGTGGATGGCGCCGGCGCCGGCTTCGCCGCCCTTTGGTCGGCCACGAACCGCTTGCGCTTCGACCGCAGAGCCATGTACTCCCGGGCCTCTTTGTAAAGGCGCCGCCGCTCGTCGTTGTGGAAGATCGCTTTCCTGACGATGCGCCAGATCACGCGCGGGCGGAAGAAGTATTCGCCATAGAACCGCTCCACCCAATCCACAAGCTGGCCGCGGTCCAGGCCGGGATAGACCACGTTGGGAAGCTGGTGCCCCGTGTCGTCCGTCATGGAATCGATGGTAATGAGGTTGTTCTTCCTGGCGTACTCGTAGAATTCCGTTCCCGGATAAGGATGCGCGATGGAAACCTGAATCGTGTCCGTGTCCATGCGCTTGGCGAAATCGATCGTCTTGCGGATGCTTTGGCCGGTCTCGCCGGGCAGCCCGATGATGTAATCGCCGTGGACCAGCAGGCCCAGCTTCTTGCAATTCTCCGTGAAGCGCTGCGCCATCTCCACCGTGGCGCCCTTCTTGATGTTCTTCAGAATCTGCGGATCGCCCGATTCATAGCCCACAATCAGCAGGCGGCAGCCCGCCTCCTTCATGGCCTTCAGCGTGGGGTAATCGGTGGTGACGCGCGAAGTGCACGACCAGGTGAAGTGGAGCGGCTGGAGCTTCTTGCACAGCTCGATGGTGCGCTCCTTGCGGTAGTTGAAAGTATCGTCGTCGAAGAAGATTTCTTTGATCTGGGGAAACTGCTCCAGCGCGTAGCGGCACTCGGCCGCCACGTCGTCGGTGGAGCGCAGCCGCCAGCGGTGCCCCGAATGGGTCTGCGGCCACAGGCAGAAGGTACACAGCGCCGGACAGCCGCGCGAGGTGTAGAAGGCGATGTACGGATTCAGCAGGAAGGGTACGTTGTAACGCGTGATATCCAGATCGCGCTTATAGACTTTGGTCACCCACGGCAGGGCGTCCAGATCTTCGATAGCCGGCCCTTCCGCGTTGTGTACCACGCCGCCGTTCTTGCGGAAACTCACGCTTGGCAGTTCTTCCAGCGGCTTGCCCTGGGCGTAATCGGCGATCTGGCGATCGAACTCGCGCCGCACCACGAAATCGATGGCCTTGGTCCCGAGCAAGGTCTTTTCCGGCTCGGTGGTCACCGGCGGCCCCACGAAGGCCACCTTCAGATTCGGGTTGGAATCCTTCATCATCCCGGCCATTTTCACGTCCACGTGAAAGCCGGGAGTAGAGGTGTACAGCACCAGAAGCTCAAACTGGCGCGCCATCTCCACGGTTTGCTCGATGGAGATCTTGTGCGGAGGCGCGTCGACCACCTTGCTATCGGGCAGCATGCCGGCCGGATAGCACAGCCACACGGGATACCAGTAGGATTCGATCTCGCGCGAGGCCGGCCAGCGCGAGCTGGCCCCCCCGTCGAAGCCTTCGAATGACGGCGGGTTGAGAAAAAGCGTCCTCATCGATTCCTTCGGCGCCGCCGCTACTGTAAGTCGTCCTCGCCGGCTGGGTCCGGCAGCGGAGTATCGGTCGAGAAGTTAGAGTAATCGACTGTCAACTCGGCTTTCCCCGCCAGCCGCGTTTCGATCTCGCTCTGCACCTGCCGTGGAACCGATATGCCATCCCTGATCTCGTAGGTGCGAACGAATTTCACGCGCTTCAGAAAAATGGAAGGGTTCTTGACCAGGTAACCGGATTCCTGGACGCGCAGGTAGGTGGCGGCGTCGATCCAAACCTCGCCTTTGAAAAGCCCCGGCAGCTTCTTCCGGGGCGTCACCGCAAAGATGTGGACGTCGCGCCCGCCGAGCGCGCCGCGGCCCTTGTACTTGAACTTGTAATTGGCCGGGGTCAACGCGAGAGCCGCCGACTGGCCGTTCTGCGCCTCCAATTCGGCGGAAAGGTAGCGCGCGATCACCTGGTTCTTGACCGTCCCGTCGCCATCGAACTTGAGCGCTTCGTAAGTGATTCTGCCCAGCGCCGTGATGCGCCGCAGAGCTCGCAGCCGGCCCCGCTTTTTCAACTGAGGAAGGGAGGCGTCGATCTCGACGTCCATGGTGGCGCCTTGGAGCAACTGCGCCTGGCCGCGTGTGGCGGCGCAGTAATTCTCAACAATGGCATCCGGCGGAAGCGGCGCCGGCTCTCCCATGACGGAGGCGGCGGCGATAAACAGTAAGAGGACGCGGTTCTTCAATGACCGACCCCGGCGCTAGACTGAACCCACGAGACAGCTTATTTTACCAGGAGGAGCCGACCCGAGGCAAACCAAGTCTAGCGCGATTTTCGCCGCGCCTTCGCCATGGTGTTACGCTTGGGGCATGTCTATCCATCAGATCGGGAGCAGACGGCGGGGGTTCGGCTCGCCCGCAACCCGCATCGCCATCGCAGTTGCGGCGATTCTACTGCTGTTCGGATTGCGATCCCTAGCCTCCTACGCCATTGACATCGCCTGGTGGAAGGAGCTCGGCCAGTTCCGCACGTGGCTGAGCCTGCTCGCCTACAGCACGGCGCCGTTGGCCGCGGCTACGTTGCTCGCTTTCGGGGTCTTGTGGATCGCGCACGCCCGCGGCTTGAGATTCGCCGGAACCGCGCTAGGCGAGCACCGCCTCTATTCGCGCCTGGTCGGGCTGGCGCTGTTGCTGTTCGGCTACGTCATTGCTTCCGCTTGCATCGATGCCTGGACGGTGGTGCGCTTCGCCGGCTCGCGCGGCCTGCCCCCGGCCGCCACGGCCTGGCACGACGCGGTTTTCGGCAAGCCCCTCTCCTTTTATCTTTTCGACCTGCCCTTTTACGGCATGCTGCGCGGTTACGCGCTGGCGCTGGCGATCTGCGCGATCGTGGTTTACTGGCTGACCGCGCGCGCATGGCAACTGCGCCACAACCTCCCGGATCTGCGCGAGGCGCCCGAGATCAGCCCCGCCATTTTCCGCCTGGAGGGCGGCCTGGAATCGCGCTTCCTTCGGGGCGCCGCGGTAGTGCTGCTGCTGGCCATGGCTTGTCAGTTTTTCCTGGGCCGCTATGAAATGGTCTACAACGAGCACGGATCGTTTCTGGTGGGCATAGACTACGTGGATCGGAACGTGGGGTTGCCGCTGCAGTGGCTGGTGATTCTGGCCTGCCTGGCCGCCGCCGCGCTGGTCTGGATGCGGCGCTGGATTCTGGCCGCCAGCATGGCGCTCGCGCTCGTGGTCTCTTTCGTCGCTCCGCGCGCCGTCTCGGCGCTCTACGTGCGCCCCAACGAAATCTCGCTGCAGCGGCCTTACATCCAGACCCACATCCATGCGACGCGCAGCGCGTATGGAATGGAACAGCGCATCCGCGAGGTGGAGTTTCAGGCCCAGCCGGACGCCCCCATCGACGTGAACGAACACAAACCCCTGCTCGATAACGTGAGGCTCTGGGACTTTCGCCCCTTCCACGACACCGTCACCCAGCGGCAGGCCTTGCGAACCTATTACGTGTTTCACGATAGCGACTTGGACCGCTATATGATCGACGGCCAGTACCGCCAGGTCTTGCTCGCGCCGCGCGAGCTCGATATCAGCCAGCTTCCCGATGCGCGCGCCAACTGGATCAACCCGGCTTTCATCTACACGCACGGCTATGGGCTGGTGCTCTCGGAAGTCAGCAAGATGACCTCGGACGGCCTGCCCGTGCTGTTGATCGATGACGCCCCTCCCGAAGTGAAAACCAACAGCCTCAAGCTCACCCGCCCGGAAATCTATTATGGCGAAGTCACCCACGAACCGGTCTTCGTCAACACCGCGCAGGAGGAATTCGATTATCCCTCCGGCGAAGAGAACAAGCACACGCGCTATTCGGGTAAGGGAGGATTTCCCATTTCTTCTTTCCCCATGCGGTTCGCCGCGGCGATCAGCGAAGGTGAGCCCAATATTCTGCTGACGGACTACCTTACGCCGAACAGCCGGATGATGATTATCCGCAAGGTGCGGGACCGGGTGCAGAAGTTGGCAGGATTCCTCCAATGGGACGCGGACCCCTACCTGGTGATTACCGGCGACGGGCAGCTGGTGTGGATGATCGACGGGTACACCACTTCCGACGCGCATCCCTACTCGCGCGCCGTGGATGTGCCCGAGCTCGGGAGCGTGAACTATATCCGCAACGCGGTCAAGGCGACCGTGGACGCGTACGACGGCGAGACGCGCATGTACATCTTCGCGCCGGACGACCCCATCATCAACGCCTATCAGCGCCTCTTCCCGGACTTGTTCCACCCCGCCTCCGAGATGCCGCCGGATCTGCGGGCGCACGCGCGCTATCCCGAAACGCTGTTCCGCGTGCAGGCCGAAATCTACCGCATTTATCACATGCTCGACCCGCAGTCGTTCTACAACAAGGAAGACGTGTGGGACCTGGCTCTCAACGCATCCGGCCAGGAGAGCGGTTCGACCCCGGTGACCCCGACGTACGTCATGGCTACCGTGCCGGGTGAAAACAAGCCCGAGTTCCTTCTGCTGATCCCCTTCACGCCGCGGAACAAGAACAACCTGATCGGCTTGATGGCGGCCCGCTGCGACGGCCCGCATCTGGGTGAGCTGGTGGTGCTGCAACTCTCCAAGCAGCAGTTGATCCCCGGCCCGATGAACATTTCCGCGTCCATCAACCAGGACCAGAACATCTCCAAGGACCTGACCCTATGGAACCAGCAGGGATCGCACGTGCTGCGGGGGCAGATCCTGGTCCTCCCCGTGGGCAACACGTTTCTGTACGTGGACCCCATCTATATTCAGTCCACCGAGGGCAGCATGCCGCAGTTGAAGAAGATCGTGCTGGCGGTGGGCAACCGGCTGATCTATGCGGACTCGTACGACGAAGCGCTGGCGCAGCTTTCGGGCGGAGCGCGGCAATTGATTCAGCAGGCCGCCGCGGCAGGCCCGCAGGGCGCCCCCGCGCAATCCGGCCCCGCCGCGCCCGTTCCCGATCCGCGCATCCAGAGCGTCCGCGCGCATCTGCGCCGCTACCGCGACCTGGCGTCCCAGGGCAAATGGGCCGAGGCCGGCAAGGAGCTGGAGGCCATCGAGGCGGAAGTGCAGAAGTAGCCCGCGGTATGGGGGGCAGGTTCCCGGCCTGCCCTGCTACGTAATTAACGAATGCGAACCGGCGTTACCAAACCCTCCGCCCGGGCCAATCGCGCCTGCCGGCGGTCGAAGGTGTAGAACCGTTCCGCTCCCAGTTCCAGCGCCGCGGCCACGTGAAGAATGTCCAGGGCGCGAGCGCCGATTGCGGCCGTGTGCTTGTGGGCGAGCCGCTGAGCGGTCTCATACATACCGGCGGAGACAGGAAAGGAACGAAGGACGCCTTGCGCCAGGTCCGACGCTACGTCGGCAAGCGCTGCCTCAGCCTGCGCTGCGGTGATCTCCCGGCGGAAGACACGTAGATGAATCGCGTTCGTCAACTCCAACCTGCCGAACTCCGGCAGCGGAAAGGGGAATGGTAGGTTGCCCGCATACGCAGCGGCCGCCGCCGAATTCGCGTCCGAGGCGTACAGGGAGACGAGGAAACTGGCGTCCATAGCAGGTCAATACCCTTCGTCCCGTTCCTCTCGGATGCGTTGCGCGCCGGTCACCTTCAGCTTCTTATCTCCGTAGATATCCTTTAGCCGCGCCATGAAATCGGGCATCCGCGGAGGCGGGGCCGGCCGCTCCGGCGCCAAGCGCGCGATCACGCGTTTGCGCTTGGTAATGGCGATCTCCTGGCCCGCCTGAAGCATCTTCTCGATTTCCGGGAAGCGGTACCGGAGATCTCGAACCGAGGCCGTCCTCATGTGATCTATTCTAGCATCACATTTTCCGGTGGGGCGGGCCGGGGCGCCCTCTGGGCCACCTGCCTTACGGGTCATGGCAGCCTTTCGGGCTTCACCTTTCCCGCGAAACTCCGGTAGGTATAGATGAAGTAACCCGTCGCGAGCAACATTCCGGGGATGAACCACATCAACCCGACGCGGAGGCCATAACCGGGCGCGGCCGCGTTATAGATGGTCAGCGAATCCGCGGCGTTGAGGCTGGAGGGGAGTACATCCGGATATACCCCGAATGCGGCGCTGGTCAGCATTCCCACCAGGAACAGGCAGGAGGCTAGGAACGCTTCGAGGCCATGGCTGCCAGTGTTGTACAAGAGGATGCCGGCCAGGCCGGCCACCGCCAGCAGAGGGAATACCCAGCCCCATGGACGCGCGGCGAAACTCTCCATCAGGCGGGGCTGGATGCGAAAACTTGCCAGCGTGATTGCGACTACGAACGCGGCGAGCGGCCACCAGAGGCGCGCGGCGGCGCGGCGGGCGCGTTGTTCGATGGCGCCGTCGGTCTTCAGGGCGACCCATAGCGCGCCATGCGCGGCCAGCGCCAGCAAGGCGCACACGGCCACGAGGATGGTGTACCAATCCAGGATGCCGGCGTCCTTGCCGGCGGTGAAGTCGGTCCACAGGGGCAGGAAGAACTCGCCGGATTTGTCGAGCGGGACGCCGCGCACCACGTTGCCCAGCGCCGCGCCGAAGAATATGGCCAGCAGCGCGCTGGCGCCGGCGAACGTGGCGTCCCAGAGCGGCTGCCAGACCGGGCCTTCCACGTGGCCGCGGAACTCGATGGCGATGCCGCGCAGAATCAGGAGCCACAGCACGATCATCAGCGGCAGGTAGAACCCGCTGAAGCTGGAGGCGTAGAGAGCGGGGAACGCGAAGTAGAGGGTTCCGCCTCCCGCCAGCAGCCAAACCTCATTGCCGTCCCACACGGGCCCGATGGAGCCGAGCACCGCGCCGCGCTCCTCGGCGGTGCGCGCCACGAACAGGTGCACGATCCCCGCGCCGAGATCGAACCCGTCCAACACCACGTATATGGCGAGCATGACAGCGACCAGGCAGAACCAGATGGTTTCCATAGGAGAGCCGTCAGACGCCGGCAGCCGCCTCCTTCCCGTGCTCCGGACCAGCCTCGATTTCCCGGCGAATCAGGAACAGAAATAGAATGGCGAGGACGGCGTACATGCCCATGAAGCCGATCAGCGTGAACAGCGCGTTGCCGGCCGAGACATGCGGTGAGATGCCGGCCGGCGTGCGCATGAGGCCGTAAATCAGCCAAGGCTGGCGTCCCAACTCGGCGGTAAGCCACCCGGCGGTGGTTGCAATGTAGGGAAACGGCGCCATCAGCATGACAAGCCACAATATGGGGCGCGAGCCATACAGGCGGCCGCGCCACAGACCGAGCGACGCAAGCGCCATGACGCCAATGAAAATGGTCCCCAGCCCAACCATGATGTGATAGCTGTAATACAGCAAGGGGATGTTGTCCGGCCAGCCATCCGGCGGGAACGCGTCTAGCCCCTTCACTTCGGCCTCCCAGCGCTGGTAGGTCAGGAAGCTGAGCGCGTGGGGCACGGTGAGCGGATTGTCGAGCCGGCGCTTCTCCATATCGGGCTGTCCGACGATGGCGAGCGGCGCGCCCTGTTCGGTCCGGAACAATCCCTCCATGGCGGCGAGCGTCGGAGGTTGATGGAGCGCGATGTTCCTGCCTTGCCCGTCGCCCGTGGGAAACGCCATCAGCAGGCTGGAGATCGTCCCCGCGACGACGCCCAGGCGCACGAAGGTCCGGCCATAGGCCTCGTCCCTCCGCGACAACAGGTAGAAAGCGCCCACGGCCGCCATGACGAAGCTGGCCGTCACCACCGAACCGATCATGTTGTGCAGATACTGCCAGTACACCCAGGGGTTCAGCAGCAATCCCCAGAGGCTGGCGAGCAGGATCTGCCCGTTGGCGTCCAAGGCGTACCCCGCGGGGTGCTGCATCCAGGCGTCGGTGGCGATGATGAAGAAGCCGGAGAGCCAGGAGCCGGCGAAAACCAAGAAAGCCGAAAACCAGTGGGCCTTCGGCCCCAGCCGCTTTTCGCCGAACAGAAAAACGCCCAGGAAGCTGGATTCGAGGAAGAATGAAAACACTCCTTCCATCGCCAGCGTCTGCCCGATGACGCCGCCCGCGGCTTTGGAAAAACGGGCCCAGTTCGTCCCGAACTGAAACTCCATGGGGATGCCGGTGACCACTCCCATGGCGAAATTCACGGCGAAGATCCTCGCCCAGAAGCGCGCCGCGCGGTTATAGTGCTCGTCTCCGGTCCGCAGGGCCACGGTCTTGAGGATCAAAATCAGCAGCGCCAGGCCCATGGTCAACTGGGGAAAGATGTAATGAAACGTCACCGTGAAGGCGAAGTGGAGGCGGTGAATCGTCAGCGCATCCATAATCGGAGGAATCTCTCCCGTATTGTCCCACGGTGTGGCAGAGGCGCAGCCGACTCGGTCTTGCGCCAGGGAAGGATTCTGTTCCTTCCGGATGCGCTACACGCTCACCACCGGACAGGGGGACTGGCGGATGATGGCGTAGGCGTTGGTACGCAGCCTGCCGAACACGCCCGCGGCGGAGCCGCGGCCGATCGCCAGCACGTCCGCCTGCACACGTTGCGCCGCGGAGCAAAGCACCGTGGCCGCCTCGCCCGCCTCGATGATCAGATCGGCCTCCACGTTCACGAAGCGTTGGAGGCGCAGCAGTTCCCGCTCCGCCGCTTCGCGGACGTTGGCGCGCCCGTTCTCCCCGGAATCCGCGGCCCGGTCCGGAGCGGGCCCGGTGGCGTGGACCATGGTCAGCCGGGCGCCGAATTCCCGGGCCAGCATGGCCGCCCAGAACAGGGTCTTCGAGCTTTGCGGCCCCAGATCCACGCCGCACAGAATGGCGCGGAACGCCGCCGAGGCGGCCGCCGGAGCCTGCTCCATGTGGACCCCGGTCCAGACCGCGCAGTCGGCGTCGTGCAAAACCTTGGCGGTGTTCGAGCCGAGGATGAAACGCCGGAACCGCCCATAGCCGTGGGTCGGCATGATGATGAGGTCGGCGCGCTCCTGGTGGGCGAAGGAGACGATTCGTGCGGCGGGCTCACCTTCGAGCACGACCCGCCGCACGTTCAACCCCGCCAACTCGGCCTCCAGGAACTTGTCCAACTCCACGGCCGCCTGCTCGGCGCGCCCGCGGTACAGCTCTACCAGCATGGAGCCGCTGATTTCGAGCGCTCCCAACTCGAATTGCGGCGGCGCCAGCGCATGCAGCAGGACCAGCTCCGAACCGAAATGGGCAGCCAGGGTCCGGGCGTATTGCGCCGCGCCCACCGAGCGCTCCGAGAAGTCCACCGGGAACAGGATTTTGGAGAGCGATTGCATGAAACCTCCTTGGGCGCTGGCCGCTAGCAATAGGATAATCCGATCCGCATGGGACAGACGATCATTTCTTGTTATCTGTCAAGATCGGCCATAAGCAGCGCCTCCGCGAGGCCCCAGGCCCCTGGGCTTTCGGCCCCCGGCTGCTCTACCGGGGTCCGGCGAGGCGCTCGCGGTCGGCCGCGCCATCGACGCTCTGGGAGGGACCCAGCGGCCGCTCGGCGGCGCTACGGGTCAGATACGTCAGGGCCTGCCGCGCCAGCTCCGGGATGCTGGGATCGGGGTGCCTGAGCAACTGAATTAGAGTCCGAACCCAGCGCAGATCGTCGGGTTCGATCCCAATCACGGAAACCGTCTTTGCCATGTGTGAGAATCTCTTATAAGTTTCTCTTCGGCTTCGAAGGATGGAGGCCCAAGCGGGAAGGTGCGGCGGCGCACAGTTGCGCGGCGCGCTGGAGCGAACGTTCAGGTTTTGGCCGGCGGCGCCGATAAGAAGCATCGGAGGCAGTCCGGAAGGAATCCGGATGCGCCGGAGGAGCCGTTATGGATGTTACTGCCGTAAGCCGCACCTCGGCACTCCCTGCGGCGGCGCCGGTGGCTCCCGCCGACAGCTCTGCCGAGAATCGGGAGGTTGTGCGAGCCGTCAAAGCGCTGAACGCCACGGAAATGTTCGGTCAGGAGGATGAGTTGGTCTTCCAAAGGGACCAGCGTACGCGGCGCATGTTGATCCAGGTGGTAAACCGCCAGACACGCGAAGTCGTCTCGCAAGTGCCCCCGGAATACGTTCTGCGCCTGGCAGAGGATCTGAAGAAATAGCCCGGCTGCCTGGCGGAATCGCGGCGGGCCGCCGATAAGGGTGGCTGGGAGACGATATGTACAGCAGCGCCAACGACGCTTACCTGGAATCCCGGGTGCTCTCGGCGGACCCGGTGGAACTGGTCCGGCTGCTGTACCAGGCAGCCGCGGACGCAGTGCGGAACGCCCGCCGCCAACTGGCGGCGGGCGACATCGCCGCCCGATCGCGCGCTATCTCCAAGGCCAGCGCCATCGTGATCGAATTGGCGGCCTCTCTGGATCACGAACGGGGCGAAGGAATCGCCTTTCGCTTGGCGCAGCTCTACGACTACATCGAGCGCCGCCTCATCCAAGCCAACATCCAGCAGGATGACGCGCCGCTCGCCGAGGTCCTTGGTCTGCTGGCCACCCTGTCGGAAGCCTGGGAGGGCGTCCGCCAGCGGCCTCAGCCCGCCGATCGCCCGGTTACCCCTTGGACGCCGCCCCCTCCCCAGGAGCAGGCGTTCGCATATTCCCCCCAAAGCTGGAGCGCATAGCTCACAAAAAAGCCGCGCCCCGGATCTCCGGGAGCGCGGCTTCTGTATCGAACGCTCGAAACGAACTACTTAGTAATCCATCTCCCCGCCGCCGTGAGGCATCGGAGCGGCGGCCTTCTTCTCCGGAATATCCGCCACCATGGCTTCCGTCGTCAGCATCAGGGAAGCGATGGAAGAGGCGTTCTGGAGGGCCGTGCGGGTTACCTTGGTGGGATCGATCACGCCCGACTCGACCAGGTCCTCGTATTTGTCGGTGTCCGCGTTATAGCCGAAGTTCGGGTTCTTGTTCTCGCGCACCTTCTCCACCACGATCGCGCCTTCCGTGCCGGAATTCAGCACGATCTGCCGCAGCGGATCTTCGCAGGCGCGCCGGACGATGTCGATGCCGATCTGCTCGTCTCCGGTCATCTTCACGCCCTTTAGAACAACCGCGGCGCGCAGCAGGGCCACGCCGCCGCCCGGAACGATGCCTTCCTCGACCGCCGCGCGAGTGGCGTGCATGGCGTCTTCCACGCGGGCTTTCTTCTCCTTCATTTCGGTCTCGGTGGCCGCGCCCACGCGGATCACCGCCACCCCGCCGGCCAGCTTCGCCAGCCGCTCCTGCAGCTTTTCGCGGTCGTAATCGGAAGTGGTCTCCTCGATCTGGCTGCGAAGCTGCTTGATACGGCCTTCAATGGCCTTCTGCGAGCCGCCGCCATCCACGATGGTGGTGTTGTCCTTGTCGATCGTGACGCGTTTGGCCTTGCCCAGGTCCTCCAGCCGAACGCCTTCCAGCTTGATGCCGGTTTCTTCCATGATGGCCTTACCGCCGGTGAGAATGGCGATATCCTCCAGCATGGCCTTGCGGCGGTCGCCGAAGCCCGGTGCCTTCACCGCGCACGCGTTCAGCGTGCCGCGCAGCTTGTTCACCACCAGCGTGGCCAAAGCTTCGCCTTCCACTTCCTCGGCGACGATCAGCAACGGCTTGCCGGAGCGGGCGATCTGCTCCAACAGTGGGAGCAGGTCCTTCATGTTGGCGATCTTCTTTTCGTGGATCAGGATATAGGGTTCATCCATCACCGCTTCCATGCGCTCCGCGTCCGTCACGAAGTAAGGCGAAAGATAGCCGCGGTCGAACTGCATGCCGTCCACGGTGACCAGCTCGGTGGTCATGGTCTTGGATTCCTCGACGGTGATCACGCCGTCCTTGCCGACCTTCTTCATGGCTTCGGCGATGATGTTGCCGATGGTGGAATCGCTGTTGGCGGAAATGGTTCCCACCTGCGCGATCATGTCACCGGAAACCGGCTTGGAGAGCTTCTTCACTTCCTCGGTCGCCACTTCCACGGCCTTCTCGATGCCGCGCTTCAGAGCCATGGGGTTGGCGCCCGCGGCGACCGCTTTTACGCCTTCGCGGAAGATCGACTGCGCCAGAATGGTGGCCGTGGTGGTGCCGTCTCCGGCCACGTCGCTGGTCTTGGACGCCACTTCGCGCACCATCTGCGCGCCCATGTTCTCCAGCGGATCCTTCAGCTCGATTTCCTTCGCTACCGTGACGCCGTCCTTGGTGATGGTCGGCCCGCCGAACTTCTTCTCCAGTACGACGTTGCGTCCCTTGGGACCGAGCGTCACCTTCACCGCCTCGGCGAGTTGGTTGACGCCGCGTAGAATGGCCTGACGAGAGGCCTCGGAATATACAATCTGTTTCGCCATCGTTATTTGACTCCTTTATTTCTTGGCTGCCTCGGCAGCGCCTTCCAGAACCCCGAGAACCTCGTCTTCACGCATAATCAGGAACTCGTCGCTCAATATCTTGATGTCGCTGCCGGAATACTTCCCGAACAGTATGCGGTCGCCCACTTTGACGTCCAGGGGGACCAGTTTTCCGTCGTCGAGGCGCTTGCCCTTTCCCACGGCCACCACTTCGCCCTCCTGGGGCTTCTCTTTGGCCGTATCCGGGATGTACAGGCCGCCTTGCATTTGCTCAGACTGCTCAATCCGTTTGACCACGATGCGGTCATAGAGCGGACGAATGTTCATAGTTCCACAACCTCCTGAAATGAGAATTTTGAAGAGTTAGGTCAACGACTCGAACCCGTGCCACAACCATCGCCGGGTTCCACTATGCATTATTAGCACACTCCCACGGAGAGTGACAGTATTTGTGTATAACTAATTGAAACTAAAGCATTTCTTTATGTTGACAATAATGCGGCATGTATTTCCAGGGATTCCCCCAGCTCGCGCCTGAGCATAAGGGCTGCGTCGCCGCACGGCGCTCTTGGGACGCCATCCGGGTTTTTGGGGTCGCGCCTCCGCCTGCTATCCTGTAAGCCATGGAGAACGCGACGCCGTCCGGCAAGCGCAAGGTATTTTGCGTGAAGTTGCAGCGCGAGATGGAGGGACTCGACGAGGTGCCGTTCGACGGGCATCCGCTCGGTCAGAGGATCTACGAAAACGTCTCCAAGGACGCCTGGAAGATGTGGGTGGAGCGGATGAAGATGATCATGAACGAGTACCGCCTCAACCTCGGCACGCGCCAGGCGCAAGAATTCCTTCTGCAGCAGATGGAGGCCTTCTTCTTCGGCGAGGGCGCGGCCCTTCCCCCGGATTACGTTCCGCCCGCCGCCGGGCATTGAGCGGCCGGTCTAACTGGACCCGCCGGACCGCTCGCGCGCCGCGCGCGCAGCCAATTCGTCGCAGCGATTGTTATCGGCGTGAGAGGCATGGCCCTTGGTCCAGGTCCAGGTGGCCCGGTGGCGGCCCACCTGCTCGTCCAGGTCTATCCACAGGTCCTGATTCACCACCGGCTTCCTGGCGGACGTCATCCAGCCATTGCGTTTCCAGTTCTGAATCCAGTGGGTAATGCCGTTCTTCAGGTATTCGGAGTCGGTGACAATCTCCACGTCGCACTCTTCGCGCAAGGCGCGCAGGGCTTCGATGGCGGCCCGCAGTTCCATGCGGTTGTTGGTGGTGTAGGGCTCCCATCCCCATAATTCCCTGGCCTGGTCGTTGTAGCGCAGGATGGCGGCCCACCCTCCGGCGCCGGGGTTGCCCAGACACGACCCATCGGTGATGATCTGAACTTTTTTCATTTCATGGGGCCAGCGCCGTCTCCGCCTGAAAGAAGTCATCCACCAGATCGAGGATCGCAGCCGCGTCCTGGGCCCGGTGAATGGAGGCGCGAAGCGGCGCGCCTCCGCGCACGCCGTGCGTGAAGTAGGTGGCGAACTGTTTCATTTTGCCCACGGCGTCCTTCTCGCGGCGTTCGATCAGCATGGCGTAGTAGCGGCGCATCATCTCATACCGCTCGCGCTCGGAAGGCTGGTGGTACGCTCCGGTCTCGAGGTACTGGCGGATCTGCCGGAAAATCCAAGGATTCGACGACGCCGCGCGCCCGATCATGACCGCGTCGCAGTTCGTTTCCGCCACCATGCGCACCGCGTCCTCGGGCGTCGAGATGTCGCCGTTGCCGATGACGGGAATCTTCACGGCGGCCTTAGCCGCGGCGATGAGCCGCCAGTCGGCCCGGCCGCTGTAGCCCTGCTCGCGGGTGCGCGGGTGCAGCGCCATGGCCTGCAACCCGTAATCTTCCGCCATGCGCGCCAGGCGCACGGCCACGATCTCGCCATCGCTCCACCCGGCGCGGCACTTCATGGTGAACGGAATCGAAATGGCGGCGCGCACGGCGCGGAAAAGGCTCTCCACCAGGGGCAGATCGCGCAGCAGGCCGGACCCGCCGTTGCACTTCACCACTTTGTTCACGGGACAGCCGAGATTGATGTCCACGACGTCGAAGCCCAGATCCTGGCACACGCGCGCGGCGCCGGCCATCACCTCGGGGTCGGCGCCGAAAAGTTGGGCCGAAATGGGATGCTCCTCGGGTTCGAAAGCCAGGTAGCGCAGCGTCCTGGTAGGCTTGCGCGCGCCCAGGGAGGCGCGAACGCCGTGCGAGCTGGTGAACTCGGTCATCAGCAGGCCGCACCCGCCCAGGTCGCGGATGAAGCGCCGGAACACGGTATCCGTCACGCCCGCCATGGGCGCCAGGACCGTGGCGGGAGAGACCTGCACGGCGCCGATCGCGAAACTGGCGGGAAAACACTGCATACTTCGCTTCCTCAGTATAGCCAAGGGTGGTGCGCCGACCGCTAACCGCTCGGCCGCGGGGAGAAACGGAAAAGCGGCTGAGGGCGTCAGACGGTGTAGGGGAGAAGAAGGCATGAAAGGGCTGCAAGCCGTATCCCTGGCGCTGAGCGGCGTACTGTGCGGCGCCTTGGTGGTGGGCGTCGTCCAGCGGTCCCATCGGGCCGTTTCCATGCCCGCCGCGGCCCCAGTTCAGATGGCTGCGCCGGTGCCGGCCGCCGCTCCGGAACCGGAGAAGCCTTCGCCATTGCGGCCCACGAAGGACGCGGCGCGGCAGCAGGCCGCGAAAGCGCTCCCATCCGGGAATCCGGAACCGATCCAAGTGGCGGAGAGCGCGCCCCCTCCCTCTCCGCCCGCAGCCGCGCCGATGGCAGCGCCCTCCCCGTCGCCAGCGGCTCCGCAGCAGCTCGCGCGCCCCGAACCGGCCCCGGCGTCCGCTCCTCCGCCGGAGCCGGCCGCTCCGCCGCCGCCGAACATGGTGACGCTGAACGCCGGAACGCTGATTTCGGTGCGCCTCGTCGACGGCCTTTCGTCGGAGCGGAACAACGCCGGCGACGCGTTCACCGCCACGCTCGACAGCGAGCTGGTGGCGGATGGATTCGTGATCGCCGAGCGGGGCGCGCGCGTGGAAGGGCGAGTTGTGGCCGCCGATCGCGGCGGCGCGGTGCACGGCGCGGCGGCCATCGCCGTAGAGCTGACGCGCGTCCACACGTCCGACAACCAGGATGTGCCGATCCAGACCGATAGCTTTGAAAAGCATGCCCAGCAAACCAGCGGCCAGGAAGCCGAAAAAGTCGGCGGCGGGGCGGCCATCGGCGCGGGAGTGGGAGGCGCCGCCGGAGCGGGCGATGTGATGCTCACGCGCGGCCAGCCTGCGGCGCTTCCTTCGGAAACCCGCTTCAGTTTCCGCCTGCGGACGCCGGTTACGATTACAGAGCGCAAAGGGTAAACGGGCCGTGCGGCACGCTCGGCGGCCGGCGCCAGGCGCTATATTGGAATGATCCCATGAGAAGCGCGCGGTGGCTCCTGCTGGTGGCGATTGTCGCGATTCTCGGCGGCGTGGGCGTTACCTATGTGGGCCACAAAAGGGTCCTGCGGGAGCAGTCACCACCCCGGCCCCGGCCGCTGTCTCCCGAATTGAGTTCCTCGGCCGACCACTGGCATTATACCCGGACCGACGGGAGCCGGAAAGTGTACTATATCGAGGCGGAAGAATACACGCAGTCGAAGGACTCCTCGCGGGCCGAGGCGAAGGGCATCAAGCTGGAGCTCTACAACAAAGACGCCAGCGCGTACGATCTGGTGACGAGCGCCGCGGCCACCCTGACCACCAGCGACAACCGCTTCTATTCGGATGGCGACGTGGAGATCACGCTGGGGATGCCGGCCGCCGGGGAGCCGGAACACACCTTGGTCTCCATCAAATCCTCCGGTATCTCTGTGGACCCCGACACCGGCAGGGCCGAAACCGACCGGCCGGCGACCTTCGTATTCAGGAACGGCGAGGGCAAGGCTACCGGAGCCATCTACGACCCGGCCTCGCACGAGTTGCTCATGAAGCAGGACGCGGAGCTGAACTGGAAGCCCCCCCGCCCCAACGCCAAGCCCATCAAGGTCGAGGCGGGGAGCCTCACCTACCTCGAGTCGACATCCGAAATCTGGCTCAAACCGTGGGGCCGGCTCACGCGCGAGAACACGGTGGTGGAAGGCCAGGACGCCGTCGTCCACTTTGAGGAACTCGAAGGGGCCGGCGAAGACCGCGATATCGTTTTCCGCCAGGTGGAAGCCAATAAGGCGCACGGCAGCGACGCCTATCCCAACCGCAAGCTGCAATACGCGGCCGACTGGCTGCACGTGGATTTCGACGACGACGGAGTGGTCTCCAAGATCGCCGGCCGCGCCAATGCGCAGGTGACCTCGGTTTCGCCCACCGCCGAAACCACCGTCAAATCCGACAACGTCGAAATGAACTTCGCGAACGCGGACGGAGACAGCGTCCTAGACCGCGTAACGGCGTCCGGTCACGCCGTGGCAACCACCAAGCCTTTGCCCGTTCCCGGCCGCCAACTGGACGAAACGAACGTGCTTCGCTCCGATCGAATCGACATGAGAATGCGTTTCGGCGGCCGGGAAATCGAGAGCGTGGTCACCCCCTCGGCCGGGACGCTCGAGTTTCTGCCGAACCTTCCCACCGAGCGCCATCGGACGCTGGACGCCTCCCGGATCGACATCGCGTACGGGCCGCGAAACGAAATCGCGTCGTTCCACGCCACCGGCGTGAAGACCCGGACCGAGCCCACCGCCGACGAACGCAAGCGGAACCGGCAGGTTTCCACCACTTCCAGCCGCGAGCTGACGGCCCGCTTCGATCCCAAAACCGGCCGCGTAGCCACCATTGAGCAGCCGGGCGATTTCGTCTACGACGAGGGCGACCGCCACGCCCGCGCCGCCAGCGCCACCGAGGACGAGGAACAGGAGACGATCCTGCTCCGGACCGCCGCGCGCATGTGGGATGCAACCGGCTCCGCTTCCGCGGATACCATTCGGCTGAACCAGCGCACCGGCGATTTCACCGCCGAAGGCAAGGTGAACTCCAGCCGTCTGCCCGATCGGGACCAGAAGAAAAGCACCGAAATGCTCTCCGGCGACCAGCCGCTCCAGGCGCAGGCCCCGAAGATGACGTCCTCCAACCGCGGCCGCGCGGTCCGCTACGAAGGCGGCGCGCTGATGTGGCAGGGCGCCAATCGCATTCAGGCCGACGCCATCGACCTGGATCGCGACAAGCATACGCTCGCGGCCAACGGCAACGTCGTCACCAGCCTTTGGGACCAGCCCCAAGACGCCCAGCCTGCCCCGAGCGGGACCAAGGGTGGGAGCAAGACCGCGCCTCCGGCCAACCCCGTGCTGACGGTGACGCGCGCTCCGCGCATGACGTACATCGATAGCGACAAGGTGGCATTCTACAGCGGCGGCGTCACGCTTGTCCGGGGCGGCCTCAACGTGAAATCGAAGGAGCTGACCGCCTACCTTGCCGACTCGGGCGATTCGCGTCTGGAAAAGGCGCTCGCCGACGGCGCGGTGGAAATCGTCCAGACCGCCGCCGGCCTGCCCTCGCGCACCGGCACGGGCGATCACGGCGAGTACTATGAGGCCGAACAGAAAGTGATCGTGAGCGGCAAGCCAGCCAAGCTCGTGGATGGCGGGAACATGTCGGAAGGTCTCGAATTGACCTACTATGCCAACGATGATAGGCTGCTGGTAAACGGGGTCCCGAAGGAACCCGTCGTGACCCGCATCACCCGCGCACCCAAGAAAGCCCCATGAGCGTTCTCGAGACCGACCACATTTCCAAGGCGTATGGCGGCCGGCCCGTCGTGCACGACGTCTCGGTGCACGTGGAGCAGGGCCAGGTAGTGGGCCTGCTCGGTCCCAACGGCGCTGGCAAGACGACTTCCTTCTACGTGATCGTCGGGCTCATCAGTCCCGACTCGGGCAAGGTCGTGTTCGACGGCGAGAACATCACCCGGCTTCCCATGTATCAGCGCGCGCAGCGCGGTATCAGCTACCTGCCGCAGGAGGCTTCCATCTTCCGCAAGCTCACGGTGGAAGAAAACCTGATGGCCATCCTGGAGACTCTCTCGCTGCGCGCCCGCGAGCGCCGCGAGAAAATGGACCGGCTGATCGATCAATTGGGCCTGGAGAAAGTGCGCCGCAACCACGGCTACATGCTCTCGGGCGGCGAGCGCCGCCGGGTGGAGATTGCGCGCTCGCTGGTGATCGAGCCGCGTTTCCTACTGCTCGACGAGCCGTTTTCCGGCATCGACCCCATCCAGGTGCTCGAATTGCAGCGCATCATCTTCGACCTCAAGCGCCAGGACATCGGCGTTCTGGTGACCGACCACAACGTGAGCGAAACGCTGGCCGTGACGGACCGCGCCTACATCATCAACAACGGCGAAATCTTCCGCGCCGGCACACCCGAAGCGCTGGCCCGCGACCCGGAAGTCCGCCGCGTCTATCTGGGCGAAACGTTTACGCTGCGGGCCTGAGTGGGATAAGCCTCCGGGCTTGTCCAGGCGACGCGCATCCCTGACCGCAGGGCGCTCTTGCCAAGAACGAGCAAGCGGGTATGGGAGCGGCCGACACGAAAAGCCGCCAGAAAATTTGTGGAGGCGCTGAAAGATGCCAAGGGCAAGAACTAAGGTCGCTCGCGAGAGGCAGAAACTCTCGCGCGTGGGTAGGGACGTGGTAGCCGGACTGAAAGAAGCCATTTCCCACGCGCGGGGCGAGATCGCTCTGCCTTCGCGCGAATACGAAGTTCCTGGGCCAGTGGATGTTCGGGCCATCCGCGCCCGTTCCGGCCTGTCGCAGTCCGAGTTCGCCCGAGAGTACGGTTTCAGCGTCCGAACATTGCAGGAATGGGAGTCGGGAGGGTCCAGGCCCCCGAGCGCCGTCCGAGCGTATCTCGTGGTGATTGACAGGAACCCCAGAGCTGTAAGCGCAGCCCTTCGAGACAAGACAGCGGCCTGACGTTGGATGCCGGCTGGACTCGACGATTCGCCGGGCGATCCAGGAAGGGCCGCTACCTCAAAGGAAAGGGATCCCGTTTCACATTCCCCATGTGCGTCGCAGTCTCCTTGACGCCCTTCACCGGAGGCCCGCGACCGTTTCTTTCGGCGATCAGTTTTCCGTCGGAACCCGATCCACATGATCGATCACGAGGTAATCGAATGTGCGTCTCGCCGGCTCCAGTCTGAGCCCAAGCCGCCTGACCGCTTCCGCCAAAGAGATCTCTGTCGGGTCTGGCGGGCCGTTCGGCTGGCCGGCTGCGCTTCCGCTCCCGCGACGGCCTCCACCGGCCACAAGGTCGAACCCCATGGTGAAATCGTATGCGCCCTTCAACCCGGTCACGTCGATCACTGGCCGGTCGATGTCCCACTTATGGCTAAGCTGGTTCGCAAGCTGTTCGAGGGTTACCTTATGGCATGTGAGGTGCGCGAGGAGCCCTCCTTCACATGGGATGGGCTCGGAGTCATCATTGGCCGATTCCTTTAGCTTCAACGGCCCCTTGCCGACCATTAGCTCGTAGACCGGCATGACCTTCTGATCGCGGTGCGCCGCAAAATGAAAGCGCTCAGCCAACATAGATTGCAGCATCTCGGGCGCCTGGCTCTTCGAAGCGCCCACCGGCAGCTTGGCTAAGATATCGAATCGCGCATCATCCAGCCAACCAGGGCCGGAGATCCGATCGGCGGGAAGCCTGTAGGCGAACTGAATCACGGCAGATAACGACACACTGCCCAGATCCAACAGGGCGTCATCGATCCGTGAATGCATCTTGCCGGACTGGATGAGATCCATCATTGATCCCGGCGATCCGGGTCTAATGGAAACGACTTCAAACGCTGGTCTCGCGGGAGAAGGCTGGCCGTGAACAAGGCCGCACATGACGGCCACAAGAGCGATAATGCCAAACCTCCGAACCATATACGTGATCGCCATCAATGCCCGCCTCCGTATGCATTATTGTCTGCTGCTTTCTCGCGAATCACAAGTCTTCGACCGCAGGTTGTGCCTCACAGCTTCGGCTCGCGGTCGGTAAGTGGTAGCACTGTATCGGAAGCGACCCGGCAAGACACTTCCGCGAAATGTTGCAGAACCCGCTGGCCGGGTCGCTTTCGATACAGCCACTTGAAGTGGGCTTCTCGGAAACTGGCCCCAAACGTTCGCGGAGATGAGCGTTCGACTAGGGCTGAGAGTCGGAACGCTCAACATGACTGCGGCATCTCCCCAAGCGCATTTCCTGGGCGCTTGCTGGTGAGACTCGCTATCGCGCTGTCCAGCCGCCGTCGATCATCAGAGTCTGACCGGTGATTAACGAGGCGGGGGGGACGCAAGGAATACCACCGCGCCCGCCATGTCCATCGGCTCGCCGATCCTGTGCAACGCGGCGATCCGCTCGACTACGTCCGCGCGGAACACCGGATCGCTAAGCCATTTGCTGGTGCCTGGTGTCTTGATGAACGTCGGGGCGACGGCGTTCACCGTAATGTTGTGCGCGCCCCATTCCACGGCGAGGCCTTTCGTCATGTGGGCAATGGCCGCTTTGGTCACGCAGTACACCGATTCCGTCGGAAGCGCTACAAACCCGGACTGGGAACTGAGGTTGACGATGCGGCCGTACTTCTGCCCGATCATGAATCGTCCGGCGGCCCGGCTGGCGAAGAATGTTCCCTTCACGTTCACCGCCATGGTGAGGTCGAAATCGTCGACAGTGACATTCTCGGCGGGATTTCCCGGCACCACGCCTGCGTTGTTCACGAGGATGTCCAGGCGGCCGAATTGCGCGACGGCATCCTCGACGGCGCGCTGCACCTGATCGATGTGGGCCATATCCATCTGGAGAGGGATGGCGCGTCGGCCCAGCGACCGGATTTCAGCGAGCAACCCGGCATCCGCATGGATGTCGCGCAATCCCAACGCGACGTCCGCCCCGGCGTGGGCGAGCACCAGGGAAATCGCCCGGCCAAGGCCCCGAGCGGCTCCGGTCACGAGGGATATCTGATTCGTCAGGTCGAAACTGGGAAACGGATCCATGCCATCTAGACTCCTTGACGCTCGAAACTTGATGCAAATGAGTCAAGTTTTCTGTCAGCCAAAACCGCCGGTTTTCGGGCTGGGGCGGAGCCTCGTTAGTGTAGTGCGGCAAGCAGATCAACGATTACCTGGCGGCGCGTGAAGCGGGCGTCCCGTCGGCCATGCCGACGTAGCAACCTGAAAGGTCACTCCACGACCTTCGGACTGGAATTCCGCGCACGCCGTAGCGGTTTTTTGAGAAAGTTTGTTGCAAATAAATGACTTGCGACCGATGACCGCGCACGCATGCGCGGTTGGCCCCATGAATCGCTGGAAGCGGGCCGGTAGGGCGGAAAAAGCGACAGCCTCCCGCCACCTGATTCCGTTATAGCGCGGCGGCGCCGGGAAAGAGGGAGCCGGAAGGCGGCGGAAGACGGGGTAAGTCTTGGAGGGTGAGGCGGTTAGAGAAAATTTGAAGGGCTTGTGACTGGCGGCGGGAGTGATTACCAGAAGCAAACCAAAGAGCTACGCGAGTGTTTGGGAGACGCAGGCGGAAGTTGCACGCCGCTGCAATGTGACGCAGCCATGGATCAACGATCTGCTCCGCGGCCGGGTCTCGCGCTTTTCGTTGGACGCCTTGGTCAACATTGCGACGGCGCTTGGTTGCCGCGTACGGGTTGATCTTGAAGCGGCCTAGGAGCTTGCTGCAAACGGCCAAAACATGGCCGGCCGCCGATAAACGCCGATGAACGCGGATTGAAAACAGAATTGCCTATCCGCGTCGATCGGCGTTCATCGGCGGCTCAATCTGTTTCTTCAGACTTTTTCAGCAGCCTCCTCAGGATGGGGGTTTGGGTTAAACTGAGTGGGGTTTGGAAGTTCCCAAATGGAAATTCCGGCTCAACTGGAGGTGAGGACATGGATCCTTTGACGCGACGCTCATTCGCCAAGTCGGTCGGCCTTGCGGCAGGTCTCGGCTCGATACCAGCCGCCGGGGAAGCGCAAACGGAAGACGCCGCGCCGGACGTGCCGATGCCCACGGCTGCCTCCGGCCCAAACGGCCTGCGCTTCCGGCAGGTCCACTTAGACTTTCATACTTCGCCGCTCATCGCCGACGTGGGCGCGGACTTCGACGCATCGGCGTTCGCCCAGACGCTCAAGGACGCCTCTGTCAATTCCATCAATATCTTCGCCAAGTGTCATCATGGCATGGCTTATTACCCAAGCAAAGTAGGGCCTGTTCACCCGGGTTTGAAGTTCGACTTACTCGGGGAGATGATTACGGCCTGCCATAAGGCGGATATCTTGACGCCGGTCTACATCACGGTGCTGTGGGACCAATACGCAGCCGAGCAACACGCGGACTGGCGCGTTCTCGACGAGCACGGCGCAGTGGATGGCGCGGCCCCCTTGGAGCCGGGCTGGAAACGGGTATGCGCGAATACGCCTTATCTCGATTATGTGAGCGCGCAGGCGGAGGAGGTGGCCAGGAACTATGAGGTGGACGGTTTCTGGTTCGATATCGTCCGATACTCATCCTACGGGTGCTTCTGTCATTACTGCATCCAGGAGCGCGAAAAACTGGGGCTGGATTCCAGCAAGCCAGAGGATCGCGCCAGGCACGCGCAGATGGTGATCCTTCGCACGATGGACCGCCTCGAATCCGCCGTGCGCCGGCATCGGCCCCATGCCGCCACCTTCTTTAACGGCCAAGTGCGCGTGGGCATGCGCCCGTACCTCAAACATTACACCCAGATCGAAATCGAGTCGTTGCCGGGCGGCGGCTGGGGATACGCCCATTTCGCGGTGATGTCGCGGTACGTTCGCAATTTTGGCCTGGAATATTTGGGCATGGACGCGCGATTCCATCGCACCTGGGGAGACTTTGGCGCGCTGCGCAACCAAGCCGCGTTGGACTACGAATGCTTCCGCATGCTGGCCCAGGCCGGCAAGTGTTCCATGGGCGACCAGATGCATCCGCGCGGGCGGCTGCTGAAACCGGTCTACGACCGCATCGGCCGCACTTACAAGAGCGTGGCGGAGAAGGAGCCGTGGTGCGTGGGGGCGCGCGCGGTGACCGAGATTGGTTTTCTTTCCACGGCCACGACTTTGTTGCCGGGAGTGCTGGCCACATCGGACGTCGGCGTTACCAACATGCTGGCCGAGCTGCACCATCAGTTCGACGCGCTGGACCGCGAATCCGACTTCTCCCGGTACAAAGTCCTGATTCTTCCCGATACGCATCGGTTCGATCCGGACTTGCTGAGGCAGGTACGAAGTTACGTGGCGGGCGGCGGCAAGCTGATCCTCAGCCACGAGTCGGGTTTGGACGTGGACGGAAAACAGTTCGCGATGGAGGAGATGGGCGTCGATTACGCGGGGCCTTCACCGTACCAGGGGGACCGCGGCGACTACTTCGAGGTTCTGGAAGGCGCGAACGAAGACATCGATCCCATGGTGCAGTTTACCTACGCGCCGGGTTCGATGGTCAAAGCCCGCCCGGGAACTACTGTCCTGGCTCGAGCCTGGAAGGCTTACTTCGACCGCACTTACGAGCATTTCAGTTCGCATCATCAAACACCCTACGACCAGCCCACGGAACAGGCGGCCGCCGCGCAACACGGCGGCATCATTTATATTGCATTTCCGATCTTCGAATCCTACGCAAACAACGCCTACCGCGTCCACAAATTGCTGGTGAGAAACTGCCTTCGCCGGCTTTTGCCCGACCCGTTAGTGAAGGCCGACCTTCCATCCACCGCCGAAGCGACAGTGACCGAGCAAGGTGGCAAACGAATCGTCCATCTTTTGCACTATCCCGCCAGCCGCCGCTGCCCGGACCTGGATGTTGTCGAGGACGCGATCCCGCTCGCAAATGTGAAGATTGCCTTGCGGACGGCGAAAGAACCGTCCCGCGTGTATCTGGCGCCGCAACGACGAAGTTTGAGATGCGCTTTCGCCGACGGTTACGCGCAGGTGGTCGTGCCGTCGGTTCAGGGGCATCAAATGGTGGTGTTCGAGAGTTGAGGGAGGGAGATACTGCGAGCGCCCTGGCGGATGGGGCGGTCTAACGGCTTTCAGGGCCGACGGGCGACGGGCCGCCGACGGGACACTGGCGACAGACCACGGTGACAGGCCACAAGAAACGATGGCCTGTCCCACGCCTCCACTGGAAAGCGCTTGGGGGTATAATTTTTGTCGGCTAGGAAGGCCAAAAAGGAAATCCTCGTTTAGCGTCTGGGGGGCATTGTATGGAGAAACGTGAAGTGGGAAGCCGGCGAGACTTCCTCAAGAGAAGTGCGGGAGCTCTGACGGGGGCGCTCGGGGCGCCCATGATCGTGCGGGCTTCGGCCTTGGGCTTGGGGGGAGCTACGCCGCCCAGCGAACGGGTCACGGTCGGTATCATCGGGAGCGGCCAAAGGGCTGTCTTTGAGGCGCTCCAGTATCCTTGTTTCGACAACGTCGTTATCGTCGCCCTATCGGATGCGGTGGACAGCCACTTGCAGGACGCCAAGGCCAAGCTCGAGAAGCAGTACGACTTATTGCAGCCCAACCGTCCCAACAAGGGGATGCGGCTGTACCCCGATTTTCAGGAGTTGCTGGCGCAGAAGGATATCGACGCGGTCTACAACGCGGCGCCCGACCATTGGCACGCCTCCATGGCGCTGCGGAGCCTGAAGGCGGGCAAGCACCTCCATTACGAAAAGCCGATGAGCACCAGCGTGGAGCAGGATCTGGCGGTATTGAAGGCCAGGCGCAAGTTCCCGAATCTGGTGGTTCAGTACGGCACCGAGCTGCGCGCTTCCCCCCCTGCTCAGAAAGCCATCGAGTTGGTGGTCAACGGCCGCATCGGCAAGGTGCAGAAGATCTACCTGCTCCCTCCCGGGTCCGGCTCCGGCGGCTCGGCGACCCCGGTGCTGCCCGTTCCCCCCGGATTCAATTACGACGCCTGGCTGGGGCCGGCGCCGATGGAGCCCTTCTGCTTCGACCGCTGCCTGAGACCCGACCGCAACGGCATCTTCAGCATCGACGACTACTGCCTCGGCGGAATCAATAATTGGATCCACGTGCACGATCAGATGCAGCGCTGGGCCGACGCCACCGGGCGCTTGGACCCTCCCATCCATTACGAAGGCTGGGGGAAGTTTCCCACCGAGGGACTCTACAACGACGCCATGCAGTGGCATGTGAAGTGCACGTGGGCAGACGGCCTGGAGGTGGACTTCTTGGATGCCCGCACCTACCGTACTCTGCCCGACGTCCCGCAGCCGCTCATCGACCCGCCGCGCCCCGGAATGTCGAACGGCGTGGTGTTCATGGGCTCCGAGGGCTGGGTGGCCATCAGCTACGGCAGCAATAACTCGGCCGCCAGCCAGCCGGCTTCGCTGATGCAATCGGAAATCGGGCCAAACGAGATTCACGTGCTCTCCAGCGCGCTGGACAAGGTTCCCGCCAACCTGCCCAAGGGCTTCCAACAGGCGCTGACGGCGGGCCACCATCAGAACTGGATCAAGGCCATTCTCGCCGGCGATCCCAAGGCGGTGGTGTCTCCCATCGAGAGCGCCTTCCGGTCGGATATGCTCGCCCAACTCGCGCAGCTCTCGATCCGCACCGGACAGCCGGTTCAGTGGGACCCGAAGAACGAAACCATCGTGGGTAACGACCTGGCGAAGAGAATGATGCATCGGCCGATGCGCGATCCGTGGGGTCTGATCGATTTGGGCTGACGCGGCTTTTTGGTTGGCGGGCGCGGCCGATGCGGTTTAGGCCGGGCAGGCTTTCCGCTCCGCGAATAGATCGTCGAATTCTGGCGAAGCTGGTGGCTGATGCTGCCGCCAAGCGCTCGCAAGAAAGAAGGGGGAGCTTATGACGCGGGTTCTGCTGTTAGGCTACGATCCAACGACTGTGGATTTTTCCGACCCTGCTTTGCCGCCAGGTATGACCGTTGAGAAGGTTCACGCCGGCATCGCAGTTGCGATGAAGGGGTTCGCCGATCGCGGATGGGAGGCCGACGTCGGTTTCATCCGGCCCGATGAAACCGCCGGCCCGGCAGTGGAGCGTCAGTTAGCTTCGAAGAGCTACGATTGTGTGGTTGTCGGAGCGGGCGTGCGCCTGCCGCCCCGAGGCCTTGCACTATTCGAAACCGTCATCAACACGATTCGTAAGGCTGCCCCAGGCGCGGCGATTGCCTTCAATACACACCCCGCGGATAGCGCCGATGCCGCCGCCCGATGGTTGGCGGCTGGGAGCCGGGCTGTATAGTCCGGCGTCGAAATCCTCGCAAAGATCGACTGACGGTACAGAAAGGAACACCAATGGAGACGGATCGGCGGACATTCATGACAGGGGCGGGCGCGGCATTTACGACGGCCCTGTTCACCGGAAACATCAAAGGCGCTAACGACCGCATCAGCCTGGGTTTCATCGGCCTCGGGATGCGGGGCGGGGCCAATCTGGACGCCGCGCTGTTGGCCCCGCAGGCGCAGGTGGTGGCGCTGTGCGATTGCTATCAGCCCGCCATGGAGAAGGCCGCGGCCACGGTGCGCGCCAAGTATGGGTCCGACGCGAGGCCCGTTAGGGACTTCCGCGAAATCATCGCCGACAAGTCCATCGACGCGGTTTGCATCAGCACGCCGGACCACTGGCACGCCTACATGACCGTGGAAGCCTGCAAGGCCGGCAAGGACGTTTACGTGGAGAAGCCCGCTTGCACCCGGCTCGAAGAAGGGCCCCAGATGGTGGCGGCCGCGCGCAAGTACCAGCGCGTGGTTCAGGGCGGCAACATGCAGCGCACCATGCCGACGTTCTTGAAGGCGAAGGAATACATCGACAAAGGCGTGCTGGGGGAAATCACGTGGTGCAAGACGTGGGCCACCAGCCTGGAGAACAAGGACGGCAAAGGCAATCCGCCGGACGGCAAACCGCCCGCGGAGCTGGACTGGGACATGTGGCTGGGCCCTGCCCCCAAGGTTCCGTTCAACCAGAACCGCTGGGGAGTGGACGGCAAGAATTTCCCCACCTTCCGTTATTTCTGGGATTACGCGGGCGGGGCCATGACGGATTGGGGCGTCCACTACGTCGATCCGATTCACCAGTTTCTGGGCGAACCGCTGGTGGAATCCGTCACCGCGCTGGGCGGGCGGGTGTGGGTCAAGGACAATATGCAAACCGCCGACACCATGTCGGCGTCGTTCCAGTATCCGAAGTTCATGCTGAATTACGAACTGCGCCAGAGCTGCGCGGTTCCCCTGCTGGGCCAGACTGGCGGCACGGCCGTCATGGGGACCGAGGCCTACGTGGTGGTGACGCGGAGCGGGTGCTGGCTGGCGCCTTCCAGCCGCGCCTCCAAGGTGGCGGCGGTGGAGTACCTGGCGCCCAGGCGCGCGCCGGGAACCCCGTCGGACCCTTTCGACCATTGGAAGAACTTCCTGGAATGCGTCAAGAGCCGGGGCACGCCGGTGGCCGAGATCGAGTGGCTGGTGCGCGCGACCGCGTCCTGCCTTCTGGCGAATGTTTCGATGCGAGCCAAGACGCGGGTGGATCTCGACGCGAAGACCTTCACGGTACGCCAGGCCGAAGCGATCCCGTTCACGAGAGTGGATTATCGCGCTCCCTGGAAGCTGGAAGTCTGACTCTGGACCGACGCGCCGGCCTGAAGCCATTTCCTTGCATCGCGAATGTTCCCGAGCGGGAATATTTTAGCCGAAAAGCTCTGGCCATCCTGAACACGCTTGGGATCAAGATCGCTCTGACGCCGCCGCAGGCCAAGGCGGAGTAACGCATGGCAAGAACTCTCGATGTCTATCTCCACCACAGGCTCTCAGGTTGACCCGCACCCTACCCGACCCGTATCCTACCCGACCCGAATCCCGCGGTCGCGGCACTGGCAACTTCGATGGTCACAAAGCGGTTCCAGTGTTTCCGGATGCTTCCTCGGTCTGTTAGGGCCGGCTTGCCTTGGTGATGGTCCAGAGTTGAACGCCGTATGCCGGCAAGTCCGCGGATAGGCGCGACAATTCTTTGCCGGTCGCCGTGCGCGTGGTGGACGAAAAGGCTTCGCGGACGGTGTACTGGGCGGCCGGGTCCAGTTTCAGGGCGTCGAGCGGGATGTCCGTCTGGACGGGCTTGTCGGTGAAGGCGAAGAGCGGGATCGCCATGCCTTCCGGGCTGCGCCAGAGCGGGGCGAAGACACGGTCGTTGGAGGGCTGGAGAGCCAGGTAGTCGCACACGCCGTCATGCATGGCGGGAGTCGACTCCCGCAGGTGGAGTACGCGGCCGTAGAAGTCTTCGGAACCCTTTTCGGCCCCCACATAGTTCATCACGCCGCCATCCAAGAAGGAGGACCAGGCGAACAGGAGCCGGGCGCCATCGGCGCCGAAGGCGTCCCGGCCGTACATGCGCGAGTCGTGCGAGTCCAGATGATGCACGCGTATGAGGCCGGCCGGCATCACGCGGCGGCGCATCTCCAGCCACTCGGCCATGTCGTGCGTGGTGGTCTTGCCCATGAACTGCGCCACGGGCCAATTCCCGTAGTAGCTGCGGCCGGGCAGCGGGGCAAGCAATCCCTCGTAGAGCCAATGCTCGTCGTAGTTGTAGGTGAGATCGTAGGAGATGCGGGGCAGCGGGCCCAGGGACTCGCTGTAATAGACGACATCCGGCTTGATCTTGCGGGTTTCCTCGCGGAAGCGCCGGAGAAGCGCCACGCAGCCATAGATGCTGGAGTAGGCGGGGCGGTTCAGCCCCACGGCCCAGTTCGGGAAGATGTTC
>JBEKHV010000029.1:0-46382 GCA_050012095.1 Bryobacteraceae bacterium | reverse complement strand
TCCGTCAACATGAAGGCCTGGTGGCCGTAGGCGTTCAGGTGCAGCGTCTTGGTGGTCCCCACCAGCGCGCCGGAGTCGTCGCGTACGGTCGCCTGCACGTTGCCGCCGGCGCCGGTCACGTTGGCCAGGGCTATGCCCGTCGCAAAGTCACCCGTGTTGTCGTACCACAGCGTGAAGGAGGATGGGTTCCGCGATTCCAACGGAACCACGGCCTCCTGCACCCCGCCGCCGACGGTCCAATTGAACCGGGCGAACGCCGTGATGCTGCCGTTGGACTGCAACTGCGCCCAGGCGCCCAGGCCGATGTCGGAGGTGGAGCTGGTCTGAATGACTACCGCCGCGCCGGGGTTGATGGTGCGCTCCAACTGCGCGCCCAGCAGCGGGCCGCTTAAGGGCGCCTGCGGGAACACCCAGGGCAGGATGACCGCGGCGCCGTTGTCGTCGAAAAAGTTCAAGCGGGCTTGCGCCGCCGTGGCTCCGTTGTTCATGAGGACGATGGAGGTCTGCCAACCGCCGCCATACGCCACATGCGGCATGGCGCCAATGGTGGCGATCGCCCCCAGTGTGGCGCTGGATTGTTCGATCACGAAGGGTGAACCGGCTATCGTGAAGCCGGCCGTTCGCCAGTCGCCGGCGTTTGGCGCGGCTTGATAGGTTATCGAGCCGGCCGCCTGTGGCAACGACCCAGGGTGGCAAACCGGAAACGCTCCAGGCGCACCCGGCAGGGGCCGTCACGGCAATGGTCCCTGTCCCGCCCGCGATGGAAAACGCCTGCCCGGCCGGGTACACGGCGAAGGTGCACAGCGTGGAGGCTTGGTGGATGGGGACGGATTGGCCGGCGACGGTGATGGATCCGGAGCGGTTGGTGTCGCCGTTGGAAGCCGCCTGGATGGCCACAGAGCCGTTGCCGGTCCCCGTCGCTCCGCTGGTAATGGAGACCCAACTCAGCGGACTGGAGGCGGTCCACGCGCACCCGGCGGCGGCCGTAACGGCAATCGTGGCGGGGCCGCCTGCGGCGATAAACGTCTGGCTGGCCGGGCTGACGGAGTAAGAGCACGGCGCCGTTTGGGTGATTACGAGGGCGAAGGTCGCGGCGGCGGTGGCCGCAACGCTGTCCTGAACCTGGACCGTGAAGATCGAGGCCGCGGCCGTGGTGGGTGTACCGGAGATCGTGCCTCCGGTCGAAAGCGTCAAGCCAGCCGGAAGCGCGCCCGACGATAAGCTCCAGGAATATGGAGGAGAGCCGCCGACTACGCTGAGCGCTTGGGAGTACGCCGTTCCAACCGATCCGGAAGGCAGAGGCGAGGTCGTGGTGATCGCGGGCGGCGCGGCGGTGGCGTACGTGGTCAGCGTCACGCCGCTGTAGGCCGCGTAGGCGGACACGTCGATGTACCAATCCGCGGCGGCCGGGTTCGTGACGGTGATGGATTCCGCGTTGCCGACGGCCTCCGAAGAGTAGTCGTAGACGCACGGACCGTAGACGTCGAAAGAAGTCTGGCACGTTGCCGGACCACCCTTGCTCAGGTAGAGATCCACATCGCCGGTCCCGCCGCTGGTCGAGACGGTGAAATACGCCGTGCCGGCCGGGATGGTCACCCGATAAAGCGTCTCGCTGCCCACCACGCCGCTCAATGCCGGCAAGGAGGCGTTGGCGCCCAGGGCCGTGGGCGTGATCAGGGCGGCGGTCAGAGACACCCCTGAATAGGCAAGCCAGCCGTCCACCGCGATTTGCCAGACCCCCGCCGAGGGGTTCGGGAAAGTCAGCGTCTCGTTGTTGCCGGATCTGGCCGAAAGATAGAGGTACCCTTGCGGCGTGTCCACGTACAGGTCCGCATCGCCTGTGCCGTTTCGCAAGGTCACTTGCAGCGCGATCGCGTTGGCGGGCGCGGTGAACGTGGCGAAACCCACCAGGTTGCCCGCGTCATCTTCGGGGCCGCTAATCACCACGGGAACTCCATCCGCGAGCCGCGTCATCACCGGGAGCAGATAGCCATGCACCACTTCGCCGCCCTGGCCGTCCGTCACCGTGATCTTCACCCTCTGGCTTACGAAGCCGGCGGTCCAGTTCACGGCTCCCGTGAGCGGGTTGACCGTCATGTCCGGCGGCCCGGAAGTGAGAACGAAGCGCAGCGTCCCGCCGTTGGGGTTGGTGGCCGTCACCGTGTATGCGTAGGGAGCGCCGGCGCTCGTGGAGACGGTCAGAGGATTACTGGTGATGGCGGGATTCTTCGCGGTTGCGAGGTCGGGCGGCTGGTCGTAGGCCGCGTCGTAACGCGTGCCGGTCTCCAAGTCGCCATCCGCGCCAAGCGCGGAATAGCCCATGCCGTGCTTGGCGAATACCTGCCAGATTGCGGCGCGGTTGGAGCCGCCGTACCGGGCCTGGTCCGCCGCGAGAATGGCGTCGCGGGCGTTGGTCATGCTGGGACTGCACGGCGTGGATTTCAGGCCGTCGACCACCACCTGGTCCGCCACCGCCTGGCCTACGGATTTCCGCAGATCCCAAAGCGTCGCGGCCCAGATCTCGCCGTCGTCGTGCACCTCATAACCGGAGGAGCCGTTGCCGATATCCTCGTATGTGTAGGGATACCCTTCGTAACTGTAGCGCCTGATCCCGGATACCGGATTCTGGGTAGGGTAGGCGCCAAAAACCGGGTTATTGAAGTTGCTGATGGCGAAGTAGTCCGACCAGCCTTCGCCCAGGGCGCCGGATTGCAGGTTATCGAGACAACTGGTGCTGGTCCGGGCACCCACCAGGCGGTTGCTGACGCCGTGCCCGTACTCATGGAATACTGTCTGGCCGTCGTAATCGGCGTCCAGATCGTCGGTGAAGCTGTAAGTTCCTCGGGTGAATACGCCGATTCGCATGCGAGGAGGCATGCCATCCGGCGTGGGGCTGAAAGCGGAGTTGTCGGTGAAGCCTCCGTACTGCGCCTCCGCCCGCACGGCGTCGTTGCCCACGCCGCCGCGGCCGTAGTTGTCGGTCTGGAGATTCCCCGCCGCTTCCGTGAAGCCCAAAGAGTAGTAGTAGTCGTGCGCCATGTTCACGAAATAAAAGAGATTGGTGACGGCCGCGGGCTGGAAGAGCCTCGGGTCTTGTCTGGTTGTGCCGTCGCCGAAGGAGAAATCGAAACTCTGGTTGGCGCTGTAGGCGCGGCCGCTCTGCATGTTTGGGTCGGTGGTGGCGTCGGGGAGGTCGTTACCGTTGACGTCGAGGTAAGCGTCCACATTGTTGCCGGTGGTCACCGTTCCACCGGCGGAAAGCCATGGGCCAGGGTCGGTGCTTGAGGCAATCGGCGCGGTGGGAAACGTGGTCTCCTGTCGCGTCCCTTGCATGGGCGAAGCCTGCCACACCAGGCCCCGCGCCTCCGAGAGCCACCGGTTGTGGCGATACAGGAGGCTGCCGTCCTGGGCATCCACCAGGATTTCATAGAAAGCCGCTTCGTCCGCTTCGAAATAGATGCGATAGGCCAGACGGGCCGAAGAGGCCGTGACCGGGAAGAGGAACAACTCGGTGGTGATGGGGCTATAGCCATCGCCGCGCGGGTTACGGAACGCGACCGCACCGTTTGGATCGGCGACTTGCGCCAGCACAGCGGGAGCGGAGACTCCGATGGCCGCGCAGGCCGCCTTCGTGGCATCCTGCGCGCTCAGCCCGGGAGTGGTCGGGAGATCCAGTTGCGGGACCACGTCCGCCACCGAGACCTGTGCCACCTCGCCCTTATTGGTGAGGGTGAACTTGATCTGTCCATCGAACACGTCGATGCCGTTCAGCGTTTGGTTGAACGCCAGGAACGTCGGCCCGCCTGTGGCGTCCTTCACCAGCAGGCGAAGCTGGTCCACTTCGGACGGGGCCAACGGGAAAAGCGAGGCGTGGGACCGCAGGAAGCCCTTGGCGATGTCTTCCGGCGCCACGGCGGAAGGGGCGCTCAACACGCCGCCTTCCCGAATCATCACCTTGGGCAAGCCGAATCGATTAGGCGCAATGCGCACGCTGGCGCCTTCCAGCGATGCGCGGAACGTTTCCAGGAAAGCGCTGCGCCGCTCCACCAGCGTGCGGGCCTGGCTCTGCGGGATGCTCGCCGGCTCAGCCGCCGGCTGCGTCTCACGGATATCGAAATTGGGAAGGGCGCTCTTTTTGTGGTCTTCGCGGGTCTGGCACCAGCTCGGACTGGCGGCGATTATTCCAAAGATCAATGCCGCGCTGGAAAGTACGCGCTTGAGCATTTGGGGGCCTTCCTGGGGTTCCTGGTTTCATTTAAAAGAATTAGAAACCTTATTATCGTTAATACTAAAATCGAGTGTGACCCCGCGAGCAGTCTAAGTCAACCGAAACATTTCCCCGCGGGCGATGGAGTCACGGGGCCCATTCGAGGTGCTGTCACGGGGTGCGTTGCTAGATAACAGCAAGCGCCTGATTCCGTGATATTGTGGTGGCATGATAAGCCGCGTGGAATTGCGGGTGCTCCGTGAGAGGATCGAGGAAGCCCGCCGTATTCTCGCAACGACCTTGCTCCCAGCGGGCCGCGCTGAAGACGCTAGAGAGCTTATCGAATCCGCCGTCAAACAGGCCGACGCGATGCTTGCCAGGCCGACCGCTTGGATGCTGGCGCGTAAAGGCCACGCCACAATTTCAATCAAGGAATAACGCACATGTCGAAACGTCAGGATATACGAGCGCTAAGGAACATGGTCGCAGAGGCAAAACGGCTGCTCGAAACCTCGCCCGAACTTCCTGAAGGCCGCTCCCGGCGCGCCCTAGAACTTCTGGGCGATTCCGTAGTGCTAGCCGATTATCTGGTCACGGTCGAGCCGGCGTCCGTCCTGGGGGCCTTGGGAGGCAAGGCCACAGCCCGGCGCGGCTCCGAATACTTCCGCCGGATTGCCGGGATGCGGAAGACCAAGGCCGGCGGGCGCCCTCGAAAGCAAACGTAGATCCCCACCCGGCCCGCGAACAGCTACAATAGCGCCTTCTGAAAACGAAAAGCCCGGCGCGGTGGCCAGGGCTTCTCGATGGGACCTGAACACCCTCATCGTAAGCCCCAATCGCGGCCCGGCGCAAGAGACGCGATGGCTGATTCCGACTTCTGGCGGGATCTCGCTGAGAAGTTCCGTGCGCTTAATTCAACGGTGTTATTGCGTGCCGACTGGCACCAGAGATTTGCGCCCGAAAGCCTTCAACCACACGAGGCGAAATGGCGCATAATCACAATCGGCTCGTCAGGCCGTTCCGCGCGATATGAATTTGAAGCTCTCGCCCGACGCGGCGGCCGTGAAATACATCCAAAGTGGGAATCGCTGACGGCCTGGTTGGAAGCGCTTAGGGAACTCGGGCTGAATACCCAAGAAGGTCCGATGGCTATTGAGACAAGACCAGACGGAACGACCGTCTGGCATATCTATTCTGGAAGCATTGCGCAGCCATGCCAGGCTTCTGTGGACTGCTGCAAGCATTATGAATCCATAGCGCTTGAAACGGAGCGTATGGAAGCCCTTCAACGTGATCGTCAGGCCAACATCGATGAGCAGCCGAGCACCTCTCAATCCAAAGAGGAATTGATCGCGCAGAGAAAGGCAGAACGGAAGGCGTTCGCTGATGCCTACTTCTTCAACTCCGGAGAAAAGATAGTCGTTCTGGATATGTGCTGGGCGGCTAGGCAACGATACCGCGAATGGATGCGTTGGCTCGGCGGAACTCTCAAGGACGATACGAAGCCGGATAGGGCGTTTCGCGCAGTCCTGACGAGCGGAAAGCGCCCCGAGGAATACAGACCAGGGGAATCTCGCCCGAAGGGGTGGAAGTAGTTTCCCCCTATTTTCCCCCTATTTTCCCCCTATCCCGATTCACTCGCTTTTCCATCATCGACTGATTGCCAAAAGTGCGTTACTATTCAAACGGTTACAGCCAATTGTAGGGGCGGAAAGTGAATATATGGGGACTAGGAACCGTGGGCCACCGTAGGCCACCCGGCTGGGAGGTTTCGGGGGATCGCAGAATGATCCCCCGGCCTTCCTTGCGGGAAGCCGAACTACCCCGCCGAAAGGCATCTTCATTATGGCCCGCAAGCCATTGAAAACAAAGCAAAAAAGATCGCGTAGTGGTTCACTTTTCTCTTGTAAACAGCAGCTAATTGCTGTAGTATTGAAGTATGGAAACGAAAGAAACAAAAGCCAATTCGATGAATTGCCCCGCGTGCGGCAACGCATCCAAGTGCTTCGGACACCACCGCAACGGACTCCGGCGCTTTCGTTGCTTGTCCTGCCAGAAGACCTTCACGGAACCCCACAAGCGCGCTTTCATCGTCGAAGATTATCTGCATGATCCTCGTGGGCAGATGGCGATTCGGATGTTGGTCGAGGGCTGCTCAGTTCGCACGGTGGAGCGCCTGACCGGAATCCGCCGGGATTCCATCATCGACCTATTGCTGATCGCTGGGAAGCGCTGCGAAAAACTTATGGACTCGCTCCGCAACGTCCCGGCAACCGATATTCAGATGGACGAGTGCTGGAATTTCGTGTACTGCAAGGAAGCCCACAAAGGCCCGGAGCAAGCCCATGACGATTCCATCGGAGACTGCTACAACTGGGTTGCCATCGAGCGCAATACCAAGCTGGTCCTGGCCTTCGTGTGCGGCCGGCGGACCCTCGACAACGCCATGGAACTGGCCCGCAAGGTGCGCCGCGCGACTTCCCCTGATGTTCGTTTCCAACTCACCACGGATGGCCTGAAGGCCTACATCCCGGCGGTTGATGAAATGCTCCTGGACCGTTGCGACTTCGCCCAGCTAATCAAAATCTATGCGGCTCCGCGCGAAGGCGAGCAGCGCTACTCGCCGGCGGATGTCGTGGAGGCTATACCAGTAGTGATTAGCGGAAACCCCGACCGCGCGAAAATCTGCACCTCCCATGTCGAGCGCTTCAACCTGACCATGCGCACGCAGATCCGGCGCCTCACCCGGCTTACGAATGGCTTCTCAAAGAAGCTCGACAACCACCGTGCGGCGGTAGCGCTCCATTTCGGGTTCTACAACTTCTGCCAACTTCACGGAACATTGCGCGTCACGCCTGCGATGGAAGCGGGGATCACGGATCACGTTTGGGACGTATCTGAGCTTCTCGGCTAATCCCGTCTTGTCGGAGAAACAAACAATGAGGAGCCGCCGTAAGGCGAGGCCACTTCTATGGGGACCTTCGTCGCTTTGCCTGGATTTGCTCCATTAACGAGAGCGGATTGGGGGAACTCAATATCGATCAGTCTGTCCGGATCGTAGTTGCAAACATAGAACGTGAAACCGTTCTGCCCTTCTTTCCTGAGTGTCTCAGGAACAAATATCACCGGTTTGAACGTTTCCAGAATCTTACCAGTAGACCAACCCGTCCCATTAACTCCGGTTCTAACCAACTCTTTCTTGTCTGCCTTTGCCGATATTGTCACGCCTGAAACCGCATCCGCTCCAAAGTTCTTAACCACGCACCGAAACCCGCTGCCCCGCACTCCCTTTTCTGGCCAGTACTCCTCTGAAGCCAAAGGATTGGGTTCATATTTCGTCAGACCCTTGAGAAAGAGCGTGTCCAATTGCCAGATGTCGCCACGGTATGGCATCGGAAGATTTACCGTGTCGCATTCGATGGACAAATGAATATGCGAGTCGAGGATTTCTGGCCAGATATTCATTGAGTATAGAATCACCGAAGCAACTACTACGCTTACTGCGATGAGCCATTTTCTCCAGGGGCGGCATGAAATGCAAAGAGTAAGCACTCCGGCCAGTGATGCCGCGAACACCATTGCCCAGAACAGCCCGAAATAGAAACTCGCCCATGGCATAGTTTCAACCTCGTGGATGGCCGTGCCCGCAAGGCCGAGAAGGGCAATAACCTCGGCCAGTCTCTTGCCGCCGTCTTTGAGCAAATGGCGCGTGCGCCGCATTGCCACAGCCTACCACCCGTAATCGACCGAAAACAGATGCGCAGGCCCCATTCCAAAATTCTCTTGACAACCGCCAAGAACGCGCGACGGACCCACGTAAACCGCTGATTTCATTAGCTGTATGTTTATTCAACATGGCCAGCAACGCACCCCGTGACAGCACCCCATTCGAGGCAAGCTTGACTGGCGGCACGGAATGTGTGATTATTCATTGTAGTGAATAATCATTCAGAAAGGCGCGCACCATGGCCGTGCTCTTCGCCGCCCACACTATGAAGGCTGCCGCGTCCGATCTGCTCCGCGACCTCGATTTGACCGGCGATGAGCTGGGCCATCTCCTCGACTTGGCGGCGGCGGTGAAGCGCTCACCGCGGGACTATGCGCAGGCGCTGGCGGGCAAGTCCATCGCGCTGCTGTTCGAGAAGCCGTCGCTCCGCACGCGGCTGACCTTCGAGTTGGCCATCCAGCAGTTGGGCGGCTCGTCGCTGTTCACCGAAGCGCCCATCGGGGTCCGGGAACCGCTGAAGGACGTGGCCCGGAACCTGGACCGCTGGGTGAACGGCATTGTGGCGCGGGTGTTCTTGCAAACGACTTTGGAAAGCTTGGCGCAGTGGTCGTCGGTCCCGGTCATCAATGCTTTGAGCGATCTGTTTCACCCCTGCCAGGCTCTGGCGGACATGCAGACCATCCGCGAGCGTTTCGGAGAATTGCGGGGCCTCAAGCTGGCGTTTGTCGGTGACGGGAACAACGTGGCGCATTCGCTGATGATCAGCTCCGTGCGGCTGGGAATGGATTTTTCCCTGACCTGTCCGGACGGCTACTCGCCGAATCCCGATATCGTGGCGCAGGCCGAGGGTCTGGCGGCCGTCTCCGGAGCCTCGCTCGCCATCACGCACGAGCCGGCCGCGGCGCTCGCGGGCGCGCACGCCGTGTACACCGACGTGTGGGCCAGCATGGGCCAGGAACAGGAAGGCGCAATCCGCCGCAAGGCGTTCCATCCGTACCAGGTCAATGATGAGCTGTTTGCCTTGGCGCGGCCCGACGCGGTATTCATGCATTGCCTGCCCGCCAAACGCGGTGAGGAAGTCAGCGATTCCATCATGGAGTCCGGGCGGAGCGTGGTTTTCGATCAGGCCGAAAACCGGCTGCACGCGCAGAAGGCGCTGTTGATGATGATGTTGCGTTGACCGTTAACCGTTGACCGTTCACCGCAATCCGGTTTCGCGGTAAACGGTAAACGGACGACGGATACCTGATAGTTTATTCTTATGACCAAACCGAAAAAAGTGGCGCTCGCTTACTCCGGCGGGCTGGATACATCCGTCATCATTCCGTGGCTAAAAGAGAACTACGGCTGCCAGGTAGTCGCCGTGTGCGGCGATATTGGCCAGGGCGGCGACGAACTGGCGGGGCTGGAAGCCAAGGCCCGCAAGACCGGCGCGTCCGAGGTCCATATCGAGGACATGCGCGAGGAATTCGTCTCGCAATATTTGTGGAAGCTCGTGCGGTCGGGCGGCGTGTACGAGCACAAGTATTTGCTGGGCACGTCGATCGCGCGGCCCCTGCTGGCCAAGAAGCAGGTGGAAGTCGCGCTCGCCACCGGCTGCGACGCGCTGGCTCACGGCTGCACGGGAAAAGGCAACGACCAGGTGCGCTTCGAGCTGACCTACAAAGCGCTCGCCCCGCACCTTCCCGTGATCGCCCCGTGGCGGGAATGGAAGATTGTCTCCCGCGAGGACGCCATCGAGTACGCGCGCGCGCACAACGTCCCCATTTCCGCCACCACGACCAAGATCTACAGCCGCGACCGCAACATCTGGCACATCTCCCACGAAGGCGGCGCGCTCGAAGACCCCGCCAACGCCGCGCCCGACGACATCTGGATGCTCACCAAAAGCCCCGCCGAGGCCCCCGATACGCCCGGCGAAGTGACCATCGGTTTCGAGAAGGGCGTTCCGGTTTCGGTGAACGGTCGTACGATGAAAGCCTTCGAGTTGCTCGAAACCCTGAACGGCATCGGCGCGGAGCACGCCATCGGCCGCATCGACCTGGTGGAGAACCGCTTCGTGGGGATGAAGTCCCGGGGCTGCTACGAAACGCCGGGCGGATCGCTCATTATGTTCGCCATTCGCGAATTGGAGGCGCTGACGCTCGATAGGAACACGCTGCACTACAAGCAGCAGCGGGCGCTGGAATACGCCGAAATGGTGTACAACGGCCTGTGGTTCACGCCGCTGCGCGAGGCGCTCGACGCCTTTTTCGACAAGGTGAGCGAGAACAACACGGGCGAGGTGAAGCTCGAACTGTACAAGGGCAACATCCAGCCGCTCAGCCGGAAATCGCCGCACTCGCTGTACTCGCTCGATATCGCGAGCTTCACCATGGGCGCAAGCTACGATCAAAAGGACGCGCTGGGGTTCATCAATCTGGTCGGCCTGCCTATCAAAGTGCGGGCCGCCAAGGCGGCGCAATCCAAATGAAGCTCTGGGGCGGCCGTTTCGAAACTGGACCTTCGGCGGGCTTCGAGCGTTTTTCGGGCTCGCTCGCGTTCGACCGCCGCCTGATCGACGCCGATATCCGCGGCTCCCAGGCTTTCGCGCGCGCCCTGGAGCGCGCCGGCATCCTGACGGCGGAGGAGCGCGAGCAGATCGTCGCGGCGTTTGGGCAGATTCGCGCGGAGGCCACGTCGCCCGCTTTCTTCGAAGGCGCGACGGATGAGGACGTCCACACGCTGGTGATCCGCAAGCTCAAGGAACATGCCGGCGACGTGGCGGACAAGATTCATACCGGCCGCAGCCGCAACGAACAGGTATCGCTCGATACGCGGCTGTGGCTGCGCGAGGAGTGCGATCGCGTCCGCGCGCTGCTCGGCGCGGTGATGGGCGCCCTGCTCGATCTGGCCGAAGAGTATCGCGACGCCATTATCCCCGGCTACACCCACCTGCGCCGCGCCCAGCCCGTGCTGTGGCCACACTACCTGCTGGCCTATTTCGAGATGTTCGCGCGGGATTGCGAGCGGTTCGGCGAGGCCCGGCGGCGCGCCAACGTCCTGCCGCTTGGCTCGGGGGCGCTGGCCGGCAGCGGCTTCCCGTTCGACCGCGAGGCCATGGCGCGCGATTTGGGTTTCGAATCGATCTCGCGCAACAGCATGGACGTCGCTGGCGACCGCGATTTCGCGCTCGACTTTCTCTATGCGGCTAGCGTCGCCATGCTCCACCTCAGCCGGCTGGCCGAGGACTGGATTCTGTATTCCAGCGAGGAGTTCGGCTGGCTGGAGCTGGCCGATGGGGTCACGAGTGGATCGAGTCTCATGCCGCAGAAGAAGAACCCGGATTCGCTCGAGCTGATTCGCGGCAAGAGCGGGTGGGTGGTGGGGTGTCTCGCGTCGCTGATGGTCACGCTGAAGGGCCTGCCTATGACCTACAATCGCGACATGCAGGAGGACAAGGTCCCGCTGTTCGAGGCCGCCGATCAATTGAGCGGGTCGCTCGAAATGATGCGCGAAGTCATCCGCTCGGTGAAACTGAACCCCGCCGTTCCGGCGGCGGCCGCCGACGAGAGTTGGCTGGTGGCCACGGATCTGGCCGAAGCGCTGGCGCGCGCGGGGACGCCGTTCCACGAGGCGCACCGCATCGCCGGCCGCTTCGTTCTGGAGAGCCTGCGCACGGGCCGGAAGCCCGCGGACTGGACGGCGGCGGAGATGGCGCGCTTCGCTCCCGAGTTTACGCCGGATCTGGCGGCTTGTTTGGATCCAAAGCGAGGTATGGAATCGCGCGAAATTCCGGGCGGGACCGGTCCGAAAGTGGTGGCCGCCGCGCTGGCCGCGGCGCGGCGGACGCTGGAGCAGATGAAACTATGACTAAGACGTATCGCCAGGGCCAGATTCTGAAGCTGATTCGCGCCAGACGGATCGCGACGCAGGAGGAGCTTGCCCAGGAACTGGCCAAGCAGGGCATCGCCGCGACGCAAGTGACGCTCTCGCGCGATATCCGCGATTTGCGGTTGGTCAAGACGCGGGAAGGATACAAGGAGATGGCCCCCGAGGAGGCCGGCCCGGGGTTCGCCATGCTGGCCGCGGAGTTCCTTCTGGACGTGCTGCTGGCCCAGAACCTGGTGGTGCTGAAGACGGCCCCGGGTCATGCGAACTCGGTGGCCGTGGCGCTGGACGTCGAAGGCTGGCCCGAAGTGGTGGGGACGATCGCCGGCGACGACACGATCCTGGTGATCGCTCCCGACAACCCGACCGCCGAAGCCGTGCAGGAAAAGCTGCTGGGGATGCTGGGGTAGCGCCGGGCGGGGCGCCCCTCCCGCGGCTATACTATGCGGGAGTCAATAATTCCGGCTCGTCGACGCAGCCTCCGCAGCCCTTCTTGGCCACTGCCGTGAGGCGGCGCAACTCTTCCTGCTGCTCGAACGGGACGGAAAATTCTTTCTCGATCCGCTCGCGGAAAACCGGGCCGGAGTTGTAGGCGCAGAAGGGGTAGATCCGGCCGTTGGGCGCGGCGTAGTGGATCACGCAGCGCTTCACGCGCTCCACGTCGTAGTTGTAGGAGTCCATGAAGTGCATGCCGGCCACCATCAGCGTGCGATAGGTAAAGCCCTGCTTCTCGCTCTCGCCCCGGCCGAGCCGCTTGTCGGTGAAGCCTTGCAGGGTTTGCAGGAACTTGTTGAAGGTCAGGCCCTCGGGAGCGCGGTCCTCATGGAAGAATTTGCGGAGGTTGTTCCAGGCTTCGATTTTGGTATAGAACTGGAAGCGCCGTTTGCCGGCCTTGCGCGCCAGCATATCCATTTCCTGGAGCATCGGCCCCACGTCGATGAACCGCGTCACCGGAGTGGCCTTGCGGTTCTGGTCGACGAACAGATACGTTCCCAGCGAGCAATGCGGGTGGCAGCTCAGCATGATGGTCTCGTCGCCGCGGAGCGCGCTGATCAGCTTGGAAAACGGCGTCACGCAGGAGAGCGGGAACCAGTCCTCGTGCGCCTTGGCGATGCCCGTCTGTTGCTCCACCGCGTGCGCGAAATCGGATAGCGTGAAACGCTTCGATTCCAGCTCGTGACGCGCGATGCGGCCCGTGAACGATACCGGCTGGAAACTGATGCCGCTGGTACACTCGACGTACTCCAGCGCCAGGCGCAGGATGTCGCCGATCTGGTGGTCGTTCAGTCCCTTCACGATGGTCGGGACGAACACGATTTTCAGCCCGGCCTTCTTGACGTTCTCGATGCACTTCAGCTTCTTTTCCCACAGCGATTCGCCGCGCGTGCGCCGGTAGACATCGTCGCAGACGCCGTCGAACTGGAGGTACAGCGTGTGCAGGCCGGCCTCCTTGCACTGCTCGGCGAATTCCAGGTCGGTGAACTTGAGGCCGTTGGTGGCCGCCTGCACGTGGGAAAAGCCCATCTCCCTGGCCATCCGAAGCACGTCGAGGAAGCGCGGATAGATGGTCGGCTCGCCGCCCGAGAACTGGACGATGCGGCCGGCCACCGGCTTTTCGTCGCGCAGCGCCTGGAGCATTTTGCGCACAGTCTGGAAATCCGGCTCGTAGAGGTAGCCGGCGGCGTTGGCGTTGGCGAAACAGACCGGGCAGGTCATGTTGCAGCGGTTGGTCAGATCGACGTTGGCCAGCCCCGTGTGGCTGGTGTGCAGGTTACAGAGGCCGCAGTCCTGGGGGCAACTGGCGGCATTGGCGACCCCCGGGTTCGACAGCCCGCGGTTATCGCCGAAGCTCCACTCCTCCATTTTCAGATAGAGTTTGGCGTCGGAATAGATCAGATCCCGGAACTCGCCGTGCTCCGGGCAGCGCTTTTCCATCACCACCTTGCCGCCGTCCTCGAAGATCGTGGCGTCAATCAGTTGCGTGCACTCGGGACACAGTGAGCGGGCGGTCTTGGGCAGACCTGTCTGGAGGGGCTGGATGATCGAGCCGGAATAGGTAGTCTTGGGCTGCAGGACCTGGAAATCCGCCATGATCGAATTCTAGGGAATACTCACGGCAAAGGCCATAATCGGGCTCTAAAGTGTGAATTCTCCGGGTTGTGTGGCGATTTTCGGGCGCCGAACGGATACGATATCCTGACATCTTGAGCGCCCCATTGGATCTTCCCCACGCCGCCGTGGCTTTCGGCGCCGCCTTCCTGGCCGGAGCCATCAATTCCGTGGCCGGCGGCGGCACGCTGGTCTCGTTTCCGGCGCTGATCTGGCTCGGCCTGAACTCGGTGACCGCCAACGCCACCAGCACCGTCGCCATCTGGCCCGGCACGGTGGGCAGCGCGTGGGGTTACCGGAAGGAATTGCAGGCCGCCGCGCCGCGGTTTCTGGCGCTCATCGTGCCCAGCCTGGTGGGCGGGCTGGCCGGCGCGCTGCTCCTCCGCCGGACGCCCACGGCCACCTTCGACCGCCTCGTTCCGTTTCTCATCCTGTTCGCCACGATCCTGTTCACGGTGCAGGAGCCGATCCAGCGCTGGCTCAACGCGGACGGCGGACCGCGGCACGAGTCCCGCCTGTGGTTCACCGGCGTCATGCTGTTTCAATTGCTGGTGGGCCTGTACGGCGGGTACTTCGGCGCCGGCATCGGCATCCTGATGCTGGCGGCGCTGAGCATCATGGGCCTGCGCGACATCCATGAGATGAACAGCCTCAAGGTGGTCTTTGGCGGCAGCGTAAACGGCATCGCCGCGGCCTATTTCATTTGGGCCAGGATGGTCTACTGGCCCTACGTCGTGCTGATGGCCGTCGCTGCGATTGCGGGTGGATACGGCGCCGCCGGTGTGGCGCGTAAAGTGGGGCGCACCACCGTCCGGCGCATCGTGATCGCCATCGGTTTCGGCATGGCGATCTCCCTGTTTATCAAGAAGTGATTGCTCCTCAAGCCGCTTCGGCCGCGAGAGGAATCCCCGCCCTGGCCAACGCCGATTCCACCTCCGCCGGCCGCAGGCGGGTGGCGTCGTATTCCACCAGGATGCTATCCATCGCCGGCGCCACCGTTACGGCCTTAATGCCGTACAGCGCATGCACATCCGCGAGGCGCGGCCACAGGGCGGCCTCGAGAGGCCGGGCGAGCCGGAAGCGAAGCTGCACCTTGGTCATAGGACTCAAGCATACCAGCCGCGGACGGACGCAAGAACAATGGCTAGATCGCCCGTGCGTGATGGTTCACGGGGCCGGAACCGGCGCCCAGGCCGGGGTTAGTGCGTATGGCCTCGTGAATGAAGCGCTTGGCGCAGGCCACGGCGTCGAACAACGCCATACCGCGCACCAAGCCCGCGGCGATGGCGGCCGAATAGGTGCATCCCGTCCCGTGGGTGTGGCGCGTATCGAGGCGCGGAGCGGGGAACTCGCGCCAATCCACGCCGTCAAACAGCAAGTCGGTGGCGTCCGCTTGCATGTGGCCGCCTTTGATCAGCACGGCGCGCGCGCCCATTTCGCGTATTCGGACGGCCGCGCGGCGCATATCGTCCAGGTCGCGAATGGGGATCCCCGCCAGCGCCTCCGCTTCGGGCGCGTTAGGCGTCACCAGGGCCGCTGTGGGCAGCAGCAGCTCGCGAACGGCGCGAACGGCGGCCTCCGGAAGCAGCGGCTGGCCGTGCTTGCTCACCATCACCGGATCCACCACCAGGGGAAATCGGAACTCCGCCGCCGCGCGCGCCACCGCCTCGACCATCTCCGCCGACCCGAGCGCCCCGGTCTTCGCGGCCGCAGGCGGAATGTCCTCGAGGACCGCCGCCAGTTGCTCCAGCGCCAGCCAGGGAGGCAGTACTTCGACGCGCGAGACGCGCACCGTATTCTGCACCGTGAGCAGCGTGACCACCGCCTCGCCGTAGACGCCGAACTGGTGGAAGGTCTTGAGATCGGCTTGCAGTCCCGCGCCTCCACTAGGGTCCGATCCGGCAATGGTCAACGCCACGGGCGTCATTCCGCTTCAGGATAGCAGCAGACGCAGGCCGGGCCGCTGGCGCGCGAGACGCCGAAGGCGGAGCGCGAATTGTAAGCGCCCGTACGCCGGCCGTTACGGAAGCGTACCGATTCGCACGCCCCGTGAAAATGCGTCCGCGATCCGATCCGAAAAGCATAATCGGAGTCGTAAATCTTGAATCTCTTCAGAGCCGCCAGCATGGCGCTGTGTCTGCTGGCCCAGTGTGCCTTTGGACAGGGTCCCCTTCGGCTGAAAGCCCGAACCATTCCGCCGGCGCGAGACGGCGCCGCCCCGCCAGGAGCGGGGCGGGTCGCCGTCCTTCCGGGCCGCGCGCACTATATTGTCCAGTTCGATTCCTATCCCGGACTGGAAATTCGCCAGGAGTTGGCGCGCCGCGGCGTGCGCGTCCTGCGATACACCCCCGATGCGGGTTTGATGGTCCGCTCGGAGCGCGATGTGGATCTGGGCGGCCTGGGCGTGAGCTGGGTGGGCCCTTTGGAGGCGAGCGATAAGTTGAGCCCGCTTCTGGATCGAGAGCCGGCGCCCGCGTATCTGGTCATGTTCCATCCGGATGTCGCCAAGGACCGCGCGCGGGAGCTTGTGGCCGGGCAGGGATTCGGCGTTTTGGAGAACCGCGGCCTGCGACCCGGACACCTGGTAGTGGTCGGGAATCCGGCGCGCCTGGTGGACCTCGCCTTGAGGGACGAGGTGTCGTACATCCTTCCCGCGTCCGTGGAACTGGCGTCCGGCGCGCCGGTGGTCGGCTGCGGCGGGGGCATTGCCGAAGCGGGGGTAATCGGCGAATACGCCATCGCGGCGAGCGCCTGGCCGAAGAACGCAGCGGGCGTCGCGGCGTTGAACTATGTGTTCGAATCGCTGCCCGCCGCCCTGGGGACAACGGCGCAGAGTGAAATCGAGCGCGCTTTCGCTGAGTGGGCGCGTCACGCCAACGTGAGCTTCGCGCCCGGCGTCAGCGCTGCGGACCCGCGCACCATCGCCATCCTGTTCGCCCGTGGCGCCCATGGCGACGCCTATCCATTCGATGGACTGGGAGGAGTCCTGGCGCATACGTTCTATCCCGCGCCGCTGAACGCGGAGCCGGTGGCCGGCGACATGCACTTCGACGCCGACGAGAGCTGGCGCATCGGCGCGGATACGGACGTATTCAGCGTGGCCCTGCACGAGATCGGCCACGCCTTGGGCCTCGGACATTCCGACCAGCCGGGAGCTGTGATGTATGCCTATTACCACTTAGCGACCGGCCTGACGGCGGACGACATCGTCGGCGTTCAGGCCTTGTATGGTCCGAGCGGCGGCACGCCGGCGCAGCCCTCCAATCCGCCCACGAGCAACCCGGCGCAGCCTTCCAATCCACCCGTCAGTCCACCCTCGACCGATACGACGCCCCCGTCCTTGCTGATCGCCTCGCCCGCTTACACGATTCTCTCGACGTCTTCGGCTTCCCTATCCATCGGCGGGACGGCCAGCGACAACGTCGCCGTGACCGCGGTGAAGTGGTCCACCTCGGGCGGATACTCGGGCGTGGCTTCCGGGACGGTCAATTGGTCCGCGCAGGTCCCCCTTCTGGTCGGGACCAATGTCGTCACCGTGCGGGCCTACGACGCCGCGGGGAACTCCGGGTGGCGCGCCATCACCGTAGTACGGCGCTGAAAACCCTGGGAATCTCCACTTAGTACTCGCGTTTTTGGGGGCCGCGCGCCGATAGGACTAGTAGCGAATCGCATGGATGGAAACCTACTTTCGTTACGCCGTCCGTGGTCGTCCTGCCGGTCGGTTCCGGCATCGCTCCAGGAACCATGCGAGGGTTACGCCTCGTCCGCATCAGTGCGCCGGGACGCCATCTCCGAGCGTTCCGGCCACCCCCCACTGGACGAGACCGAAGGCGTCCTGTTTGGCTTGGCGCTTGCCATCGAGCAACGCGACCGCCACACCAGCGGCCACTGCGAGCGCCTGGCCTTCATCAGCGTCGCGCTGGGGATGGCCATGCGCCTGGAGCGTCCCAGCCTGCTGACGCTCTACCGCGCCGGGTATCTCCACGACGTGGGCAAGGTGGGCCTGCCGGATTCCATTCTGTTCAATACCGGCGAGTTGTCCGCCGAAGACTGGGTTGCCATGCGCAGCCACCCGGTTCGCGGCGAGGAGATATGCCGCCACGTCGCCTCCCTCCGCCCGGTGTTGCCCGTGATCCGCCATCACCACGAGCGCTGGGATGGATCGGGCTATCCCGATGGCCTGCGTGGCGAGCAGATCCCCCTGCTGGCGCGAGTCTTGCAGATCGCCGATATCTACGACGCCCTGGTGAGTCAGCGCCCCTACAAGCCGTCCTACTCGCCCGAGCAAGCCTTGCATGTCATCCGCGCCGAAACCGATCGCGGCTGGCGCGACCCTGAAATCGCGTCCCTGTTCTTCCGCATCCACGATGGCGTGGTCTCGCGAATCGCGGACTACTCCTGCGGCGCCGATTGCGATCTGCAAGCCATGAGGGCCTCGCTGGACAACCTCCAGCAATTCCTGGCCGTATCGCAAACCGCCGAAGCGTGAGAGATCTGCGATTGCGGCGGTTGGGCCATTTTCCGATAAGAGAACTCAGCCCAACCCGCTGTGACCGTAGTCACTGATGCAAACGAACGGCGGCTCCATCATGGGATTCGGGAGGGAACAGAATCGATGACAACCGCGACAACCTTGGCCGATGTGGCCGCCGCGTCGTTGAACGCCGTACGCACACTCGAGCGGTACGGCTTGGACTATTGCTGCGGGGGAAAGCAGCCGTTCGGCGAGGCGTGCGTCGCCAAAGGCCTCCAACCGGAGTCCGTCATGCAGGAGATCGAACGCGCACGAGCGCCCGGCGCGTCCGAACGGGACTGGCGGATGGCGCCGCTCGATGAAATCGTGACGCACATAGTCGGTACGCATCACGAGTACCTCAAGCTCGAGCTGCCGGCCCTGGGCAGCCGCATGAGCAAGGCGCTCTCGGTCCACGGTCCCAAAGATCCCCAGACTCTCGGCCGCCTGGCGGAGGTGTTCGGCTCTTTGCGCGTGGAGCTGGAAATGCACATGCACAAGGAAGAAGCGATCCTCTTTCCCTTCCTCGCGCAGTACGGCCGCGCCGAAACCTTGGGCCAGCCTCTGCCGCCGATCCCCTTCGGGTCCATCGCCAACCCCATCGGAATGATGGAGCGGGAGCATGAAAGCGCGGGCGGCGCGCTGGCGGAAATCGGCGAGATCACCCACGGCTTCTCGTATCCGCCCTACGCGTGCAGCACCGTCCGCGCCCTCTTCGACGGACTGAAGGCCCTGAAGAACGACCTGCATGCGCACATCCACCTGGAGAACAACATCCTGTTTCCGCGCGCCATCGCGCTGGAGCGAAGAGAGGAGCCGCTCTTCCCCGATGGCCAGCCTCAGTGAGCGGAAGAGACTTCTTCCATGACGGATCGCAGCCCGGCGGCGGTGGAGATGGCATTACAGCGGCTGGTGACGGTCTACGCGATCGCCGGTCTGCTGTTTCTGCTGCTACCGGGGACCTTCCTGGGAGTCTGGAATCTGGTCTCGATCAGCGGCCGGCGCGGGCTGGCCGGCCTTTCCCCGTCTTGGCTGCAAGCCCACGGGCATGCCCAGATCTTCGGCTGGCTGGGCACGTTCATCATCGGGATTGGCTATTACTCCTTGTCGAAGATGGGCCGGCTGCCGCCCTTTGCTGTCAGCCGAGGGTGGGCAAGCTGGGCGCTCTGGACCTCTGGCGTCGCGCTGCGCTGGTTGGGCAATATCACCGAGTGGAACTGGCGCGTCCTGCTTCCCGCGTCGGCGGCGCTGGAACTGGCGGGCTTCCTGATCTTCTTTGCGGCCGTGAGCGGCCATCGTCCCCGGCCCGCGCCGGCGCCGGACAACGCCGCTTCCGCGCCCCGAACGGGTACCGAGACGTGGATGACGCTGGTGATTGCTTCCACCGCCGGCTTATTGTTTGCGCTAGGGATGAACTTGGCGATGAGCGTCGATCTGGCTCTGACCAGCGCGCATCCGGAGATCCCGCACGTGCTGGATCAGCGCTACCTGTTCCTGGCCGCTTGGGGATTCCCTGTCCTGGCTGTGTGGGGCTTCAATGCCAGATGGTTGCCCGTGTTTTTGGGTCTGCGCCAACCCTCGGGAAACGGCCTGCTGGCCGCGCTGGGCGCGTGCGGTTCCGGCGTCGCCGCGGCGCTTTTCGGAGAGTTCCGTCTGGCGACCGCGTTGCTGTTGGCCGCCTGCATCCTGGCCGCCATCGCCCTGAGAGTTTTCGAGCCGCCGCAAAAGCCGGCCAAGACCCTCGGAGTCACCCCGGCCTTTCCCTTTTTCGTGCGCGGCGCCTACGTCTGGCTGCTTGTGGCGGCCGGCCTCGGTGTCTACGCGGCCCTATTCGATGCGCATGGCGGCGTCTGGGGCGCCTCGCGCCACGCGCTCACGGTCGGATTCCTGGCGAACATGGTGTTCGCCATCGGCCAGCGAATCCTACCCGCGTTCTGCGGAATGCGCGTGCTCTATAGCGCGAAGCTGATGTTCGCTTCTCTGGCCATCTTGAATCTCGGCTGTTTCCTGCGCGCGGCCTCGGAGATTCCCGCTTACGAAGCTAATCTGCGCGCGGCATGGACCGTTCTGCCGGTTTCGGCGGTGACCGAATTGATAGCGGTGACCCTATTTGCGCTCAATCTCGGTATTACGTTGGCGCTGCCGCCACCCAGACCCGCCGTCTTGACGCAGATCGCCTAAACGGGGCGCTACCTTGCGCCCCGTTTAGGGGCTGGATACTCCGGAGATCTTGACCCAGCGCTCACTGCGCACGCGCTGGACTATTTTCTGCCGCCCCTGCGGGGCTGAGCATCACGAGAATCTTGGCAGGCGAAAGCGCCTGCCCCACCAGGCTGCAAATCCTTCGACCACTGAGCATGATCGACGCTTCCGTCTGTCAACCCAGCAATCCGGCCGATTATTTCACTGCCTTCCGAGGGAGAGTCCCGGCTACCTATTGCCGTACTTTCTCCAGGGGGACGCCACGGCGGCACAACTCGCACTGGGAGGCGTCGGAGTAGTAATGCGCGTCCAGCTTGGCGAGGGAATACAAGGGCAGAGAGCCGAAACCCCGCGTGTTTGGCGTCGGCTGATACACGATTACCGCCAGCCCGATCACGGTGGCTCCAAAAGACTCCAGAAGCTGCTTCAACTCCGTCAGTTTGGCCCCGCTGCGCAGAATATCGTCAACCATGACCACCTGCTCGCCGGGCGTAGGCTGCACGTACTGGCGGAAGCGGAGCGGCTCGCCGTCGTGTTCGCGCTCGGCCCAGTAGACCTGCTTCGCCTGGGCCGCCTCGCAAACGCCGAACGCCACCGGCAAACCTCCCGTGGCCGGGGCCACGATGGAGATTTCGGAAATCGCGGCGCGAATTTCGGGATGGGCGCGCAGCAGGCGGCTTAACCCCACGGAAAGCATCCGCTGATGCTGGTAATGCCGAAGCGCCAGCGGAACCTGGAGATAGCCGTCCGAATGCAGCCCGTTGGGGTACTCGAAATGGCCCTCGCGGAGCGCCCCGGTCTCACGCAACACGGCGACGACCTCGTCTTGAGTGGGAATCAGGTGCATGCCTTCCTCGTTCAATTCGCCCCGCTGCCGGCCAGCACGCGGGGGATGGTAAGAAACAGGATCTTCCAGTCTAACGCCAGGGACCAGTTGTCGATGTATTGCATGTCCATCTTCATCCAGGTCTCGAAGTCCACGGCGTCGCGCCCGGAAATGGCCCAAGTGCAGGTCAGGCCGGGCCGCATGCGCAGCCGGCGGCGCTGCCATGGCTTGTACTGATCGACTTCTTCGGGCACGGCGGGGCGCGGCCCCACCAGCGACATGTCGCCCCGCAGCACGCTCCACAACTGCGGCCATTCGTCGATGGAGAACTTGCGCAGGTAGCGGCCGATGGGCGTCAGGCGGGGGTCGTCCGGGATCTTGAACGCCGTCTCGCGCGCGCTGAGGTGCGCCACGGAGGCCTTGAGCTGCTCCGCATCCCGGCACATCGAGCGGAACTTGTAGAACTGGAAGCGGCGTCCGTTCAGGCCGCACCGCACCTGCCGAAAAATCGCCGGGCCGGGAGAAGTCAGCCGGATCAGAGCGGCGATCGCCGCCATGAACGGCGCCAGCAGCAGCAGGCCCGCCGACGCGATCGCTACGTCCAGGACGCGCTTGACCAGCAGGCGGACCTCGTCGTAGGGAGCGGCGGAAAAGGTCAGCAGGGGCGTATCGCCGAAGCGGTCGAGCGACACCGTGCTGTTGACGTGCGGGAAGAAGTCCACCGCCACGCGCGTGCGTACGCCTTCTTCGTCGCACTGCAGGAACGTCTCTTCCATGCCGGCCAGCTTTTCGCTCCCCACCGCAAAAACGATCTCATCCACCACCCGCTGCCGCAAAAGCGAAGGCAGTTCGCTGGCTGGATACACCCGGTGAGCCGAGACGCCCGCGACTTCGGCCGCCGGAGTCGGCTTTTCAGCCCCGGCCTCTTCGCTGAGGAAGCCGAGCAGACGCACGCCATACTCCGCGTACGCTTCGAGCGCCTCCGCCATCCGGACGGCCCGCTGGCCGGTCCCCACCACGAGCACGTAGTGCGGGGCGGCGAACTCGCGCCGGAAGGGGCCCGCCGCCCGGCTCGCCGCCAGGCGAAACGCCGCCAGCAACACCCAGGCATACAGCGCGAACAAGCCCAGGAACGGTCGGCTCAACTCCCACCGCAGCGCGTACTGGAAAAGGGCCACCGAGATCGCCCCGGCGGCGCACTGCCGGAGGGAAGCCTGCAGCACGACGCGCGGATGCCAGGAATCCAGCTTCTCGTACACCCCGAGCCAGCGGCCCAGCGCCACCCAGGCGAGCATCGAGAACACGGGCAGGAGAATCTTGCGGTCCCCAGGCAGGAAGAACGGCCGTGGGAGCCCCAGCGCGGCGCGCGTTTCATACGCCGTCCAGAAGGCCAATCCAATCAGGATGATGTCCGATAGCGCAAACAAAACACGCGCTTTACGCTGGCGGGTGAACATCCGGAACCCAGCATATCACGGCGCGCCGGCGGGCCACGGACGGCTTACTTCCCCTTGGCCGCCATCTTCTTTTCCAGCGCTGCCATCAGGCGGGCTTCCACGTCCTTGGGGATGGGGTACGGTTCCATGCCTTTGTAAATACGAACAGTCCTCTTGGTGGTATCGGTGATCACCCAGCAGTTGGGGCACTCCGTGATGTGCTGCTCGAGTTTGGCCCGGGCCTCGGCATCCACCGACTCGTCCAGGTATTCGCTCAATTCCTTGAGAAAGTCCTTACAGGTAAGCAAAGGCGTCGCTCCCCTTGCGCTTGAAATAGCGAGTCAGCTTCTCGCGTAATTGCAGGCGGGCCCGCAGCAACCTGCTCTTCACGGCTGGCACGGATAGACCCAGCGCCTCGGCTGTTTCTTCGGTGGATAGTTCATCGATATCCCGCAATACAAAAACCGAGCGATAGGGGGGTTCGAGGCTTTCCACCGCGGAATCCAGAATCCGGCCCAGTTCCTCGCGCCCATAGCGCGCTTCCGGGTCCTCGTCCCAGGCGGCGACTTCCCGCACCACGGTATCGTCGCCGGTGTCGATGGTCTCATCCAGGGAAACCGAACGGTCGGTTTTCCTGCGGCGCAGCTTCATGAGGGCCTGGTTGACCGCGATCCGCACGATCCAGGTATAAAATTTCGAATTGCCCTGGAACTGATCGAGATGCTCGTAGGCCTTCATGAAAGTCTCTTGCAAGACATCTTCGGCGTCCTCGCGGTTCTGCGTCACGTGCTGGGCCAGCCGGAAGATCTTGTTCTCGTAGCGCCTCACGAGCTCCGAAAAGGAACGCGCATCGCCCTCGCGCGCCTGCGCAACCAGCGCGCCTTCATCGATTCCGGCGAGGGTCGAAGCCGTCATGGGGGGTAGACTCCATCATAGCGCGGAGGGAAGGCGCGGGGCTGCGGGCCGCTACAAGATTATCTACAGCCGGGGCATCTTCCTTTCTGAATCAACCAAGTCTTCAGGCGCCGTTCGCTAGACTCCGTGACGCTCGAAACTTGATGCATTTGGGTCAAGTTTTAGGCGGCCAGTTTGGCTTGCTCCACCCAAGAGGTGACCTCCTGTTCGAGTTTATCGAAACTGCGCCGCAACGAGCACGGGAATGAGGAGAGCGCCGGCAGTACAAGGCCGAGACCGGGGCGCAAGATTCGGGAGTAAGCTCGGGTGCAAAAGACGGCGACGCGGAAGCCGAAACTGGTCAGGCGGTAGCGATGAGTTTGGGGAATCCGTTCGATCAGACCGTGAAGCCGCAGGCGCCGCAGTTGATAGGTCATACGGCCTTGCGTGAATTCTTCGACGGGTTGGCCCAGCAAAGCGGCGAGGTTGCTTCGCAGGTCGCGGTTGGAGGAACCCGTCGGCAGCAGATCGAATAGCAGCAACGCGTTCCAGACCGCCTGTACCATGGGGTCGGCAAAGCGAAGAGCCGAGACCCGCTGGTCCTCCACGATACGGGGACGATTGAGTTGCTGGAACGTCTCTTCGGCCAGAATGCTGTCGTGCGTAATGGTTTGTTGTTTCCAGGAGGCGGCGGTTGGCCTGGAAGCCGATCTGCCGCAGAGCGGGCAAGTTCTTCAGACTCTTCCCGATATAGAAATCTTTGGTGTTGTTGATGGTCGTCTCGGTACGTAGCGCCTGACCTTCCTTGTGGTACTGCTTGATGCGCGTGCCCTTGTAGTCGATGTGCAGGGAGGGAATCACGCCATCGGTGATCACGCGGGTGCGGAAACGGCCGGGAGTGGTCTTGATGACCTCACGGTCAAAGATCAGTTGTACTTGTTTGGGCCGCCCGATATCCAAGTTCTCGCGGATGACATCCTCGAAGAAAATGCGCCCGCTGACCGGACGATCGCCGTCAACATGGCGAGTTTGAAAGCGCCGGCAAGCGCCAAGTGGTTCGACCCCACGAACGGAACATACACAACCATCCCTGGAGGGCCCTTCGCGAACGCGGGAACGCGGGAGTTCACGCCGCCCGGGTACAAGCACGACGGCGAGAGCGATTGGGTGCTATTACTGAATGCGTCAGCTTCGACCCCCTAGAGAGGCGCTACCGTTCGTTCCGCGAGCTGCGCGGGCGGCGCCGATGGCGCTGGGCCACTCTCCCATGCTGGATTGCGTTGGCGGGCGGATGTATACTCAAAGTAGATACCTATGCGAAATGAGACCAGGGTTTCGAAATGGGGGAACAGCCTGGCGGTCCGGATTCCGCTGGCGATGGCCAGACAGGCGGGCCTCGGCGAAGGGGATGGCGTGGCGCTGGCCCTCAATAGCGAGGGCGGCATCGTGCTGCGTCCCACGCGGCGAAGGTACGAACTGGCGGAGCTCGTCGCGGGGATCACGCGCAAGAATCGTCACCGGGAAACGGATTGGGGACGGCCGCAGGGCGAGGAATCCTGGTGAGGGCCGCCGTTGCGCCGGAGGCCGGCGATTTCGTCTGGCTGACGTTCGACCCGCAAGCCGGCCACGAGCAGGCGGGGCGGCTTCCGGCGCTGGTGCTGAGTCCGAGAGTATATAGCGCGAAGTCCGGACTGGCGCTGGCGTGCCCGATCACGCATCAGGCGAAGGGATACCCGTTCGAAGTGGCTGTCCCGGCCGGCTATGGAGCAACCGGCGTCATCCTGGCCGACCACGTGAAAAGCATCGATTGGAAAGCGCGCCGCGCCGAAAGGCTTGGGCGCTGCCCAGATGAAGCGATGGACGAGGTGCGGGCCAAGCTGGCGCCGCTGCTGGGGTACTAGGCCAAGGCCTGTGGGAACGACGTGAACGTCCCTTGGTTCCGGGGCATCAGGCGACCTCGCGGATCGTCAACTCGATACCCTGAATGCCCGGTACGGGCATCTGCCGCGATAATCGGAACAGCAGCCAATCTTCCAGCACTTCCGCCAGTTCCTTACGGCAGGCCTCAAGCGTGGGGCCGCTGCCCCAGGCGCCGTCCAAGCCCGGAATCGACCCAAAGTAGCCGCCTTCCTCCAACGGCTCGTAATGGGCCAACTCCATCGCCGCCTCGATGTACCGCGTCAGCATACCTTTAGTTTTACCACCGGCGGCCGGCCTCCGGCTGTTCTGGTTAGCCGGCGCCAGCCCTGGTGCAAGCTGCGGCGAAGTAGACAACGAGGTGAGCGTTCCCTGGCTTTCCCTGGTTTTCCGATGAAATTGACGCAGTTCAGGCTGACGAGTTTTGCCCGGTTCAGGCCGACGAGTTTTGCCCAGTTCGCGCCGCCAACCCGAAGAGGGTGATTACGTCCCGTCCGTCCCCGGTTTTCCCGGTTCCCCGCAATTTGCTAAAGTAGCGATGCGTGCAGCGTCGGGTTTCGGCCCTGTACGTGGATCTCCCGCGTGGATGGCAGAATTATGAAGACATTGATTGCGTTTGGCGCCAAGAACGTCTTTGTTCCGTTAATCCCATTTTCCGTGGGCGCACTGATCCGCGTCCTGTACGGCGTGGGACACGCTAACGAGATTTTCGACGCCGGAGAATTGTGCTTCTCCATGGCGATGCTGTGTATGCTCGCGATTGCCAGTGCTGGCCGACTCCAAGATGCAGATCTCAGGGACTCGATTACGAGTTTTTATTTGTTTGGCGTCGTCTTCTTCTTAGTGCTATTCTCGATCAGCAGTTTCCTCAAGACTCAAGTCGAATCCGGGACAGCCGACATTCTGAGCTACGTGCACGATGCTGTAAGTAGCAACCACCCGGTATCGCTCGAAGCGCTCAAGGATGCCCACCTCGTGAAGTCAGCTGCCGTGCTGGCAAATGTCTGGAGATTCGTGGTCGGTCCTTCTGCTTTTGCTATTTGTGCGACGCTCATCTGCAAAACTCGGTATGGCCTTGGCGACTAGGATTATTGAAATGACCAGCTTACTAGGTGCGCTCTCCACTGCGGGCGCCGTTGTTGCGTGTATATTTGTCCTGACGGTGTATGGCTACTTGTTCTCCCGAGTAGTAAACAGACATCCGACTACCTTTTCGATTTCCCTACTCGGGTACCCCTACACGGGTAAGACCGTTTATCTCACAACGCTGTTCGATCTGCTCCAGCGTGCCTCTGCGCCTGGAATCCGCTTCTCTCCGTATGGGCGGGAGACCATTGAACAGGTTGCGGATAACCTGATGGCTCTCTATTCAGGAAAGTGGCTGCCGCCAACGCCAGCCGGGACTGTGTTCTTTTACCGGGCGAACGCCACAATCGGAGTTGGCTTCGGCAGAAGCAGGTACAAGGTGGAGATTGGAGACTATGCGGGTGAGCAAATTGGTGAATTGAACCCGGTTGATGTAAGGTGGCTACACAAGAGTGACTACTTTAAATATGTCATTCAAAGTGATGGAATAATGCTCATGGTGGACTCGTCAATGCTGGCCTCTGGTGATCCCGCAAGAATAGAGGAAGCCCAAAATGGTTTCATTGCTGCGTTTCAGATTCTCGCCGAGGAGAAGGGTGCGGTTGATAATCGTAGGTTGCGTGCGCCGGTGGCCTTGATGTTTATGAAGACGGATTTGTTGTCTCCTTCTGAACCAGAACATCTAAAGGAGCACTTTTCACGACTGGTCGAGGTTTGTGAGGCTCGGTGCCTGAGATTTCGAACGTTTTTCGTTTCGAGCACGGGGCCGCTCGCAGATGGCTGCCCCCCCAGGGCGCTAAGAGGGGACGGGGTCGTAGATCCGTTGATTTGGATGCTGCGAAATGCGCCGTCCGGAGAGTCACCGGGGAGCGTCGTCCTAGGTTTGCTTTCTCCCTTTGTCAGACGTGTGTGAATTAAATGGTTGACGCAGGCCGGGGCACCAACTCGCGTCCGCGGCGCATGTTGACGACGTGGGGAGCGTCGTCTCCCAACCGGGAACTGTCCCTTACCCCCGCTTCTTTCGGTAGCTCCGGGCCAGCTCCATGTAGACGCCCAGGTCGCGGTCCAGGTCGGATTGGGTGCCGTCGAAATAGAAGTTGCGGATGGGGATGCCGCCCAGGTCGCGGCTGATGCGGGGGTAGATGGCTTCGCAGACGATGCCGTTCATGCAGGTGAAGGGGCTGATATCGATAATGCCCGCGGCGCCTTTCCGGGCAAGATAGACGACCTTGCCGACGTTGAGCACCATCTCGCCAAAGGCGCCTTCGCGCGGGAGATAGGGGCGGGCGCACTCGAGGATCTCGTAGATATCGGGCTCCTCACGGCCCTTGAAATCGTCGTGGAACGGTTCCACTAAGACGTGCTCGTCGCGCTTCTGGACGCGCTTGCGGACTAAGGCGGCCAGCGCTTCCAGGGTCCAGATGCGGCCTTCCAGCTTCAGCTTGCGGAAACGCTCGGAGTCGGTGTACCAGATCCATTCGACGATGTCGGAAAGCCAGGCCTCGGCGCCATACTCTTCCAGGCGGCGCACCAGGTTCTCATTCGAAAACGAATTGAGGCGGCAGAAGATTTCGCCGACGATGCCGATCATGGGATGCGTGCCGGGCCTGGGGGGCGCACCGCGCGTGAGGCCGCGGAAACGGTCGCGGGTGCGGACCATCGAGGCGCGCAAGGCCTGTAACTGCGCGGAAGGCTCCACGGTCGTGGTTTCGAGGGTGTGGCACAGGTCGGCTAGCGACTCTTCGTAGATGGATTCGGCGGCGCCGCGAGTCTCTTCATAGGGACGATGGATCAGGAGCAGCTTTTGCAGCAGGTCGGCGCAGAGGAGCGCGCGCCAGGCGGTGCGCACGAAGGGCTTGGATAGGGAGCCGAGACCGTCGTAGGCGTTGCGGCTGGTGGGGGAGAGAATGGGGACGGCGGCGAAACCGTGGGAGTCCAGGACGTGGCGCAGGTAGGGGGCGTACTGGCCGAAACGGCAGGGGCCTTCGGCGGTGGGCATGAAGAGCGCGACGCGGGAGAGATCCGCATCGGGGCGCTCCAGGAGCTTCATGAAATCGCCCACGGTCACTTTGGCGGGGTAACATTCGTCGCCCGAGGTGTAGCGGGCGCCGAGCTCGCGGGTGCGCTCGTCGGAAGGGGGCGTGGGCTCGGCGTCGAGGCCAATGGCGCGGAAGGCGGAGGCGAAGGCGCGGGCGCTGCCGTAGGCCATGGGCGGGATGTAGATGCGCTTGCCGGTTAGAGTCATGGCTGCGATTGTGGCTGGCGGGAGAGGTCGGTTACGGTGCACAACTGCAACCAAAAGCTCACCGCGGAGACACGGAGACGCGGAGAAAAGACGGAGAAAACGAAGGGTGGGCTGGGTTGGGGGTTGTGGGTTTGCGCTGCTGGGAGAGTTCGGGCAGCAGAGGAGGCGGAGGTACGCGGAGCTGGCGCCTCGGGGGATGGCTGTACGGTAGCGGGAATGACAGGCCACGAAAAACGATGGCCTGTCCTACTTCGAGAATTATGCCGGGCGGGAAAGGAATGGCTTCGGGGCATTACTGAATGGCCGGTTGCTGCGGCTGGGGCGCATGAATGGGCGGCTCGGCCGGCGATTGGTAGCATCGCAGGATTCCTTTGCTGTCCAGGTAGGCTTCGCAGCGGGTCATGTAACCGGCGTCGTTGCCGTGGCCGTCGAATTGGAGCGCCAATAAGGGGGCGGCGGCGGCTTCGCGGGCGAAATGCTTGATGTAGGAATCGGGGCCGCATTTGAAATTCGTAATGTAGACCAGATGCAGGTTGGGACGCGCGGCGGCCACGCGCGCGGCTTCCAGAATCTTGCGGCCCGAAATCCAGAACATGTTGGAGCGCGGGTCGCCGAGCGGTTCGCGGCCCGTGACGAGAAAATCCAAAGGGATTACGTTGGCGCCGTAGCGGTGGCGGAGCTTGCGCGGGATGTCGCAGTTCACGCCGCGGTCGTAGATGTTGTAGCCGCGGCCGGCCAGCACCAAGCCGGGCTCGCCGGTACGGTCGAGCGTGGCCAGGGCCTGGCGGCCGGCTTCGAGCAGGGCCGCTTGAAACGCGCGCTGCGCGGCGAAGGCGGCGTCGGCGGCGCGGTCGCTCGAGCGCTGCGTGGCGCCAATGCGGCGCATAGCGGCGGCCAGCGCCTTTTTCACTTGCGCAGGGCCGAGGCAAAAGTGCAGCGTGGGGATCAGGAACTTACCGGCGGCGGGCTCCAGTTGCGGCGAGGAGCGCAGCACCCAGGGCAGCGTCTGGCTCCACGGGCAATAGTGCGCGGTCTGGCCGTCCTCGCCGGAATCGGCGTCCACCAGGTTGGGGATTAGGATGTAATCGACGCCGGCTTCCACCAGAGACCGCACGTGCCCGTGCGCCACCTGCACAGGATAGCAGGGCTGCGCTACGGCCATTTCGATGCCGGCCGCGGAAATGCGCGGGTCGGTCACGGGAGAGAGCACGGTTTCGACGCCCAGCTCGGCGAAATAGGTGCGCCAGAAGGGGAGAAAGTCGAACATCGACATGGCGCGCGGCAGACCCACGCGGAATTTGCCGCGAGTAACATGGGGCAAGGCATCGAGTAACTTCTCGCGGAAGGCGAATAAGTCGTCGATGACCGGTTTACGGCTGGTGGGGGACGGCTTGCGGAACTTATCGGAGCACTTATCGCCCCAATAACTCCTCTGGCCTTCGATCACGAATTCCTTCATGTCGCACAGGTTGGAGCAGGCCTGGCAGACGAAATCGCGCGTCGAGAGCTTCAACTGGCGCAGGTCGTAGCCGCGGAAGCGGGTTTGGGCGCGGGTGGCCTCATGCCACTGGCGCGCGATGAGCGCCATTCCCACGGCGCCCATGACGCCGTTATAGGGGGGCACGGTGATCTTCTTGCCCAGGACACTGGCGAAGGCGGCGGTGACGGCGTCGTTATAGGCCGTGCCGCCCTGGAAATACACCACGTTGCCGATCTTGCGGCCGCGCACCACGCGGTTCAGGTAGTTGAGCGCGATGGAGTAGGCCAGGCCGGCCACCAAGTCGGGCACGGTTTCGCCCTTGTGCAGCCAACCCGTGACGTCGCGTTCCATGAAGACGGTGCAGCGCTCGCCGAGCCGCGTGGGGCTGGCCGAAGAGAGCGCTAGCTTGGCGAACTCGCCCTTAATGCCGATCCCCAGCTTCTCCGCCTGCTCCTCCAGGAACGACCCGGTCCCGGCGGCGCAGGCCTCGTTCATTGCGAAATCCACTACCACGCCATTCTCGATGGAAATGAACTTGGAATCCTGGCCGCCGATTTCGAAAATGGTATCCACCGGCTCGCCGCCCAGCGTGCGGCTGATGTGAATGGCGCCGGTCTTGTGGGCGGTGATCTCGTCGTTCACCGCGTCGGCCCCCACGAACTCGGCGATTAGCTCGCGGCCCGAGCCGGTCGTGCCCACGCCGCGGATGTCCAGCCGCTTGCCCCACAGGCGCTCCACCTCCGCGAGGCCCTGCTGCACGGCCTCGATGGGCCGCCCCGCCGTCCGCAGGTAGACATCGTGGACGACCGCGCCGAATTCATCGATGACGGCCACGTTGGTCGAAACCGAACCGATATCGAGGCCGAGGTAGGCCGGAATCGGCTCGTCGCCGGGCGGGGCGACGTAAACGCCCACGCGGTCGCGAAGCTGCACGACGCATTCGCTCGAAAGCGGCTGGGCGTCTGGCGCGCGCTCCTCGGCGTCGTGCTGTTGCAGCCGGTGAATTTCCAGGATGGAGCGTTTGCGCGGCTCCTCGGCTTCGAGAATGGCCGAGCCGATGGCACCGCACCAGGCGTACTCGGCGGGGGCGAAGAGGCCGTCTTGAGGCAAGCCGAAAGCCTCGCGCAGCGCGGCGGTGACGCCGGCGTTCTGGGAGACGGCGCCGATCAGCGCCACGGGGCCTTCCACGGGGCGGCCTTTGACGATGGAGCTTTTGAAATTGCGCGCCACGGCGTCGCACAGTCCGCGCAGAATTTCGGCCGGCGAGTAGCCCTTCTGCTGGGCGTGGATCATGTCGCTTTTGGCGAACACCGAGCAGCGCCCGGCGATGCGCGCCGCGCAGCCGGCCGTACACACCAGAGCGCCGACTTCTTCCACCGCATACTGCATGCGCAGGGCCTGCTGGTCGAGGAAAGAGCCGGTGCCGGCGGCGCACTCGCCGGAGCGGTCGTAATCCACGATGCTCGCGCCTTCCAGCCGGATGTACTTCGAGCTTTCGCCGCCAATCTCGAACACCGTGCGCACGTCCGGGTAGAGCGCGCCCATGGTCCGCGCGATGGCTTTGAATTCGTTCTCAAAGTACAGGCCGAGCACCTTGGCGATGGTGCGGCTGCCCGATCCCGTGACGCGGATCCCTTCGACCTGGTCTTCCGGGACGGCGTGGTGGAACTCGTGGAGCAGATCGTAAGCCGATTGGATGGGGCTGCCGGCGATGCGGCGGTAATCGGAAAGCACCAGCGGGGCGCCATCGAGGTCCGCCATCCGGAACAGGGGTTGTTCCACGCACAGCGCCTCCAAGGCGGGGCGGTCCTTGGGCGCGCCCAAAGCGGCCAGCTTGAGACTGATGGCGCCGATATCCAGACCGATGTTGATGCCCATGGGAACGCAGTTACGGCTTTTCCCTAGTTTCCGCCAAGCTGTGGTTGAATTTCAACTTATCAGACCTGAATGGCATTTTTGAGACAGCGACAGGCTCCCGGAAGGGGTTGACCGGCGCGGGCAGTCGGGCCCCAACTCGGGCTAATCTGGAGAGTCGGGGCGGGGCGCCCTCTGGGGCAGAATAGCCGCAGCCAAGACCTCACCGCCGAAGACGCGGAGACGCGGAGAAAACGCGGAGAAGAAGGATGTTTGGCGCGGCTGTGGGTTGCGGGGTTGCGCCGCTGACGGAGTTCGCGCAGCAGAGGCGGCCGAGGACGGAGGGGCTGGCGCCTTGCGGGATGGGTGTGCGGGGCAGGGATTGACGGGCCACAACAACGATGGCCCGTCCCACTGGGGAGGAAACGAATGGACGGAATTCCGGTCGGGCTGGTTGGATATGGAGTCGCGGGCGCTTTTTTCCACGCTCCGCTGATCCGCCGGACGCCGGGGCTGCGGCTGGCTAGCGTGGCGACCAGCCGGAAGGACCAAGTGGAACGCCTGCCGGGAGGGCGCGCCGTGAGCCGTGTGGCAGAGTTGCTGGCGAACCCGAGCATCCAGTTGGTGGTGGTGGCTACGCCCACCTCCACGCATTTCGAAATCGCGCGCGCCGCGTTGCTGGCCGGCAAACATGTGGTGGTGGACAAGCCGCTGGCGCTCACGGTGCGCGAAGGCGACGAGCTGATCTCGCTGGCCCAGAGACAGGGGCGCGTTCTGAGCGTTTATCAGAACCGGCGATGGGATGGCGACTACCTCACCGTGAAGCGCTGCGTTTCGAGCGGCTGGCTGGGGACCCTCTACCACTACGAGGCGCACTACGATCGCTACCGGGTCGAGGTGCGGGCGCGGTGGCGCGAACGGGCCGGTCCGGGGTCGGGGATGCTCTATGACCTCGCTCCGCATTTGATCGACCAGGCGCTTCAGCTTTTCGGGATGCCGGAGGCGGTGAGCGCGGATGTTTTCGCGCAGCGGCCGGGCGCGGAGACCGACGACTATTTCCATTTAGTGCTGCACTATGGCCGGATGCGCGCCATCTTGCAGGCCTCCATGCTGATGCCGCGGCCGGGGCCGCACTTCGCGATTCATGGCGACCGCGGCAGCTTCTTCAAGTACGGCATGGACCCGCAGGAGGCGGCCCTGAAGGCCGGAGGAATGCCGGGCGATCCGGGGTGGGGCGCCGAAGACCCGGCGCTTTACGGCGAGCTCTTCTCGGCGGACGGAAGCCGGCGCACGGTGGAGACGCTTCCAGGCGGCTGGGAGGCGTACTACGCGGCGATGGCTGCGTGCCTCGCGGAGGGCGGCCCGCCGCCCGTGGATCCGGCGGATGCGCGCGACGGTTTGAGAGTGATCGAAGCGGCGATGCGCAGCGCGGACGAGCGCCGCACCATCGAACTGGATTGAGGCGCGGATGGGGGGAGCGCCGCCAAGAATGGCGGCATGGCAGGCTGGAAGCCCACTCTACGAAGCGGGCGGCGGGGTCAGATTTCCAGCAGGGCCGGCAGGTCGGCGGTGGCTACGCGCAAGCCTACGTAGAACGCGCCGAACAGAGCGTAGACGGCGCTCACTTCGTCGAAACGCATTTCGTAGATCAGCTTCTTGTACACCAGCGGGTCGTCGGCGAACAGGTCCACGCCCCATTCCCAGTCGTCGAATCCGATGGAGCCGGTGATGAGTTGACGGACCTCGCCCGCATACCGGCGGCCTACCATGCCGTGCTCGTGCATCAGCCGCTGGCGGGTGGCCATCGGTTCGCTGTACCAGTTGACCGATTCGCCGCGCTTGCGGTCCATGGGATAGAAGCAGAGGTACTTGGAAGTGGGAATATCCGGCCAGAGGCGCGACGCCATGGCCTGCCGCTGGCGGTCCAGCACGCTCTCGATCTCCTGGTTCCACTCCTGGGAATGAGGCTCGACGCCGCGCGCCGCCAGCGCTCCGTAGACTTTGGCCGTGGATTCGTATAACCCCAATTCGATTACGGACAGGTAGGACGACGCCGGCTCCAGGAAATCGGCCAAGCGCAATCGCGCCACAACCTGTTGAGCGCGGTGGAGTTCCTCGAAATCGCGCCGAAGGTGCAGCAGCATCAGGTCGCCCTTGTGGCCGAGCAGCGAGTAGATGGCGCTCTGGCGGCCCTCGGCCGGACGCTCCATCGCGGCTAGAGCCAGCGCCGCTTCCGCCAGGATCTCGGAACGCGCATCGGGCGCCAAGGCGCGCCAGGCGGGGCGGCGGAAGCGCATCATTTGGTGCAACACGCTCGCGCCTTCGACCGTTAGCGGGACGGCGGGCAAGGGAATCTCGGCAGGCCTCTCGGGCGTCATGACCTACCCATTATAGGGAGGTCCGGGCCTGTCACGCCTTGCGGGGGTTCCAACGGCCCGTTTTCCGGCTTCCCGCCCGGGTAGCGGGTCAGTTTCCGAGTGGCCGACGATCCGACCGGGGCAGTAGTCCGGGCACTTCCGCGACTAGGGCGTTTTTCGTCAATTTGCCCAAGCCTGCCCGAGTTCCGGCTCGCGCGAGAGAAGACCAGAACCGACAAAAAAGGCTACCGGTGTTCCTCTTTTCGAGACTCGCCCACCTTGCGAACGCCGCCGTTGAGATCGATTCGGAAGAGGTACGTGAAGGCTTGGGCGGGTGGTTCATCGAAATGCCCGGCCATTGCGACCGACAAGACACTCGGCGCGACCCACCGCCTCGCTTCGAAGTAGAGATGACCGGCCTTTCTGTGATCGGCCAGCAGAGCAGGGTAGCCTTTGGCAAGCAAATCCGCCACATCCGTTCGCTCCAACGTTGACGGCTCGATTACATAGCAGTCGGTGGCATTGCTAACATATTCGTCGTTCAAGAAGAATAGCCGGCTGTCTGGACTCCACGAGAGCGTGACGGACCTATTGGACGCCTGTACGAGGCGTCGGCCGTGGGACTGGGCGTCTTCAATCCAGAGCCGCCGTTCGCTGGCGTAATCGGTGAACTCGAAGACAAGAGTCCACCGCCGGTCGGGCGACTGAATTCTGGAGATGTGAGTTTCCGGAAGTTCCACCACCCGTGTCGGAGGCGCGCTGCGCTGAGCGGCAATACCTGGCGCGAACCAAATCGGAACAAGGACGACGAGCAACCAAAGCTTCACCGAGAACTCCAGATTTGAGAGAATACGTCTTTTCAATGGTATCTCCCGCTGCTCGTTCCGGGCTGGTCGCATCGCGAACCAATCCATATGAGCGGGTAGTCCCCATGTCGTACACGTGCTCCGTCCGGATTGCTCCCGGAATACGCGCCACTTGGAAAATGGTACCCTATCCGCGCCTGCCCTCTTGCCGGCGCTTCCCGCAGAGCGGCATAGCCGCAACCAAGGAAAGAAGGCAGACGACGAAAAACGATCGTCTGCCCCACCGAAATAGTCGCGCGCTGCGAAGAAATCGCACTTTAGTAGTACAGGGTGCCAGCGCTACCCGCGCCTCGGCTGAGCGCCTGCCACAACGGCGGGCAAGGTCTCCCTTATTCCTCCCGCGCGCGATTCCAGCGCGCGAGGTAGGATTCCGCGGCCAACTCTTCGGTCTCGCGGGTCTCCCCGGCCTGCCACTCGCCGCGGCGCCGTTCTTTCAGCCTTTCGAGCAGCCGGCAGCGCCGCCGGGCCTCCATCATAGCGGCCTCCCGCGCGGCCAGAGTCTGGAGGCGCCCGGCGCGCCGGGCGGCGATTTCGGTCTCTTGCGTCTTCACCCGCTGGCGGAAGGCGCCGAGCGCGGCCAGATCTCCACCTGTCACTTGGCCCCACTGACGAATCTGCATTTCGGCCTTGATTCCGGAAGCCTCCCATGCGGCGCGTAGACGGTCGAGTTCGGCCACGGCCGCGCACTCCTGCTTGAACTTGTCTTCTTCCAGTTCGAGCTGGGTCCGCCGCCAGTCGAGAACTTTATCCAGTCGGAAACGGAAGGATTTCACGTCGCTCGTCGCGCGCGGCGCGCGCCTCCTGTCAGACTGGCGAAACCGGCGCCGGAATGCCTGTCCGGCCGGCGGTCAGGCGGGCCGCCAATTGTTCCAGTCCCGCAAGCGTTTCCTCGAGGCTCGAACTCGTCTCGTGGTCCTGCCGCAGAAAGTCCACCAGCTCGGGGCGCAGACGGATGCTGGCGTCGAGGGCGGGGTTCGAGCCGGCCACATAGGCACCCAACTGGATCAGGTCCTCGGAATCGCGATACAGCGAGAGCGCCTCGCGCAGCCGGCGCACGGCTTCGGTCTGCCGCGGAGCACCGATCCGCCGCGCCAGGCGGCTCACGGAATGCAAGACGTCGATGGCCGGGTAGTGCCCTTGCGACGCCAGTTGCCGCGAGAGGATGATGTGGCCGTCCAGAATGGCCCGCACGGCGTCGCAGATGGGCTCGTTGAAATCGTCGCCTTCCACCAGCACGGTGAAGAAACCGGTGATGGAGCCGCGCCGGAAGTTGCCCGCGCGCTCGAGCGCCTTGGGGAGCAGGTTGAACACCGAGGGCGTATAACCCTTCTGGCTAGGCGGCTCGCCGGCCGCCAGGCCGATTTCCCGCTGCGCCATGGCCAGCCGTGTCACCGAATCCATGACCAGCAGCACGCTCGCGCCCTGGTCGCGAAAGTACTCGGCGACCGCCAGCGCCACGAAACAGGCGCGCACGCGCAACGGCGCCGGCCGCTCGGAAGTGGCCACCACCACCACCGACCGCTTGCGCCCCTCCGGCCCCAGCTCCTGTTCCAGGAATCCGCGTACTTCGCGGTTGCGCTCGCCGATCATGGCGATGACGGTGACGTCGGCGCTGTTGTGGCGCGACATGGCGCCGAGCAGCGTGCTCTTGCCCACGCCGCTGCCGCCGAAAATGCCGACGCGCTGGCCCTTGCCGCAGGGCAGCAGGCCGTCGATGGCGCGAACGCCGGTCATCAACGGCTCCGTGATGTGCTCGCGCTCCAGCGGGTTGCCCGCCGATCCGTACAAAGCACGGGCGTCGGGCGCATCGAGCGGCGGCCCGCCGTCGATGGGCTGGCCGAATCCATCGATCACGCGCCCCAGCAGCGCCGGCCCCACCGCTACGCGCGCCTCCTCGCCGCGCGCTTCCACCGGGTCGCCCGCTTGCAGGCCTTCGATTTCCTCCAGAGGCATGGAAAGCACCCGCCCATTCCGAAATCCGACGACCTGCGTGCGGATGCGCCGGCCGCCGGCCGAGGCGATCTCGCAAAAATCCCCGATCGCGGCGTGCGGCCCGCGCGATTCCACCAGCAGGCCGATCACGTCCGTCACTTGGCCGGTCCAACGCAACGGGGACAGACGATCGAGCTCTTCCCCGTAAGCGGCCAGCGAAATCTCGTCGCTCATTCCCGCCTTCGTAACACGTCGGCCAGCCCGCGCTCGATTTCGCGGAGTTGCGTCTCCACGGAAGCGTCCAGGTTGCCACGCTCGGTTTCGAACACCACGTCGCCGGGCTCGCGGGCCGGGTCCGGAACCACCTCGATGGCCGTTCCGGCCGCGCGCCGCAGGCAGGAAGCCAACAGGGCCGCGTGCGAGGGATGCGTCCGGACGCGGCAGATCTCATTGGCTTGCAGCTTTTCGAGAGCGGCCAGGACCAGGCCGTGGAGGGCCTCCGGATCCACCGCCGCCTCCCGGCGCAGCACGCGGCGCGCGATGGCTACCGCCAGCCGCACCAAGTCCGCTTCGGCTTCGCGCCGCAAGCGCGCCCGCATCGAGGCGAGTCCTTCGATGGAGCGCGCCAGCCGCTGGGCGACGGGCTCGATCTCTCCGGCGGCGTGCTGCCGGCCGAGCGCTTCCCCTTCCCTCAGCCCGGCCGCATGCGCCTCCGCAACGCGCCGCTCCCCTTCCCGCTGCAGCTCCTCGATCCGCCCGGCGACGGCCCCCGGCGCGCCCGCCGCCTCACCGGACGTCTCCTCCCGCGCGCGCCTCCACGCCAGCCGCTCCGTCTCCTGCGGACCGCCGGGCGGCAGCACCTTACACGACATACTGCTCTCCGACCGTCCCCTTCAGGCTGATCGCGCCCTCCGATTCCAGTTGCCGCACCACGGAGATGATTTGCTGCTGGGCCGCCTCCACGTCCTTGATCTTGACCGGGCCGAGCGCTTCCATGTCCTCCCGCAGCATCTCCGCTCCCCGCTGCGAGAGACATCCCGTGAGGTGCGCCCGCAGTTGCTCGCTGGTGCCTTTCAGCGCCAGCGTCAGGGCCTTGCGATCGATCTTGGCCACCACCTCCTTCAGGCCCACCGGGTCGATAAGCAGCAGATCCTCAAAAACGAACATGAGATGGCGGATGGTTTCCGCCACGTTGGCGTCCTGCTGCTCGATGCTGTCCAGGATGACGCGGCTCGATCCGGAATCCAGGCGGTTCAACATCTCGGCCACGGCCCTCACGCCGCCGTAGGATTCCCGGCTGAACTCGCCCAGGGCCTTCAGCTTCTGGCCGATCACGGCGGCGATCTTGGTCATGATCTCCGGGGAGATCTGATCGAGAATGGCCATGCGCTGCGCCACGTCCCCGCGCAGTTCGGCCGGCAAAGAGATCACCAGCGCGGCCGCCTGCGAAGGGTTCAAGTGCGACAGCACCAGCGCGATGGTCTGCGGGTGCTCGCTGTGGATGAATTTCGCCAGTTGCTGGGGATCGGCCTTCTGGATGGCGTCGAAGGAAGCCGATTCGGATCCCAACGCCTTGGAGAGCCGGTCCAGCATCCGGCGCGCGACCTCCGGGGCGAACGCGCGCTGGAGCATCTTGCGGGCGTAGTCCACGCCGCCGCGCGCGATGTAATCGCCCGCCATCGCCAACTGGTGGAATTCCTCCAGGACGCTTTCGGCCTGCTCCGCGGAGATGGCCGTAATTTTGGCCACTTCGCGGCTCACGGCCTGCACGTCCTCTTCCGGGAGCTGTTGCAAGATGTCCGCGCTGGTCTGCTCGCCCAGCACCACGAGCAGCATGGCGGCCTTTTGCATACTGGACAGGGTCTCGGATTTCGCGGCGTTGACGATCATGGCACGTTCCCGGCGGCCATCAGTTCCCCTCCTCCCGGATCCAGCCCACCAGGATCTGAGCGGAAACGCCCGGGTCCTGTTTGACCTTCTCGCGGAGATGCTTGGCGAGCACCTCGGACGTCTTGGTGATGGCGGGCGCGAGCTTCAGGGCGCTTAGCGCCTGGGCGTCCAGCTTCCTCTGCTGGGCCTCGCGTTCGGCGAGCTTGGCCTCTATCTCCCGCTCGACGCCGGACACGGCCGGCGCGGGCAGGCTGTCTTCCGCGGCCGGCAAAGCCACCCGCCCCGTCGCCTCGACCGGACGCGGCCGCTTCGCGCGGCGCAGCTTCGCGGCAACCAAGCCCCCCAGCGCCGCCAGGATCGACAGCGCCACCGCGCCTCCTCCCATCCACAGCGTCTTGCGGTCCAGCGCCACCGGCGACCGGGCCGGTCCGGCGGGGGCGGCGGAGGGGGGCGGTTCCGTCAGAAGCGTGGTTTCAAACGGCAGCGTCTCCACGATCAACTGGTCGCCCCGCTCGGCGTTGAATCCCGTGACTCCCGCCACCAGGTCGTGGACGATCTTCAGCTTTTCCGGCGGGGGCGGAAGCAGCACGCGGCGGAAGGAGCTATTCTCCTTCTCCCAACTGACCCCCTGGTCCACCAACACGGCGAGCGACATCTTGCGTACCTCGCCCGCCGGCAGGCGGGTCTTTTTGACCGTGCGGCTGGACTGGTACGTGATGTCCTCCGTGACGCGGGACGCCCGGTTCGAACCCGCTCCCGGCCGCGAAGTCGGGCGCGGCAGCGTCGAGGCCGTGCCGGGAACTCCGCTGGCTGTGGCGGAACCGGTATCGTCTTCGGTCCTCTGCGAGCTCACCATCACCGATCGCGCCGGATCGTAAATCTCCTCGCTCTGTTCCCCGTTCGCGAAATCGCAGTCCACCGACGCGCCCGCACGGAACCTGTCCGCCCCCAGCAGCGGCTCGAGCGTCGCGTTGATTTTGGCCAGCAGGTCCGCCTCCACCTTGCGCCGGTAATCCAGCTCCGCCTCGGAAGGCGCGGGCCCGTCCAACCCGCCCGGCTGCCTGGGCCGCCCCAGCAGGTTACCGTTCATATCGAGAACCGTCACCGCGTCCGGAGAGAGCCCCTCCACGGCGCTCGCCACCAGGTTGTCGATGGCCAGGACGTTTTGCGGCGCCAATCGCGCGCCCGGCCGCAGGCGCACCAGGACGCTGGCCTTGGCCGGCTCTTGTTGCTCGAGAAACACGGACTCCTTGGGAAAAGTCACGTGCACGCGGGCCTGCTCGACCTCCGCCAGCGCCATCACGGAACGTTCCAGCTCGCCTTCCAGCGCCCGGCCGTAATTCACGTGCTCCACGAATTCGGTGGTGCCCAGGTTGGTCTTATCGAACAACTCGAAGCCGATCCGGCCGGACCGCGGCAAACCGGCGCCCGCCATGGCGATGCGCAGCTCGGCGATGCGCGCCGAAGGGGCCAGAACCGCGCCGCCTCCATCCGCCAGGCGGTACGCGACGCCCGATTCCTTGAGCTTCTGGATGATTCCGGAGGCGTCCTCGGGCGCCAGACCAGCGAAGAGGGGCCGGAAATCGGCCTCGCGCCTCCACTGCGCCAGGCCGTAGAGACCCGCGCCCGATAGCAGGACCGCCAAGCCGATCGCGGTCCGTTGCCGAACAGAGAGACTGGCCAGTAGCTTCTTCATGGGGGTCTGGCGTTCTGGCTGGGCCCGCGGGGCGCCCCCGGCCTAAGAGGTAAATCGGCGGGGCGCGCCGAAAACCTGAGGCCTCTATACTTGCATCCGCATGATCTCCTGGTATGCGCTGACCACCTTGTTGCGGGTTTGCAGGAAGAGGTCGAACGACAGCTCGGCCCGCTCCACCGCCAGCATCGCGGTATGGACTTCGTCGCCCTCGCCCGCGAGGAACCGCGTGACCGACCCCGCCGCCTCCTGCCCGGACGATTCCACGGACTGAACGGCCGCCGAGAACGCGTCCTGAAACGCTCCACCGCCTTGCCCCGCGCCGGCGGGCCGGATGGCATCCACCACCGCCGGGGGCCCGGAAATCGGAAGGATGGAGCTAGCCATGGTTACCTCAGCAGATCGATGGAGCGCATTATCATGTCCTTCACCGCGCTAATGGCCGCCACGTTGGCCTCATAGCCGCGCGACGCGCCCATGAGGTCTACCATATCTTCGGCCGGATTCATGCGCGGGAAGGCTACGTACCCCTGGCCATCGGCGTCCGGGTGGCCGGGCATATAGCGCTGTTCCGGCTCGCGGCCGTCGGTCACGATCTCCGCCACTCCCACCCCTTCCACGCCCTGCTCCTGGCCGAACACCGAGGCGAACGGCGATTCCACCGCTTCGCTTTCAAACACCGCGTCTTTCCTCCGGTACGGGCCGCCCTCGGGCGTGCGGGTGGTCTCCGCGTTGGCGAGATTCTCCACCAGCAGCTCGGCGCGCGCGCGCTGCGCGGCCATGCCCGAGGCGCCGACCGATAACGCCGCAAACAGACTCATCCGCTCCTCCCCTCCTCGATCGCCGACCGTACGGTCTGGATTTCGCTGCGCATCAGCGCGGACGCAATCTGGAAACGCAGCGCGTTCTCCGCCAGCAGGCGCGATTCCCGGTCGAGGCTCACGTTGTTGCCGTCGTTCTTTTCCTTGAGACCCTGGGCCTCGATGGCGCGCGGCGCGCCGCCCGCCGCATCCCGGAGTTCCGCCTCGAAATCCACGTCCTGCGCGTGATAGCCGGGGGTGTCCGCGTTGGCGATATTCGAAGCCACCAGCTTCTGCCGGGCGCTCAGCAGGTCCATGTACCGTTCCAGTTGTCCGGCGACCGCATCCAGCATGGGACCTCCACTCGACGGGCTTCCAGGCCCGCCCCAGCTCGCGTCGCATCCGGCTTGCCATTCCGGAAGTTCCGAAGAATCAGAGGCGACGGCACGGGGTGCGCAACAGAATTTTGCCGCGGCGGCGCCATTTTGTCGCCCTGGCGGCCGCCGATAAACGCAGATGAACGCGAATTGAAAACAATTGTTTATCCGCGTTGATCGGCGGCTCAATCTGTTTTTTCAGAACTTTTTCAGCTCTCTTACAAGCGGCATTAGCCTTGCAGGGCGCGGCGCCGGGGAGTAAGCTGGCCGCATGCCGTATGATCGGGTTTCCCGGCGCCGCTTCTTCTACGGCGCGCTTCTGGCCGGCGCCGTTCCGGCGGGAGGATTCTCCAGCGCGCCTTCGCTGGCGGGCTTGGGTTATAAATCGCCCAATGAAAAGCTGAACATCGCTTCCATTGGCGCTGGCGGGCGGGCGGCCGACGACATCCTCGGCTGCGAATCGGAAAACATCGTGGCGCTGGCCGACCCCGATAGCGACCGCGCCGCGGCCATGTTCCACAAGTACCCGAAGGCTCCCAAGTACGCCGATTTCCGGAAGATGCTCGACAAGGAGGCGGCGAACATCGACGCGGTGATCATCGCCATCCCGGATTTCATGCATGGCACGGCCGCCATGTGGTCGATCGAACGCGGGAAGCACGTTTACCTCGAAAAACCGCTCACCAAGACCGTATGGGAGGCGAGGCAACTGGTGGAGGCAGCGGCCAAGTACAAAGTGGCCACGCAGATGGGCAACCAGGGCATGTCCAACGAGGGCGCGCGGGAAGCCTGCGAGATCATCTGGTCGGGGGAGATCGGCAACGTGACCGAGGTGCATTGCTGGACCGACGCCGCCACGCGCTGGCCGCAGGGCGTCAAGGAGCTGCCGCCGGCGGAGACGGTTCCCGCCACGCTGGACTGGGACGCCTGGCTCGGCATCGCCAAGACCCGCCCCTACAGCTCCGCCTATCTGCCGTTCAAGTGGCGTGGTTGGTACGATTTCGGCGCGGGGCCGCTGGGCGACGAGGCCCTCCACCTGTTCGGGTGCCCGAACATGGCGCTGCGGCTGACCAACCCGGTCAGCGTGGAGGTGGTCGAGAAGAGCGAGATGAACCCGTACACGTACCCGACGTTTTCGTCGATGAAGTGGGAGTTCCCGGCGCGCGGCGCCTTTCCGCCGGTGACGTGCTACTGGTACGACCGAGCCACGGGGGCCATGTACCGGCCGCCGAATCTCCCGGAGGGCGAACCCGTTCTTCCCAGCCTGCGTAGGGGAGGCCGGGGCGGCGGCCCGCCCAATCCCCCATCGGCGGCGCAAGTCGCCGCTGCCCAGAAGGAGGGCGCTGTTTTTTGCGGAGACAAGGGGTATCTGGCGGCCGGCGGGGAAGGAGCCTCGGTGGTGTGTCTGCTCCCGGAGGCGCGCGCCAAAGACTACGAGTTGCCGCCGCGGATGCTGACCCGCTCGCCGGGGCACTACCGCGACTGGATCCGGGCGTGCAAGGGCGGCGAACCGGCGGTTTCCAACTTCAACGTTTCCGGACCGCTGGCCGAATGGGTGCTGCTGGGCAACATCGCGCTCCGCTTCGAAGGCAAGCTGGAGTGGGACGCCGCCAAAATGCAGTTCGCCAATAACCGGGAGGCCAATCAGTACCTGGAGCCGCCCGCGTTCCACAACGGGTGGAAGTTCGCCTGAAGGGCGTCACCGCCTGGGCGGGACGGCGGGGATGGTCCAGAGGTAGATGTAGTGGCCGTCGGCCAGGATTTTCTTTTCCGGCTTCCAGTCGCCCATATCGTGCATGTTGGAGACCACGCGCGTTCCGGGCTTGAGTTCCTTCCAGAGCTTGGGGCGGAGCTTCAGGTTGACGGAGGGCCAGAGGTAGAGCGCAACGACGGTGGCCTCATGGATATCGGCTGTGAACAGGTCTCCCACGCGGAACTGCACGCGGTCCGACACTCCCGCGCGGCGGGCGTTGGCTTCGGATTCCTGGATCAGCTTAGGATCGATATCGATGCCCACGCCGCGCGCGCCGAAGCGTTGGGCGGCGGCGATGACCACGCGGCCGTCGCCGCAGCCGAGGTCGTAGACGATATCGTCCTTGCCGACGCCGGCCAGCTCCAGCATGGCCAGAACGTGGGTGGGCGTGGAGGGGTCGTAGCGGACGTCGGGAGGGCGCAGCGGCGCGGTCTGGGCGAAGGCCGCGTTCGGCGCGAGGGGAACGGCGGCCAGTAGGAGTATCAGGGCGAGGCGGCGCATGGCGAGGGTCACAGATAGAGAATATCGCGCGGCGAGGCGGCCGGGCGGATCGAGAGCAGTCCAAACGGTGGCTCAATGGACGACAAGCCCACTTCACAGCCAAAACGGAGAGCTTCGGCCCGCTACGCTAACTTTCGTGCACGATGATTCAGCGGTTGGGGCAGATTCGGATCTACGCGGGCTCCTGTCCCCCGCGCAGTCGCATTGATGGCGCGGCGTATCCTCTCTCTCTCTTGCGATTCTCGATCATTGCGATTGAATGGGACAACAAGGCCCTATCAGGTCTCCATCGTGATAGACTGGCGGCTGATCGGAAGCCGTGTCCGAGCACTGCTTAAAGGCCATTACCGGGTAAAGGCCCGACAAAGGAGAAAGTGAGAAGGTAAAAATGAAACGGATACTTCTCGTGACGGGGCCGCTGTTCGTGGCCGCAGCTCTTTTCTGCCAAAACACACAGCGCCCGAGCGCCGCTACCGCCCCCAAGAACAAGGCGGCAGCGCCGGCTGCAAAGGAGCAAGGAACCCGTTCTGACTTCACCTCTACCCTCGAGCGCGGGCTCTCGGTGGCGGGATCCGCGAAGCACGTCGTCCGTACACAAGACAGAAGCACTACCGGCGCTGGGTATACGTTGACGGACACGTGGGGCGAGTGGACCTTCGATATCAGCGCCACCAACCAAACCGATATTCCACTAAGGCTGGATAACACCATTTTCATCGTTGAGACAGATAAGACAGATACGACATACCACGGGTATATGACTGTCAGGGAGGAGAGAGTACGCAAGGTGTTGATTCCGCCGGTTATCGTTCAGAGGGAGTCGACCACCAGCGATGGCGTTAGCCAGACGAAAGAGTATGTATACCACGGAGCCAGCTACGACCTCCCAGAGTACTCGGCCTTTGACGGCCGTGGTCTAATCTTCAGTCTCGGGGGCGGAAGTTCCACTAAGTTTTACACGGGCAGAGACCCGAATTTCAAGTCGGGCCAATATGGCACTTTGGCAAAAGGCACTGCCATTCGGTTCAACGAAACGGTAGCGCCATTCTCCTGGCTGAATGCCGAGACCCGAGAGTCTGTTTGTTTCGTACTTCCAGAAGTTCACATCGGTTCCGCCAGCGACTTAGATAGCTACCAACCAATTGCGCTGATGCAGCAAGATGGTGATGCGAACAACTGGAAGGTGGGGCGACTAATTGTTTTGCACGAAACAGCCGCTGTGCTTGAGACGGCGTTGACTTCGAAGAATTACGGCCTCTTTACGAGAGTACTCGCGGCCAACCGGTTGGCTGAGTACTACCCGGATCAAGCCAGCGCGGCTTTTGCTTCAGTCTCGAAGAACCTGCGCGAGGGCGAGTTGCTTGTCTGCATGATCAGTCTCGCAGGCCGGATGAAGACGAAGGCGTTGCTGGATCACTGTCGTGACCTAGCATCAGACAGCCAAGTCCCCCAGGGAATTTCTGACGCGGCTAAGGCATATCTCAAAGCGATAGAGGGGGACACGAAGCAATTGCCATAGTGGCGTACGCGGAGGGGAGATCTCTGTCACATTGGCCGATCCCCGGTGCAACCTAGTGTCGTGCTCAGGAACGCGCCCTCCGGCCGCAGCAAGTGCAGCTTGTGGATGAACGCCGGGCGACGCCAGCCGGAGGTCGGACCTAGACGATCGCGGTCCCTGGGATGAATTCCCGTGCTGTCCACGCATTTTACGGGTGTCGAGCGCGAAAAACGTTAGCCCTCTATCGGAAGTGACGCGGCGAGATAGGATTCGGGGGTGAGCGAGGGGAGACCGCCGCGTCACTTTCGATAGAGCCGTTTGAAGTGAGCCGCTCGCGGTTGCGGCGGAC
>JBEKHV010000028.1:0-47348 GCA_050012095.1 Bryobacteraceae bacterium | reverse complement strand
AACTTCCTGCTGGGCGTGGGCTTCCATCGCATGGCCCACCAGTCCAATAGCTTCAGCTTGTTCCTGCGCTATCAGGCCCAGGCGGAACGCAATTATCGCCGGGCTGTAGAGGAGTTCGAGCGGCTGAAGGCGCTGCGCGAGGAACTGCCGGAAGAAGAGTTACCGAACGAACCCATCGCTGACCCCCAACCCGAACAAAATGAACCCACTTGCGCCCCTCCGGAAACGGACCCATCCGTGGGTCCTGTCCCGCTCGGGGAACTGGTGAAGCCCTTCGACAGCTTCACTGCGGAAACCGTACCCACTCTTGCCGATGCGCCGCCCTACTTCTCCCCCACCGCCAGCAGCGTCTCAAAGCGCGGGGCCTCGGTCTCGCGGTGTACGATGGCCGTCTCCACGTTCTTGAAGCCGGCGCCCTTCAGAAAGCGCTCCATCTCCAGCTCCGTGAAGCCCAGCCACAGGTCGGCGTACATCTCGCGAGCTTCCTCCAGGTGATGGCGGTTCAGATCCAGAACGGCGATGCGGCCGCCGGGCTTGAGAATCCGCCACGCTTCGGCGATGGCCCGCTCCGGATGGCGGGCGTGGTGCAGCGCCTGGCTGAGGAACGCCAGGTCCACCGTGCGGGTGCGAATGGGGACGTCTTCCAGGTCGCCCAGGCGGTACTCCAGGTTGCGGATGCCGTGCCGGCGCGCCAACTGGGAACCGAATGCCACCATCTTCTTGGAATTGTCGATGGCGATGACCCTCTTGGCGCGCTGCGCCATGAGCTGGGCGAGCGTCCCTTCTCCCGCGCCCAGGTCCGCGATCGCCATGGGCGGCATCAGTTTCAGGAGCGCTTCGGCGATTCCTTTCCACGACCGGCCGGGTACATACTGGCGGCCGAATTTGCCGGCCAACTCGTCGAAATACCGCCGCATGTGGTCCTGGCGCTGGCGCAGGACCAGCCGCAGCGCCTGACGATCCTGTCCCGCTTCGGGAATCTCGCGCGCCGCCGCGCGCAGCAAATCCATCAGCGCGGCGGAGGCCTGCAGACGGTAGAACGCGTTCTTGCCCGTGCGCCGGTCGTGAACCAGCCCCGAGCCTTTCAGCAGCGCCAGGCTGGTCGAGACTTGGCTTTGGCCTTTTCCGAGGATCTCCTGCAACTCGGCTACCGACAGTTCTTCCTGTTCCAGCAGGAGGAGGAGCCGCAAGCGGTTCGGGTCCGCCGCCAGGCGCAAGGATTTCAGGATTGACGCCATGTTTCAAACAGTCTAACATCAATGTATCAAGATTTCCCAATATGAGGATAGAACAATGGGTATTGCCACGCTGAACCGGACGGATTGCAAGGTCGCCGATCCCTCCCTGGCCGAGTGGGGCCGCAAGGAGATCGCCATCGCCGAACACGAAATGCCGGGCCTCATGGCCATCCGGCGGAAACACGCGGCGGCCAAGCCGCTGGCGGGCGCGCGCATCACCGGCTCGCTGCACATGACCATCCAGACCGCCGTGCTGATCGAGACGCTGGCGGAACTGGGCGCGTCGGTTCGCTGGGCGAGCTGCAATATCTTCTCCACGCAGGACCATGCGGCCGCGGCCATCGCCGCCAGCGGCGTTCCGGTGTTCGCGTGGAAGGGCGAAACGCTGGAAGACTACTGGTGGTGCACCTACCAGGCGCTGGCGCATCCCGGCGGCCTGGGCCCGCAACTGGTGGTGGACGATGGCGGCGACGCCACGCTGCTGATCCACAAGGGCTACGAACTGGAGAACGGCTCCGGCTGGGTCCGGCAACCCTCCGAAAGCCACGAAGAGAAGGTCATCAAGGATCTTTTGAGCCGCATCTACGCCGAGAATCCGCGGCGGTGGCATGACATGGTGAAGGACTGGTGCGGCGTTTCCGAGGAGACCACCACGGGCGTTCATCGCCTCTACAAAATGCAGGAAGCGGGCGCGCTGCTGGTTCCGGCCATCAACGTCAACGATTCGGTGACGAAATCGAAGTTCGATAATCTGTACGGCTGCCGCGAATCGCTGGCCGACGGCATCAAGCGCGCCACGGACGTGATGGTGGCCGGCAAGGTGGCCGTGGTGTGCGGCTACGGCGACGTTGGCAAAGGCTGCGCGCATTCGCTACGCGGCATGGGCGCGCGCGTGGTGATCACCGAGATCGATCCCATCAACGCGCTTCAGGCGGCCATGGAAGGCTTCGAAGTGACCACGGTGGAAGACACGCTGGGCCGCGGCGATATCTACGTCACCTGCACGGGCAACTGCGACATCATCACCCTGGAGCACATGGAGCGGATGAAAGACCAAGCCATCGTCTGCAACATCGGCCACTTCGACAACGAGATCCAGGTGGACCGCCTGAACGCCTCCGCCGCGAAGAGGACCAACATCAAACCGCAAGTGGACACGTACGCCTTCCCCGACGGCCACGCCATTTTCTTGCTGGCCGAAGGCCGCCTGGTGAACCTCGGCTGCGCGACGGGCCATCCCAGTTTCGTGATGAGCAACAGCTTTTCCAACCAGACGCTGGCGCAACTCGACCTCTGGAAGAACCGCGACGTCTACAAGCCCGGCGTCTACACCCTGCCGAAGAAGCTGGACGAAGAAGTAGCGCGCCTCCACCTGGAGAAAATCGGCGTCAAGCTCACCACTCTATCGCCCAAGCAAGCCGCGTACCTGGGCGTACCGGTAGAGGGGCCGTACAAGGCGGAGCAGTACAGGTACTGACGCGCCGCCGCATGAGGCCGCTGGCGCGCTTGCCTACAGCGCGCCTTCCCCTTGCTCGTTGTTGCGGATGCGGACCGCTTCGCCAATGGGGTAAACGAAGATCTTCCCGTCGCCGATCCTTCCGGTCCGCGCCGCGTCGCTGATGGTCTGGATCACCTCGTCCTTGCGGACGTCGGGGACCACCATCTCGAGTTTCACCTTGGGCAGAAGATCGACGAAATACTCCTTGCCGCGGTACACCTCCGTGTGGCCGAGTTGCCGGCCATGGCCGCGCACATCGGCGACGGTGAGGCCATCGATTCCGATGCCCTTTAGAGCGTCCCGGACCTCGGCGAGCTTGGAGGGCTGAATGATCGCTTCAATTTTGAGCATGGCTACGCTTCGAGATTGTATCCTTCTTCGCCGTGGAGCGCCAGATCGATGCCGGAGGACTCCTCGCGCTCATCCACCCGCAACGGCGTGAAGAACTCCGTGATCTTGAGCGCGATAAGCGATCCCACGACGGCCACCGCGATTCCCATGCCGGCGCCCGCAAGCTGGTTGAGCACCTGCCCGTAGTTGCCGTCGATCGCCCCCAGCGGGGCCGGCAGGCCGTTGGGCAGCCGGAGCGCGCTATTGACGGCGCGGGTGGCAAACACGCCCGTCAGAATGCAGCCCACTAGCCCTCCAACGCCGTGTACGCCGAAGGCGTCGAGAGAGTCGTCGTAGCCCAACCGGTTCTTTACCACCGCCACCATGTAGCAGCATACGAAGCCGGCCACCAGGCCAATCAGGATCGCGGCGAACGGCTGCACGAAGCCGGAGGCTTGCGTGACGGTCGCGAGGCCCGCAACCGCGCCGGAGATGGCGCCCAGGGCGCTGGGTTTGCCGTTCCGCAACTTCTCCGCGAACATCCACGCCAGCGCCCCGGCCGCCGACGCGAAGTGCGTCGCCACGAAGGCGCTGGTGGCCAGCGAGGACGCCGCCAGCGCGCTGCCCGCATTGAACCCGAACCAACCCACCCATAGAAAGCAGGCGCCGACGAAGCTCAGGACCAGGCTGTGGGGCATGGTCGATTCGTTCGGATAGCCCTTCCGCTTGCCGATGTAGATGGCGGTTACCAGGGCCGAAAACCCGGACGTAAGGTGCACCACCGTGCCGCCCGCAAAGTCGAACACGGGAACCCTGCCGCCCAGGAAGGCGTTCAGGAACCCGCCATTGCCCCACACCATGTGCGCCACCGGGAAATACACCAGAAACAGCCACAACACGGAGAAGAGCACCATGGCGTTGAAGTGGACGCGCTCGGCGAACGCGCCGGCGATGAGGGCCGGCGTGATGATGGCGAACATGAGCTGGTACACCATGAACGTCTGGTGCGGAATGGTCGGCGCATAGATGGCGTTCGGCGCCGCGCCGACCCCGCGCAAGAACACGTAGTGCAGGCCGCCCAGAAACGGGGAGCCGTCCGAGAACACCAGGCTATAGCCGCACACGGCCCACACCATCGTAACCACGGCCATCATGGCGAAGCTTTGCATCATCGTGCTCAGCACGTTCCGCTTGCGGACCAGCCCGCAATAGAACAACGCCAGACCCGGCCCGGTCATCATCAGCACCAGCGCGGAGCTGATCAGCATCCACGCGTTATCGCCGGCCGATTGGGAGGATTTCACCGCCAGCCGCAGGGCGGAGAGTTGGCTCTCTACGCCGGCGGGCGGCTGCGCGAAAAGACAGGAGGACAGCAGAAGCAGTCCCACAAGACGTCGATGCGACAAGGCATTTCCCTCAACGTGGAGTGTATCGTTGGCGACGCAGCCAACGAATCCATACACTTAAGTCAGAAGCGCGGGCTTGTCTCATCAGACTTTTGGATAGGGCCGATAGAACGCTCTTATGGGAGAAACCGGCGGCCCCGGCGCCGCCCAAAGCAGCTGTAGCAGATGCCGGAACCTTGACAGCCAGACTGGGCGGTGGCGTAGAATGCTGATAGCCAACCATTAGGAGGGAACGAAGCATGTCGTTACGAATCAATGACACAGCGCCGGATTTCACCGCCGAGAGCACGCAGGGCCCCATCCACTTTCACGAGTGGATCGGCAACGGCTGGGCCATCCTGTTCTCGCACCCGAAGGACTTCACTCCGGTTTGCACCACCGAACTGGGCTATATGGCCGGGCTGCAACCCGAGTTCACGAAGCGCAATTGCAAAATCGTGGGGTTGAGCGTCGATCCGGTCGGCAGCCATGGCAAGTGGGCGGTGGATATCGAAGAGACGCAGGGACATCGGGTGAATTACCCGATGATCGGCGATCCGGAGCTGAAAGTCGCCAAGCTTTATGACATGCTGCCGGCCGACGCCGGAGAAACGTCCGAGGGCCGTACCGCCGCCACCAACGCCACCGTGCGCACGGTGTTCGTGATCGGTCCGGATAAGAAGATCAAGCTGATGCTCAGCTATCCCATGAGCACGGGCCGGAATTTCGACGAAATCCTGCGCGCCCTCGATTCCATGCAGCTCACCGCCAAGAGCAAAGTGGCCACGCCGGTGAACTGGAAGCAGGGAGGCGACGTCATTATCCTCCCCTCGGTATCCGACGAAGAGGCGAAAAAGATATTCACCGGCGGCTGGAAGACGGTGAAGCCTTATCTTCGGGTCGTCCCTCAGCCCAAGTAGTTTGCTTGGGCCGCGCTACTGGATCTGCACCAGCCTTTGCGGCTGCGCCTCCGGCAGGGAAGAAGTCGCCGGATCCTGCTTTCCCCGCCAGAAGTCGATGTAGGACACTTGGTGGACGCAGGCCACTGTGCAGTGCGGCGCGCAGCTCTTGGCGGTGCGATACTCGCGGCGGATGTCTTCCAGCCCGTACTCCATCAGCGGCTTGCCGGGGTAGCCGCGCTGCTGCGAGCAATAGTGCACCAGGCCGTCTTCGCAGATGTAGAGATACCGCGCGCCGGCGCGGCAGCGCCAGGCGTTCTCCCGGCCGTGCGCGATGTTGTCCTGGAAGTAGTTGAGCTGCGCGTAGCTGCTCTTTTCCATGGAGCGCATGGCCATGTAGACTTGCCGCTCCTCGTCGCCGAGCGGCTGCAACTGGCCGTCGCCATCGTGAATGATCCCCACCGTCGAGGTGAATCCCAACTCCAGGGCGCGCCGGCCGATGGTGAGCGCGTCGTGCGGGTTGCGGACGCCTCCGCCGACCACCGAATTGATGTTGACGTGAAACTCGGCGTGTTCGGCCAGGACGCGGAGTTTCTTGTCGAGCACCTTCAGGCTTTTCATCGAGACGTCGTCCGGGGTGACGTTGTCGATGGAGATCTGCAGGTGCTCCAGCCCGGCCCGGTTGAGCCGCTTCACCCTGTCGGCCGTCAGCAGGTAGCCGTTCGTGATCAGCCCGGCCATCATCCCGTGGCGGCGCGTGCGCGCAATGATGTCGTCCAGATCGGGGTGCAGGAGCGGTTCCCCGCCGCTGATGGTGACGACGGTGGTTCCTAGTTCGGCCAGGCGGTCCAGGCGCTGGAACATGGTTTCCAGCGGCACGGGCTTGGAATGATCGTCGTATTCGTTGCAGTAGGCGCAGGCGAGATTACAGCGGCGCATGGGGATGACGTGCGCCAGGACGGGATGGCTGGTCGAGAGAAGACCCTTGGCGATCATGCGCAGTTCCCGGGAGCGCCGATGCGCGCGATTCCAGGCCCTCCGGAGTAGCTTGACAGGGTCCCTCATGCTAAGAAGTGCTTTTATTACAACATAAGTGGGCGCCGCGGGCGAGGCGGGCGGATCGAGAAGAGCCTATCGGGGGTCGAACGGTCGAGATGACGCCTTCAGCGCTTCGGGCGCAAACGCCCTAATCGGATCCGGCGGCGGGCGGCGGAGCGATCTCAGCCGCGGGACGCGCCAAGCCTGTGTCAAATTCCAGACCGACTGACTCTTCGCCGGCCTTGCCGTTCCAATTGGTAAACGATTGCCGGATCAGGTGGGCGACGGTCCTCCGGTTGGCGGTGATCGCCTTCAGCCATCCCCAGGCGCCCTGCCGCGGAAAATAGATGCCGCGGAAGAACAGCCGCGCGATAAAGTGGCTGATCTGGTACGGAACCGCCTCGTCCGCGATGGACTGGATGGCGTTCCACGTGGCGTCGGGGCTGTAGGAGTTCCGCCACGCGTACCTGACCTCCTCCTGCACCTCGGGAACGGTCATGTTCAAGGGCGTGTGCGCCATCTGGAAGGGCGCGAAATCCAGCCAGTGCTTGGGCCGCGTGAGCCGCCCCTCTTTTTGCAGGCGATCGTAAAGAGGGGTGGCCGGAAACGGCGTGATCTGCCCGAAGACGGGCAGTACCGGCGGCCATTCCCGGATCTGGCCGAGCGTGCGCTCGCCGACGCCCTTCGAGTCATAATCCAGACCGAAGATGAACGAGGTGATCGCGTACACATTCCGGCGGGCCAAGCGCTCCAGCACCGCGGCGTATTCGCCCGGCTTGTTGAACGTCTTGTTTACGCTTTTCAGGTTGGCTGGATCGAGCGACTCCATGCCAATGAAGATCCACTTGCCGCCCGATTCCGCGATGAGGTCCACCAACTCCTCGTCGCGCAGCAGGTTGGCGCTGATCTGTCCCACCCAGGCCAGTTGCGCGTCCGCCCGGATGATATCGCGCAGCAGCGACTTGGTCCGCTTGACGTTGATGGCGAAGTTATCGTCGACGAAGAATACCGCCACCTTCCCGCGGGTCCCCCGGCTGCGCGCTTTCAGGCGCAGCATCTCTTCCACGATGCTCTCGTTGGAGCGGAAACGCACCGAGTCGCCGAAGAACCCCGTGACGGTGCAGAACTCGCATCCGTAGGGGCAGCCGCGCCCGGACTCGATGGGAATGATGTGGAATGTCTCCCAGCCTGTCTTGTAGTGCTGCATGATAGGGCGGGCGAAGCCGGGAATCCGGTTGAACTGGTCCATGTCAAGCGTTTCCCAAGGGATCTTGGGGTAGTCCCGGAGGCTGGGTTTGCGCTCCTGGCCGAAAGCGTCCACGGGCGCGTACACTTCTTTCAACTCTCCCCGCGCCGCGTCCTCGACGATCCTCGGCCAGGTTTCATCCGCCTCGCCCAGCGCCACGGCGTCGGTGTGGCGCGGGCCGCCATCGCGGCCCAGCGCCTCATCCGGCGCTTCGGTGACATGCGGCCCGCCCATCACCACCGGTATGCCGGCGGCGCGAATGGCGTCGGCCACCTGGTACGCCTTCGCGATCATGCGGGTCATGGCGCCGATCCCCACCAGCCCGACCTGGTTCTGAAGGGCGAACCGCACCAATTCGGCGTTGCTCATGGGCTGCGTGTTGCCGTCGATCAGGATGGCCTCGTGGCCCGGCGGCGTGAGTTCCTGAAGCAGAAACATCCATAGGTGCGGCATGAAATTCCGCGTGACGCCGTTATCCGGGTTGTACAGAAGAATCTTCATGAAACTCCTGAAAATGGGATTCCCCTCGCGCCGCCACGGCAGGCGGGCTACAAGCGCATTGGCCCTGGAGAATGATCTGCTTGCAGATCGGCCCGTTACCCCATTCACTATACGCCCATTCACGACGGCCGTGTTGCCGGTCCTCCGCGCGGCGGTTTGACACCCCTCCGTGGCGGATGATAAATGTAGGGTTCCGCAAAGGTACTCCATGGCTGACGAGCAGAAGCCGGAAGGCTCCGAAGCGCCTCCTCCCGCAGGGGACGAGGCCGCCAAACCGCCGGAGAAGCCACTCGCCGCCGCGGCGAAACCGGCGCCTCCCAAGCCGGCCGCGCCGCCTCCCAAGCCGCCGGCGACCATGGCCGCCACGCCCTGGGACGGCGAACTGCCGCGCGGGTTGAAGGATCGGTTCGGCGACCGGATCAAGGAAACCTCCACCTACGTGGGCCAAAACTTCATCGTGGCGGAGCCCGGCGCCGTCATCCCGATCCTCGAGTACCTGAAGCTGGAGGCGGACTTCGATTACCTGGTGGACATCACGGCAGTGGACTGGCCCAAGCGGCCCGAGCGCTTCGATCTGGTCTACATTGTCTACAGCTTCGCGCGCAACGAACGGGTGCGAATCAAGACTTTCATCCCCGATGGCTTCCAGCCGGAGACGGCCGTCGAAGTGCATCTGACCGCCAACTGGCTGGAGCGCGAGGTCTTCGACATGTTCGGCATCGAGTTCGCGGGGCATCCGGACATGCGGCGCATCCTGCTGCCCGAGGAGTGGCAGGGTCATCCCCTGCGGAAGGACCATTCGATTATTCAGCAAGACCAACGCTGGGTTCAGGAAAACTTGGGCATCGAAAGCGGCCAGTGATCCCCGTATGCCGGACTCTACCTTTTTAGATTCGACCGAACTGGTGCTCAACATGGGGCCGCAGCACCCTTCCACGCACGGCGTGCTGCGGGTCATCCTTAAGCTGGATGGCGAGAAGATCCTGGGGACGGATTGCGTCATCGGGTACCTGCACCGCGGCGTGGAAAAGATTGCGGAGAACCGGACCTGGGCGCAATTCAACCCGTACGTCGACCGCATGGACTACGTGGCGGCCATCTCCAACGGACTCGGGTACTGCCTGGCGGTGGAGAAGCTGCTGGGCGTGGAAGTCCCGCCGCGCGCGCAGGCGGTCCGCGTCGCCCTCACGGAACTGAACCGCATCGCCAGCCACCTGATGTGGCTGGGCACGCACGCGCTGGATATCGGGGCCATCACGCCGCTGTTCTACTGCCTCCGCGAACGCGAAGAAGCCCTCAATATCTTCGAGAACTACTGCGGCGCGCGCCTCACCACGCACGCGTTCCGCATCGGCGGGCTCCAGTACGAGACCTACGACGCCTTCGAGCGGGATATCAAGGCGTACTGCGACATGTTCCTGCCCAAGGTGGACGAGTACGAGGATTTGCTCACGAACAATCGCATCTGGGTGAGCCGCCTCCAGGGCGTGGGCGTGCTGACCGCCGACGAGTGCAAGGAATACGGCGTGACCGGCCCCCTGTTGCGCGCCGCGGGCGTGAAGTGGGACTTGCGCAAAGCGCAGCCCTATTCGGGCTACGAGAAGTACGACTTCGAAATCCCCACGCGGACCAACGGCGATACGTACGACCGGTACATGGTGCGTATGCAAGAGATGCGGCAGGCCCTCCGCATCATCCGGCAGGCCGTGGATGGGTTGCCGGAGGGGCCGATCATGGGCAAGGCGCCCAAGGTGATCAAGCCGCCGGTGGGCGAGGCCTACGTCTCCATTGAAGCCCCCAAGGGCGAACTAGGCTACTACGTGGTCAGCGACGGCTCCACGCAGCCGTACCGCGTGCGGGTACGGCCGCCCTCGTTCGTGAATTTGCAGGCGTTGGACCGGATGGTCCGCGGCGGCCTGATAGCCGACGTGGTGGCCGTGATTGGTACGCTGGATATCGTGTTGGGCGAGGTGGATCGATGAGCGGCGTTGGGGTCGGCAGTTTATTCACCGCGGAGACGCGGAGACGCGGAGATTTCGCGGAGAAAAGCCAATTGGAATTCACCGCCGAGACGCCGAGACGCCGAGAAGAAAGAAGAAAGTGGAATCGAAACGTATTCGGGCTTGCATCAACTCCCGGGTTCGCGCGCAGAGGAAGCAGAGGTACGGTCTCTTCCCGGGTACATGGGTTCGAGGAGAGTACGTTTCTCTGCTCCCTCGGCGACCGAAACCGGGGCATGAGACCGGCGTCGAATGACGCGCTACGCTCATTACTTGTTTTGTTTTCTCGGCGTCTCGGCGCCTCGGCGGTGAATCCTAATTTCGCTTTCTCCGCGTGTTCTCCGTGTCTCCGCGTCTCCGCGGTGAAGGGAAGTTGAAGTTATGCTAAAACTGCTGAGGAAACTCTTCCTGGTGGACCTGTTCACGGGGCTGAAGGTTACGTTCCGGAACCAGAATCCGAAGTACATCTATACGGAACAATACCCCGCGGAACGGCCCAAAGTGGGGGAGCGGTATCGCGGCGCGCCGCGGCTTAATATCAACCCCGATAATGGCGAGACCCTGTGCATCTCCTGCAACCTGTGCGCGCTGGCCTGCCCGGAAGCGCTGATCGTGGTGACCAGCGTGCGCAACGAGCAAACCAAGCGCAAGGACCTCACCGAATTCACCTACGACTTGTCGCGCTGCATGTTCTGCGGCATGTGTGAAGACGCCTGCCCCGTGGACGCCCTGGAGCTGACGCAGGACTTCGAGCTGGCCACCTACGCGCGCGAGGGCCAGATCTGGGACCGGCAGATGCTCGAAGAGGGGCCGCGGCCCACGCAATACAAATGTTGATCGACGCCATTTTGTTCTACGCGTTCGCCGTCATCGTCCTGGGCGGCGCCATCCTGACGATCACGCGGCGCAACGCCATCCACAGCGCCATTTCTCTCATTTGTTCCCTGCTGGGCGTGGCCGGCCTGTTCCTGCTGCAGCAGGCGGAGTTTCTGTTCGCGGTGCAGATCATTTTGTACGTGGGCGGCATCATGTTGCTGTTCCTGTTCGTGATCATGCTGGTGAACCTGGATCAAGCGGCCAAGGAACGCCAGTTCAACAGGAGATGGGCGGTGGGGCTGGCCGCAACGGCGGCGGTGGGCGCCGAGATCGGCTATTTTTTCTTTCGCGGCAGCGCGGCGTTCCACATCGCCGAAACCGCCGGCGGGGTCCCCGTATCCGCGGGACTTGGCAATACCGAAATGCTGGCCGACTCGCTGTTCTCCGAATACCTGCTGCCTTTTGAGATCGCCTCCGTGCTCCTGCTGGTGGCGGTGGTCGGATCCGTGTTGATGGCGAAGAAGAGGGTCTGAGAATGTATCCGATTACGACGATCCATTACCTGGCGCTGAGCGCGGCGCTGCTGCTTATCGGGACCGTGGGCGTGCTCACGCGGCGAAACATCGTGATCATTTTGATGTCCATCGAGCTGATTCTGAACGCCGTCAATCTGAACTTGATCGCGTTTTCGCATGCGTTACACAACATCAACGGGCAGGTGTTCGCGATTTTCGTGATCGTCGACGCGGTGGCGGAGGCCGCCGTGGGGCTGGGCATCCTGATCGCGTTGTTCCGCAACAAGGAAACGGTGCAGGCGGATGAAATCGACTTGTTGAAGTGGTAGGAATGCCGTGAACTTCCTCGACCAAATTTGGCTGATCCCGCTGTTCCCGCTCCTGGGAGCGGCGCTGATGCTGCTGTTCGGCAAAAAGCTGGACCCGCAGCCGGCGTCCGATGTGGCTCTGGCGCCGGTCCTTGCCTCCCAGCGGCCGGCCCACGGGCATGGACACCCCCACTCGCCCTTGAAGTTTCTTGTCAGCCTCGTCTGTCCGGGGATGGTCCTGCTGTCTTTCATCTTCTCCGCGGGCGCCATCTGGCAGCTTGCGCATCTGCCCAACCGCGTTCACCAAGTGGTCCAGTTCACATGGGTGACCGGGTTGCCGTTCCACATGGCCAATGGGCACCTGGCCACCTTCCAGGCGGATTGGGGCTTTCTGCTCGACCCGCTGAGCTCGGTGATGATCCTGGTGGTGACGGGCGTCGGGTTCCTGATCCACGTGTACTCCATCGGGTACATGGCCCACGACAACGGCTACTACCGCTTCTTCGGCTATCTCAACCTGTTCGTGTTCTTCATGCTGATGCTCGTGCTGGCGAATAACTACCTGCTGTTGTTCGTCGGCTGGGAAGGCGTGGGGCTGTGCAGTTACCTGCTGATCGGTTTCTACTTCCACAAGAAGTCGGCGGCCGACGCGGGCAAGAAGGCGTTTGTGATGAACCGCGTGGGCGACGCGGGCTTCGTGCTGGGCATGCTGCTGCTGATGTCCGTGCTGGGGACGCTGCGGTTCACGGAGGTGAATGCGGCGCTGCACAGCGGCCGGTTTTCGGCTGAGACCGCGGGCTTCGGCGTGTTGAGCGCCATCGCGATTCTGATGTTCGTCGGCGCCACCGGGAAATCGGCGCAGATTCCGCTCTATGTCTGGCTGCCCGACGCCATGGAAGGCCCCACGCCGGTCTCCGCCCTGATCCACGCGGCCACCATGGTGACGGCGGGCGTGTACATGGTGGCGCGCTCTTCGGCGCTATTCCAGTTGGCGCCGCACGCTTCCGGGGTGGTGGCCGTGATCGGCGCGGCGACGGCGATCCTGGCCGCAACCATCGCGCTTACGCAAAACGACATCAAGCGCGTACTGGCGTACTCCACGGTGAGCCAGCTTGGGTATATGTTCCTGGCTTTGGGCGTGGGAGCGTATTGGGTGGCCATTTTCCACCTATTCACGCACGCCTTCTTCAAGGCCCTGCTCTTCCTTTGTTCCGGCTCGGTGATCCACGCCATGAGCGGTGAGCAGGATATGCGCCGCATGGGGGCGTTGAAGAACAAGATTCCCATTACGCACTGGACGATGTGGGTGGGTTCGGTGGCGATCGCCGGCATTCCGGGTTTCGCGGGGTTCTTCTCGAAGGACGAGATTCTGTGGCAGGCGTTCAGTTCGCCGCTGGGGTCGAAGCTGTTGTGGTCCGTGGGCTTTGTAACCGCGGGCTTGACGGCCTTCTACATGTGGCGGCTGATGAACATGACGTTCTACGGGAAGTCGCGCGTCGCGCCGGAGCGCGTGGCGCATATCCACGAATCGCCCGCCTCGATGACCGCGCCGCTTACGCTGCTGGCCATCGGCAGCGTCCTGGCCGGCTGGCTGGGGACGCCCAAGCTGTGGAACCTGGGCGAGGGCTTCCGCGCGTTCGAGCGCTGGCTGGCGCCGTCGTTCGCCTCCGGAGCCGCGGCCACCGCGGAGGAAGCCGGACATTCGGCGTCCGCGGAATGGATGCTCATGGGGCTTTCCGTCGCCGTCGCAATCATCGGTATTGCGATCGCCCGGTACTTTTACGGCCAGCGTCCGGACATACCCGATGCGCTGGAAAGATCGGTTAAGCCGCTATACACGCTCTCCTATAACAAGTGGTACGTGGACGAGCTGTACGACTTCCTCTTCGTCAATGGCTTGGGCAAGGGCGGTGGGCGCTTGTGCGGGGCCTTCGACCGCGTCGTGGTGGATGGCGGCGTGAACGGCGCGGGCTGGCTCACGCGGTTCACCTCCAAGGTCTCGATCTGGTGGGATACGTGGGTCATCGACGGCGCCGTGCGCTTCAGCGCCTTTTTCGTGAAGCTGCTCTCCTACCCGGTCTGCATTCTGCAAAACGGGCGCGTGCAGGCGTATGCGTTCTTCGTGGTCGTGGGGGTCTTGGCGTTCCTGGGGTATTACGTAGCGCGCTAACGATATGGACCAGCACTTACTCAGCTTCGTTCTCCTGACGCCGCTGGCCGGGCTTCTGATCCTGCTCTTCATTCCGGCGAATAGCAAGGGCCTCATCCGGATCTGGGCGAACCTGGCGGGCCTCGCCGGTTTCCTGGTCTCTCTGCCCCTGCTGTCGCGCTTCGTCGCGGGCGCCGCGGGCTTTCAGCTCGAGGAAAAAGCCGATTGGATTCCCTCGCTGGGCGCGCACTACCACCTCGGCATCGACGGCATCAGCCTCTTGCTGGTGATGCTCACGACGCTGATGGGCTTTTTGGCGATCCTTTCTTCCTGGAACGCGATTCAGGACCGCGTGAAGGAATATTACGCCATGTTCCTGCTGTTGCAGACGGGCATGATCGGCGTGTTTCTTGCGCTCGATTTCTTCCTGTTCTACATCTTCTGGGAGCTGGTGCTGGTCCCCATGTACTTCATCATCGGCGTGTGGGGCGGGCCGCGGAAGCTGTACGCGGCCATCAAGTTCTTCCTCTACACGCTGGCCGGTTCGGTGCTGATGCTGCTGGGCATCCTGACGCTCTACTTCCAGCACTTCCAGCAATTCGGCTTCTACACTTTCGAGATCGCCGACCTGATGAAGGTTTCCATGCCGCTGGGCGTCCAGCAGTGGGTCTTCTGGGCGTTCTTCCTGGGCTTCGCGATCAAGGTTCCGATGTTCCCCTTCCACACCTGGCTGCCGGACGCGCACGTGGAAGCTCCCACGGCCGGATCGGTGATCCTGGCGGCGGTTCTTCTGAAGATGGGGACTTACGGTTTCATCCGCTTCTCGCTGCCGCTGCTGCCTAAGGCCTCCATGGATAAGACGATCGTGGAGATCCTGGCGGCGCTCTCGATCATCGGCATTATCTACGGCGCCTTGGTGAGTTTGATGCAGCAGGATTGGAAGAAGCTGGTGGCGTACTCTTCGGTGAGTCACCTGGGCTTCTGCACGCTGGGTATTTTCGCAATGAATCCGAACGGGATCGCGGGCAGCGTCATCCAACAGGTCAACCACGGTATTTCGACGGGCATGCTCTTCCTCATCATCGGCGTCATCTACGAGCGCCGCCACACGCGCGAGATCGCCGAGTACGGCGGGCTGGCGCACGTCATGCCGAAATTCGCCGTGGTCTTCGCCTTTGCCATGCTGAGTTCGGCGGGGTTGCCGTTGCTGAACGGGTTCATCGGCGAGTTCACCATCTTGCAGGGCGCGTTTGAAGCCAGCCGCACGTGGGCCGCGTTCGCGGTTTCGGGCCTCATCCTGGGCGCGGCGTACTTGTTATGGCTCTACCAGCGCACCATGCTGGGGCAGGTGACCAACGCGAAGAACCTCGGGCTGCACGACCTGAGCCTCCGGGAAATGGCGATCTTCGCGCCGCTGATCGCGTGCTCCATTTGGATTGGCGTGTACCCCAAGCCCTTGTTCGACGTTTTGAAACAGCCGGTGACGGAAATCGTGGAACGCGTCCGGCCTGAATACTACGCCGCAGGGGCCAGGGGCCAGGGACCAGGGGCCAGGGGGCAAGAGGCCTTGGCGCAGCCTTCAAGACTTAGTCGCGCGGGGTCGGGTTTGAAGAACATCGACCGCATGGCTCTGGCGCAAGCTTCAGCTCCTGCTTTGAGCGGGACGCTTCAAGCCCCGGCCCCCGGCCCCCGGTCCCCGGCCCCCGCAGGAGGCGCGCAATGAACTTCAGCCAGTTCTACACCTCCATCGATCACTTCTCCATCATTCCCGCGGTGATGCTGGCCCTGTTCGGCTGCGCCATTCTGCTGTTCGATTTCCTGATCTTCCCCGATCCGCGGCAGCGCAAATGGTTGCTGATCTTTGTCGCCCTGGCCGAAGTCTTAACCGGCGTTGGGCTGTACCGGCAGCAGGCGTGGCTCGCCGCCAACGGGATGACGGAACTCACCGGCTTCGGCGGATCGGTGACCGTGGACGGCTTCGGCATTTTCTTCAACTGGATTTTCGTGGCGGCCGCCATCCTGGTGGCGATCGTTTCGTATAAGTACCTGGAAACCGCCGGAGAGCACCACGGCGAATACTACGGGCTGATCCTGTTCGCGCAGTGCGGCATGTACTTCCTGGCGACCGGCACGGACCTGGTGACGCTGTTCGTCGGCCTGGAATTGATGGCGCTGTGTTTTTACGTGATGGTCGGTTTCCTGCGCTCCGACAAGCGCTCCAACGAGGCCGCCCTCAAGTATCTTCTGCTGGGCGCGTTTTCCTCGGGCTTCCTGGTCTATGGCTTCTCCGTGATGTACGGAATTGCCGGGTCTACGAAACTGGCGGATATCCAGAGCGCCATCGAGGCGCGCCCGGCCTGGGACCCGATCGTGTTTCTGGCGTTTGCCACCACCTCGGTGGGGCTGCTGTTTAAGATTGCGGCCGTGCCGTTTCACATGTGGGCTCCGGACGCTTACGAGGGCGCTCCTACCCCGGTGACCGCCTACCTGGCCGTGGCCTCCAAGGCGGCTTCCATCGCCTTTCTGCTGCGCATCTTCTTGGGACCGCTGGCCTCGGCGCGCGCCGTTTGGGAGCCGATCATCGCGACGGTGGCCGTCCTCACCCTGACCATCGGCAACCTGGCGGCGATCAACCAGACCAATATCAAGCGGCTGCTGGCCTACAGCTCCATCTCCCACGCGGGCTATATGCTGCTGGGCCTGGTAGCGGGCAACCAGACGGGCATCAACGGCATCGCCGTCTACATGATGGTGTACACGTTCATGACCCTGGGCGCCTTTCTGGTGGTGGCGGCGCTGCGCCGGCAGCGCATCATCGGCGAGGACCTGGACGATTTCGCCGGCCTGATGCACAAGAGCCCCGGCTATGCGGTCCTGATGTTGATTTTCCTGCTCTCGCTGGCCGGCATTCCGCCCACCGCCGGCTTCCTGGGGAAGTATTACATCTTCCTGTCGCTGATTCAGACCGGGCATTATGCGCTGGCGGTGATCGCCACGCTCTACGTCGCCGTCGCCATTTATTACTACTTCAAGATCGTGCGCAGCATGTTCACGCGCGAGGAGACGGAAATATCCTCCCTGGCGACGAGCTACGGCATGCGGCTGGCGGTGGGGGTGAGCGGCGTGCTGACGCTGGTCATCGGCATCTACCCCGAGCCGTTCCTGCAGATGGCGCGGATGTCGTTATTGCGGTAAGGAAAACATGCACTCGATTCTTTCAAGTCCCTTGTTCGCGCCGGTGCTGACGACCTTGGTGATCATTGCGCTGTTTCCGCTGGTGGCCGGGTACCTGACTCTGCTGGAGCGCAAGGTGCTGGCGGATTTCCAGGTGCGCTTGGGGCCGATGCGCGTGGGTCCGCACGGCCTGTTGCAGCCCATCGCCGACGCTTTGAAGCTGCTCATCAAGGAAGACATCATCCCCTCCGGCGCGGACAAGGCGCTGTTCTGGTTTGCGCCGTGCATCTCCACCTTCACCGCGCTGACCGCGTTTGCGGTTCTGCCGTTCGCCCGGAACATCGCCGTGGCGGATGTAAACGTCGGGCTGCTGATCGTCTCGTCCATGTCGGCCGTGGGGGTCCTGGGGATCATTCTCGGCGGGTGGTCTTCCAATAGCCATTACTCGCTGCTGGGCGCGCTGCGTAGCGCCGCGCAACTGGTGAGTTACGAAGTGGCCCTGGCTTTCGCCCTGATCTCGGGCGTCATGGCGGCAGGCACGCTCAGCATGCAGGGGATCGTGAAGGCCCAGTTGGCGAACGGCGTGTGGGGAGTGTTCGCCAACTACGGATTCATGATTGTGCCCTTCGCGGTGTACATCATCGCCGCCACCGCGGAAACCAACCGCGCGCCGTTCGACCTTCCGGAGGCCGAATCGGAGCTGGTGGCCGGGTTCCACACCGAGTACAGCGGCTTTCGGTGGGCGCTCTACTTCCTGGCCGAGTATGCCAACGTATTCGTGGTCTCGTCGGTGGCCGTGACGCTTTTCCTGGGCGGCTGGCTGCGCCCGTTCGCCGGCGTAAAGTGGCTGGCCGCGCCGCTCAACGTCGCTTTTCCGGTCGTGCTTTTCGTGGGGTCCGGGGCTGCGACGTTCACCCTGGTGAAGCGCCTGAAGAGCTCGATTCACCGGGTGTTGCTGGTAGCGGTGGCCGTGTCGCTGGTACTGATGGGCGCGCTCTTCGTCATCCCGGCCGTGAACGGCGCCGTGATCGGCCTGTTCTGGTTCCTGCTGAAGGTCTTCTCCGTCATCTACCTGATGATCTGGTTCCGCGGCACGTTCCCCCGCTACCGCTACGACCAGCTCATGAACATCGGCTGGAAGATCGCCATCCCGGTGGGCATGGCGGCCGTGTTGATCAACGCTGTGATCGGCGTGACGGGATAGTGGCGGCCCCCGATCCAGGACAGCCGGCTACGCTTTCGGCAGCGGGTAGAGCGACAGATCTGCCATCGGAAAGTCCTTGACGTTGTCGGTGATCAACGTGAACTGGTTGTGGATGGCCACGGCTGCGATGATAGCGTCAGCCAGGCTCAACGCGATGCCTTTCTTGCCGTGGTCCCGTTTGAGCAACCCGGCCAGTTCGGCGACAGGGAAGGTGATGGGGCAAAGTTGCAGGCTTCGGAGCAACGCCGTGGTTCGCTGCTCCTCTGCCGGCCGCATCCCCGCGTAGACTTCAGCCACATTGATTGGGCAGCAGGCCAGGGTGTGCCCCTGCCGCTCAACCAAGTCGAGCAGGAAACGGTTGCGGTTTCTCTTCGCGTTGATGGCGTCGATGATGACGCTGGTGTCGAGGAGGTAAGTGGCCATGTCAGCGGCTGGTCGCCGGTTTGAGACGGCGCTCGCCTTCCAGGCGCAGTTTGCGCACCCACCGGGCGGAACCGCGCTTCAGCTCGGGGTGGTCCTTATCCTTCCAAGCGCCGGCGGCGGCTTTGAGAGCTTCGATTTGCCGCAAGCGCACAAGTTCCTTCTCGGCGGCTTGGGTGATGAAGCCGCTGCGCCGCCGGCTGCCTACCAGCGCGTCGATGTCCTTGACGAGTTGGTCGGAGAGCACGACGTGTGTTCGTCTGTTCATAGGCGTATCGAGTTACCGATTGGAAGTGGGCATAACTAGGCCCACTAGAAGCTTAACAACTTGTGTGGATTCTGTCAAAATCGGTGAACGGCGTCGGCCGAAAAACCGGAGTCGACATCGGCTGGAATGCCACGTTTTTGCCACATTCCCGTCACACACCCTCACGCCGCGGGATCCCCGGGCCGTGGCCTACCCCGATCCAAGCGCCACGGCCCGCCAAGAGCCGCGGACCGGGTAAATACCCTATACGGTCTGGCGCCGGAGTTTTGCGTTTCCCTGCAAACCTTTGTAACCTGTCATTTTGCCGGTACGCCATTCAGAACGTAGTGGTACGACTCCGGGTGCCGGCTTTCCTGGTGCGGCATGCTGGTAGATTTCGAGTTGATCAAGCGCGCGCAAGATAGCGATAGCGCGGCGTTTAACGAGATCGTACTGGCGTATCGGAAGCGGACGATGGGTACGATCGCGCGGTTGATCTCCCGTCCGGAGGATGTCGAGGACGTGGCGCAGGAAGTTTTTCTGCGGCTGTATTTTTCGCTCGACCAGTTGAGAACCGCGGAGGTCTTTGAACCTTGGTTGCATCGCCTGACGGTGAACGCCGCTTACGATTACTTGCGAAAGCAGCGCCGCCGCATGGAGTTTCGGATGTCCGACCTGTCGGAACAGCAGGTTGTGATGGCCGATGGCGCGGCAGCCGGGAAGGTGGATCGGGATGAGCAGTACCACAAGAAGATCCGGGAAGCGGTGGATTCGCTCCTCGGAGCGGTCTCGGAAGCGGATCGGATCTTGCTCACCCTGAAGGAAGTGGAAGGCCTCTCGCTGAAAGAACTTGAAAAGATTTACAGGGTCAACGAAAATGCTCTTAAGGTCCGATTATTCAGAGCCCGGCAGCGGGTGCTGAAGGCCTATGGAGCAGCGCAGAAGGGTACGGAGCCGGATAGCGCCGGCGACCAGAGGTAATATGGAAGGATTTGGCCGCAACGAAGAGGAGAGGCTCGATGCCTTGTTCAGGGCGTACCGCGATTGTCCTACGCCCGAACCCGGTGTGAATTTCATGCCCAATCTTTGGGCCAGGATCGAATCTCGTCAAAGAGTCACCTTCTCCTTTCGACGCATGGTCGGGGCGTTTGTCACTGCGGGCTTGGCGCTTTCGGTGGCCTTGGGCGTGTATTTGTCGATTCCTCGCGCCAACCCCTACTATTCCGAGACCTACGTCGAGGCGATGGCGGATGCCAATGGCCTGGATGCCGCGGACATCGTCGGTCCGGCGCTCGTGGATCGTTCCGATCCTGGCCGGTGACCTGAGCGATGCCCAAGTCGAGACTATCGGCTGCCTTATCGCTCCTGTTCGTGTTCGTAAGTGGAGCGCTGCTGGGAGGACTGGCCTATCGCGCCTACATCGTGAGCCGGCCGGCCGCTAGTCCGGCGGCGGCCCGGCCGAGCAAGGCCGACTGGCGCAAACACTACCTCACGGAAATGCACGACCGGCTCAAGCTGGATGACGCCCAGACGACTCAACTGAGCAAGCTCCTCGACCAGGTGGACGACCAGATGCACCAGCTCCAGACCAAGCGGCGCGCCGAGGATCAGGCCTCTCCGCAAGGAGTCAGGCGGCGGGCGGAGGATCAGACGATCCAGAACGAGCTGGTCGCGAAGATCAACGCCCTGCTGCGGCCGGATCAGCGCGTTTTGTATCAAGAGCTCAGAGCCACTCGGGAAAAGAATCGGCAACGCCGCGAGGAACAGATGCAGAAGGGGGGCGGATCGTTCCCGCCGCAGCCCTCCGACAAGAAGTAAGCCGGGCTCCGCGGCCGGCCCGATGGATCCACCCGATAAACGCCCGACAGACGGTGCGCCCGTGCGTCCCGTTTACGCCGTGAGCTGGGCTTTCTTCGCTCCCCGCGTGGCCTTGTACTTCCTCTCGAAGCGGTCGACGCGCCCGGCCGTGTCCATCAGCTTCTGGCGGCCCGTGTAGAACGGGTGGCAGGACGAGCAGATTTCCACGCGGATATCGCCCTTGTGCGTGGAACGTGTCCGGAAGGTGTGGCCACAGGCGCAGATGACGTTCAGTTCGTTGTAAACGGGGTGGATGCCGGCCTTCATGATTGTACCGCAGGGTCCTTTCGAAGAGTACCAGTATAGCAAAAACATGAACCCCCGTGGGTCGGTTAGACCCACGGGGGCAAGACCAGCCTGATACTAAGCCTGAGGCTTGGCTCGCAAGAGGCAGCCGGTCCACAGGAACCTGATTCCGAGACTGGGCGGAATCGCTACGTTAGAGCGTCGACTTCAGAAGTCGGCCACCTCTCGCGGTCTTAAATTACTACGCATTGTCCTGGACCACCTCCTTTCCCAGTACTGTTTTCATGCTCTCATGGCGCCGCGGAGGTGTCAATATCCAGAAATCGGATGATCGGGCGCTCGGGGGTGGCGGAGGAAGAGGGATTCGAAGGGCAGCCGCGTGTTGCTAAGACTCCACTTGTTCACTCTCCGTGACGCGAGGCACGCTCCCTACGCATGTTCCACGTGGTTTTCGCACGTATCGCACACGCGCGTTTTCGCGCGGCTCAGGCTGGCAATTGAATTGTGAACTGGCCGCGCAGTGATAGGCGAACGAGAGCCGACTTGGCGTTCCTAATCTGCCGGCGGAAGGCATTTCCGCGACTTGGGGACTATAGGTCCAAGTGGATCGGTAAACGCTACGGCGTTACGCAGGAACTATGGTCGGTCGCCGGATATCCGATAGCGTGCGCTGGCACTATGCACCCGCCATTTCACAGCGACTGTTAAAGGGCCTGGAGAACAGCCCGCTACACCCGGCGCGAATGAACAGCCCCGCCAAGGGCTGGCTACTTCACGCTGTTCCCCGCCTTCAAATACCGATCGAAAAACACGCTCTCCCGCTCCGCGAAATCCTTCAGCGCCGTGCCCCAGAATCCGTGCCCCTGGCTCGCGTACCTCAGCAGCGTCACATCCTTCTTCAGCCACCGCAGGCTGTTGTACAGTTCGATCGCGCCCAGCAAAAAGAACCCATCGTCGTCTCCCACGGCAAGCAACATCGGCGTTGTGACATTCTTGAGACGATACACCGCCGATAGCTCCAAATAGGTTTCCGGGTCGTCCCAAACATTGGCGCCGCCCTCGAACGTCGACAACGTCGAATCGGTCTGGAGCATCGCCGGCAGGATCCAATCCGGATACACGCCCGAAATCCAAGCCGCGCAGCGAAAGCGGCTCGTCCGCGTCACCAGGTAACCCACGACGACGCCGCCATTGCTGAATCCGTACAGCCCCATCCGTTCCGGATCTGCAACTCCGCGCCGGATCACCTCGTCCACGCCTGACATGACGTCGTCCACCAATACGTCGACGCCCTTTGGCCCCTGCGCCGCCTCATCGAAGGCCTGGTCGCGATACGCATCCATCCACGTGTGCGGAGCGCGCGCCGCCGGCCAAAACACCGCATAACCCTGTGCCGCCCAAAGCTGGTTGCCCATCATCATGCCTGCTTTGAACTCGTTTGGCTGCGTCGGATACCCGTCGACGATAAGGGGATACCGCTTGCCGGCCTCATAGCCCACCGGTTTTAGCAGCACGCCTTCGAGCGTTTCTCCGCGCCCATTCTTCCACTCGATCACTTCCTGCTCACCGAGCGCCCAATTGCGGATTTGCGGATTGGCATCAAAAATCTCGCTCACCTTCCCATCCCGCCCCGATCTCTCCAGCGCTGCGCCTAAATGCGATCCGTCGCTTTGCGTCCACACGATGGCGCCGTCCCGCGCCACGGAATACGCCTGCCGCATGGCCGCGCCAGTCGTCAACTTCTCCACCGACCCGTCCCCTGTTCGCACCCGCAAAATGGGCCAATCGGCCGCGTCCCAAGTCTGTACCGCCAGAGACCGGCTGTCGGCAAGCCACTCGAACCCAATAACGTAACGCTGCACCTTCGCAGCCGCATTCATAGCCGCCCCGCCCGCCGCCGGAATCACGAATACTGACGCCATTTGAAGGTGTTCACCGCCAATATACGCGATCCACTTTCCGTCGGGCGACCACTTCGGCATCCGTTTATCGCCTGCGCCAGTTGTCAAAGGTTTTTTCGCGCCGCTCGTTGCGTCGATTGCATACAGGTTGAGCGGCCCGGTCCACGGGTCCCGCCCCTCGCTCGAGGCGCAAACAATCGTCCGCCCATCTGTTGACCAAGCCGGCTCAAGGTACACAGAGTCATCGGCCGTAAGTTGCCGGATCGACCTCCTCGCAATGTCGGCTATGAATAATTGATTCACCAACACCTTCGGCAGGGTCGCGCTTCCATCCGCTTTCGCCGGCTCCGGGGGTTTTCCGAAAGCGCTTGTAAACACTCCGCTCAGCGTCCATGCCGCTGGGGTGTCTTTCGTGAGCACCAGCGGTCTGCCCGCCGCCGCATCCGCGGGCTGCCACTCAGGCGCTCTTGCCGCCGCCTTCGCCGTCGCGGATTCCACCCGCGAGGCGTACGCCAGCTTCTCGCCATCGGGCGACCAGCTCACCCGTAGGATATCGGTAACCGGGCCGCTCTGCCGCGTTCTAGGATCCGGACTGATCCCGCCCGCGACGTTCGTGATTTGCGTGATCCTTCCCGACCGCGCATCCCACACCCACAACTGTTGCGACCCCGACTGGCTCGAATAGAAGGCGACCCGCCCGCTATCCTCCGACCATGTTGGCAAACTCCCCTTGCTGATCACCTTTGGCGCACTCCCGGCGCGCGCCGCGCCGATCCACACCTCTCCTGCCATCACGTATGCCACCTGTTCGCCGTCGGGTGACACCTGCAAGTAAGTGATCGTTCGAAGAGCTGTCAGGTCGGCCCAGGTTGGGACATTGGCTCCCTGCGCGGGCATCGCGGCGCCAAAACACGCCACCATCAGGGTGGCGAAGAACAATCGACCCGGAAGCATTTGGCTCAATCCTATCATAGGCGCCCGTACGCAAAAGCATCGAAGGAATCAACGGCTAGGATCGAATCCCACTGGCGCCTGAGGCGAGTGCACAAAGATTTCGGCTCGTTCATCCTCTGTGGTAGCAGGTCAAACCCCGCGACATTCCTTCTCCGAGGCCAAGCGGCGGGGGAGGCCCGTTGATAATTGGCCGGTTCCGGCGCTAGGTCCCCCCTGGTCGCCCAGCGTCTACCAATCGCTGACCGGCTCTGTTGAGAAGACACTCGGACGGATGACGCCTGAACCGCCGGTTTGGCCGGGCACCCTCACCCACCGTTACTCACCACAAACGCCCTTCATTTCCGTTCCACTATCGCAGTGGAAGGTACCGGACTTGGCCTTCCCACTCATCGGGGTTGCTGCATCCCGAGAGTAGGATGATGTCCTCAACGGCGGCAAGAATCGGAACGCGGTGGCCTACTTCGAACACGCCGGGCATGGGCTCGCCTTTCATGACCCGGCGATAGGCATGAGCTGTAATCGTCGAAACGTCATGGGTCAGAAGGACCCGCTTCTGATCGGCCGCCCACGCCAGAAGCGCTTCGTCGCCAGTTCCTGTCAGTCCGGCATCCTGCGCGCGAACAATATCGAGATCGCGGCTTGCGCGGACCAACGCGCGAAGAATGTCATTATTGAAATTCTCGTCGGCGAGCCAGCGCAGCACGGCTACCGCTGCCGCCGTTCCAGCAATCGGGCGCGAATCCCCTCCGGCCACCACCGGGATTCGTTTGACCGCCTGGTTGCCCCGGCAGCCTCGTCTCGTTTCGCCAAATAGCCGTCCACTACGGAGGGGTGGCGCAAACAATATCCAATCGCCTGATAGGCGTCGGCCAATGACAGCGTGGGAAATTGTTGAACGATCTCCTCGGCAGTCGCTCCCTGGTTGAACGCAGCCCAAACCGTGTCCAGCGTGATGCGCGTCCCACGCACGCGGATCACGCCGTCGGCGCTCGTTTCGAGCGGAAACGGTTCGCTACTGAGGGCTTCCGCCATCCTCTCCAGCGTACCTCCGGCTCGACAACGGCGCAAACGCCACCCGCGCGACGTCACCCTTTTCGGCGTAGAGCCGTGGCGGAGGAAGAGGGATTCGAACCCCCGAGCGACTTACGCCGCTAACGGTTTTCAAGACCGCCGCCTTCGACCGCTCGGCCATTCCTCCGCTCTCCATTATACCGGCGCGCTCAAGCGGCGCCCGGCTGCCGCAAGAGCCGGTCGAGTTTCCCGCTCAAATCCTCCAGCCGGCGCATGACTTCCTCGTGCTTCAGCTCCTCGGCCGGCGGCATCTTGCGCCCGATGGAGAACGTGCCGCCCGGTTCCAGGATGCAACGGTCCACCTCTTCCAAGCCGCTGAAGCCCTGACGGTGCAGCACCGTCAGCAACTCCGCCCGCGTGAGCAACTCGCCGGCGAGCGCCTTCTTGACGACGTGCCCCTTATCGATCAGCACCGTGGGCTTGCCCTCGAAAATCTGGTCGAGCCGCCGGTGCTGGAACAGGAACCGCACCACCACGTAGTTGATCGCGACCAGCGTGAAGGCGCCAATCAGGCCCCCGGAAAGCGAGTTGTCGTTTCCGATGATGGCGTTCTGCACGGTATTGGAAAGCGACAGCAAAACCACCAGGTCGAATGGGTTGAGCTGCGCCAACTCGCGTTTTCCAAAGACGCGCAGCAGGACCACCAGGAACGCATAGACGATCACCGGACGCACGACCTTCTCCACCACGGGCACGCCCACCCCGAAAATCGCGTTCCACATGTCGTTCGAGACCAGCCAATGAGGCATCCGCCAGTTTCCTCCTAAACCGCGATTATCCCTGGTTTCGAGTGGATCTTCTCCCCCAGGTTGTGGAAAGCCTGTGCAGAGATTGGCCCGCCATCGTGGGGAGGGAAGCTGTTCCCCTGATTCCAAACCACTTCGCGCGGCTGGCGCACGGCTCTAACCGGAATGTTTTATCCTGATGGTAACCGTCTCAAAACTCAGGGAAAATTTTCCTGTGGATAACGGCGCTTCGCAGCGCCGGCGCGAATTCGTTGCGGCAGACTAGAGTATCGCCTCATGTCCCCGACCAATGTGGCCGAAAAAGGCCTGCCCGTTAACGTCGACGCCGAACGATTTGTGCTCGGCTCCATCCTCTTGGACGACAGTTTCTACATCCAGGCCGCCGGCGCGCTGGAGCCTGACGACTTCAGCCTCGAAAAACACCGCCGCATCTTCAAGCGCATGGGAGACCTGCACGAGCGCGGCGAAACCATCGACCGCGTGACTGTCGCCAACGAGCTGATGAAGTTCGGCGAGCTGGAAGCGTGCGATGGCCTGAGCTACCTGGTTTCGCTCGACGACGGCCTCCCGCGAATTCCCAACCTCGACAGCTACATCCACATCGTCAAGGACAAGTCCGTGCTGCGCCGCATCATCTTCGCCTCGCAGCACATGATGAACCGCTGCCTGGCGGGCGAGGAAGATCCCGATCAGATCCTCGCCGGGGCCGAGGACACCCTGCTCAAGCTCGGCGAGGCGCGCGTCAAGGCCGGCCTCCAAACCGCCGGCCAGATCCTCGAAGACTACGAGGGCGGCATCAGCGCGTTTCTCGACCCCAGCAAGCGCATCAAGGGAATCAGCACCGGCTTCGCCAAGTTCGACGAGTACACGGGCGGGCTGCACGGCGGCGACCTGTTCATCCTCGCCGCGCGCCCGTCGGTTGGCAAGACCGCGCTGGCGCTGAACATTGCGCAACACGTCTCCATGAAGCTGAAGCAGACGACGGCCGTCTTTTCGCTGGAAATGTCGAAGGAATCCCTGCTCACGCGCATGTTATGCGCGACGGCGCGCGTCGACAGCCAGAAATTCCGCGGCGGCTTCCTCAGCCAGGAGGAGCGGCGCAAGCTTAGCCACGCCGTCCACGAGATGGCCGAAGCGCCTCTCTGGGTCGACGACACGGCCGGCCTGCACCTCATGGACATGCACGCCAAGCTGCGCCGCCTCCAAGCCGAGCGGAAGCTGGGCCTGGTGATCGTCGACTACCTCCAGTTGATGACCGGCCGCGGCCGCTACGAGAACCGCGTGCAGGAGGTCAGCGCCCTCTCGCGCGGCATGAAGCTGCTGGCCAAGGAGTTGAACGTCCCCCTGCTGGTGCTCTCGCAGTTGAGCCGCGCGCCGGAAGTCCGCCAGGGCGACCACCGCCCGCAGCTCAGCGACCTGCGCGAATCCGGTTCCATCGAGCAGGACGCCGACTTGGTGGCCTTCATCTTCCGCGAGGAAATGTACAAGCGGGACAACGAGGATCTGCGCGGCCTGGCCGAGTTGATCATCGCCAAACAGCGCAACGGCCCCGTAGGCACCGTGAACCTGGTCTTCCTCCACTCCCAAACCAAGTTCGAAAACCGCGCCGAGGACACCGGCGACCTGCCCGAAGATTAGGCCCGCAACAGCCGCAAACGAGACCTCACCGCGGAGACGCTGAGACGCGGAGAATACGCGGAGAAGAATTGGGGTGGACTTGGCGGTGGGTTGCGGGATTGCGCGGCTGGCGGGGTTCGGGCAGCAGAGATAGCAGAGTTTCTTTGGGCTGGCGCCCCGGAAGGCCGGTGTGTAGCTATAGCTCCTCAGTTCCCATCTGCTTGTGAGGATTTTGAGAAACCGGCCATGGCTTTGATCTCCGCGATTCCTCCGCGTCTCAGCGTCTCCGCGGTGAGGTCTTACTTTCCCCCCGCCGTCTCTCCGCCGCCCGCACGCGCGCCTCGTCCATCCCGAAGTAGTGGGCCACCTCGTGCCAGACGGTATCTTCCACCAATCCGGCCAGTTGCTCCGGGCTGCCGGCCAGGCGCTCGTGCGGTCCCTGGAAAATGGTAATTCGGTCGGGCATGGCGAACGAATCGAAGACGCTGCGCACGGTCAGTGGGCGCCCCTCGTAGAGGCCCAGCAGCGTGCTGCCCCGCGAAACGCGTCCCCGCGCGAGTTGCTGGGCCGAAGGCTCGCGTTCCACCATCACCGCGATATTCCTCATGCGCCTGCGGAAGCGGGCCGGGATGCGGGCGTACGCTTCGGCTACCAGGCGGTCGAATTCGTCCCGGCTCATCGCACTTGTTATTCTACTTAGTTGGCGAACGGCGATCGAAAACGCACGGTGGTGGTGGCCATCGATGGACCCGCGGGCGCGGGCAAGAGCACCATCGCCCGGAGGCTGGCCGAGCGGCTGGGCTTCACCTACATCGATACCGGCGCCATGTACCGCGCCGTGGCCCTGTGGGCGCTGCGCCAGGGCTTCGACCCCGGCGACCGGCTCCGCATGGAGCCGCTGGCCGAGGCCGCCGAAATCGAGCTTTCCCCTGGGCGTATTTGCCTGAACGGCGAGGACGTCACCGACGCCATTCGCGATCCCGCCATCTCCGACGGCGCGTCCAAGGTGGCCGTGATTCCCGGCGTGCGGCGGGCCATGGTAGCCAAGCAGCGCGCCGCCGGCGAGCGCTCCAGCGTGGTCATGGAAGGGCGCGACATCGGCACCGTGGTCTTCCCTAACGCCGACGTGAAGATCTTCCTGGACGCCAAACCGGGCGAAAGGGCGCGCCGCCGCCTGCAGGATACGCGCGCCATGGGCCAGACCATCACCGAGGCCGAACTGGCGGCGCAGATTGAGGAACGGGACCGGCGCGACAGCACGCGCGCCGATTCACCGCTCGCGCAGGCCCCTGACGCCATCTACCTGGATTCCACTCCCCTGAGCGTCGAAGAAGTGGAGGAGGCCATTCTCCGCGTGGTGCGCGCGCGCGTCGCCAACGGAAAGGAATTTCATTGAAAAACCTGCTGGTGATGAAGTTCGGCGGCACAAGCGTGGGATCGGCCGAGCGGATTCGCGCCGCCGCCCGCCTGGCCGCCGCGGAAAATGCGCGCCGCCCCGTGGCCGTCGTGATCTCGGCCATGTCCAAGATCACCGACCTGCTGCTCGATACCATGCGCCACGCCGAAGCCGGCGACCACGCGGGCATGGAGACCAACCTGGCAACGCTGCGCTCGCGTCACGAGGAGGCCTGCCGGGAGTTGCTGCCGGAAGCCCGCCATGCGGCGGTCACGGAGCAGATTCGGGCGCGGATTGGGGATTTTGCGCGGATCGCCGATGGCATGGCCATGCTCGGCGTGCGGCCTCCGCGATCGGTGGACGAGGCGGTGGCCATCGGCGAGCGCCTCTCCGCGCTGCTGCTGGCCGAGTACCTCACGTCGCAAGGCACGCCGGCCGAGGATGTGGATGCGGCCGGCGTGATCGTGACCGACGCCGTTTTCGGCAACGCCTCGCCCCTGATGGAACCCACGCGCGCCAAGGCGCGGGCCCGCATGGCGCCGCTGTTCGCAAAGAAAGTCCTGCCCGTGATGACGGGCTTCAACGGCGCAACGGCCGACGGGCGTCCCACCACGCTGGGGCGCGGCGGATCGGATTTCTCCGCGTCCATTCTGGCCGCCGCCCTGGACGCCTCCGAGCTGTGGATATGGACCGACGTGGATGGCATCATGAGCGCCGACCCCAAGCTGGCGCCGGACGCCGTGGTACTCGACGAAATCACCTACGCCGAAGCGGCGGAGCTGGCCTATAACGGCGCCAAGGTGCTGCACGCCCGCACGCTGGCGCCGCTCGCCGGAAAAGGCATCCCGGTGTGGAGCAAGAACAGCTTCGCGCCGGAAAAACCCGGCACGAAGATCGTACCCCGCAGCTCGGCGGCGACCGGAGCCAGGGCCGTGACCTCCATGTCGAGGGTGGCGCTGGTATCGCTCGAGCCCGCCAGCCCGGAGCTGAGCGGCGCGCAAGTCATGGCGCGCGCGCTCGACGCCCTGGCGCGCGCCAACGTCGAGGTCCTGGGTCTCACCAGCTCCGGCTACCGCCAGAACTTCTGTTTCCTGGTGCGCGAAGGCGAGCTGGAGCGCGCCCGGGAAGCCCTCGACTCCGCCCTGGCCCTGGAGTTCACCCACGGCTACGTCCGCCAGCCGCAAGTGGATTCCGACGTCGGCCTGCTCGCGGTCGTAGGCGAAGGCATGCAAGGCAAGCCCGGCCTCGCCGGCCGCGTCTTCACGGCCATCTCGCGCGAGCAGGTGAACATCATCGCCATCGCCCAAGGAGCCAGCGAGATCACCATCGCCATCGTCGTGCGCCGGGAGGGCCTGGAAAAAGCCGTCCGCGCCGTCCACGCCGAATGCGGTTTGGGGCGGAGGTAGGGGACCCGCCGCATCCCGCGGCCGTCATTCAGCGCGGGCAAACGGGCGCCACGGGATATAATGTGAGCGTGGAGAAAAAGGCGAGGACGTTCGCCAGCTTCAAAGACGCCGATGAGGCCGATGCGCGCGAAGACGCGGCGATGTCGCCGGAGGAGCGCCTGCATATCCTGATCGAACTCCGCGACCGCCGTCACCCCGATGCCGCTGAACAAAGACTGGCGCGAGTTTCTCGAGTTATTGAACTCGAACGGAGTTGAGTACCTGGTGGTCGGCGCGTTCGCCGTCGCCTTTCACGGCTTCCCTCGCTATACTGCGGATCTCGATCTGCTTGTCCGGCCCACCCCTGAGAATGCAAACCGCGTCTTGCGCGCTCTCTCGGAGTTCGGTTTCGGCAAAGTGGGAATCCAGGCTGCGGATCTCTGCTCGCCTGGCATGGTAGTCCAGTTGGGAGTGACGCCCAACCGCATCGATTTACTGACCGCCATCTCCGGCGTCAGCTTCGACGAAGCCTGGGCGACCCGCAGCGATGCGGAACTGGAAGGGACGGCGGCGCGCTTTATCGGACGCGGGGAGCTGATCCGCAACAAGGAGCAGACCGGCCGCGCCAAGGATCTGGGCGATGCGGAGGAACTGCGAAAACGGACCGCCGAATCGGATGGCTGAGACCAGCCCTCGCGAGTCGGGAGTCCGCGAGGGAGCAGCGCCGGCTTGATCCACGCTCAGGCGCGCCCCGCCCCTTGTGAAGTGGACTTTCAGCCTGCCACGCCGCCTTTCCAGGCGGCATTCTTCCAGGGCCTCCGCCGTGTCACCCTATTCATAATGAAGGTCCTCATCTTCGGAGCCACCGGGATGATCGGCCAGGGCGTTCTCCGCGAATGCCTGCTGGACCCGGCGATCCACGCCGTCCAAATCATCGGCCGTTCGCCCACCGGTTTGAATCACCCCAAGCTGCGGGACATCGTCCTGCCGGACCTTTTCCACTATGCCGCCATCGAATCCGATCTGCACGGCTTCGACGCCTGTTTCTTCTGTCTGGGCGTATCGGCGGCCGGCATGTCCGAGCCTCAATACGAGCGCGTGACCTACGGCATCGCCCTGGCTGCCGCCGAAGCTCTGTTGCCGCTCAACCCCGCGATGACGTTCATCTACGTTTCCGGCGCCGGAACGGACAGCACGGAGAAAGGCCGGGTCATGTGGGCGCGCGTGAAAGGCAAGACGGAGAACGCGATCCTGCGCCTGGGCTTCCAAGCCGCCTACATCTTCCGCCCCGCCGTCATTCAGCCTGTGCACGGCGAGCGTTCCAAAACGCCCGCCTACCGCATCGCCTATAGCCTGATGAGGCCCGTGCTTCCCGTATTCCGCCGCGTGTTCCCCCGCTACATCGTGACCACCGAAGAAATCGGCCGCGCCATGATCAATGTCGCGAAGCGGGGCGCTCCGAAGGCTACTCTGGAAAGCGCCGACATCCGGGCTTGCGCCCGTTCACCCCAATCAACCGCTTCGCGCCCCTAAGCCCAGCGCCGCCCGCTAAACGTCCCGCCGACCACCCGTGTAGGGAAGGATGCCATTCTATGTCCCCTCAAGTCTTCGGAGCCCGCCAGTCCGCCAGAGCAAGGCTGGGGCAGACCTTCAGCCTGCCAGGCGGCCGGAAGGCCGGCGGGACTTCCCGCGCACCCCGAAATGCGTCTCTCTTGTAAACGCCAGCAAGTTACTGATTCCACAGGGGGGCGAAACGGCGTTTTCATGCTCGCGGGCGTCGCGCCGCGCGTCATGGCAAGAACTGTCCCCCTAGCTCCTTAGTCTTGTCCCTTAATGGCCTTTATGATATCGATGATCGTCTTACCATCAAAACCCAACAACCGAAGAACGACAGCTACGATCGTAGCCAACCCTGCGACCAGGGTGAACTTTGAATGTTCAGGCGAAATGAACCATCGCGCAGTCGGCAACACTCGGTCCTCATAGACCCTGCGCCGCCAGGGGCGAGCTGCCAAACGTCGAGCAATGCGGAGGTCATTGTCAATCGCGCCACGGATGAGTTGGATATCCCGAATTATCGCGGATTCCGCCTGAGGGCCAAAAGAAAACATATATTCGTTCGGATTTGTTTGCTCCGACGCAGGCATTCGATAGATCCAGCCTTCATTGAATCCCAACTGGTAGCGAGCAGCAATGTTCCTTAGACGAACGGCTCCAAGGTTGATCGTAGTCCGAAGTCGCCCATAGACCTGACGAAACCCCTCAATTCTCTCAGCTTCCTCCTTCTCGTAGTACGCCCGTTCATGTCTCTCCCGGCCTCTCTCAACCGCTCGGGCGTCGGTAGTCTCCCAGGATTTCACGGCGTCAATAAGTTGTACTAGATAGCCGTGAAATTCATGGACGAACTGTAGGTCTTCTTCCAGGCTTTGAACGCCCATTGTGTCGCCGGAGATTCTAGCACGTCGCCGTTCTTCAGTACAGATGCCCCGTTGCTGCCTATTGCTGCCATTAGCCGCGTAGGGTCATTGGTCCAGGGCTAAAGCCGGCTAAAGCCCAGTCCGAAGAAACCGGCCGAAGAAAAGGCGCTGTACGGGCTGTACTCAGGTGTCCTGATTTCCTGATGCGTCGGGCTCATATACGGCCCGAAGATGTTTACACCGGAGACAAACTGGGCGCACGAGAATTTGGCCGTGCGCGCCGATATAATTCGGATTCGTGCCGATGCATTCTCCTGAGACCGCGCTGGCTAATTGTGCGCTCTGCCTGCGAGCCGAACGCCTTATCGTGAGCCATCTGCTCCCAGCCGGCATCTATCGACTCCTACGGACCGTCAAAGACCCGAACCCGAACCCGGTTATCGTCTCCGACTCTACTTCGATCCAAACATCAGAGCAAACGAAGGCGCCGCTGCTGTGCGCCCGCTGTGAGGAAAGATTCAATAACGGAGGCGAGCGCTGGATCATGCAGAACTGCTTCCGAGGCCCCGGCGAGTTCTGCCTGCTCGACGCCTTGAAGGCAGCCAAACCTTACGCTCGCCTGTCTGATGACTGCATGTTGTACGCCGGTGCGAAAATCTCGGCCATCGACATGGACGCCATCGTGTACTTCGCAGCGTCGATGGTCTGGAGGGCCGCGGCGCGGGCCTGGGATTCGTACGACCTTCGCGATCAATTGGACCTCGGCCCGTACGAGGAGGACTTCCGGCTATACCTGCTCGGCCAAAATGCTTTCCCGTCGAACGCGGCTGTGTGGGTAAACGTCTGGCCCGCGCCCGTTAGACTTGCCTTCGCACCCCGCACCCTGCCGGGGGACGGTTACAGACACCACAACTTCGTGATCCCGGGTATCACCTTCCACCTGTTCGTGGGAAAGCGCGTTCCGACGGGCTTGCGAATTGGCTGCGCTGCCGCATCGCGCGACAGGACGATCTTTCTTTCCAATGAAATGAACAGCCACATGATGCGGGCCATTGCAACCGGCGTCGTCCGTTCGCGCGCCGTGGGCGGCCTCCGTGGAGAATGATCCAGCCCGCTTCACTCGGAGCTGTAGCGCCTACTTCCCGAAGCGCTCCCAGAGGAATGCGTGGGCGAGAGCGCACACCGCGGTCTAGGCGGGCACTAGTGCTCTGACCGGATGATGTAGTGCCTCGACCGAAGGCCGGACCGAAGGCCGGGACAGACGACCGAAGGCCGGACGACCGAAGGCCGGAAGGCCGCGGAAGGCCGGGACAGACGGAACGTTTATGGCGCGCGGCGTGGACTGCGCTTGCATTCTCAAGGCGTCCGCAGACGCCGGGTTACCTCCGGCCCGCACTGCGCGTAGTGGCGGCTGTTCCAACTATAGATTGCTTCCGCCTGGGCTTTGATGGCGCAGTGCGCGAGCAGGGCGTCGTAGATTCCGCCGCCCACGATGCCCAGGGCGGACGCGGCCTGCAACGCATCGGCATATTCATCGCCGTCCAACGCGACGATGGAAAGCCGCTCGCGTATGCTGCCGATGAACAACATGGCTTGCTCGCCGCTGATCCGGTGCCTGCCCGGCATCCGCGTCAGCGTGGAGTAGACCTCGGCCAGGCTGTGCGCTCCGCAGCAACCCGTTGATTTATCGAATTGGATGAACCGCGCCAGGCTGGCCCGATGGTGGACGTGATCCCCGTAGAAAACCGGAACCAGCGCCGACGTATCGAAGAACCCCTTCATTCGCCCGTGCCCAGGTTCGCCAGGTCGCGCTCCTCGCGGATCCGCTGTAGCATCTCATCGGTGGCGGCAGCGGCGAGGGGTTGCCCGGCGCCAAACACCCAGACGCCGTGCTCTTTCGTGAGCGGTCCCGTCCCGCGGACCGGGCGCAAAGTGATCCGGTCCCCGGCGCTCTCCATTTCCAGGGCGTCGCCGGGTTCCAGATTGAGCTCTTCCCGCAACGGCTTGGGAATCACCACGCGGCCAGCCTTATCCATCATGAGGCGTGTGTTCATTTTGGTACTCTGTGATGGGTCAACCCATCAATCGATACCATTATACCTGAAATATGGCCTGATTGAAGGGAGGCGGAGCGTTCTCCTCCGGTCGCAGCCCTTCCGAACAAGACAACTCGTGTATCCTCTATCGCTTGGCCCTGCCGGATTTCAGACTCCTGGGGAACCTCTCCGCTGTTCCTGCCCGTGGAATGCCCTCGTGGCGGTGGGCCTCGACATAAATCTTGCCCGTGAGAAGATGCCGACATGGCTATCGCCCAGGTAAAACTCCCCGAAACAAGTAGCTTTCGCGAGACGGAGATCGCGACAACGTAGAAACGAAAGTCGGCCCACGGCTACGTGCGCCAACCGAAAGTGGCTCCAATGTCGGCCTGCTCGCGTTAGTAGGCGAAGGCATGGCCGCCGCAGGATGCCAGCGTGTTGCCGATCAAAGCTCTCGGCGGCGGCTGGGACGATTCGAAGTTGCCGGGAACGTAGCGTCGGCCGGTTTTCGGTCGAGCGCCGCGATCCCGTGCGATAATCGTTGCTCCAATGCGTACGCGGTGGGCGGTAGCTGCGATCTGGGGCTGTTTTCTAGCGCGGCTGGCCTTCTACTCCGCGATGCTTCCGCTGTGGGAAGGCTACGACGAGTGGGCGCATTTTTCCGTGATCCGCATCATGGCCGGCGGGGGGGGGCCGCTGCCGGCGCGCTCGGCCTCCCTTCCGGGAGACGTGGCCGCGTCGCTGGAACTCGCGCCCGTGCCCTATGAGATGCGCGACCGGCCCTGGCCTTCGGTCACGCAGGATGCCTTCTGGATGCTCCCCGCGGAAGAACGCGCGCGGCGCGAATCCGCTTTTGAATCCATGCCGGAGGGCTGGCGCCACGAGGAATCGTCCGGCGCGCTGACGGCTTACGAAGGGTTTCAACCGCCGCTGTATTACTGGATCATGGCGCCGGCGCTGCAATTGGTACACGGAGCGAGCCTGCCCGCCCAGGTCATTTTTCTGCGCTGGCTCAGCTCGCTGATTGCCTCGCTCGCGATTCCGCTGGCCTTCCTGGTGGGCCGGTTGGTTTTCCGGGACGACCGCCTGGCGCTGGGTTGCGCCGCCGTGCTGGCGGTCATGCCTGAATTCGCCATCGACGTGGCGCGGGTGGGGAACGAATGCCTCGCCGCCGTCCTCTTCACGCTGCTGATTTGGGCGGCGCTCAGGCTGGCGCGAGATGGCTTGAGCTATTCTTCGGCGCTGGCGGCCGGGATGGCGCTGGGGTTCGGCTTGCTCGCGAAAGCGTACTTCCTCACGGCCGCGCCCGTCGTGGCGGTCTTGTACGCGTTTGCGTGGCGGCGCCGGAAGGGCGGATCGGGAATCGGCCCGGCGCTCTGCGGCATCGCGGCACCGGTGCTGGTGGCCGGTTGGTGGTACGTCCGGAATCTCATCGCTTTTGGAACGCTTTCCGGACTCATGGAAGCCGTGGCCACACGGGACGCCGGGCTGGCCACGGTCCTGGCGAAGGCCGCGCACATCAACTGGGCCAGGGTGATCGACGGGATTCTTCTCTCGCACTTGTACTTCGGCGGGTGGAGCTCGCTGACAGCGCGGGCCTGGATGTACCACGTCTTCTATGCCGCGATCGCCGCGGCCGCGCTGGGGTTGTTGTTGCGCGTGCGAAACCCGGCGCTGGGGTGGGCCGCGGCTTTCTACCTGCTCTTTTGGGCGGGGCAGTTTTATCAGGCCGCGCTTCTCGCCCTAAGCTCGGGGATGGCGGTCTCCTTGGGTTGGTACACCTACGCGGTGGCCAGCGCGGAAATCGCGATGGCGATCGCCGGCCTGCGCGCCATCCTGCCCGAACGGTTTCGCGCGTGGGTGGTCCCGGGTGGCGTGACGGCCTTCGCGGCGCTCGATCTCTACTCGGTTCACGCCATAGCGATTCCTTACTACACGGGGATCGTCGCGCATAAAGCGAATGGAGGCGTGGCGGGACTGCACTGGGGGAGTTTGCCGCGGTTTGCGGGGGTGTTCGGGAGGTTGGCTGTTTTCAAAGGGCCGATCGCGGGGGCGCCGGTGATCGCGGGTCTGTGGGTCGCCTATGTGGTTGCGACAGTGTGGATAGTGGGGTTCGCTTTCCTGCGAAGACGAGAGGCCACAAAGAACGATGGCCTGTCCCACAAAGAAACCGAGGCGTCGTAATGCTACGGATTCAGGAACATCTCGCCGCAGACTGCGTCCCAGTCGGACTCGGGGCAGATGGCGGAGATGTCCGCTACCGGGATGCCGCCATCGGCCAGCGTGGGAGCGGCGCCTTCGGCGGAAAGCGCCAGTTGCAGGCGCTCCATCTCGCGCATCAGCCAGGGGTGGATCTCGCCGCCGCATAGCAGGTGGCGCAGGTCCGAGCTCTCGGGTTTGACTTTTAAGTACCACCCGCCATCGGGGCCCCCGATCTCGAGCACTTCGCCATCCACGGGCGAAAGAACCCGCACATTGGCATTGCGTCTGCGCGCGCGCCAGGCGGTCCCGTTGACGCGGATGCGCTGGCCAGGCTCCGGCAGATAGACGCGGTCCGGCTGGCCAATCAGGCGGCGGCCCAGGTCGTCCAGGCCCACGGTCAGGGCGCCGTCCGGCTCGGGGTGCACCCACGTGTGGCCGCGGTGGTACAGCCGGTCCAGCGGGAACGACATGCCGAAGATCTCCTCTTCCGGCTCCTCCAGCCGCGCGGGCGGATGGGCGGCGATCGACTGGGCGTGCGTCGCGCACGTGCGGCAGTCGAACGCGTGGGGGCACTCCTGGTTCTGGAGTTCGCCGGTAAGTTCGTGCCGGCAGGCGCGGTCCCGCGCGGGCAGATCGCGAAAATCCTCGCGCCACCGGATCTCATCGGCTTTGGCGGCGCGCAGCGCGCGATAAGACCGCAGAGCGGCGGACGCCACCGTGGTGGCCACGATTACCAGCACGGTGTAAAACGCGCCGAGGAAAACGATGGTCCCGGCGCTCCGATGAAATCCATAGTTCCAAGGCAACATAACGACTAATACCTCCCGGCCATGGCGGGCTTTTCTTCCTCTTCCGGCGCCTCCGCCTGGACCCTGAGTCCGCGTTCCTCAGGGAATAACTGGAAATAGCGGAACGAGAATGAATACACCAGCACGCCGTAGGCCACCACCGCGAGGAAGGTCCCGACCTCCTGCCAACTCGGCGTATATGTCAGGAATCTATCGAACGAGAGCGTGGGCACGGACAGCGTTTGGATGGTCTGTACGAAGCGGTTGAGCGCCACGCCGCAGCATGCCATGGCCGCCGCGGAAACCAGCCAGCCGGTGCGCGCCCGCAGCTTGGGCGTCAGTAAGATGAGCGCCGGGACCAGCCCTAACAGCCCGATTTCCGCGAACAGGATCCAGGTTCCGAACGGCCTCCACGAATAGTACTGCCACGCCGGGAAACCACTGCCCGGCGAGGTGCGGTTGATCCAGACGAGCGTATCGACGCTCTTCAGCAACACGTACGCCGCGAGCAACAGGCCGGAGATCCGCCCCAGCAGGCGCAGCGCCTCGGGCCTCACCAGGCGCTTCCTGGTGATTTTCTGGACCATCCAGGTGGTGAACAGGATGAAGCTGGGACCCACCGCCGCGGCCGACAAAATGAAGAGAAAGAAAGTGGACGGCCAGATGGCGAGACCCTCGCGAAAGGCGAACGGCCTGCCGCGCAACACGCCGTACAACCCGCCGAGCGAGCCTTGGTGGAAGAACGAAAGGAACGTGCCGACGCCCGCCAGCACGTAGACCAGCTTGTGCAACTCGTGTTCGAACACCAGGAACGAGGGCACGTCGCGGAGCGTGCGGTTCTTGAGCGCGATGGGCAGATACTCGATGAAGAGGACCGTGAGGTAGCAACTGATGCAGAAGGTGACCTCGGTGAGCATGGAATGCACATTGGGATACCAGAAGGTGAACCAGGCGCGGAGCGGCTGGCCCACGTCCACCATCAGCGCGGCCACCGCGCCGCTGTAGCACACCAGCCCGATGACCACCGCGCTGTTGATCACGGCGCGCAACTCCTTCACCTTGAGAATGTAGAGCAGGAAACCCGTAAAGAAGGCGCCGGCTCCGAGCGCGATGACCGTCAGGTCGAGGAAGATCCACAGACCGAAGGCGAAACGGTTATCCATATTGGTCTGGTTGAGGCCCTTGACGAGGCACAGACCGGCGGCATAGAGACCGAAGGCCAGCAGCGCGGCCCACGGCAGCATCCAAAGCAGGAACCTGCCGGTGGAGCAGCGTTTCACGCCGTGCGCGATGAAATCCCTATCCACGGAGGTTCTCCTTTGCCTGCGCCGGGCGGGGCGCTTCGGCCGCGCGCCGCACCCAGTCCCTGGTGGAGTGGTAGTAGATCTTAGGTTCCGTGCCGAGCTTCTCGAGGAGGCGGAAACTGGCGGCGTCCCGGGCGGCGCGGGCGGGCGCGCTGGCGGGGTCGTTGAGGTCGCCGAACGCGATGGCCCCGGCCGGGCAGGCCTCGACGCAAGCGGGCGTGTACTCGACGGGCTGGGTTTCGCGCTGGCCGGCGGCTGCGGCGCGTTCCTTGGCGGCGTGCCAGCGGCCGTGGCAGAAATTGCACTTTTCCACCACGCCGCGCATGCGCGGGGCTACGTCGGGGTTCAAGGTCTTTTCCATTCCGGCGGGCCATTGCGGGTCCCACCAGTTGTAGTAGCGCGCGTGATACGGGCAGGCCGCCATGCAATAGCGGCAGCCCAGGCAGCGCTCGGGCATCTGTCCGACGATTCCCGTGGCGGGGTCCACATCCACGGCCTGCTGCGGGCAAACGTGATAGCAGGGCGTATCATGGCCGCACTGCTGGCAGAGCACGGGCACGAAGGCCGACCGTTTGTCGGGGCCGCCGGCGCCGTTATCCACCTTGAAAACGCGAATCCAGGTAATGCCCTTGCGCTCGGTGGCGCCCTCGTGCGCCGGCGGGATGTTGTTCTCCACGGCGCAGGCGACCATGCAGGCGCCGCAGCCGGTGCAGCGGTCGACGTCGATCGACATGCCGTAGCGCGCAGCTTTGACGGGATTGCTTCTTGCGATCATGCCTTCACCACCTTGGCCCGCGCGGACGCCCCGCAGAGGTCTACTGCTTCCGGTCCGGCCGCCACGGCTATGACGCCGGGCGGAAGGGAGACGTCCAAGACCACTTCGATCTCGCATTTGCCCAGCGTGGTCTGAAGCACAGCGCGCCCGCCCTCGGCGAGATCGCAGGCGCGCGCAGAATCGGGATGAAGCGCCGCGCGATTCGGGCCGAGCAGGAGGTTGGATTCCCGGTAGAGTTTCGATGTCAGCGGAGAAGCGGGGAGCATGGCCGCCCGCGTTTCGGTGAGCGCCACGACCAGCGGCAGGGCGGCGGATTCGGTGGCAGGCGTGGGGCGGTCTTCCGGAGCGCGGAAGAACTGAAAGGCAGGCCGGGAGGCCTGCCCCACTGGCGCATCGATCCAGCAGGCGCCGTCGTTCAGGCCTTTCCAGAAATCGTTGGGCTTCAGTTCCTTCACCGGCGTGGACTTGCCATCGGCATAGGTGACCAGCGTGCCGCGCCCGGCTTTGTGAATGGCGTCGGCGCGCTCGCGCAGCGGATTACCGGCCTCGATGCCGGCCGCCTTGGCGATGAACTCCGCGGGGTCGATCATTCCCGCCGGAGGAGCGGCGAGGGGAACGGCGATGCGGAACATGGCAACGGGCGAATCGGGGGCGGGCGGTATGTCGCCGGCCACTTCGGGGTAGACAGCCGCCGGCAGCGTGAATTGCGAGTGGCGTCCATAGCCGGCGCGCGACCAGCCGAAGGTCACGACCACCGCGTTTTGACGGACCAGTTTTTTTTCGATGGCGTTCCAGGGGATGTACTCGCCGGGCGCGGATTCATCGATCAGCAGCGCGCGGATGGAGCCGTCGGGCACCGAGGCCAGGTCCACGACCGGCGCGGCGTTCTTCCATGACTCGGGAACCGGCGCCTCCGGGCGCGCGACGATGGTTTCGCCCCAGCCGCCAGCGAGCAGGTTGAGCGCCAGCGCCTCGGGCAGGCCGCCTTCGGCCAGGACCAAGCTCGGGCCGTTGTGAACCAGTTCGTCCGCGAGGCTGGCGATCTGCCTCTCTTCGAGGCCCGTGGCCGCGGCGGCCTTCGCCAGCGGGAAGTCCTTCGCCTTCTCCAGCAGCCAGGCAGGCGCGCCGGCCGCGTGCGGGGTTTGCCGTGCGATCAGCGCGTTGGCAATGCCCAGCGCGAGCGCGGAAGCGGAGCCGGGCTGAATAGGCAGCCACAGGTCGGCCAGTGCGGCCGTGCGCGATTCCCACTGCTCGGCTTGGATCAAGCGAAAGCCGGAGCGCGCGGCGAGCACGTTTCCCGGCGTGCCCCATCCATCGAACAGCGGCGCGCCGAAGCTCAGCACGGTGCGCGCCTTGGCCAGATCGGCCGCCGCCCCGCCCAGCGGAAGAGGCGGCGCGAGGTAGATTCCGTTGGGGATGGCGGCCATGGCGCGGCGGTAGAGCCAGGAAGCCGCGCGGCCGGGCCGCAGGTCGAGTACGGCGATCTTTTCCTGGGGACCGCGCGTGGCAATCGCATGGGCGACCGCGGCGGCGGCTTCCTGAGCGGGGCCTTGCTTCAGACGCTCGGGATGGTAGGGAGCCTGGTGGCCGGCGACTCCGAAGGGGCACAGCGCGCCGCGGCTCAGCGGGCTTCCGGGCGCGCCGGCCATCGATACCGGCTGGCCGTTCACGCACCGCGCGCGCACCGCGCACCCGGCGGGACACAGCGCGCAATTCGTGAATTTGAATGTAATTTCACCGCTCGCCGGGCGCGGGCTTCCGGGCCAGTTCTCACTCCACAGCGCGGCGTCCGTGATGAGCCGCCACGGAACCGGCGTGAACAGGATGCCCAGGGCCGAGCCGCCTGCGAACTTGAATATGTCCCTGCGAGTGGTCTGCATAAGGGGCCTCTACTTGTGACAGTCCAGACAACTGTGCTCGAGCCCGTGCTGGCGGTGGCAAGCGACGCAGTCGTCCATTTTCATGCGCGGAGCAGCGCTTCCCTGGCCCCGGCGGCTGGGGAACACGGATTCGACCGGCAGAATGTCGCGCGAGTAGCCGTTGATGCGGTCCTCCAGCCGGGGCCTCAGCTTGTCCGACGCGCCTTGGCCGCCGTGGCATCGCTTGCACTCCAGCTTGGCGAGCTTGACGTGCGCCGCGTGCGGAAAGTATACGTTCTCCGGTTGGCGCGCGTTGGAAGCCCACTGCGGCTCGCGATTGGGGGTCACGTACTGGTCGATGAAGTTTTTCTCCGCTTGGGTCGTACCCATGGGCGCGGTATGGCAGCCGGCGCACTTATCCAGGGTGGGAATGCCGGCGTAGGTCCCGTCGCCGCGGAACGCGTGGCAATCCTCGCACTGCAAGCCCGCCTTCTCCGCGTGGATCTTGTGGCTGAAGTCCACCGGCTGCGGCTGGGTTTTATAAATCGCGCGAGGGAAGCCGATCCAGCCCGCGCCCAGGGCCGCCAGTATCCCCGCCAGAAACCAAATGGATCCGCGAATCCTCACTGTTCTCCCTTTCCGCCCGCGTAAGGCGAGAAGAACTCGTGAAACAAGGCCCGGGCCTGGCCGGGGTCGAGCCGCCGCGCGACTCCCTCGGCGAACAGGCCGCCATCGGCCGCCAGCGGCTGCTCCTCGCCTGCTGTCTGCTGCTGCAAGAACTCGTTGATCCGCCGCTGTTCCTGCTCCATCCATTCCCGCGCCTCGGCGCCGGCGACCAGATTCGCCTCGGTTTCGCGCCAGGGAACGCCTTCGAACAGCCAGCCGCCGGTGTACGGTTCGGCGGCGAGCTTGGCCGGGTTAGAGCGGAGATACAGGTTGCAACCGGTCAGGAACATGTTGTTCGGGAACACCATTTCGAGATCGGTTCCGCCCACGGTCAGGACCGCGGCGGGCCGGTGGGTCCCCTTGGTCCAGACGTAACTGATGCGATCGATTTTGCCCAGCGCCCGGCTGAGGAACGCGTCGATTCCGGCGTGACATGCGCCATCGACGGTCACATCGAGCCACATGTGGTTGGTGGAATAACTGAGCCAGTCCGGCATGGCGACGCCGTCCACTTCGTGGGCGGAGGTGTCCGGGTGGGCCATGCTCAGGTACAACTCGCAGTAGCGGTAGCCGTCGTGTCCGCAGCGCGAGAGCAACGATTCGCTGTAAGGCACGAACCGGGCCACCGAGGCGGCCCCGCAGTACTGCATCGTGGACTCGCGAAAATGCGGGCACCGTCCGGGCCGCTCCTCCGCCGCCGGCTGCGCCTGGTAGACCGGGCAGGATGCGTAGCCGGGAGAAGAGCACTTCTCGTCCGCCCGGCAGGCCGGCGTCAGCGGGATCAGCTTGCGGATCGGCGCCGACTGGCAATACTTAACCTGGGTTTCCTTGAGAAAAGGACAGGTCATAAGAACTAGCGCTCGTTTTCTTTCTCCCCCGTCTTCTCGCCGCCATCGGCCATGGTGAGGCCGAGACCGGGGACGTGGAACGCATGGCCATCGGCCGAGGAGAACAGGCCGGCGACTTCGCGGTCCAGATTGGACATCTCCGCGGCCTTCTTGCGCCGCGCCGCGAATTCCTGCCAAATGCCGAACGCGACGGCGCCGCAACACACGACGACCATCGCGCCCAACGCGATGTTGGTGACGTTCAACCAATACGTAGATGGATCGGTCATCAGACGACTCCTTTCAGCAAGACGTAGTGCAGGAAGAGGGCCGTGCTCAAAGGAAAGGGGTTAGGAGGGTAACGCGACGCTGCGTGCCGGATTTCCAGGCACGTCCGTCTGAAAAACAGACGGGGCTGGGGGACAGGGCAGGGAAGAGGTTGCCCAACAGGCGTCTCGTCCACTGCGTGGGGCAGTGGGTCGACAGCAGCCGTTGGCCGAGAGCCTGCTGGTAGCGCGGTGACGGATCACTGCGGCGGCGGAGCGGTGGAAGGCGAGACGGGCTTGCCGTCGATTGTGACCGGTTCCATGAGCTCGATACGAGCGCCGTCCGGGTCGTAGAGGTTCGCTTGGCGCTTGCGGTTGACGCCCGTGTGGAGATCGTAGGAGCGGGTGTACTGCTTCTTGTAGGGAGTGGCGTCGAGCTTGGCTATGGCCGCCGTCATATCGGGAACTTGGAGGCAAAGATGGTGGGCCGAGCCACGTCTGTCCGGAGGGGGCGCCACCTTGTAGAGCATGAACTCGATGTAATCGTCTCCGTCGGGAACCTTGAGATTCACCCACGACAGGGTGGTTCCGGATGAACTGCCACGCCAGATTTCGCGGAAGCCGAGGATGTCGGTGTAGAACTTCATGGTTGCGTCGAATTGGGTGACGGTGATACCGACGTGCGTCATCCGCGTGGAGATGCGGCTATCCGGCATGTGTTTGCCGCGTTCCCGCACGGTCCAGCCGTCGGGCTCGTACTGGACCATTTCAACGGTGTGGCCTTCCGGGTCCTTGATGCCGAAACTCAAGTTGCCGATTCGGCCCTTCGACGCCTGAGAGGGGACGGCGACGCCGCGCGCGGCCAGATAGCGCCGCAAGCCTTCGATATTGTCGGTCTCGAAGGAGATGTGGCTGAGGCGGTCGGTGTGGGGCGCGACCTCCGGGTAGATCTCGATGACCTGGCGCTCGTTGATCTTGAAGAACGTCATGGAAAGCGAGCCATTCGGGTTGGTGAGCGAGTACGCTTCTTCGAAACCGAGGAAGTCGTGGTAAAAGGCCCGCGACTTTTCGAAATCGGCGGCGTAGAGGGCAATGTGCGAGATGCCCAGGATGTGGGGCCGCGCCGGGATCTGGGCGCTCAGCCACGAGGCCGGCAGCAGCAGAGCCATGCACAGCCGCGTCATCGGGGTCGGTCGCCAGCCGCGTGAAAGTGTCCAGGGCCGAGAATGATCCGTTTCATAGGCTTGGTTTCGCGCCGATGGTAACGCGAAGGAACCGCGCGGGCGCCGGCGTTCATCTACCAGGATCCGCAGAATCGGGCCGCCGGCGCTGATGACGAAAATGCGCAACCCTCCCCCGAGGCGCCAGGCCTTCCTGATTCACGACGTTGGCGTACCGGCCATCGAGTAGCGCATCTCTTACCATCAGAGCCGATTTCGTCCGCAACTCGATCAAGGACTCCTGCGAATAGAACGCGCAGTGCGGGGTCACGATGCAATTTGGAAAAGTCTGTAGCTCTCTCGCCCTGGAGGGTTCCTTCTCAAGCACATCCAACGCGGCGCCGGCGATCTCGCCTTGCGACAGCGCCTTCAGCAGCGCCTCGGACGACACCACGGCGCCGCGAGCCGTGTTGACGAGGTAAGCCGATTTCTTCATCCACTTGAATTCGCGGCTGCCAATCATCTGGCGGGTTTCTTCGTTCAAGGGAACGTGAATCGAGACCACATCCGCGGCCGCCAGCAGTTCTTCGAGACTCGAACTGCGCTGAACGCCGATGGCCTTTTCATATCCGGAAGGAAGGTACGGGTCGTAGAAGGACACGCTCATTCCGAACGCTTTTGCACGCAGAGCCACGGCCGTGCCGATGCGGCCGCAGCCGACGACTCCCAGCGCACGGCCGCGGATCCTCCGGCAATTCAAGCCAGCTCTCCATTCCCAGTTTCCTTTCGACACATTCGCCATCAGCGGCTTCAACTGGCGAACCAGCGCCAAGGTCAACGCAATGGCGTGGTCGGCGACCTCCTCGGCGCCGTAGTCGGGCACATTCGCCACGCGGATGCCCGCCGCCGCGGCGGCGGCTATATCCACGCTGTCGTATCCAACGCCGTTCCGTACGATCAGACGCGTCTTGGGGAGCTTGCCAAGGATGGCGGAGGTGAATTGCAGGTCATGCCAAATGATCACGGCGTCGGCGCGGCTCGCATAGGGAACGAACTCTTCTTCGCGGTGTAATCGAAGGAGTTGCAGGCTGGCGCAGTCCTGCAGAATCTCACGCTCGATACTGGCGTCCGCATCGGGGGGTGCCGCGGAGTCGATGATGAACACCTCGTACTTCGCGCGGCGCCCGCGCGAAGAGGCCTCTGCGCCGGCGGCGCCCGGGGACGAAACAGGCTTTCGATTCATAGATGCGCCAGTACCAGCTTCTCAAACTTTGGGGTTCTTCGGCGGATAGAGCAGCTCCGAAGTGATTCCGGTCGCACGCCCGGCCCCTGGCCCCCGGCCGCCAGGGAGCCCCGCCATTCACACGCTAATATAGGAGCAGGCCGAACGTCCTGAATGATATGAACGCACGAATTGCAGTTGCCACAGCGCTAGCCGCCTCATTTTGCGGGGTGTTGCCTGCCGCGGCCGCCGACCCCCAAATGCTCGCCTTAGTGATGCCCGACGTGAAGGTGCTGGCAGGCATTAACGTGGACCAAGCTAAGACCACCCCGTTCGGCCAATACGTTTTGTCGCAGATCGCCCCCCAGGACCCGCAGATTCAGAACCTTGCGGCGCTCATCGGTTTCGATCCCCGGCGTGACATCCACGAACTGCTGGTGGCCTCGAACGGCGCGGCCGGCCACTCCGGACTGGCTCTGGCGCGCGGCGTGTTCGACCCGTCCAAGATCGCCGCCGCCGCTCTGCTGGCCGGCGCCAAGTCCGAGACGTACGATGGCTTAACCATCCTGGAGAACCAGGACCAGACCGCCGGAATCGCGTTCCTGGATCCGAGCCTGGCCGTCATGGGCGGCGTGGCAGGGGTGAAGGCCGCCATGGACCGTCAAAAAACGCCTACGGCGCTGCCGGCCAGCCTGGCTGCGCAAGTGAGCCAATGGAGTCTCACCCAGGACGCTTGGGCGGTGGCCATCGTGCCGCCTTCCACCCTCAAGGCGCCGGCCGGCGCGTCCCAAGTCCCTGGCTTGACGCAGATCGCCGGCAGCCTCGTCATCCAACAGGCGGCCGGCGGCGTCAAATTCGGCCCCACCGTGACCGTCGCCATCCAGGCCCAGACCGATACGGCCCAGAACGCGGCCAACCTGGTGGGAGCCTTGCAGCTTTTGAGCAACCTGGCGCAAGCTCAGGCCTCGCAAGACGCGCAGGCCGCTTCCCTGTGGAAATCGCTTGTTCTGACCGCCCAGGGCAATACCGTGAACCTCACGCTCAGCGTGCCGGAGGCCCAGATCGAGCAGTTGGCCAAGTCCAGAGCGGCGGCGGCCACCCCTGCCACCCCGAATCGGGTTCCCGTCCCCAGAAAAAAGATCTGACAGCCGGCTGGCGCAGGGGTGGCGCGCGGTTACGGGCCAAGAATCGGGTTCGCGGATCGGAACTTCGCGCCGCTCTATCTTATCGACGCAAGTTCTGGTCGAGAGAAACGTGGAGCATTACAACAACGTTCGGTTGCATAGCGCCGTTGGCTACATCACTCCGAAGGACATGCTCGCTGGGCGTCGGCAGGAGATCCATGCCGAGAGGGATCGGCAGCGGCAACCAAAAGCATAAGTCTTGACAAAATGTCACATTAGATATAATCTAAACTATTCATGGACGCCGAGGCGATTAAACGGTCCTTGGAAGGCAGCGGGTTGCGGTGCACTCCTCAGCGCTACGCCGTTATGGCATTCTTGGTGGAACACAACAGGCATCCCACGGCTGTGGAAATCTTCGAAGCCGTGAATCGCGTGAATCCGCGCTCTTCAAGGGCCACGACTTATAACAATCTGCGGGACTTGGTGCAGGCGGGTTTGGTGCGTGAAGTGGCCGTCGAGGGCCGTGCCGCGCGATTCGATGCGAAAGGCATGCGGCAT
>JBEKHV010000027.1:0-48350 GCA_050012095.1 Bryobacteraceae bacterium | reverse complement strand
AGGAGACGTTTGTAGGCTAACCGCGCCTCCCGTTGGTCGGCGATCAGGCTAATTCACTGGCCCGGCCAAAAACCTAGTGCTTGACAGGAGCCGCTTTCTCATGGAAGACCGGCGGCGCTACTAAAGCGGAATCCGTGCGTCCAGGAAGGATTACCAAACAAACCCATTTATCTTTATAACCATAACAAAATGAAGCTACTTGACCATTCTGTGACGAACCCATTCCGCCGTTAAACCCCCTCCCGTACTCGGCCTCCGAGCCTCGGTCCCCACCCGTGCGGAGGAGACTTTCGCCTAGCGGCAGCATAGCACGGGGAGGGGCTAGAGTCTGAAATGTGGCGGGGCCAAGCGATAGAGGATACAGGGGTTGTCTTCTTGGGATGAGCTGTGATCGGATTATGGCGTTCCAGATGGGTTTAACGCCGGCATTTCGAACTTGCGCCGCCCGGGGACTGGCCGGTCCAGGCTGCGTCGTTGACCGCATCGCGCCGTTGAAGCGCGGCGCGAAAGACCGGATCGAATAGCCGAGACTGTTGCAGTCGGCAATCAACGCGTTTCAGACACTACGCGCACGCCGGCGCCTGCAGGCGCCGCGCCGGCGCGGCGGTACCATGCTTTCATGGACCGCAGAACTTTCCTTCAGGGCGCTGCGGCATTCGCCGGCGCGCCCGCGCCGCATAGCGCCGCTCCCGCCGGTTCGAAGACGATCGGTATCCAGGTTGGCGCCGTCTCCTTCGTGGATGAAGGTGCCGATCAGGTGTTGGACATTCTCCAGGAGGCGGCGTCCGTCAACACGCTGTTCGTCGCGACCTTCACCTATGGACGTGGAATCGCCGGCAGGCAAGTGCCGGGGCAGCCCCTGCCGGACCATGGCAAACAGGAGTACGACGATGGCGCCGGCCCGGGCGCGTTCCACGGCGGAAGTTACGTGCGCATTCGCCCGCAGTATTACCGGGACACCGCGATTCGGGATTTTCGCGCGCCGGAGTTCGGCGACTACGACGTCCTGGAGGCGGTCCTGCCCGCGGCCCGCAAGCGAGGCATGAAGACCATCTGCTGGTTCGAGGATGTCTTCAGCGGGCAGGGCGAGCGCATTCCCCATATCCAGGAGGCGCAGGAGAAGAGGCTGGACGGCCGCAACGCCGATACGCTGTGCTTCAACAATCCGAATTACCGGAACTGGCTGTTGGGCGTGGTGGAGGATTACGCGCGGTCGTATGAGATCGATGGCATCATGTGGGGGTCGGAGCGGCAGGGAGCGTTCGCCAACATGCTGGCCGCGAGCCACTCAGGCAATGCGGATACCGGGGGCGTCACCTGCTTCTGCGATTTCTGCCAGCGCCGGGCAAGGTCGCGCGGCATCGACCCCGCGCGCGCCCGGGAGGGATTCCGTGCGCTGGCCGCGTTCGTTCAGAGCGCGCGCCAGGGCCGCCGCCCGGTGGATGGCTACGACGTCGCCGTGTGGAGGCTCATGCTGCGCTACCCCGAAATGCTCGCCTGGGAGATGCTATGGACCGACAGCCTGCGCGAAACCTACGCGGCCATGTACAACAGGGCGAAAGAGGCGCGGTCCTCGCTCGGCGTGGGGTGGCACATCTGGCACAACAACTCGTTCAGCCCGATTTACCGCGCCGCGCAGGATCTCGCGGAGCTTTCGCAGCGCTCGGATTTCCTCAAGATGGTGATGTACCACAATTGCGGCGGTGAGCGCCTGGCGGACTACATCCACAACGTGGACGCGACCGTTTACCACGATGTTCCGGCGCAGCAACTGTTGGATTTCCACTATCGGGTTCTGGGATACGGGCAGGAGAAGAACCTGGCGGACCTCCCCAGAACAGGGCTCTCGGCGGACTATGTGTTCCGCGAGGCCAAGCGCGCTCACGACGCGCTCGGCGGGACCAAAACACAACTATGGCCGGGGATAGACATCGATATCCCTACCCGGCCGGCCTCCAGCAAGTCCACGCCGGAAGGGACCCGGGATGCGGTGCTGGCCGCGTTTCGCGCCGGAGCGAATGGCGTGATTCTGTCGCGGAAGTATTCGGAGATGCGTCTGGCCAATCTGCGGGGAGCCGGAGAGGGAATCAAGCAGGCATGAGCGGCCGGGGGCCGACGGCGCGTTCCGACGAGTCCCTTCGCTCCGGCCCTCAAATCGAGTAGTCCTCCGTGAACACCCGCGAATCTCGCAGCCCCACGAATACCTCGTCGCCGGGGTTGATCCCGCTTTCGCGGAATTGCGCGTGCGGCACTTCCACTACTACGGCTTCCCCGGTTTCGGCCTGCAATTCCACTCGCACTTGAGGGCCGGCCGATTGAATCCGCAGCACCCGCGCGCGCAGGCTCGGCTTTCCGCTGTCGCTGCGGTGGATTTCCAGGTCGTACGGCCGCACGAACAGGCGCGCCGTCTGTCCCTCTGCGGCGCCGCTTCCCGAGTGTTCCATCACCAGCGGCCCGAAGACCGCCTTGCCGCTCTCGATCCGCCCGTGGAAGAGGTTGACGCTGCCCATGAAATCCATTACGAACTCCGAGGCGGGATGATGAAAGACCTCTTCGGGCGTCCCCACCTGCTCAATGCGGGCCTGGTTCATCACCACCACGCGGTCGGCCACTTCCAGCGCCTCTTCCTGGTCGTGCGTCACAAGGACACTGGTCACGTGGACCGTGTCGTGCAACCGGCGCAACCAGCGCCGGAGCCCCTGCCTGACCTTGGCGTCCAAGGCGCCGAATGGCTCGTCGAGCAGCAGCGCCTTCGGTTCGATGGCGAGCGCGCGGGCCAGCGCGACCCTCTGCCGCTGGCCGCCGGAAAGTTGCGTGGGATAGCGGCCCGCCAGGCTTTCGAGCTGGATCAACTCCAGCAGCTCCCGCACGCGATCCCGGATGGCGTTTTCGGGCAGACTCGCCTTGCGCGGGCGAACGCGGAGACCGAACGCGATGTTCTCGAACACCGTCATGTTGCGGAACAGCGCATAGTGCTGAAATACGAATCCGACGCGCCGCTGGCCCACGCCCTCCCCGGTCATATCACGGCCCTCGAATACCACGGCCCCGGCCGGGCTGAAATCCGGCGTTTCCAGGCCCGCGATGATGCGCAGCAGGGTGGTCTTGCCCGAGCCGGACGGGCCCAGAAGCGCCAGTAGTTCCCCGTCGTTGACCGTCAGGCTGATGTCGCGCAACGCGGTGAACCGGCCGAAGGTCTTCGTGATGTGACGAACCTCAATGGACAACTCATGCCTCCGGTTCAGCCGCGGGTTGCAATTCGGAATCGACTTGGCGCATCTTCCATTCCAGAAAGCTCTTGACCGCCAGAGTCACCAGCGCCAGCATCGCCAGCAAACTCGCCACCGCAAAGGCCGCCGCGAAGCGATACTCGTTGTATAGAACCTCGACGTGCAACGGCATGGTGTTCGTCTCTCCGCGAATATGCCCGGATACCACGGACACGGCGCCGAATTCACCCATGGCCCGCGCCGTGCAAAGGATGATGCCGTATAGTAGGCTCCATTTGATATTGGGCAGCGTGACGCGCGTAAATATCTGCCAGCCACCGGCGCCCAAAGCCATTCCGGCCTCCTCCTCCTCGGTTCCCTGACTCTGCATCAAGGGGATGAGTTCCCGCGCCACGAATGGAAACGTAACAAAGATAGTGGCCAGCACGATGCCCGGCACGGCGAAAACGATGCGGATATCGTGACTGTCCAGCCATGATCCGAACCAGCCGCGAGCGCCAAACAGGAGGACAAAGACCAAGCCGGCAATCACGGGCGAGACCGCGAAGGGCAGGTCGATGAGCGTCACCAGAACGTTCTTGCCCCAAAATTGGAACTTCGAGACGGCCCACGCCGCCCCTAAACCGAAAACCAGGTTCGCAAACACGGCGATTCCCGAGGCCAGCAGAGTCAGCCGGATGGCCGACAAGGCGTCCGGTTCCCGGATGGCGGCCCAATAGGTATCCCAACCCTTTTCAAGCGCCTGGCTGAACACCGCGGCCAGCGGCAGAGCGACGAATAGCCCAAGGAAGAGCAGCGCCGCCAGCGTCAGCCCCCAGCGCAGCAGGGCGGGATCGCCCCGCGAGTAAGTGCGGTTGACGCTCACTCCGTCTCCAGATACCTGCGGCTGTGAGATCCAAGCAAGTTGATGGCCAGCAGCAGAACAAACGACGCCACCAACATGACGGCGGCGAGGGACGCGGCTCCGGCGTAATCGTACTGCTCCAGTTTCGTGACGATCAGCAGCGGCGTAATCTGAGTCCGCATCGGCATATTACCGGAAATGAAGATCACCGATCCGTATTCGCCGAGCGCCCGGGCGAACGCCATGGCGAACCCGGTCAGCAGAGCCGGCCGTACCAGCGGAAACACCACCCGGCTGAACGCCTGCCAGCGGCTCGCGCCCAGGCTGGCAGCGGCTTCTTCGATTTCCCGGTCGGCGTCCTCCAGCACGGGCTGGACGCTCCGCACCACAAAGGGAAGCCCGATGAAAACCAGGGCTACCAGCACTCCCAGCGGGGTAAAGGCGACCCGAATTCCCAGCGGCGCCAGGCGCCGTCCGATCCATCCGTTCTCGGCGTAAAGGGAAGTCAGTGCGATGCCGGCTACCGCCGTGGGCAATGCAAAGGGAAGATCCACCAGCGCGTCCACCAAGCGCTTGCCGGGGAAGGGATAACGCGCCAGAACCCAGGCCACCAGAAATCCGAAGACCGCGTTGATCAGCGCCGCGCCGAGCGACGCGCCAAAGGTCAGGCGGTAAGACGCCATCACCTCCGGCGACGTTACCGCGCTCCAGAACCGCGCCCAGGTCATGGTCGCCGCCTTCAGAAAAATGGCGCTCAGCGGAACGAGCACGATGAGGGCGAGGTACAGGCTCGAGAGCCCCAACGACGGCCAGAAGCCGGGCAAAATACTATACCGCTTGAAAAGCATAACCGCGGTCCGCTTCGCGCTAACCCATTTTACTTCCCGGGCTGGTAAATCTGGTCGAAGGTTCCGCCTTCGTCGAAGTGCTTCTTCTGAGCTTTTTGCCAGCCGCCAAAGACTTCATCGATAGTGAACAGGGCGAGGTGCGGGAAGCGGGCCTCATACTTGGCGGCGACCTCCTTCGACCGGGGGCGGTAGTAATGCTGCGCTTCGATCTCCTGTCCTTCCGGCGAGTAGAGGAACTCCAGGTAGGCTTTGGCTATCTCGGCTGTGCCGTGTCGTGCGGCTACTTTGTCGATTACGGCTACGGTGGGTTCGGCCAGAATGCTTACCGAGGGAATCACCAACTCCACTTTTTCCCTGCCTAGTTCGTTGAGCGCCAGGTAAGCCTCGTTTTCCCACGCCAGAAGGACGTCGCCGATGCCGCGCTGCACGAACGTCGTGGTCGCGCCGCGCGCGCCCGAATCGAGCACCGGCACATTCTTGAACAGGCGCGAGACGAAGTCTTTCGCCTTGGTCTCGTCGTTGTTGGACTGCTTCAATGCATAACCCCACGCCGCCAGGTAGGCCCAGCGGGCTCCGCCGGAGGTTTTCGGATTGGGCGTAATCACAGAGATCCCCGGCCGGATCAAATCGTTCCAGTCCTTGATGCGCTTCGGGTTCCCTTTGCGCACCAGGAAGACGATCGTCGAGGTGTAGGGAGCGCTGTTGTCCGGCAACCGGCTCTGCCAGTTCTTGGGCAGCAGTCCGGCGGCGGCGATGGCATCGATGTCGTAGGCCAGCGCCAGGGTCGCCACGTCGGCCTGCAAGCCGTCGATCACGGCGCGCGCCTGGCTGCCCGACCCTCCATGCGACTGGCTGATTTGCACGTCGGCTCCGGTCTTCGCCTTCCACTGCTTGGCGAAGGCGGCGTTGATGTTCTGGTACAACTCGCGCGTGGGGTCGTAGGAAACATTGAGCAGCTTCACCGGACCAGCGGCGAACAATGCGGACGCCATGATCACGGCTGAGAGAACGAACGTTATACGCTTCATTTCTTTATCCGCCTAGATGAAGTTAATCTGGAAGCGGGTCAGTAACACCCTCTCCGAGAGCCGGTTTCCAACCGTGGCACCTCCCCCGAAGTTCGTGTTCCCGTAGTCGAGCGAAATCCTGACCAGGCGATTGAGATACCAGTTGACGCCTCCCACCCACTCATGCGCGTGGCGCGGCGTCTGGGCGGGGCTTGCGAAACCGTAGTTATAGAGACCCTTCTCGGCGCTGAAGTCGCCGACGCGCACCGCCAGCTCGACGGCGCCCCAGCCGTGGTTGCGCGGATCGAACGACTTGCGCGGAGTGGGACTCGCGGCCCCCTTCTTTTCTCCCGTCAGGACATAGCTGGTTTGGACCTGCCAGGCCCGGAACGCGATATCCCTCTGGACGGCGCCTTTGCGGAAGCCTTCTTCCGTGAGCGTGTACTGCGTTAGCAGTCCAAATGGTCCCAGGTAGTAATAGGCCTGCGGCGCCAGGCGCGTCCGGTGACCGGCCGATGCCACGCCGGAAGCGAACGTCACGAATGTGGTCTGGCCAAAGGTCTTGTAGGCCGGCAGCGGGAGTCCATCCACGCCTCCACTCGAAGCGCCCGCTCCGAAGCCCAGACCGTTCAGCGGGTTATTCGCGCTGGGACGGAACGGCGTCAGGAAAAGCTGGGCGGAGAAATCCCTGTGGCTGCCGACGGCGGCATCGCTCAGCCCGTTGTCGGGCACGCCGTTAAACACGCCTACGGCGTAGCTCACCCGGCTCTTCGTCAGGTCGCCGGAGATCTGGTATCCGATGTCGCGGCTGGGAGCTAACAGCGTGGGGAAACCGCGCTCGATGAAACTGGTGTCGTCGTCGCTCATCAGACGTTCTAAGTCGACGGGAGGCTTGAACTTGCCCACCCGCAGCTTCGCCCATGCCAGGTATTTCAGTTCGAGATACGCGTCATAAATCACCGTCTGACCGCCGCCAAAATCGGGCCGGAAGAAGTAATCGACGTATTTGTAAACCGTGCCGGAAAACGTGGGCCGTACGCGCCGCAACAGGATCGTATCGGCGCCCGCAGCGGACCCGTCGCCCAGAAAGGCGCGGTTATCGACCTGCAGGTCGGCGCCGATCTTCAGCAGGAAATTGCCGTCGTTCGATTGGATTTTGAACCCGCTCGTATCGGCGGTCACCGATGCAGTGTCTTTTTGTTCGAGCGCCTTGACTTCCTGTTCCAGCGCGTCGATTTTTTGATCCGTGGACTGCGCGCTCATCAACCGGACGCCCAGAACAAGGGCGACTGCGAACCACTGTTTTTGACTGAACACTTCACTATTCCTCTCTGTCGCAACTGCTCCCTCTACCGAAAACACACGTACCGGTCCCGGCCGTCTTGCGATACTACAAATCAGGGATCTGGCCGGGAACCAAGCAGGGAAGTCAGTTTCGACAGTCGAAGAAAGTGAGACGCTGGCTGAGGTACTCTTCGTTACGGCAATGCTTGACCAGTCGCTCGTTCATGGCACTCAGCCTGTCAAAGTCAGTATAGACGCGAACCGACCCAATGTCAAGTAAATACATCTACATTAGTATATTTATTGTAAAATCAATTATTTCAATAAGATAAATTGGTTCACCGGAGCCTACACCGAGAGCGGAGCACCCTCGAGTTCGGCGATCAGCTTGCGGGTCTCGTCCGGGACCCGGACCGGCTTGTTGATGCTGTAATCGAGAAGCACCAAGGTGGAATCCACCTCGGCGGCGATGTCGTCCAGATTCCGGCTGACGATGCGGTGCGCCATCTGGAAGCTGGAGTTTCCGATGCGCGTGACCCGCGTCCCCACATAGACCGTGTCGGGATAATTCACTACCCGCCGGTAATCGCACTTGACGCTCGCCAGAATGGGCGCAACTCCGGAAGGCGGCAGAGCGGGGAATTGGGCGATCCGGAGAAGGTAGTCCACGCGGGCGGTCTCGGCCCAGCGCAGGTACACCAGGTTGTTGACGTGTCCGAAGGCGTCTTGATCGCCCCATAACACGGGAATCGTGGTGACCACGGGAAAATCGGCCACAAGCGGGTGTCCACCAGTCATGTCCGCCTACACTCCCCAGCAGTAATCTTCCACGGCCTGCTCAATCGATTCATCCTGTTCGCCGAGCCGCATCAACTCCAGCCGGATGGCGTCCACCAGCGCCTTCCAGCTCGCCTCGATGACGTTGTCCGACACGCCCACCGTCGCCCAACTCTTCTTATGATCGCTCCATTCGATCAGCACGCGCACGTTGGCCGCCGTGCCTTTGCGGGAATCGAGCACCCGGACTTTGTAGTCGGTCAGCTTCACGTCGGCGATCCGCGGGTAGAGCTTGGAGAGGCACTTTCGCAGGCACAGGTGCAGGGCGTGGAACGGGCCGTGCCCGGTCTCGGTGGCCGTATGCTCGCCGTCCTGGGCGCGCAGGGTCACGGTGGCCACGCTGCGCGAGGCGCCCTCAGGCCCGCCGGTGGCGCGCGTCGAGACCTCGTAGCTTTCCACGTCGAAGAACTGGGCGCTGGGGTGGAGCGCCTCGCGCACCAGCAGCTCGAAGGTGCCCTCGGCGCCTTCCAGCTCGTAGCCTTCGTACTCCATCTGCTTGATGCGCTCCAACAGAACGCGGCGCGCGTCTTCATCCAGACGCCCGGCCAAGCCCTGCTGCTTCAGCTTGAACAAGATGTTGCCGCGGCCGGAAAGATCGCTCACCAGCACGCGCTGGCGATTGCCCACGGCCTCCGGCGGGACGTGCTCGTAAGTCGCCGGGTCCTTCAGTACCGCGCTGACGTGGATGCCGCCTTTGTGCGCGAAGGCGCTCTTGCCGACAAACGGCTGGTCGTTGCGCAGGGGAAGGTTGGCCAGCTCGGCGATGAACCGGCACGTTGCGGCCAGGGTCGCCAGCTTCCCCGGTCCGATGGTTTCGAAGCCTGCCTTCAGCTCCAGATTGGCGATGACGGAGGCCAGGTTGGCGTTGCCGCACCGCTCCCCGTAGCCGTTCATGCAACCCTGCACGTGCGTGGCGCCGGCTTCGACCGCCGCTACGGCGTTGGCCACGGCCATATCCGAATCGTTGTGCGTATGGATGCCGATGACGCCGTCGAACCGCTGGCGCACTTCGGCCACCAGCTCGGCAATGCGGCTGGTGAGGGTTCCGCCGTTGGTGTCGCACAGGCACAGCACGTCGGCTCCGGCCGAGCGCGCGGCTTCCAGCGTGCGCAGCGCGTAGTCCGGGTCGCCGCGATAGCCATCGAAGAAATGCTCCGCGTCGTAGACCACTTCCTTGCCGTGGTCCTTGAGAAAGCGCACCGTCTCGGAGATCAGAGCCAGGTTCTCTTCCAAGGTGATGCCGAGCGCGCGCTTGACGTGCAGGTCCCACGTCTTCCCGAAAATCGAGACCACGGGCGTGCCCGCCTCCACCAGGGCGCGCACGCTGCGGTCGTCTTCGACGGCGTTCTTGGCGAGACGCGTCGCGCCGAATGCCGTCAGCTTCGTGTGAGGGAGCTTCAAATCCCGGGCCCGCGCGAAGAACTCCTTGTCCTTCGGATTGGAACCCGGCCAGCCGCCTTCGACGTAATCGATGCCCAGATCGTCCAGCTTCTGGACGATCAGAAGCTTGTCGTCCACGGAGAAGGAGACGAGCTCGCCTTGCGTCCCGTCGCGGAGGGTGGTGTCGAACGTTGCGATTCTCATTGCGGTATAGCAGGGGCTAAAGCCCGACTCCTTTCTGCAAATCTGCGGCACGACTAAAGCCGTGCCCTGATTACAAAGCTGCTCGATCGGCTTCCAGGTCCCGGAAGGGGAAGAAACTAGTTAGCAGGCGAAAGCGCCTGCCCCACCTCCAGATCCTCCGGCCCCTATTCTTGCGGGACGCCTACTTCCTTTTTCTTTTTCAGGAAGGGCATCATTTCGCGCAGCTCGCGGCCTACTTCCTCGACGGGCTGATGGCGCGCAGCTTCGCGCATGGCCAGGAATTTCTTCCGGCCGGTCTTGTTCTCGTCGATCCACTCCTTGGCGAACTGGCCGGACTGGATTTCGGAAAGGATCTTCCTCATTTCCGCGCGCGTTTGCTCGTTGACGATCCGCGGCCCGCGGGTGTAGTCGCCGTATTCGGCCGTATCGGAAACCGAGAAGCGCATGTAGGCCAGACCGCCTTCCTGAATGAGGTCCACAATCAGTTTCAGCTCGTGGAGGCACTCGAAATAGGCGATCTCGGGCGCGTAGCCGGCCGCCACCAGGGTCTCGAAGCCGGCGCGGATCAGCTCGCTCGCGCCGCCGCACAGCACGGCCTGCTCGCCGAAGAGGTCGCTTTCCGTCTCTTCCTTGAAGGTGGTCTCGATGACGCCGGCCTTGAGGCAGCCCAGGGCCAGCGCATAGGCCAGCGCGCGTTCCAGCGCCTTCCCGGAAGCGTTCTGCTCCACGGCCACCAGCGCGGGCACGCCCACGCCTTCGACGAACAGCTCGCGGACGCGGTGGCCGGGAGCCTTGGGCGCGATCATCGACACGTCGACGTCCGCCGGCGGTTTGATCTGCTTGAAATGAATGTTGAAGCCGTGGGCGAACATGAGGGTCTTGCCCGCCTTCATGTGCGGCGCGATGTCGCGGTCGTAGATGACGGCTTGCACGTGATCCGGAACCAGGATCATGAGGACGTCGCCCGCTTTGGCGGCCTCCGGCGTGCTCACGACCTTCAGCCCGGCGGCTTCGGCCTTGGCCCAGGATGGGCTTCCCGGGGCTTCACTCACGACAACCTTCACTCCGGAATCGCGCAGGTTCAGCGCGTGCGCGTGGCCCTGGCTTCCGTACCCTATGATGGCGACCGTGCGCCCTTTCAAATACTCGATACTTCCGTCTTTTTCATAAAAGCGTCTGGACATTTCTGCTCCTGTATGGACCGCCGCTTTACGCGGCGCCCTCTGGGCGACTCTTAGTCAGTACATCGTTTCTTCCTTTTTCGCGCCGTTCCCGGCGGGCACGGGCGGCTGCAACTTCAGTTTCTTGGCTTCCAGAGCGATCGCCAGCGCGCCCGAACGGGTCACTTCGATCTCGCCGTAACTTCCCATCACGCCCACGAATTCGTTGAGCTTCTCCGGCGCGCCCGTCACCTCGATAGCGAAGCCCTCGGTAGAGGAGTCTACCACGCGCCCGCCGAAGATCTCGGCTTCCTTCAGCACCGCCGTGCGCGCCTCTTGCGACATGCGCACGCGCACCAGCACCAGCTCGCGCACCACGGCCGGCGATTCCGTCAGGTCGACCGCCTGCAGCACGTTGATCAGCTTGCTCATCTGCTTGATCACCTGCAGGCGCAGGGCGGCGTCCACGTCCACCGCAATGGTCATGCGGGAGAGTTCCGGATCGAGCGTGCGAGCGACCGTCAGGCTCTCGATGTTGTAGCCGCGCTGGCTCAGCAGACCCGTGACGCGCATCAGCGCGCCCGGTTTGTTTTCCAGCAATACCGAAATCACCTGTAGCATATTGTCTCCCCCGTCACTTGGCGGGCACGGCCACCGGCGCCGGCGGCCCCAGAACCATTTCGTTGATGGCGGCTCCGGCCGGGACCATGGGGTACACGGACTCGAACGGCGGCACCTTGACGTTGAGCAGGTACGGCCCTCCCGCGCGGATGCAGCGCTCCAGCGCCGGCGCCAACTCCCAAGGCTTTTCGATGGTCTCGCCTTGGAAGCCGTAAGCCGCGGCCAGCTTCTCCGCGTCCGGGAAACAATCTAGCTCCACGGAGCTCAGACGGTTGTTGAAGAACAGCGTCTGCCACTGCCGCACCATCCCCAGATGCCCGTTGTTCATGACCACGATTTTGACGGGAAGGCCGTTTGAGGCGATGGTCGACAGCTCGGGAATGGACATCTGGAAGCCGCCGTCGCCCAGGATGGCGAACACCAGCTTGTCGGGCCGCGCGACCTGCGCGCCGAGCGCGGCGGGAAGCCCGAATCCCATCGAGCCCAGGCCGCCGGAAGTGATCCACAGCCGCGGCTCCCGAAAGCGGATCAGTTGCGCCGCCCACATCTGGTGCTGGCCCACGTCGGTGGTGACGACGGCCTGGCCGCCGGAGAGGCGGTCGATTTCGGTCATGAGGTGCTGCGGCCGGATTTCGGAGTCGGAGGGCGCCGCGTCGAAGGGGTGCTCTTCCTTCCACCGCCGGATCTGGCGCCACCAATCGCGCCGCGCCGCCGAGACCGGCTCGTCCACGGCGCCGGCTTCCGCAAGCTGCGTATTGAGCCGGCCCAGCACGCGCTTCACATCGCCGACGATGGGCACGTCCGGCGCGCGGTTCTTGCCGATCTCCGCCGGGTCGATATCCACGTGAATCACCTTGGCGTGCGGAGCGAAGGCCGCCAGGCGGCCGGTGACGCGGTCGTCGAAGCGGACGCCCAAGGCGATGAGCAGGTCGCACCCGGTCATGGCCATATTGGACGCATAGCTGCCGTGCATTCCGGGCAGGCTGATGAAATTCCGATGCTCCGAGGACAGGCAGCCGAGGCCCATGAGGGTGACCACGGCGGGCGAATCGGTCAGCTCAACGAACTCGCGCAGTTCCTTGGAGGCGCCCGACGCCACAATCCCGCCGCCCGCGTAGACCAGCGGCCGCCCGGCCTCCTGGATCAACTGCGCGGCGCGCCGGATCTGGCCCACGTGGCCTTCCGTGAAGACGCGGTAGCCCGGCAGGTGAATGGTGGTGACGGGCTGGTAATGCCCCTGGCCCTGGAACACGTCCTTGGCGATATCGACCAGCACCGGGCCGGGCCGCCCGGTGGAGGCCACGTAGAACGCTTCGTGGACGATGCGCGGCAGATCTTCGAGGCTCTTGACCAGATAATTGTGCTTGGTGGCGGGGCGCGTGATGCCGAACGTATCGGCTTCCTGGAACGCGTCGCTGCCGATGAGCTTGGTGGAGACCTGGCCGGTGATGGCCACAATAGGAATCGAATCCATCAGCGCGTCCACCAGGCCGGTAGTCAGGTTGGTGGCGCCGGGCCCCGAGGTGGCGCAGCACACCCCCACCTTTCCCGTGGTCCGCGCGTAGCCTTCCGCGGCGAAAGCCGCATTCTCCTCGTGCCGCACCAGGATGTGGCGGATCTGGCGGTCGTAGAAGACGTCGTACAAAGGAAGCGTGACTCCGCCGGGATAGCCGAAAATGCAATCCACGCCTTCCCGAAGCAGACATTCCACCAGCATTTTCGCGCCGCTCATTAAACTCGACATATTCAGTTGCCCCTCACGTTTGTTTTGTCCTGCCCAAAAACCGCCCTACAACAAAAAAGGCCATCGGCCGGTTTCGCCCCGCCGATGGCCTCTGGAACCTGGGTTCCGGCTGGCCTTCAGGCGGGGCCGGCTACGATGACCGCAATAATAATGACGATGGAGTTGGGAACGGAAACTTCGACCGGCCGGGATGGAACGTGGTTCGCCATCGGAGACTAAAAGCCAGTTTACCTCGCGAGTTTCCCTAAATGCAAGTGGAGGTACATATAAATAAAGTTAATGGGGGCATCGAGCCGGGCGGGGATGGGGGGCCAGGGGCCAGGGACACGGCCAGCCGTTCCGGCGGGGTTATTTACACGGCGCCGAACCGGGCCGGCGTGGGGACTACGGGGCTCACGCCCCGCAGGCCGCCTCCGCTTAAGACGATTGGGGGAACGAACCCAATTCCAGGGCTAAGTGGTTGATCCAATGGCTGCTCTTCCGGGGCCGCTGGAGGGAACGACGGACCGGCAGCGGGCGCGTCCGGCTCCGTGGGGCGTTCGGAGGGAGCGGCCTGGAGACGTTCGAGCTTGTCGAGGGCGCGGTGGTAGGCGCGGTCGGTGGAGTCGATGCGGCGCTGGAGGCGGGTGAGGTCGCTCACGTTACGCGAGAACAAGCGGCCGAGGGGCCACTTGGTGTTGAGCCGGTCCAAGCGAATGCCTTCGGCCATCTCGTGCTGCCACAGTTGGGCTTCGATTTTGCGGAGGCGGCGGAGCATCCATTCGCAGGAGACCAGCGAATCGACCAGGAAGCGCTGCTCGGGGGCGGAGGGAGGAAGCGGTCGTGGTACTCGGCGGTGAGGGCTTCCAGAGCCTCGGCGTCCTCGCCGGGAATGACGTTGGACTTGGCATCAATGCCGGTTTTCAGGGCGTTGAAGCGGGAGGCGGCCTTGCCCTCGACGGAAGGCCCAGAGGGCACCCCACCGGAAGATTTCTGTGCGTTGAGGCGGTTGGCCTCGATTTGACGTAGAGATGGCATATATCACCGGCTACAGGGTAGCAAGGGGGTGGGCAGGATCAGGCCGGGCGGAGACAGCAAGTCTATTGGATTCAATGAAATGAAATCTTGAAAGGGCTGTGAATGAAAAGGCCTGCTCGGTTCAACGTCAGATGGTGGAGCTACGCTTCGTATTGGGCTCTGAAGCTGGCTGCGGTGGCGGGGCTTGCTACCGTCAGGAATCGCCCGCCAAGTTAACGGAGCACTTCTCCGACATGGTGACTGCGGACTCATATGGAAGGCTGAAGGGGTCGCGGGAGGCAGACCCGGAGGTCCGCCCCACAACAGACGCGCAGCGCATTTTCGGGGCAAACCGGGTACAGGCACGAAGTTTCGCAAAGGCGGCGAAATTCGAGCCAGTCCCCGCTTTGCAGCCTGTGCCGATAGCCGACGATATTTGCGCCGCACTACGCTAGCCCAAAGTCCCCTTTTGGAAAGCTCCGGCCAGATCGCGCGCCACCCGGCGCCAGAGATGTCCGGACGGTTGGGCCGGACGATGGGAAGCCGCGCGCCGCTTATACTTAGTCGATATGAAGTGGTCCCGACGTAATCTACCGTTCCTGCTCGCCGCCGCCGCCGCGGCGCAGCCGGCGAGACCCGGACGGCAGCCTTCCAAGGCGTTCCGGTACGAGGATCTGACCCCCATAAAGAACGGCCCGATGACATCGCGGCAGATTCTGACCGGGCTGACGCACTCGGGCTTCCAAGTCGACCTGCATGAAACCGAGCTGGCGGCGGGTGAAGCGCCGCACGCTCCGCACCGGCATATCCACGAGGAAATGGTGCTGGTGCGCCAGGGCGAACTCGAGCTGATGATCGCCGGCCGGGCGACGCGCATTGGCGCCGGGTCGGCCGCGTTCGTCGCTTCGAACGAGATGCACGGCTGGCGCAATACCGGCAGGGCGCCGGCCCGCTACTTCGTATTCGCCCTGGGCGACGACAACGCATAGCCGCCATTCAGGTCTGAATCGGGGTAATATACGCAGTCGTAAGGGAAGGCGGCGCCTCGTGAATAGAAGAATCTTTGTCGGCGGGATTTTTGCAGGCTTGGCGGCGCCGAGACCCGCGCGGCCGAAATCGGGCGATATCCCCATGCGCACGCTGGGCCGGACCGGCCAGAAGCTCACCATCATCGGCCAGGGCGGCGCCCGCGTCGGCATGGTTCCGTTCGACGAATCGAAGGCGGAGGTGCGGCGCGCCCACGATCTCGGGATCAACTACTTCGATATGGCGCGCGCTTACGCCGACGGTCACGCCGAAGAAGTCTACGGCGCCGTGATCCCCGAGTTTCGAAAAGAGATCTTTCTCACCACCAAGTCGGGCCAGAGGACCCGGCAAGGCGCCGAAGCGGACTTGGAGACCTCGCTGCGGACGATGAAGACGGACCACGTCGATCTCTGGCAGATTCACATGGTCTCCAACATGCGGGAGGTCGAGCAGATTTTCGCTCCGGGCGGCGCAATCGAGGCGTTCGAGACGGCCAAGAAGGCCGGCAAGTGCCGCTTCATAGGCTATACGGGCTGCCGCGACCCCGAGGTCCACGTCGAAATGCTGAAGCACGCCGAGCGGTTCGACACCTGCCTCATGCCTCTGCACGTGGCGGACACGTGCTTCTCGGACTCCCCGAAGATGAGCTTCGAGCAAACGGCGTTGCCGGCGGCGGTGGAGCGCGGCGTCGGCATCTTCGGCATCAAGGTGTTCGGCAATGCGTTCCTGCTCCGCACGTTCAGCGCCGGCGATTGCCTGAGGTACTCGCTGAGCCTCCCGATTACGGCGACGCCGCTGGGCGCCTGTACGCTCGGGCAAATCGAAGACGACGTACGCATCGCGCAGAATTTCAAGCCGCTTACTCCGGAAGAGAAGAAGGCGCTGCTGGCGCGCGCCACGAGCGGGAAGATCGACACGATTCGCGGTCCCGCGCTGGAGTACTGGAAGACGCGTTGAGGGTCCGCACATGACAAGACGACGGCTCCTCGCCGGGGCGCCGCTTCTGGCGGGGGCGGCTAAAGCCGCGGCAGGCAAAGTGGACCGGTGGAGTATCATCACCATCGGCAATCTCTCCCGCAACCAGTATTGGGGCGAGCCGAACGATAAGGCAGTCCGGGACGTGCTCTGCACGACGACGCTGATCACGGGCACGGGATTCCGTCTGTTGGTGGATCCCTCGGTGGCGAGCCCCGACGGCATGGCCAGGGAGCTGAACCGGCGCACCGGGCTGACGCTCGACGACATCACCGCGATCTTCATCACGCACGAACATGCCGATCATGTCGCCGGACTGGCCAATTTCCCGAAGCCGCCCTGGTATGCGAGCGCGCAGACCGCGGAGGTCCTCAATCAAGGGAACCGGTTCCCGAAGCGGATCGAGGCGGCGCCGAAAACGCTGTTCGACGCCGTAGAGGCTGTGCCCACGCCTGGCCACACGCGCGGGCATCATAGCCTGCGCTTTCAGTGCGATGGCAAGTGGATCGTGGTGGCGGGCGACGCCGTCGCCACGCTCGATTTCTGGCGCGACCGGCGGAGTTTCTACAACGCGGTGGACCCGGAGCAGGGCTCGCGAACGATGGACGCCATCGCGAAGATGGCCGACATCGTGGCGCCGGGACACGACAATTACTTTCTGGTTTAAGCGCGAAAGATGCGACCACCCGAATAGAATCTCATGATCGCTGGCGCTGGGGTATCGCTCCCTGAGACCGCCCTCCACGAAGCGGCGAGTCAGCTCCGACCACTCCAGGGTCCTCTGAAACTTCCCGGAAGGCGTCATCCGCCGCTGGAGGTCCAGAAACACCTTCTAGGCCTCGGGACTGGTGTCGGCCGGCCGCATATTACATGATGGCCGTCGGCGGCGCCGGCTCGTCCGGGCGGCCGGCGTTAGCCAGCGGCAAGCGGACCATCAGCGCTGCCAGCGCAATCAGCACCAGGATGGAAAACCACGCCGTACCCGCCCAGGTAGCGTCAGGCAGGATGGCGTGGCCCTTGGTTTTTTCGGCGGCGCGGAAACCCGCGACGATCAGTCCGCAGAGCGCCTCGCCCGCGATCAGGCCCGACGCGGTCAGCACGCCCGCGTTTTCGATGCGCGCCTTCTGCGCGTCGTTGAAGGCTCCCTTGTCGCGGCGCTTGTCCGTCAGCCAGCGGAAGATGCCGCCCACGAAGATGGCGAACGTCGTCTCCAGCGGCAGGTACATCCCCACGGAGAACAGCATGGGGCTTTTCACCTGGACCAGGATCAGTCCGAACCCCATCAGAATGCCGACCACCACCAGCGGCCATGCCATGTTGCCGCCCACGATGCCTTGCGCCAGCGAGGCCATCAGCCCGGCCTGCGGCGCCGGAAGCTGCGGCGAGCCAAAGGTGTAGGCGCGGTGCAGCCACATCAGCGGGAAGAACAACGCCAGGCTGGAGACGGCGATGCCCAGCAGGTCGCCCATCTGCATCTTGGCGGGCGTGCCGCCGAGGATGTGTCCGGCCTTCAGGTCTTGCAGCATCTCGCCGGCCACCGCGGACGAAACGCAGACCACCGCCGCCACTCCCAGCACGGCCGCGATGCCCGCGTTGCCGCGCAGGCCCATGGCGATCATGAGCAGCGCCGCGACTACCAGCGTGCAGAGCGTCAACCCGGAGACCGGATTGTTCGACGAGCCGATCATGCCGACCAGGTTCCCGGAGACGGCCGCGAAAAAGAACCCGAGCACAAGCATGACGACGGCGGCCACGGCGGCGGCGCCGATCGCACCCGCGAAATAGTAGTACAGCGCGATCATGCAGACGAACACCGCGGCCAGCCCGCCGAAGACCGCCTTGCTGTTCAGGTCGCGCTGGGTCCGGCTGGTGGCCGCGTGCGCCGCGGCGGACTTCTTCAGGTCGATTACCGCGCGCTTCATGCCGATGGCCAGGCTCTTGCGCATGCGGAAGAGCGTGAACGACGCGCCCACCAGCATGCCGCCCACCGCGATGGGACGCACCACGTTGAACCAGGTAGAGCCGGCTACGTCCGCCCAGCCCTGTTCACCAGCCACGTGGGGGGCCAATTGCGGTCCCAGGAAGAAAACCAGCAGCGGCACCAGCAGTCCCCACGCGAACACGCCGCCCGCGAAATTCAGAGCGCCCAGTTGCGGCCCGATGATGTACCCGACGCCCAGGTACGCCGGGCTGATGGCCGGGGCCGAAAAGGTAGTCATCGCTCCCGCCGGCACAGCGGGGGTTCCGGGCATCCGGGTAAGCCGCACCACGCTGCGCCCCAGCTCGCCGACGCGCACCATGAAATCCCGGCTGGCGGAAAAGACGTTGATCGCGCCCAGGAAGAAAACCGCCGCGCCGATGCCCATATTGCCGAACAGGATCTTCGCGGCTTTGGCGCCCTGCTGGCCCGCCTTGTGGATCTCCGACGCCGCCACCGACTCCGGGAACGGCAGATCGGGGTCTTCCACCATCACGCGGCGCAGCAGCGTGACGAACAGGATGCCCAGCGTGCCGCCCACCGCCATCAGCGCCACGGATTTCCAGTAGCCGTTGGCCAGATCGAACGCGGGCCAGACGCCCGCGAGCACGAAGGCTGGAATCGTGAACACCGCGCCGGCCGCGACCGATTCGCCGATGGAACCGATGGTTCGGACGACGTTCTCCTCCAGAATCGAGCCCTTCATCAGCCGCAGGACGGCCATGCCAATCACCGCCGCCGGGTACGTGGCCGCGATGGTCATGCCTGCGCGCAAACCCAGGTACATGTTGGCGGCGCCCAGGATCACGGTCATAATCAGGCCCAACGCCACGGCGCGCAGCGTGAACTCCCGCATGGTGGTCGCTTCGGGGACGTATGGCCGGAACTTCTTTTCGGTTTCGGGGGGCGTCATTGCAGTCGTGACCTCACTTTGTCGCTCAACGCTTTTCCGTCTACCATCTTCCCTTTGAGCTTCGCCTGAACAGCCTTCATCACCACGCCCATCTGCTTGAGCGAGGTCGCGCCGGTCTCGGCGAGGGCTTCCGCCAGAGCGGCGTCCATCTCTTGATCGCCGGCGGCCGCCGGCAGATAGCTTTCGATCAGCGCGCGCTCGGCCTCTTCCTGGTCCGCCTGCGCGGCGCGGCCCGCCTGCCGGAACGCCGCGGCGGCGTCGATGCGCTGCTTGACCAGCGATTTCAAGACCTGCATTTCAGCCGCTTCGTCCAGCGGCCGGGGCGAATCCACCTTCTGCTTCATGAGCGCGGCCTTGATCAGGCGCAGCGCGCTGAGGCGCGCCGCATCCCGGCCCTTCATGGCCGCTGTCATGTCCTGTTGCACCGTGTCGATGAGAGGCATGTTGTTCTGATATTCTAAGTTATCCCAATGAGCGGAGCATAGCCATGCATATTCGTAAACAACGTCTTCTTACGCCCGGTCCAACGCCTCTTTACCCTCCCGCCCTGCACGCCATGATGGCCGCGGATATCCACCATCGCACCGAGGATTTTCGCAAAGCCTACCGCGCCTGCCTGGCGGATCTCAAAACCCTCATGGGCACGTCCGGCGACGTGCTGATATTCGCGGCCTCCGGCACCGGCGCCATGGACGCCGCCGTATCGAACCTCTTTTCCCGCGGCGACAAGGTCGTGGTCTGCTCGGCGGGGAAGTTCGGGGAACGCTGGGCGGAAATCGCCAAAGCCTACGGGCTGGAGGCCAACGTCCTGACCGCTCCCTATGGCGACGTGGTGCCCCCCGAGCGCGTGGAAGCGGCGCTGGCCGCCGAACCCGCCGCCAAGGGCGTCTTTGTGCAGGCTTCGGAGACCTCTACGGGCGCGGCCCACGACGTGCGCGCCATGGGGCAAGCCGTGGCTAAGACCGACGCCATTTTCGTGGTGGACGCTATCACCGGGCTGGGCACCATGCCGCTCGACATCGACGGCTGGGGCTTGGACGTGGCCATCGGCGGCTCACAGAAAGCTTTCATGATCCCGCCCGGCTTGGCCTTCATGTCCATCAGTCCCAAAGCCTGGCGCATGGCCGAATCTTCCACGCTGCCGCACTACTACTTCAACCTGAAGAAGGAAAAGAAGAGCGGCGACGCGGGCGAATCGAGCTGGACTCCCGCCACCGCGCTGATTCTGGCGCTGGCCACGGCCCTCGAATACGTCAAGCAACTGGGGATGGCGAACCTCATCGAGAACGCCCAGTTACTGGCCCAAGCGGCGCGGGCCGCGGTCGCCGCGCTCGGCCTGGAGCTGTTCGCGCCGGGTTCGCCTGGCTCCTCCGTCACGGCGGTCAAGGCCCCGGCGGGCATGGATTCCGGCGTGATCGTAAAGGAATTCCGCAATCGCTTCGGCGCCATCATCGCCAACGGCCAGGGCTCGATGAAGGGCAAGATTTTCCGCATCGCCCATCTGGGCTATTTCGACTTCGCCGACCTGTTCGCCGTCATCGCCGCTCTGGAAATCATACTCAACGCCAACGGGCATTCCGTGGCGTATGGATCGGGCGTTGCCGCGGCCCAGCGGGTCTATGAGCGCGCGGCCGTCCAAACCGCAACCCTAACCGTATAAGAGACGCATTCATGAACATACTAATCGCCGAGCCTCTTGCGCCGGCCGGGGTCGAGCTGTTGCAGTCCCAACCCGGCTGGAACGTGATTGTCTCGAATCCCAAGGAATACGCCCAGCACCTGGCGTCGGCTGACGCCCTGTTGGTCCGGAGCGCCGTGCAGGTCACGGCCGCCGTGCTCGAAAAAGCGCCGTCGCTGCGCGTAATCGGACGGGCCGGAGTGGGCGTGGACAACGTGGATCTCGATGCCGCCACCCGCGCCGGCGTGCTGGTGATGAACACGCCCGGCGGCAATTCCGTCGCGGTGGCGGAGCACGCCATGGCGCTGATGCTCGCTCTGGCGCGCCACATCCCGCAGGCCGACGCTTCCACCCGGGCCGGCAAATGGGAAAAGAAAAAGCTCATGGGTAACGAGCTGCGCGGCAAGACGCTGGGCATCATCGGCCTGGGAAGCATTGGCCGCGAGGTGGTGAAGCGCGCCCGCGCGTTCGAGATGCGCATTCTGGCGCACGACCCGTACGTCACCTCCAAGATCGCGCAGGACCTGGGCATCGAGCTGGTGGAGCTGGCGCGCCTGTACGCCGAAAGCGATTATCTTTCGCTCCACATGGCCTCCACCCCCGAAACGCAGGGCATGATTTCGCGGGCGGCGCTGGACGCCATGAAGCCCGGCGTGCGCTTGATCAATTGCGCGCGCGGCGAACTGGTGGAGTACGCCGCGCTGAAGGACGCCATTGAATCCGGTAAAGTGGCCGGCGCCGCGCTGGACGTCTTTCCGGCGGAGCCTCCTCCCGCCGGCTTTCCCCTGTTCGCGCTGAATAACGTGGTGGCCACGCCGCACATCGGCGCCTCCACCGAAGAGGCGCAAGAGATCGTGGGCGTGCGCATCGCCGAGCAGGTGGCCGAGTACCTGAAAAACGGCGTGGCCATCAACGCCGTCAACATGCCGGCCATTTCGCCGGAACAGTACCGCGCCTTGAGCCCCTACGCCACGCTGGCCGAGCGGCTGGGCGTGTTCGCAGCCCATCTCGCCTCGGGGAACCCGCGCCGGCTGCGCATCATTTACTCCGGCAAGATCTTCAGCCTGGGCTCCGGCCTGTTGCGCAACGCCGGGCTGGCTGGAGCGCTGAGCCGGTCCACGGCCAACAAGGCCAACCTCGTCAACGCCCTGCAAATCGCCGAGCAGCGCGGGTGGGAGGTCGCCGAACTTCACGAAAGGCACGCCGGGCCGATGGATTCCATACGCCTCGAGCTGAAGACCGATGGCGGCGTGACCACGGTCGAGGGCGTGGTGCTGCTCGGCAAGCCGCGCCTCATGCAGGTGGACGGCATCTTCTGCGAATCGGCGCTCTCCGGCCCCATGATCTTCATGAAGAACCGCGACGTGCCCGGCGTGATCGGCCACGTCGGTACGGTGCTGGGGAAAAACTCCATCAACATCGCGAATTTCTCTCTCGGCCGGAGAGACGCTGCCACGGTCCCAGGCGAGCCGCTGGAAGCGGTGGCCATCGTCTCCACCGACGAACTCGTGCCCGAGTCCGTGCTGGCCCAATTGCGCGACAACCCTGCCGTGCGGTTCGCCAAGGCCGTGGAGTTCCAGGAGTAGGGTGGGGCAGGATGTCATCCTGCGCGGCGGTTGGCAACCGCCGCGCGCGCCGATTTCCAATCGGCGCGCAGACTGCCAGTCTGCCCCACAGGCGCACTTCTGGGGCGGACTTATGCCGCGAGTATCTGAGGCGCCCTAGCGGCCCCGGCGGGATGTCGTCCCGGGAACCGGCGCGGGCGGGCGGGCGCTCACCACGGGGATGAGCGAGTTGCGGCCCTGAAGTTCGGGGGAATCGGTGCGCGCGGCCAACTCCCGGTTGAGCGTGGCGATGAATTCCTGGATCTGCGCCTGCATCTCGCCCATCTTCTCGCGCATATTGAGGATGATCTCCACGCCGGCGAGGTTGACGCCCAGGTCGCGCGTCAGGTGGAGAACCACCTCCAGGCGCTCCAGATCCTCGTCGGTGTAGAGGCGCGTGTTGCCTTCGCTGCGGGACGGTTTCAGCAGACCCTCCCGTTCGTAGAGCCGCAGCGTCTGGGGATGGATCGCGTATTGTTCCGCCACGGCGGAGATCATGTAAGCCGCTTTGGATTTGGCTCTTGGCATGGGCGGTCGCTCCTCAGACCTCCGTCCAGATGGCGGCGCGCGGGTCTTCGGGATGAAGCTTGGCCAGCTTCTTCAGCAACTCCCGCGTCTCCTCGTCGCGCGGCTCCGGCGCCTGAACGGCCACCTCCACGATCTGGTCCCCGCGCTGATTGGTGCGGGAATTCAGCACCCCCTTTTCGCGCAGCCGGAACCGCTGCCCGTTCCGCGTGCCTTGCGGAATCTTGAGCTGAGTGCGGCCGTCGATGGTGGGCACTTCGATCTTGGCGCCGAGCGAAGCCTCCCACACGGTCACCGGTGCCGTGATCTCGATATTGTCGCCCTCGCGATGAAAATAGGGATGCTCGCCCACCCGGGTCGTGATGTAGAGATCGCCCGGAGGACCGCCCATCACGCCGGCGTTGCCCTTGCCCGCCACGCGCAAGCGGGAGGCGTTGCGCGCGCCCGGTGGAATCCGCACTTCAACCGATTCCGAACGGGTGACCCGGCCGTCGCCGCCGCACACGGGGCATGCATTCCGTAGTCTGCCCTTTCCCTCGCATCGCGGACAGGCCAGATTGAATCGCATGGCGCCGGCCATCTGGCTGACCTGGCCGCTGCCCTTGCATTCCGGGCACGTCACTTCGCCGCCGCCCGTCGACCCCGCTCCGTGGCACGCGTCGCAGACCTCGAACCGCGAAATGGCGAGGCGCGCCTGCATGCCCTTGATGGCCTGCCAGAAGTCGATGTCCATCGCGTATTCGAGGTCGCTGCCCTTCTCCGGCTCCGCTTGGGGCGCCGCCGCCCCGCGGCCCCCAAAAAACTGCGAGAAGATGTCGCGGAAACCGCCCGCGCCGGTGGGTTGTCCGGCTTGCGGCCGGTGACCGCCCGCCGCCCCGGCCCCGGAAAAGTAATCGGAAAAATCGAAGCCGCCGAAATCCATGCCGGGATGCGGTCCCTGGCCTCCGGGGCCGCCGCCCGCGCCCGGAAAGCCGCTCTCCGAATAGAAGCCGACCTGATCGAACATTTGCCGCTTCTTGGCGTCGCTCAAGACGTCGTAGGCTTCCTGGACGTTCTTAAACCGCTCTTCGGCGGATTTGTCGCCCGGGTTCAGGTCGGGATGGTGTCTGCGCGCAAGCTTCCTGTAGGCCTTGCGGATGTCGTCCGCGGAAGCCTTGCGCCCCACGCCGAGGATTTCGTAATAATCGCGCTTCACAGCTTACCGTTCACCGTTTACCGTTCACCGTTTACCGCAGCGCTGGTCCGGGGGAGCGGTAAACGGTAAACGGTGAACGTTCTACGTTCTTCTATTTCTTCTCGTCTACGTCCACGAACTCGGCGTCCACGACGTTGTCTTTGTCCTTCTTTCCCTGGTCGCCAGGGCCGGCGTCGCCTCCAGGAGGCGGCGGCGCGCCGCCGGGCTGCTGCGCCGACGCTTTGTACATGGCTTCGGCCAGCTTATGGCTGGCGGTGGTGAGCCGGTCCACGGCCGAATTGATGCGCCCCGCATCGTTTTCGGTCATCGCCTTGCGGGTTTCCTCAAGGGCGGCCTCGATCTCCTTGGCTTCCGCGTCGCCGACCTTGGCGCGGTGCTCCTTGAGTGTCTTCTCGACGTTGTACACCATGGCATCGGCGCGGTTGCGCGCTTCAATCGTGTCGCGCTGCTGGCGGTCTTCGACCCCGTGCGCCTCGGCGTCCTTCGCCATCTTCTCCACCTCGTCTTTCGAGAGGCCGGAAGACGAGGTGATCGTGATCTTCTGCTCGTTGTTGGTGGCGCGGTCCTTGGCCGTCACGTTCAGAATGCCGTTGGCGTCGATATCGAAAGTCACCTCGACCTGCGGGATGCCCCGCGGCGCGGGTGGAAGGTTGCCCAGTTGGAATACGCCCAGCAGCCGGTTATTCGACGCCATGGCCCGCTCGCCCTGGTAGACCTTGATCTCCACCGACGGCTGGTTGTCGGAGGCCGTGGAGAAGACCTCGCTCTTGCGGGTCGGGATGGTCGTGTTGCGCTCGATCAGCTTGGTGAACACGCCGCCCAGCGTCTCGATGCCCAGGGAAAGTGGAGTCACGTCCAGCAGCAGCACGTCCTTCACTTCGCCGCCCAGTACGCCGCCCTGCACCGCCGCGCCCACGGCTACTACTTCATCGGGATTCACGCCCCGGTGCGGCTCCTTGCCGAACAGGTCGCGCACCAGTTGCTGGATGCGCGGCATGCGCGTCTGGCCGCCCACCAGCACGATCTCGTCGATCTGCTGCGGGGTGACGTTGGCGTCCGTCATGGCTTGCTTGCAAGGCCCCATCGAACGCTGGATCAGATCCTCCACCATCTGCTCGAAGCGCGCTCGCGTCAACTTCATTTGCAGGTGCTTGGGCCCGGTGGCGTCGGCTGTAACGAAGGGCAGGTTGATCTCGCTTTCCAGCAGCGTCGAAAGCTCGATCTTGGCCTTCTCGGCGGCTTCCTTCAGGCGCTGCAGGGCCATCTGGTCGCGCGAGAGGTCGATGCCGTTCTCGCGCTTGAACTCGCTCACGATCCAGTCGATGATGCGTTGGTCGATATTGTCGCCGCCCAGATGCGTATCGCCGTTGGTGGATTTGACCTCCACCACGCCCTCGCCCACTTCCAGAATCGAGATATCGAACGTGCCGCCGCCGAAATCGTAGACCGCGATGGTCTCGTTCTTCTTCTTATCCAGCCCGTAAGCCAGCGCCGCCGCGGTGGGTTCGTTGATGATGCGCATCACCTCCAGGCCCGCGATCTTGCCGGCGTCCTTGGTGGCCTGCCGCTGCGCGTCGTTGAAATAGGCCGGGACGGTGATGACTGCCTGGGTGACCTTGCCGCCCAAATAGGCCTCCGCCGCCTCCTTCAGTTTGGTCAGGATCATGGCCGAGATCTCCGGCGGGGAGTACTTCTTGCCGCTGATGTCCACGCGCGCATCGCCGTTTTCGCCGCGCGTCACGCTGTAGGGCACCATTTTCATTTCCTCGGAGACTTCGTCGGAGCGGCGCCCCATGAACCGCTTGATGGAGAAAACCGTGTTCTCCGGGTTGGTGATGGCCTGCCGCTTGGCGACTTGCCCCACCAGCCGTTCGCCGCTTTTGGTGAACGCCACCACGGAAGGAGTCGTCCGGGCCCCTTCCTGGTTCGCGATGACCGTGGGCTGGCCGCCCTCCATGACGGCGACCACCGAATTGGTAGTGCCCAGGTCAATGCCAATGATCTTTCCCATTTATGAAAAGCCTCCCTCAACTGTTCGTCATACGATGGCTGGCTGCCTGTGCGGCGGCCATGTTTAGCACAAGTCCATTATTAAACTTTAGTGGATTATTGTCAAGTTAGAATTTGGGGTGGATGCGACCAAAACCCTCTGCCTGCTGTAAAATACAGAAAAACAATAGCTTACTGATACAGGCCAGACCTATACAGCGGGTCGCAGGAGGCGGTAACGGCGGCTTGCGCGCATGCCGATCAAGTCAGCCACCTTGCCAAGCAGTAGCGGCACATCCTCGGTGCGGACAGCCACATGTTTCCCGTGCCCCGAAAGCCGCTTCCACGGAGGCTCGTTGGAGGTGATACGCGCCGTCGCAGGCTTGTAATCCTTGACGCGGGCATAGGCCAAAACGTCCTGGCCAAACCGGCGAGACCCAACCCGGGAGTCGCTCAACACCAACTCGTATTGGCCTTTATCCAGCTTTGCCAGCGCCTCCGCGGGAGTGGCGGCGACATCCACCGCGTAACCGCCGGCTTCAAGAAGGGTTCTCAGCGTCAGCCGGGGAGCTAGCTCCCCATGGATGATGAGCACCCGCGCCAAATCCAACGGCTGATGAGTCTTTCTGGCAACACGACCCGAAAGTGTACGCATGAACCCTAAAAAGTCGCTCTCATTATTAAATGTAACCGAACCGGCTCATTTTTCAGCCTTTTTTTTCGAGCCGACAGCCGGGCAGTCCCAGGTTGGACCTTTAGATGCAACGAAGCTGCAAGAAGCCACTGATGGCGTGCAACCGCCCCCACCACAAATGAGGGATTTACCTGGCGGCCAGCGGGAGTCGGATTTAGATTAGAAGAAGAGATGACTAGCGCGGTATATTGCCTGCCGCCCGGAGTGAAGCCGCCGTACGTCCTGCTGGGCGAGGCGGAGTTCGCCCTCCACCCGGTGTTCGAGCGCATGAACGCGGATTTGTCGGAAGCCGCTGACGTGGAAAGCCCGGCTACAACGCGGAGACGCTGAGCACGCGGAGGAAACGCAGAGAAGGGCTATTTCTCCACGCACTGTGCGTCCTCCGCGCCTCCGCGTTGCAGTGAGCCTTGCGGACCGATTACAGACGCGCGCGGAGTGAGCGCCGCCAGCGCGTCGCGGTGTTATCATGCCGGTTCATGGCCAACTATTCGATCGGACTGGACCTGGGCGGGACGAACCTGCGCGCCGCCGCAATCGACCGCTCGGGCGCGATCCTCGACAAGATCTCGGGGACCACGAATTTCACGGAGGGCCGCGAAGCCGTCCTGGGCGACATTGTCGCCGCGATCACGAAGTTGCGGGAGCGCCACGGCGCGGCGGAATTGGCCGGCATTGGACTTGGCGTGCCCGGCTTCATCCGCATCAAAGAGGGCTTCGTCACCAGCTCCAATAATCTTCCCTACCTGGAGAACTACCCGGTTCGCGACGAGATCAGCCGCCGCTTGGGCGCGCCCGTGATCCTGGAAAACGACGCTAACGTCGCGGCGCTCGGTGAAAAATGGATGGGTGCCGGCCGCGGCGTGGACGACTTGGTCCTGCTCACCCTCGGCACCGGAATCGGCGGCGGCATCGTCTCCGGCGGACGCGTCATCCACGGTTATGTGGGTATGGCCGGCGAGCTGGGCCACATCACTGTCGTTCCCAACGGCAATCCGTGCGGTTGCGGCAACCGCGGCTGCCTGGAGAAGCATGCCTCCGCCACCGCCGTGACCGCCATGGCCCGGCTGATGCAGCTCGGCGAAGAACTCTCCTCGAAGGACGTGTACGAGATCGCGCAACGCCAAGGCCCCGAGGGCGAGAAGGCGCGCCGCATCTGGAGCGTCATGGGAGAATCGCTGGGCGTCGCCCTGGCGATGCTGGTAAACACGTTCAACTTCCCGCTCTACCTATTGAGCGGCGGCATGCTCCCCGCCTGGGATTGCTTCGCGCCCGCCATGCTCGAAACGCTGGAACAGCGCTCTTTCACCTACCGCGCCACCAAAGCCGGCACGCGCATCGCCCCGGCTACTCTGGGCAACGAAGCCGGCCTCTACGGCGCCGCCTACCTCCCGTGGGTAGAGTAACGCCGCCGGTCTTTGCCGGCGCCGGCTTTTTCCGCGGACAACGGAACCGCCGACAAGATCGGCGGCGCTACAGCCGCTTGGCGATGTCCGCGCGCAGGCGGTCCACAAATCCGAGAACGTAATCGGCGATGGGCAGCTCCGGGTTTTCGACCAACGGCGTCAGGTCCATGGCGAAGCTCAGCGCGGTTTCTTCGTCCACCCCGTGCGAAGCGAAGTACGTCGCGTTCGCTATGCGGCGGCCGGCCGTCGCCAGGTCGTAGCGCTTTCCTCCGGTCACCTGCGAATCGAACACGCCTACCAGGGCGGCGGCGATGTTCGGCCGCGTGGAAACCGGCAACGCCCGCTTGTCTTCGTCCATAAGCCAGTCCAGATCGCGCCATACTTCGCAGCCATAAACCGTCTTCGGCTTGTATTGGGCTCCGATGGCACGCAGGGCGGCGATGGCCCGCAGCGCCGCGGCGACATGCGTATCGTGCTTGTCCGCCAGGTTGTGCAGGTAGACCGCCTCCGGACGCGCGGCCAGAAAGATCTGCTTGAGGTCTTCCACCGGAGCGGCCAGGTTCGCGTTCTTGACCTCCGCGGTAGGGTAGCCGAGCTGAATCTGGCACGCGTACTCGCCCACGTAAGCCGCCTTGCGCTGCTCGACGATACGCACCTGTTTCATCCGCTCGTCGGTGTAACCGCCATAGATGCCGGCGCGCGGACTGCCCGCGCCGTCACTCACCACCACGCCCGTGAACCATTTGTCCCGCCGGCCGAAGCACTCGGCCACGCCGTGATACGCCATGATCTCGATATCGTCCGGGTGCGCGGAGACGCACAGGTGCGTGGTCCGCGCCAGCGCCTCGCGCGGATCGAGGCCGTCGGGAACGAATAGGTCGGCGGTAGGTTTATGAAACTGCATCACGGATCTCCTTTGTGGGAATGGCCGGCAGGCTCGCGGCGGCGATAGCCTGCCCGTGCCGTTTCTCCTGTTCGCCGGGAATGTGGAACCGGATGCGCGCGGCCGCGTCGGGGAACTCCTCGTCGAGGACCTCGCGCGCCATCGAAAGTACGACGTCGCCGCCCTCGCCGCTCATCACGCGTCCCAGGACCAGCAGGTTCCGAAAGTCGTAGAAATCGCCATACTGGGCGATGCCGTAGCCCAGGTAGACGCCGATGGTTTCGTAGATCCGGCGGGCCCGCGCGTCACCCGCCGCCATCAGCTTCTGCACCTCTTCCAGTTTGGCGGCGAAAGGCATCTCGCGAGGCAAACGGATGCCAGCCGGTTCCAGCAGCCGCGCGACAGCCTGCTGCGAGAAGTACTGCACGCCCACGCCGCGGTCGCCGGACCATTCGTCAGCCGGCGCATCCTCGCGGTAATCCACTGGGACGAAAGCCAGCTCATCCAGCCAGGTGGTGATCGCGCCCTGCGGCGTGACGTATCCCGCCGCGAGGCTGCTGCCCATGGCGATGCCCAGCACGGACCCATCGGCGAGCGCCATCGATCCGGCCAGCGCGGTCACCTCGCCGTCGTTCACCACTTCGAACGGGATGCCGCCCCACGCCTGTTGCAGCTCGAAGAAAAGGCGCCGCACGCGGGCGTCGAAGAGGGACGGCGGCACCGAGCGGTAGAGCGACCCGACGCGCACTTCGTTGTTGACGTACACGCCCGCGGCGCTGCCCCCGATGGCGTCCACCCGCGGCAAATGCGCGGCCGCCCGTTGCAGCGAATCCTGGATGCCGTCGAAGTGGTATTGCGGATCGGCCTGCGCACCGGGGCTCCACGCCGTCTCTTCGCTGAAGACCACGGCGCCCTCGGCGACGGCCGCGCACTTGCGGTCGCTCGCGCCCAGGTCGAAGCCGATGCGGTATCCGTCCAGGTGGCGGCCCAACGGCGCCGCCGTTTCCTTCTCCTCGGGGGCGGCGTCGTAGGGGACGCTCTCGATGACAAAGGGCCGGCCGTAGATGCGCTCGCCCATGAAATGGAAATCGAAGGCGCGCGCTCCCTTGGGCCCGTAGGTTTCCTGGAGGCTCCGGGCGATCCGGGCGTCTCCCGCGACGGTCACGCGATATCCGCCCTTCTGCCACAAGAGAAACTTCAGCAGCCGCTCGGCGTAACGGTTGTTCCACTCGATGTGGACGCCTTCGTGCGGCAGCAGCGCTGTGCGAAAGACCGAGACGGACCCGTCCGCGCGTTCGAGCGCGATGGCGATGGGGGGACCGCCCGCCGCGGCCGCCGCCGCGCGATAAGCCCGGTTCCACAGCGCAGCCGGAACGAAGCCCGGATCGAGCGCCGGCCGGAACTTCGGAGAAACGGAAATCGTTTGCGGCATGGGGCCACTCGCCACGACCCACGATTGTATCGTGTAGCCATCTACTTCTATGTCGCACTTGCTGGACCCCCTCCGGCCCGGCCAATACCTTCTGGTGATATCCTTGAGACTTGACCCGCCTCTCCCTCTCCCGTTGGGCGCTTTTGCTGTCGGCGGTTTCGACGGCGGCGGCCCAAACATCCGTCCTGCTGGACGCCATGTCCCAGGAATTGAATCGCAACTTCGGCGTTTTGAAGCAGAAAGCCGATCCCGCGCCCTACTTCATGAGCTATGAGATCACCGAACAGGAGTACCGTTCGATCTCCGGCACGCTCGGGACCGTCACGCCCGTTACCGCCGGCAAGGATCGCATCCTGGACGTCTCCGTGCGCGTCGGCTCGCCGCAACTGGATAGCTATCATCGCGTGAGCGGTCAGGGCGGCCAGGCGCGGTTTACTTCCGGCGCGCCGCTTACTTTCGAAGACAACGCCGATTCCATCAAGCGCCGCTTGTGGCTGGAGACCGACCGGGCCTACCGTGCCGCCGCCGAGAGGCTCATCCGGATCAAGACCAACACGCAGGTCCGGGTGGCGGGAGAGGACGATTCCGCCGATTTTTCCAGCGAGGAACCGTCCTCGTTCCAGCAGGCGCCGCTCAAGCTGAAGTTCGACGAGGACTCCTGGCGCGACCGCGTCCGCAAGCTCTCGGCGCGATTCCAGCAATTCCCGGCGGTGCTGACGTCGCAGGTCTACGCGTCCTGCCAAACCGATACGCGCTACCTGGTCAATACCGAGGGCACGCGTATCCAGCACGGCCGCGGCTACGCCCGCGTGGTGGTCACCGCCACGGCCAAGGCCGCCGACGGCACGGACCTGGAGACGTTCGACACGTTCGAGGCGGAGGAGTGTTCCGGGCTGCCCAAGGACGACGTAATCCAGAGTTCCATCGACCGCGTCGCCAACGACCTTACCGCTCTGCTGCGCGCTCCCGAGGCCGAGCCCTTCGTCGGCCCCGCGATTTTCTCCGGGCGCGCCGCCGGCGTCTTCTTTCATGAGATCTTCGGGCACCGCGTCGAAGGCCAGCGGCAGAAGGGCGAAGACGAAGGCCAGACGTTCACCAAGAGCGTTGGGACCAGCGTGCTGCCCGATTTTCTCTCCGTCGTGTTCGACCCCACGCGACACAAGATGAACGGCGAGGATCTGAACGGCTGGTACGAGTACGACGACGAAGGCGTCAAGACACGGCCGGTGACCGTGGTCGATAAAGGCGTGCTGAAGACCTTCCTCATGTCGCGCTCGCCGATCAAGGGCTTCGACCACTCCAACGGGCACGGCCGCCGCCAGCCCGGCTATGAAGTGGTCGCGCGCCAGTCCAACCTGATCGTCGAGTCGTCCAACGCCGTCTCCGAGGCCCGTCTGCGCCAGATGCTGATCGCCGAGGCCAAGCGGCAGAACAAGCCTTACGGCCTCTTTTTCAAGGACATTACGGGCGGATTCACCACCACCGCGCGCTCCGGCTTGCAGGCCTTCAAGGTGATTCCCATCATCGTGTACCGCGTGTACGCCGACGGGCGTCCCGACGAATTGGTCCGCGGCGCCGATATCGTCGGTACGCCCCTGGCCAGCTTCGCCAAAATCCTGGCGACTTCCGACAAATCGGAAATCTTCAACGGCTACTGCGGCGCGGAATCGGGTAGCGTGCCCGTGTCCGCGGTTTCGCCCGAGATCCTGGTCTCCGAAATCGAAATTGAGAAGAAAGCGAAAGCCGACGAACGGCCCCCGCTGCTTCCCCCGCCGCCGGGCATCACCGCCCTGGGAGGGCTGAAGTGAGGCCGCTGGCGGTGTTCGCCGCGGCCCTGGCGGCGATTCCGACCGCGTATCCCCAGGCGCCGGCGCAAAACCCGGCCGCCGATCCCGTGCTCCAGGCCATGCGCGATGAGATCGAGCGCTCGCGCCAGCTCACCGTGTCCAATCTGGCGTCTCCGTACTTTATCCAGTACCTGATCGACCAGGAGGACTCCTTCACCGTCTCCGCCAGTCTCGGCGGCCTGGTGACGCGGCGCCGGACCCAGTTTCGCGCTCCGCAAGTCCAGGTCCGCGTGGGCGACTACTCCTTCGACAACACGAATTTCGGCGGCGGGTTCGGCGGGTCTCGTTACGATCTGGGAGCTTTCCCCACCGAGAATGCGTATCCGGAAATGCGGCGTTATCTGTGGCTGCAGACCGACATGGCCTATAAATCGGCCGTGGAGGCTCTCTCCCGCAAGCGCGCCGCCGCGCGCGGCATCACCCAGAACGAGCAGATCAACGACTTCGCCCACGCCGAGCCGGTGCGCTATCAGGCCCCGCTCCATGGCCTGTTGATCGACGAGGACGCCTGGGCCAATCGCGTGCGCGCGTTGTCGGCCCTGTTCACCGGGTTCCCTGACGTCGTCTATTCCACGGTCGATCTGGACGCCGGCGCCGGAGGTTACTACATCGCCAATTCCGAGGGCACGGAGGTACGGGCCGCGGAGAATGTCGTGGATCTGCGGGCGCGCGCCATGGCGCAGGCCGCCGACGGGATGAGCGTGGCCGACGCCGTGGTCTTCCACGCCTTCGACGCGGCGCGCCTGCCGGCGGACGCCGAGCTCCGCCAGGGTATCACCGATCTCGCCCACAACGTGGTGGCGCTGGCGCACGCGCCCAAGGGTGAGGACTACGCCGGACCGGTTCTGTTCGAGGGAATGGCCGGCCCGCAGATCTTCGCGGAGCTGCTGGGCCGGAATCTCTCCATCGTCCGCCGGCCGCTGGGCGGCGGAGGGGGCCGTGGCGGAGCCGCGCAGACCAGCGAACTCGAGGGCCGCATCGGGGCCAAAGTTCTGCCCGATTCCTTCGACGTGGTGGACGACCCCTTGCAGAAGGAGTGGCGCGGACGGCCCCTGTTCGGCAGCTATGACGTGGACCGCGAAGGCGTGATCCCCAAACCGCTCCATCTGGTGGAGAAAGGCGTGCTCAAAGGCTTCCTGCTGACCCGCCAGCCGGTGCGCGGGTTCGAGGGGTCCAACGGCCGCGCGCGCCTGCCCGGCCCCGGCGGCGCCATGGCCGCCATCGGCAACCTGTTTGTAAGCTCCTCGGACACCGTTCCGGCCGCCGATCTGAAGAAGAAACTGATCGAATTGATCCAGGCGCGAAACCGGCCCTATGGAATCCTCGTCCGCAAGATGGATTTTCCCTCCGCCGCGACGGGTGGCACCGGCCTCACCGGGTTCGCCCCGGCGGGCGGCGCCCGCCCCATCAGCGCGCCGATCCTGGTGTACAGGATCTACCCGGACGGCCGCGAGGAGTTGGTGCGGGGATTACGCTTCCGAAACGCGGATGTCCGCTCGCTGCGAGATATCCTGGCGGCGGGAGACGATAGCCAGGTCTTCGAATTTCTGAACCAGGGGACTGGCTTCACGGCTGAAACGTGCGTGGTGGCGCCGTCGATCCTGATCGACGATCTGGAGCTTTACCCCGCCGAGCAGGAGTCGCCCAAGCCGCCCATCGTCCCCGCTCCCGAGATGACCCGATAGGTCCGCCGTGTTGCGCCTCTTTGGCCGCTACGTTTTTCGCGAGGTTCTGGCGAGCGCGGCGATCGGAACGCTGCTGGCCACCTTCGTTGTTTTTCTGCACGCCGTGAATCCGCTGTTCGACCTGCTGGTCGCCAGCAGCTTGGCCACCGTCAAGTCGGTAGGCCTCCTGTTCCTGTACGCCGTTCCGCCGGTGCTGCCGCTGACCATTCCCTTCGGCGTCCTGGTGGGAATTCTCATCGGGCTGGGCCGCATGGCCGCCGATGGCGAGATCGTCGCCATGCGGGCCTCTGGCGTCGCCAGCCGCAAGGTGATCGCGCCCGTGCTGGCGTTTGCGGCCTTGGGGATGGGCTGCGCCGCGTTCGCCTCGCTGCGGCTGACGCCGCTCGCCATGCGCCAGAGCGCCGAGATCGTCAACCAGTTGATCGCCACCGATCCCGCCGCGCAGATCCAACCCCGCGTGTTCGACGAGGACTTTCCCAACATCATCCTCTACGTAGGGGACGTGCGGCCGGGCGCGCCGGTGCGCTTACGTCCCGTTTTCCTGGCCGACGTCACCCCGCCCGAGCAGCGCAAGAGCGGGATGAAAGATAGAGCCGTCGGCCCCATGGTCACCACGGCGCGCGAAGCCGTCGCCGTCTCCGACCCGGGGCAACTCCGCGTCCAGCTTTCCATGCGCGATGCCGCCACCCATGAAATGGGAAAGGACAGCGTGGCGCACGACGCCTCGGCCCCCCGCCTCGACTATGCGCTGGACGCCGCGCCGGCCAAGGAGAAGGCCGTGCGGTCCAGCGCCGTCATGAACACCCGGCAGTTGATCCGCTACAACTCGGGCCCCGAGCTGCTCGAAAACAAAATCGAGCTGCACAAGCGCTTCGCCCTTCCCGTGGCGTGTATCATGCTGGCCATGGTGGGCATCCCGCTGGGTATCGCCACGCGCAAGGGAGGCCGGTCGGCGGGCTACGTGAACGCCATTGTCCTGTCGTTCTTCTGCTATTACCTGGCTCTCATTTCTCTCATGGGCCTGGCCAGACAGCGCACGCTGCCCGTCCCCGTGGCCATCTGGCTGCCCGATGCGGTCTTCGGCCTGGCCGGCGTGGCGTTGATATCCCGCATGGAGCGGCCCGGCGACCGCGACCTGCTGGCCAGCCTGGGAGTCTGGTTCGCGGCCCGCGTCCGGAACCTGAAGTCCCTGATGGGGAGGCCCTTCGAGGGGCAGCGCCTCCGCGCACGGCGGCTGCCGCTGTTGCCGCAGATCCTGGACGCGTACCTCCTCTCGCGCTTCCTGCTCTACTTTGCGCTGCTGCTGGCGAGTCTCGTCTCCCTGACGCTGATTTACAACTTTTTCGAGCTGACGCCCGACATGGTTCGCAACCATATCCCGCTTCTCAAGATGTTCACGTACCTGTTCTTCCTGTCTCCCGAGCTGATCTACCGGACGCTGCCCATCAGCGTGCTGGTGGCCGTCCTGGCGGCGCTGGGGACGCTCTCGAAACAGAACGAGATCATCGCCTTTCTGGCTTCCGGGGTCAGTCTCTACCGCTTGGCGCTGCCTATCCTGCTGGGCGGCGTGGCGCTCAGCGCGGGGTTGTTCGCCTTCGATTATTACTACCTTCCGGACGCCAACCGGAAGCAGGAGGCGCTGCGCGCCGAGATCAAGGGCACCCCCACGCAGACCTACCTCAATCCGGAGCGCAAGTGGATCATGGGCAGGGGATCGCGCATTTATTACTACCGCTATTTCGATCCCTCGGCCGCCGTGATGAACGGCGTCACTGTGTTTGAGCTGGACCCCGCCACCTTCCGGATGGTCCGCCAGATCGCGGCGGAGCGCGCCTCCTGGAGTCCATTTTCGAAACAGTGGGTGTTCGAGAACGGCTGGAAGAGCGATTTTCAGGCGATCGGCCGGACCACCGACGCGTTTCAGGTCGCCACGTTTCCCGAGCTGACGGAAGAGCCCGGGTACTTCCTCAAGGAAGCGATGCAGGACAAGCAGATGAACTTCGCCGAGCTGGACGCCTACATCCGCGATCTCTCGCAAAGCGGCTTCGAGACGGTGAAGTTACGGGTGGAATTCTTCCGCAAATTCTCGGTCCCTCTATTTGCGCTGATCATGGCCCTGATCGCGGTCCCCTTCGGCTTCATGGTAGGCAACCGCGGCGCCATGGCCGGCATAGGAGTGAGCATCGGCATCGCGATGGCCTACTGGGGCATCGGCACGCTCTTCGAAAAAGCCGGGGGCATGAGCCAGCTTTCCCCCGTGGTAGCCGCCTGGTCCCCCGACGCCATCTTCGCCCTGGCCGGTTCTTACCTGTTCCTGCGCCTGCGAAGCTAGCGATGTCTGGCGGCGCGCGCCGGCGACATCGCCACAATGCGGGAGTCAATGGAGTTATTATGATCCGTGAGGTGGACATGATGAAGAAGTTCCTTTTTATAGGTGCGATTCTGCTTGCGGTAATGCTGGTGGCGATGGCGGCCGACTCCATCACCGGCAAATGGGTGTACGATCAACCGGCTTTCGGCCGCGGCGGCGGCGCTGCTCCTGCCGGCCCTCCCCGGCAGGTGACCATGGATCTGAAGGCCAGCGGAGCCAAGCTGGAGGGCACGGTCACGACGCCCGGGTTCGCCCGCGGCGGCGGCGATCCTCCTCCCCCCACCACGACGGCGATCTCCAATGGCAAGGTGGAGGGCAGCGGTTTTTCGTTCGAAGTGACGCGGGATTTTGGCGGTAACTCGTTCACTACAAAATACGAAGGCTCTGTCTCCGGCAGCGAGATGAAACTGAAGACCACGACTCCCGGCTTCAATGGCGGCGATCCCCGAGTCACGGAAGTCGTTGCGAAGAAGCAGTAGAACAAAGCAGCCGCCCAACGCTTCCTGCGCTGCGGAGAAGCGAGTACACATTCCCGGCCTGCCACTGGCGAGCCTTGCCGGTGGCGGCGCCGGCTGCCGTATCGTTCAGACGATGTCCTCCGTTTCGGGGTCCCAGCGCACCCTGCGCTGCTGGCGGTACGAGGCGATGGCCATCTGGCAGGCCGTGGCTGCGCGATATCCGAGGTCGAACGGGCAAACCGGTTCCTTGCGGCTGCGCACGCAATCGAAGAAGTTCTGCATGTGCGCCGCCGTATAGTCCTTGTAAGAACCGCCTCCGATGGGCGGGGCCGCCGCCGGCGCTCCTCGCGGGCGCTGCGGCAACAGAGCCGCGTTGTCGCCCTCGTCGTGAATCAGCGTGGCCAGGTTTCCGAACAGCAGATCGTAGCCCTCCCCGAAGTAACTGTTGCCGAACATGGAATTCCAGGTAAAGAGAACTTTCTCGGGCTGCTCGATCGTCACCGTCATGGTATCCGGCACGCGCATCTGGGGCGCGAGGTAATCGGCCCCCGCCATGGTCACCGCGTCGGGGATGCTCCAGCCGAGCGCCCCATACCAGAAACCCACTTGGTGGACCATGTTCTCGAACACATTGCCGCCCGAATAGTCCCAATAGAAACGCCAGTTCACGTAGCGCTGTGGATCGAACGGATAGGACTTCGCCTCGCCTTGAAAAGCCGCCCAGTCCACGTGCCCGGCGTCGCAATCCGGGGGCGGCGTACGCATCCAGCCGCCGTAGGGCGAGTTTCGGAAATGAAAGGCCTGGAGCGCGGTGATGGAGCCCATGTTCTCCTTGGTGGCCAGCTCGCGGACCTTCTGAAATCCCGGCCCGCTATTCATCTGCATGCCGACCTGCACCACGCGGCCCGAGCCCTGAAACGCGCGCTTCATGCGCCGGGCGTGAGCGGGAGTGAACGCCATGGTCTTTTCCTGATACACGTCCTTGCCCGCCTCGATCGCCGGCACGAAGTTCAGGCAGTGCTGGTGCTGGGGCGTAGCGATCAGCACGGCGTCGATGCTCTTATCGTCGAGCAACCGATGGAAGTCCTGGAAAGTCTTGATATTTGGAGCCAGCTTCTGGGCGGCGGCGAAGCGTCCGGTGTACACGTCGGCCACCGCCACGGCTTCCACGTTGGCGCAACGGAGCGCGCAGCCGAAATCCGCCATGCCGCGCCCGCCCGCTCCGATCAGGCCGAAGCGCACCCGGTCATTGGCCCCGACGATACGGCTGGCCGGGGTCTGTCCCGCGGCGGCCGCCCCGGCCGCGCCCATCAATCCGCCCAAAAATTCGCGCCGATTCGACACCGTTCACCTCTCGATAGAAGAAAAAGCCGGTCTTATTCTACTCTGCGGCGGAGGCGGAAAGAACCTGGATTCCCGTGGGAGCCGGCGCTCAAGCCGGTGCGCCCGATTTCCACGGCGGGATCGGAAACGAGGTGTACGTCCCCTGGTTACCAAGGGCCGCGTCGCAAGGCGCCGAATGCCCTATCCCCACCATCGGAACGCCCTATCCACATCGCCGGAGTACGCATCTAGGTAGTCGAGGACCTAAACTGGAGTTGGAGGTCTTGTTTTATGGCGCTCGAAAACACTCTTGCCGACATCACAGCGCGATTGCGCCAAGGAAGATTTCCCAATGAGCAGGCAATTTCTCAAGGTATCGTTCTTCGTCTGCTTCAGGAGTTGGGCTGGGATACGTGGGACACTGCCGTTGTCTGGCCTGAATACCAGACCGGTGAAGGGCGCGTTGATTTCGCCCTGTGCCATCCGGCTTCCAAACCAGCCATCTTCATCGAGGTGAAACAACCCGGTAAAGCCGAAGATGGGGTCCGTCAGGCATTGGAGTATGCTTTCCACACAGGCGTTCCATTCATTGTCTTGACCGATGGCAAGACCTGGAGCTTCTACCTGCCCGCGGAACAAGGCAGCTACGAGGACCGACGTGTTTACAAGCTCGACCTGTTCGAGCGCTTACCCGGCGAGTCTATCGAAACGCTCAGCCGCTATCTGGCCCGTGCGCGGATAGAGTCAGGGGAAGCACTGGAGACGGCCCGCAAAGAATACCGCAGCCGCAATCGTCGCTCCCAAGCCCGTGCGGCCATTCCGGAAGCGTGGCGCGAATTGGTTGAAAAAGGGAATGAAGACCTTGTCGAGCTTCTTGCCGGTGCCGTTGAACTCAAGGCTGGCGTCCGCCCGGAGAATGACGACGTAGCGGAATTCCTCGCCACGTTGAGCAAAAACGTTGAAGCTTTACGCAGCAACGTCCACGTCCAGGCGGGCCTCGCGGAGCAGAGCCAAGCTCCACAACGCGCTCCTGGCGAGACATCCCGCAGCGGCAGGCTCGTCCTGCGGGGCCAGCCATATACTTACACCAATGCCAAGGAAGCGATGGTGATCGTTCTTTCCGAACTCGCCAAGGGCGATCCCTCCTTCCTGGAACGTTGTTCCCATCACCCCGACGCCCAAGGCCGCAAACGTCGTTACATCGCCCGCACGCCCGAAGAACTCTACCCCGACCGCGAGGATCTCCGCGACATGCGCGAACCATTGCCGGGTGGATGGCTGGTCGCAACCAATCTCAATAACGTGCTCAAGAAGACCATCATTAAACTTGCCGCCGGAGTTGCCGGCCTGACGTTCGGCAAAGATGTGATTGTAGAGTTTTGACCAGCGTGAAGGAAGCCCTGTCCTGGAACCTTGCGCAGGGTAGCGAACCAATTGCGGTCCCTTTCAGCGATAGGCTTCGCGGCGGTTGCGGACCCGGAGAATGAGAATCGTCTCGCCTTCCTGATGGAAACGGACCCGGTAGTCGCCCACGCGGAGGCGGTACTCAGGCGGGTCGAGACGGCAACCAGTGACAGCGCCGAATTGCCCCATTGCCAAACTGACCCGCGCCGAAAGCGGTGACGGCACTTGTCGGTTTTTCCGTCCTTACATATCAATCACTTCCGGTGTTTTTTCAGCCTGTCCCTCCCGGGAGACTTCCTTCGCGCCCGTCTTCACGCTAATAAGCCCTGCTGGCGAAGGAGGTGATGCGCAGCGCCACCGTAGCCCCGGTCGCCCATAGAGCCTCCCGCTCCCGTCTGCCCCGTACCGGGAGCGTATTGAACACGGGGCGTTCCCCCTCAACGCACATTTCAGACGCTACCCGCGTCCCCGGGCGTCCTGCGCAGTACTACAATACGTTCTACGGCGGAACTGGCCGCATCCGGCGGAACCGTTTCTTCGCGTGTGTGCTGGACGAGCCAACGCGGATCAGGATGTCCTGGTTTTTACCTGCCCTTTAAGACCCCGGGCTTGGAGCCCAGGCTGAAGAGGCCCGGCGGGCCGGTGCGCGACTTTTGAGGAGTAAGGCTTGAAATCAAACCATTTTCAGACTCTCCTGAGAACGTTACTCGCCCTTTCCCTGGCTGCGGTCGCCGCGGCGGCGCAAGAGGCGCGGCCGGCGACCTCGGCCCTCACGATTCAAGGCACGCGGTTCTACCTCGATGGCAAGCCGTTCTATTTTGAGGGCGTCAGCTTCTTCAACGCGCTCTACAACAAGGAGTTCAACCAATCGCCGGCGGCGCGCGAACGTTGGCTGCGCAAGTTCAAGTCCTATGGCATTACCGTGCTGCGCGTGTGGGCCGATTGGCGGGTCACCAACGGCTGGGTCGACGAGGGGCCGGACAACTCGCTCTATGTCTATCCGGAGATGGGCAGGAACGGGCGCCTCTTCGTACCGAAGAACCCGCAACTGAACCCGGCGGCGCTGTCTCGGGTGAAAGATCTCGCGCTAGCGGCGAACCGGGAGGGCATGGTCGTCGAGCTATGCCTGTTCACGCACTACCTGGTGTACCCGCGGGAGACGCGCAGCGCTTACATCCGTCTGGTCACCCGGGAATTGAAACCTTACCGCAATTTGTATTTCGAAATCTGGAACGAGTGGTCCGACGACGTGGTGGAGCACTACAAAGAGATCAAGCGCCTGGACCCGGCGCGATTAGTGACCAACTCCCCGGAGGGGCCGAATTACGCGTTTGGGAGCGATGAGGAAAGCCAAGCGCTCGATTTCCTGAGCCCGCACACGACCCGTAAAGGGAACTTTTGGGAGACGGCGCCGCTCGAAATCCGGCAGCTTCTGGAGACGTACAAGAAACCCGTGGTGGATGACGAGCCGGCGCGCTGCGGCACGCTCAAGTTCGGAGGCAGCGGCCAAACCGAAATCGCGCACCACATCGCGCAAATCGATGCCGTACGGAAAATTGGCGGCTACCACACCTATCACCACGACATGTTTCAGCTTGGGTACGGTGACCCATCGATACCTCCCAGCGGAATTCCCGATCCCGAGTTCAGCCCGTTTCATTTGAAGGTGTTTCAATACCTGCGCTCCATTGCGCCGCCGGAGGTGACCAAGTCCGGGAGCGCACGGATGGGTCCAGGAGGTTCGCAATGGTGGTTGCCGCCCATCCAACTGGCCGGCAACCGGTGACCGGATGGAAAATGCGTCTGTCCCGTTTTGGCCCACTCGTCATAGCCAACGTGTCGTCGCCCAGGCTGGTTGGCATACGGTTCATCGCCTTGGCGCTGATGAAGATGAAGTGATTGTTGAGCCGATGACCACGTCGCTAGACAGCGAACGGCTTGCTGTCGTGGAGATTGATCCGCAAAGAGCACTGGAAATAAGGATCGAATTGAGAGAGATGGGCATCCACAGCGGTACGGTATATGGCGATCTTTCCTCCATATGCCGGGAAATTGAATACGACTCCAGATGCATTGTGTTTTCCCAAGCTACTTCTGGATAGCAAAACGTCGCCGCTGAATGGGGTCAAGACTGCACCAGGAAAGGCGGCGAAGAAAGCGCTCCTCTGGAAACAGCGGCCCCGGCTGATCCGTGAGACTGGCAAATAACTGACGGTCACTAAGTAAGTAGCGTGCTCAGAGCCGGATTCCGTCGTCCTGATTATTTTCTCCGGACCATCTCCCTCAGTTTTGAATAGCCGTGTCTGATGAGATACCAAACCAGATACGGCATAAATTCCAAAACCGTGAACTCCTCATCTGCGCTTTGGGCTGGCTTTGCGAACGGCGCACCGCCCAAGCTCTTACGGAGGCCAAATTCGAGCCACGCATACCGGACCTGCTTAGGCCAATGTGGGTACGTTCCGATCAAGGACTTCAGGACTTGCCTCCCTTCGGTGCCACGCCGATCCTGTCGCCAGTCGATCTGGGCCGTGGTTTGCCCACAATCACTGTTTCCGATCATCGGCCATGAGGGCGTCTATTTCATTTGCAGCGTCAAACCACTCAACCTTGCTCAAGCGTCCTTTTACAACGCCTGTTGGTGTTACGCCCTTCACTCCCTTCTGCAACGAAGCCAGTTCTTCCCCGGTTTGACCGTCGTACAAACGGCGCTCTAGGTAATCCACTTCATACCTTGCCAAAAAGTCACCTCTAATCTTCAATGCCTTTGCGTTTCGAGTGGAAAGCATCGTCAGGACGCCTAGGTTAGGACTGGCACGAAGTTCGACGTAGCAGCGGTTCGTCGTCGGATCGTAGTGCGAAAAGTGTTCCTGCTGGAAAGGGTACGGAAGATCATCGGCTGTGGCAAGCCCAATCCCCGTAAGGTCGTATTCGCCATTGAGCTTTTCCCCAAGTTCGGCGCACTTCGATCTCAAGTTGAAAACTTCGGTGGCAGTTGGTTTTTGGAATGCAGGTGAATCCGTGCCAACAGGCTTGGGTGTGGGTGACCTCTGACAGCCGGAACACAGGATAAGCACGGACAGAATCAACGGCACATCCACGAGTCCAGTAAGCGTGCATCTCATCGGTTCTTTATCGGTTGCCGCTCGCATGAGAGAATCGGGAGAGCCTCCACATCACTGGTAAACTACCTTGTTTGGTCATCGGCCATTCGAGTGCCAATTTCCGTGTTAGCGGCGTTAAAGGAGTCAGGGCCGGACAAGGACATATCAACCCAAGAGAACATGAACCCATCCTTCACACCTTTCTTGATCTCAGACCATCCCAACATTTGCCCTGTTTGCCCATCATAGAGGTACGTTGTAAATGTATCTCGAATGTGCGTTAGATCGGCGCTGTGGACCGTAAGCTTTACATAACAGCGATTGGAGTTCGGATCGTAGTGGGACACCTGTTCTTGAGCGAGTGCGATGCCGATGATATTTCCGTTCATAATCTTTTGCCCAAGTTCAGCGCACTTCGATCTCAAGGTGAAAATCTCGCTGGCGCTAGGTTTCTGAAAGGCTTGCTCATCCGCAACGGGCTTGGGGGTGGGGGCCTTCTGACAGGCGGAAGACAAGATGAGGAGGAGCAGAATCAACACCCCGTATATCCTTGGCGAAATTCGCATCGCTCGCACACATCCGTGCTCCCCTTGGCAAGAGGATCGGACGATCCGGGAGAATTGTAGCACCATTGGACTTGCGATGGAATGCAAACGCCGGGAGGACTGGCTGACGAAAGGTGGCCCCAATCGCAAGTTTATTCGTTCTCGCTTTCGCAAGGACGCTACAGCCGTCTTGTGTTTCGCCTCCGCCTTTTAGTGTTTGGGAAAGGGCCGCATCCAATCTGACGGGTTTTCGTTATTTCGACGTTCAACAAGGAATTCCAACGCTTGCGAAAGAGCGGCATCAGCCGAATCCTGACTCACCCACGGCAAATTTCCATCAGGAACCCAGATGTCGAAATGTGGCGCTGCCGCAACGTCTTCAGCAGTCACCGTACCGTCCTGACGCCGGTACAGCCTGTGGCGCTCGAAATAGCGGACGCCGTAGTGTGAATGGGCCGTGCCCTTGAGCGAATGTTCGACTTGAATCAAAAACGTTCGCCCGCTCGCAAGAATGAACTCCACGCTCTTGACAATTTCATGCACTTCGATGATTCCGGCGTCGGTGTAGTCCATCGTGAAACCTCAAGCTCAATTGTACGGCACACGGTGGGTTCGGCAGGTAGCGGCGCTTAGAATCAAACCGCCGAATAGGGGCGCTTTGCACACCGTGGCCGTCGCCGGGTATGCCGTCATACCACCGGGCCGGTGGCGAACGAACTGAGCGGCGATTGTGTGGGCTGGCGGCGTATTCTGGCGGGCGTGGCGATGACGGTGATTACAGTGATGACGGTGATGACAGGGATTCCACGCTTCGACAGAAATGAAAAAGGGCAGGACGAAATAGCGATCCTGCCCCAAGAAACCGACTCCAAACCGGCCTCATTCCGGCGAAGGCAAATCTCAACGGGCCATGAGTTTTGGAATGAAATGGAATGAAACTGCGTCTTGGAGGGCTTGTAAGTTATTGAAAAGATGGTGGCCAGGGACGGAATTGAACCGCCGACGCCAGCCTTTTCAGGGCTGCGCTCTACCAACTGAGCTACCTGGCCGAGGAGATTTCAGTTTACCAGATGGCGGGCTGCGCTTCCAAGACCATGCGAACGGCGGCGCGCGCCGGCCCTACATCCCCCGCAGCGTGGTTCCTACCAGGGCCAGCGTCAGGCCGATCATCACCACCACCGTGATCCAGGCGACCAGGTTGAACCAGCGCGGGTTGACCCAGGCGCCCATGAGTTCCGCTCTGTTGATCAGCAGGACCATGAAGATCAGCACGAAGGGCAGTAGCGCGCCGTTCAACACCTGCGAGAGCAGGATCATTTGCACCAGGGAGAAGCCGGGGATCAGAACCACGCCGGCGCCAGCCACGATCAGCAGCGTGTAGAGGACGTAGAAAACCGGGGCCTCGCGCATCCGGCGATTCACGCCCGATTCGAAGCCCAGTCCCTCGCAGACCGTGTACGCCGTCGAAAGGGGCAGAATGCAGGCCGCGAAGATCGACGCGTTGAGCAGGCCGGCGCTAAACAGCAGGAAGGCGTACTGGCCGAACGGCTTCAGCCCGAGCGCGGCCTCCGCCGCGCTCTGGATGTCGCGCGGATGCACGCTCCAGATCGCGCCCGCGCACGCCACGATAATGAAGAACGCGACCACGTCGGTCATGATGCAGCCCACGATCACCTCGACTCGCGAGGCCGCGTACTCCTTGGCGGTGATGCCCTTTTCCACTACGGCCGATTGCAGGTAGAACTGCATCCAGGGAGCGATGGTGGTGCCCACCATGCCAATGAGCATGTAAATGTATTCCTGGTCCAACATCAACTTGGGCTTCACGCTGTAGAGAGCGGCTTCTTTCCAATCGGGCTTCACCAGGAAGCCGGAAATGATATAGGTGACGTAGAGCAGGCACCCCAACAGGAAGATCTTCTCGACGCTGCGGTAATTCCCCTTCACCACCAGGAACCAAACCCCCACCGCGGCCAGCGGAACGGAAATGTAACGGCTCATGTGGAACAGTTCGAGCGAGCTGGCCACGCCCGCGAACTCCGCCATGACGTTGGTCAAATTGGCCAGCACCAGCAGGGCCATGATCACGAACGTCATGCGCAAGCCGAACTCCTCGCGAATCAAGTCCGAGAGGCCCTTGCCCGTCACCGCGCCCATGCGGGAACACATCTCCTGCGTGACAATCAGCACCAGGGTGATGGGAAGAAGCGTCCACAGCGGCAGGTAGCCGAAGCGCGCGCCGGCGGCCGAGTACGTGAAGATGCCGCCGGAATCGTTATCGACGTTGGCGGTGATGAAGCCCGGGCCGAGGACGGCGAAGAAGATCAGCAGATGATAGCGGAAACGAACGAGCAGTTTCCGCATCGGTTACCTGCTCCTCAGCACGGAGATGATGTCGTCGGCCGTGATGATGCCGGCCAGCTTGCCTTCTTCGTCCACCACCGGCAAGGTCAGCAGGTTGTACTTGTCGAACAGCTCCGTGATGCGGTTCTGGGCCTCGTCCACGGGGACCGCAATCAGGGATTCGGAGGCCAGCTCTTTGAGGCGCGTCTCCGCCGGGGAGATGAACAGGCGGGCCAGCGGAATGGAAGCGGTGGGCCGGCCTTCGGGGTCGATCAGGAACAGCGTATTCAGGCTTTCCAGAAGATCTTCATTGCTCCGGAGCGCGGGCAGGGCGTCCTGGACCGAGGCGGCATCGGGCAGGGCCACGTACTCGGTGTTCATCATGCCGCCGGCCGTGTCTTCCTCGTATTCGAGCAACTCCTGCACTTCGGTTTTGGGTTCCGAGTCCATTTCCTCCAAAATGTCCTCGGACGCCTGCTCCTCTAGTTCGTTGAGCGCGTCGGCGGCCTCGTCGGGAGCCATTTCCTCCACGATGTCGGCCGCCTTCTCGGGTTCCAGGGATTCGAGGATGCTGGCCTGCATCTTGGGATCGACCTCGGAGAGTGCGTCGGCGGCCGCCTCGCTGTCGATGGTCTCGAAAATGGCTTCGCGCTCGGCGGGGCTTAAATCCTCGACGATGTCGGCCAGGTCGGCCGGATGCATTTCCTCCAGGTTCCGGTAAGAGATGTTGAGGCGCAGGCGGCGCAGCGGGTCCGGTTCCACCACGTTGCAGAAATCCCACTTGATGAAACTGGGCGGGATGGGAAGTTGCAGGCGGCGAATCCAGCGCGGAGGGACCACGCCCTGCAGCAGCCGGCGGAAGATGCTGCGGATGCCGATATCCACTTCCACCACCACCAGGGTGTCCCGCTCGCCGTCGTTCCGGATGTCGAAGGTCAGGTCGGTCACCCGCACCACTTTCCGGCCGGTCACGTCGATGATCTGCTGGTCCAGGAGGTCGCGTCCGATACGCAGCATGTACTCGTCGTCGTGGTAGGGGGTGAGCTGCTCGTCGTCGAGGGCAATGCCGGCTTCGAGCGAAATCGAGCGGATCTGGTCGTAACGGATGGTGAACCAGGCGTCGCCGCCGCCGATCAGGACGCGGTCAACCTGCGACGGGTTCACCACGGGCACCAGGGCGGCGTCGCGCACGCGGCCGATGCGACGCCCCTTGACGTCGTACACCGGCATCCGCAACAGCTCCGTAAAAAACAGGAGGTTCTCCGCCATGGGGATCACGCTGCGACACGCTCAACCATTCCCAATATGGCGCACCCGCTTGCGAACCCGCAAGGGAAAAATGCGCCCCGTCAGGGAGCGGTTGGCGCAGTTATTTAGGGAGGGCTCTAGCCCGCGACGGCGTCCGCCAGATGGGGTTGATAGACGCAGCGCGGATCCTCGGCCAGGAAGTCGCCGGTCAAGGCGTAGGCGCGCGAGCGCGAGCCGCCGCAGACCTTCAGGTATTCGCACATCCCGCACTTGCCGCCGCGCTGGCCGGCGTCGCGCAGGGAGCGGAACAGGTCCGACTCGCGGTATACGCTGGTCAGCGAGTCGTGCAACACATTGCCGCCGCTCACCGGGAGGAACCCGCTGGGGAAGATTTCGCCGGTGTGCGAGACGAAGACGAAGCCCTTGCCGTCGCTCACGCCGGCCGTGCGCCACGCCACACCCTTGGCGTTTTCGTTGACCGCGGCGCCGTGCTCGGCTTTCATGCGCTGCGCCACGTAGCGGCGGTAGTGCATGGCCTCGGTGGTCTTGATGCCGAAGGGCGCGGTCTTGGAGAGCTCGTACATGAACTCGAACACCTGCTCGTATTCGGCCGCCTGGAGGTCGTCGGCCTCGGCCGCGCGGCCAGTCACGATGAGGAAGAACAAGCTCCACATCTTGGTCCGCACCTCTTTGGCGATCTCGGCCACCTCGGGCAGCCGGGCCATGTTGCGCCGCGTGACGGTGGTCTGAAACTGGGTGTCCAGGCCGATATCGCGGGCGTACCGCAGCGCGAACAGGGCCTTCTCGAACGTGCCTGGAATGCCGCGGAATTCGTCGTGCGTGGCGGCGTCCGGCCCGTCCAGGCTGATCGCCATGCGGGTGACGCCGGCCTCCTTGAACCGGTCGATCGCTTCGGCCGTGAGCAGCGGGGTGGCGCTGGGCGTGACGTTGGTGCGCAGCCCGATTTGGACGCTGTGGCGAATCAGATCGTAAAGATCCGGCCGCTTCAGGGGATCTCCCCCGGTAAAGACCATGAGCGGCTCGCCGAACGAGCGGATCTCATCCAGCAGGCGGTATCCCTGTTCCGTGGTCAGCTCCGCCGGGTGGCGGTTCGGCTGCGCGGAGGCCCGGCAGTGCACGCATTCCAGGTCGCACGCCTGCGTGACCTCCCAAATAACCAGCATCGGGCTTTGATCGAAGTTCATTCCCTCTCCAGTGTAGTAAAAGCGATGGAGCATTTCAGTGACCACCGCCAAGGTATTGAGAACATGGGGAAAATCCCTACAACCGCTAGCTGTCTCGTTTGGCCGCGTGGGCGATTTGCCCCACTCCGAAGTGCGAGCGCAAAACGGTAGGGCGGCCTTGACCGGCATTCCTCGAATGGGCTACGATGTTGGCGACTCGCGTTCGTAAGGAATCCCACGATAATTATGACTACCCAGGAGGATTGATGAGTCCGAAGGAAGTATTGGAATTCGCGAAGAAGAACGATGCCAAGCAGCTCGATTTGCGGTTCACCGATATTCCGAGCTTGCAGCATCACGTATCCTATCCCGTTTCGGAACTGGACGA
>JBEKHV010000026.1:0-54193 GCA_050012095.1 Bryobacteraceae bacterium | reverse complement strand
CCGCCGCAACCGCGAGCGGCTCACTTCAAACGGCTCTATCGAAAGTGACGCGGCGGTCTCCCCTCGCTCACCCCCGAATCCTATCTCGCCGCGTCACTTCCGATAGAGGGCTAACGTTTCACTGTCCCGCATCGCGGCGGAGACGCCAGCGCCACTGCTTCCAACTTCAGGGGAATTCACCGATCCGCGCGTGTATTAGAATAAGGGTCCACCATGACAGTGACTGTCAAGATCTCAACGCCTATCTCGGGAGGGCGAAGACGAGCAACGCGGCCCGAGCGCATCGTCGAAACCTGGGTTTTCAGACTCCTTTTGGAGACTAACGTCGGCCACTTGCTCTTGGACAGTTATTCTCGCGGCAGGGCTGGGGCGGGGCGGTTGAAACCCAAGCTTCATGACAAATACAGCCGCAGTGGATCACCGGGGAACATGCAACTAGCCGACGTGCGGCTTCCGGATGAGGTGCAGGAAAAAGCGAGGGCGAAACTCGTCGAACAAATCTCGGTCACAAAGCAGATCTGAGTCTTACCCATCCCGTTCAGGACGCAAAGGGCCGAGTAGGGGCCTTAATCACTTCCTGACGGAGAGTCAATGCTTAGCGGGCGCGAGGGGCCCGGTGCGCGCCTTCGCGGATTCACGCTCAGTCTTGAGCCGCAGTTCAGCTAATTTGATTTCTGCCTTTTGCCGTTCTTTATCGGCTTTGGCCTGCTCCTTACTAGCGCGGGCCTCTGCTTTGAGCCGTCTCTTGTCAGCTTCGGTCTGCTCCCTTCTAGCCTGGGCCTCTGCTTTCAGCCGTCTTTTATCAGCTTCGGCCTGCTCTTTTCGGGCTTGGGCCTCTTGCATTGCCGCAACGCAACTTGGATGGCTCAAACAATAGGCTGTAATTGCGTTCTGCTGATTGCCCAATTGGACTCCGCGCTCGTACGCATCAGTTACCGGATTCGTCTGAGCCATAACGAGTCCAGCGCCAAGAATTGCCGCTGCCAACGTCTTCATTCGACTGCTCCCATAGGCGTGGGGCCTGATCTTGCTCGTCAATCATGTGCGTTTATCGATCTGAAGGCTGTAAATGAATACGCCAATGATGATGACTAGCGCTCCGACGATCTGCCGAACCGTCCTAGGGTAGCCGCCGAGCATCGAAGTGGCAAGAGCGCCAACGAAGAATCCGACAAGGAAAATCATTGGCGGCATTCTCAATAGATCACCCACGCTAACGTTGCCTCTGGCCCTCAAGCGTTTGCCACAGGAGCGCAAAGCAGCCCGAAAGCTCATCGTCCCTCCAAAACCCTTGTGCTACAAGACGCGAAGCTTTGCGTCCCTTTTCTCCTTACGATTCTGCCAAAGCAGCGTCGAGAGAGCCGTGAGCCCGGCTGCGAGGAAAGGGCTGGCGATTGTCGCGATTAGATACCACCAATCCTTCGTGTCCATGGGCTTGCCCCTGGTGGAGTATAACAGATCCGAGGGTGTGAAACTCGGAAAAAGCGCCCGCATCGGCTCCGGGTACGCGCGGTTGCGGCACGACTTTACCGCACGGCAGGCGGTATTCCTACCCTGTGGATCAGACTTTGGTCTGGACCGAGACCCAGATCGGGCGATCTCGGCCCTGAAAAGGCTGGCGGCGGCGGTTCGATTCCGTCACTGGCCACCATGTTTTCAACAACTCACAGCTTCTTCCTTCCGCGATTTGGTTCGCGGGCGAGTTGCCGTGGCTCGGGACATCGTGCTGCAAGAGTTGATCGTGGGCGAAAAGTGGGATTCCTGGAAAACGAGATTCCTGGGAATCCCGTGTCCACTTGTCGGCGAAACGCCCGTTGCTGACATGCGAGTTCCGCAGGGACGAATCCTTCGTGGCGCCGACGGCGTAGACCAGAGGGCGTAAAGAGACTTCGCCGTTACCCCCCGTGTCCGGCCGGCTCTATGCAGGGCAGTGCGGGATCCCCACGCCGCTATCCTCCAGGGCGGCTCCGACGCGAAGAATCAAGGCTTCGTCGAACGCCGGCCCGACGATTTGCAGGCCGATGGGGAGGCCGCCGGGCGAAAGGCCGCAGGGCATGGAGAGCGCCGGCAAGCCCAGGGCGTTGATGCCGCGCGTCAGTCGCGAGGCCGCCAGGCGTATGTCCTCTTCGGCGCCATCGATGCGGACCGTTGTTTCGCCAATGCGCGGAGCGGTAATGGGCGCGGTGGGAACGATCAGGCAATCGATCTCGGCCCACAGCTTCGCGAACTCGCTCCGCATCGCGCGCCGGAAGCGCTGCGCGTTGATGTAGCTGGTGGCGGGGACGAGCCTCCCCTGGTCGAGCAGCGCCAGCACATCGGCGCCGAACAGGTCGCGGCGCTCCAGATGCGGGGTCATGACGGCGGCGGCTTCGGCCCAGATGATGACCCGGCTGGCCGCGTTCAGCGCCGCGACATCGGGGACGCGCACGGGTTTCACGGCCGCGCCCAGCGATGCGGCGCGCGCCATGGCCCCGCGCACGGAAGAATCCACCGCCGGCTCCAGGCGCTCGAAGTAGAAGTTCTCGGGAAATCCGATGCGCAGGCCGCGGATCGAGCAGCCTTCGTCCGGGACGAAATCCACCAGGGGCCAGCGCGAACAAGCCGGATCGCGGCGGTCGTATCCCGCGATGGCGTTGAGCGCGATGGCGGCGTCGCGCGCGGAGCGGGCCAGCGGGCCCACGTGATCCAGACTCCAGGCCAGCGGCGTCACGCCGTGGCGGCTCACGCGGCCGTAGGTGGGCTTCAGTCCCACCACGCCGCAGAACGACGCGGGAATACGGATGGACCCGCCGGTGTCGGTTCCCATAGCGGCATAGACCATGTTCGACGCCACGGCCGCGCCCGAGCCGCCGCTCGATCCGCCGGGCGAGCGCGCCGCGTCCCACGGATTGCGCACGGCGCCGAAATGCGGGTTGTCCGAGGTGACGCCGTAGGCCAGCTCATGCATATTGAGCTTGCCGAGGGGTACGGCGCCAGCCGCTTCCAGGCGCTCCACCACGGCCGCGTCCGCTGTGGGTACGTGGTTCTCATAGATCTTGGAACCGGAGGTGGTGCGCACGCCGCGCGTGGCGAACAGGTCCTTGTAAGCGATGGGGATTCCGTGCAGTGGGCCGAGGTCCCGCCCGGCCGCCAATTCGGAATCCGCCTGCCGGGCGCGGCGCAGGGCTTCCTCCGCGGTGACGGTGATGAAGGCGTTGAGCGCCGGGTTCAACCGCTCGATGCGCGCGATGGCCGCGGCCGCCAATTCCTCCGAGGAAACTTGCCGCCGGCGCAACGATTCGGCCGCCTCGCGGATGGTCACCCGCCCTCCTCTTCCGCGCGGAACTCCAGCGACGGCTCCAGTTCGGGAGGCAGGCCCCTAACCAGCGGGCGGAGCGCTTCTTCGAGCGCGCCGAGGGGCATGACGACTTTCTCCAGGTCGGCGTCGGACAAGTCCAGGCCGCTGGCGCGCGCGATGGCTTTCCAGTCCATGTTCCTACGATAGCGGATCTGGCTGCTCGTGCTTGGCCGTCCAGTGCGCTCCGGCGAGAACGATCAGCGCTACCAGGAAGCTGAGAACCAAAATCGTCACCGAGTGCTGGAAGAACTGGTAGTCGCCGGCGAACTTGCGCTGGATCAGCGGCGCGGCGACAAGGTTGACGTACTTGCAGGCTTCCAGAATGAGGCCCACGACCACGGCGACCCGCACCACGCGTCGCGGCTCTATCTTCCGGTTGGGCAGCAGCCAGTACACCAGGAACAGAATGAGGATCGAGAACGGGATGGCGGCCAGCTTGAAGAACAGCCTCTCCAGGAACTGCAGCAAGCCACCGGAAGAGAGCCAACCGGAAGGCAATGCCGTCATCATGAGTGAAATCAGGGCCAGGCCGCCGCAGGCGAAGATTAAACCCAGGCTCACGGCCTGGTTCTTAACGTAACTCCGATTCCGGGCGACGCCCCAGGCGCGGTTGAGCGCCACTTCCATTGGTTCGAAGACGCCGTTGGCGGTAAACAACAGCAGAAAGACCGACGTGAGACGCAGCTTGGGGATGCCGTAGGCCGCAATGTTTCGCACGATGAAGTCTCCCTGTTCGCCTGCGAAGAAATCCTTTAAAGCCAGAGAGACGGCGCGGGCGGCGGCAGGCCAATGCAGAACGTCGCGGCAAATCGAGATCATCACGATCACGAACGGATAGAAAGCGAGCAGCGTGCTGGCGGCAATGGCCAAGGCGTAGACATGCGCCTCGGTTTCCATCAGGTAATGGACGGTCGGCTTGATGCGGGTCCACCACGGGCGAACCCGCTTCAGGGAGATGCGGGGATGATCCAAGCTACAAGCTTAACGCGGCGCAGTGGGGTTGGCGTTCTACGCCGCTTAGACCCCACCGCCGGCAAAGACCGGCGGCGCCACGCGCTACGCGAAGCTGTGCGTGTTCATGGCGGCGTCCCAGAGGACCCGCTTGCCGTTCTTGAACGCCAACGTGGCCATGTGGCCGGAGATGGCGGCCTGATGCCCGATGGGCGGAGGCGCGATGGGCTTCTCCGTACCCTTGATGGACGCGATGAAATTCTTGAAGTGGTTGTTCACGCCGTCGGCTTCCTTGAAATCGGCGGTCCCGTTCAGGTGAATCGCCTTGCGCGCCTTGACGGCGTCCGGCGGCTTACCGCCAAAAGTCTCCGGCGTGAAGTAGAGGTCCATCCGGTTCATCACCTCGATAGTTCCCTCTGTCCCGCAGATCTGTTCGCCGTAGCCGTAATGGTCGTTGCCGAAGTAGCTGCTGTAGTTGATCTGGAAGCCATCGGGATACTCATAAACGGCGCTCAGGGTATCGGGCACTTCGCGGTCGTCGTTCTTGTCGGTCCAGCGGTAAATCCCGCCCGTGGCCACGCAAGACCGGGGCGTGGTCTTGCTGAGCATAAAGTTGATGACGTCGGTCTGGTGGACGAGCAGATCGGTGGAGATGCCGCCCGAATAGTCCCAATAGAGCCGCCATTGGAAGTACCGGTGCGGGTCCCAGGGCCGCTTGGGCGCATTGCCGAGGAAGCGGTTCCAGTCGGTGTTCTCCGCGGTGGCATCCGCCGGGATGACATAGCGCCACGCGGGGTTGTTGGGCAGGGAGTTGCGGTACCAGAATGCGCGCGCAAAATGCACCTGACCGATCATGCCCTGGTCGATCCATTCCTTGGCTTTCCGGTAAAGCGAGGAACTGCGATTCTGCGTACCGACCTGGCAGATCTTGCCGGACTTTTGCCACGCATCGATAATCTCTGGTCCCTCTTCGATGGTGTGGGTGAGAGGCTTCTCGATATACAGGTGCTTGTTGGCCTTCAACGCGGCAATCGCCATGTCATGGTGCAGGTGCTCCGGCGTCATGATGTAGACGGCATCGATGCTCTTGTCCGCCAGAAGCTCGTTGTAGTCCTTGTACGTCTTAGGAGTAGTTCCCCAAGTGTCTTGGACGTTCTTGACGCCGCGCGTGATCCACTTGTCGCAAGTGTCACAGATGGAGGTGAGCTGGACATCGTTGGGGGCCGCAGTGTGCAGCCATCGGATGCCGTAATCGCCGCGCGTGCCCACGCCGATCCAACCGATATTGATTCTGTCATTGGCGCCCCGCGCCGTGATCACAGCCGGCCCGGCGGCTACAGCAGCCGCCTTCAGAAAATTGCGCCGGTTCACTTCGCTAGCCATAAGATCTCCCAATCCGATAATCCCACTAGAAATCATAACAAAAGGCCACATGACTCACCCCGAAGGGCGCCGGTGAATCGCGTCGAAGCGTCACGCGCGCCTCCTGTGCGAGTATCCAGTGGCGCGGAACAGGCACGGAACCACGCGCACGGGCCGGCGCCCGTCCCGGTGTTCAGCCGCTTACGCCAGGGCGTCTTCGCAGTACTTCAGGCACTTCTTCATCTCGGTGATGAGGTCGGAGCCTTCCGGCACGCCGATTTCCCATTCGATGTTGCACGGAAACGTGTACTTGCCCTTCTTCACCTCTTGCAGAACCTGCTTGATGGGAGTGTCGCCCATACCCCACAGCACACCCGGACCGTGATTTTTCTTGCGGTCCTTCAGGTGCAAGTTCGTGATCCGCGCGTGGTGCTTCTGGATGAACGCCACGGCGTCGTAGTTGGCCGCCGTGAAATGGCCAATGTCCAGGTTGATCCCGTTGTACCCCCCATAGCCCATCAGCGTGTCGTAGCTCTCCAAGGTGGCGGTCTGATTCGGGTCGCTGGTTTGATCGTGGCCGTGATAGCCCACCATCAACTTGTGCTTGTCGGCGATGGGGGCGATGCGCTTGGCCATGGTGAGCGTGGTGCTGGTGCTGATGGCCTTGACTCCCAGCCCCTTGGCCATAGCGAAGCCGTACTCGATGTCGTCGTCGGTCATGGCGTCCTGCATGTTGTAGCACAGGATGGCGACGGCGATGCCGGCGTCGTTGAACTGCTTGCGAACGCCCGCCCACATGGCCGGCGTCGTCGCTTTCCGCCAATCGACGAGCTTCTTCTGTGCGGCGTCCCGCTCGGCGATCTGCTCGGGAGTCAACGGCGCGCGGCCGCCGCCCGCGCCCCGGCCTCGAGCGGCAGCGCCGGCCGCAGCAGGCGCTCCGCCCGGCTGACCAGCGCCAGGAGCACCCCCCGGCCCGCGTCGCGCAGCGGCGCCGCCGCCGCCGCGGAACGTCGGAACCGCGGGCGCGCCGGCAAGTTGTTCGCAGGGGCCGGATTCGAGCTCGACTTCGCCCAGCCCGATCTCAACCATATCCTTAATAATGACCGTCGCGTCGGTAGCGTAAATGCGACTGAAACTATAGCTGATGGTTCCGATCTGCACGCCCCCGAACTTCGAGTTGATCATCTTCGCCGCGCCAAACAGCTTGGCCATCGGCAGCGTGGCGAGCGCGACTTTTCCTACATCTCGTCTGGTATAAAGCATGATCTCCCTTTCCTCCTCACGACGCTTCCGCCGTGGCGCTTTGCGTCTCTATAACTTCGGTTCCCAGCCTTTACGAAACACGGGTTTCAAGTATTGGTTCGCCTCCGGACGATTCGTGAAGCGGCCCGCCTTGGCGTCGTACTCCAGCTTACCCTCGAAGCGGTACGCAATGGCGCCCAACGTGACCCACTCCGCGTAGGGTCCGGCGACGCTGAAATTAGAGCAGGTAGGGTCGCCGCCTTTGCAGGCGCGGATAAAATCGCGGTAGTGCCCCGGCGAGCGAGGCAGAACGGGCGAAGGGAGCCGGTAATCGGCCCACTTGGCGGCCGGAAGTAGCCACACGCCTTCGCCGCGCTGTACGGTGGCCATATAACCTTTGTCGCCGACGAAGATGGAGCCGGATCCCGTCAGCACGCCGGTCGGCTCGCTGGGGCGGGCCGGCTGCGCCGCGGCCCGGCCGGCGCCTGGAGCCGCCGCGGCTGCCCCGCGCCCAGCGCCCCGGCCTTGGCCTCCGCCGAAGCCTCTGCCGCCGGTCGAACCCAGATCGGGCCGGTCTTTCTCCATAGCCAGGTTGTTGGTTCTCGGCAGCAGAACCTCGTTCTCCAAGCCCTTCGGCCGGTACAGGTAAGGCAAGCTCGTCCCATGCACGCCGTCGTACCAGTACACCGAAACCGGCGGCATGTTGCCGCGCGCCGGGAAGTCGTAGCGCAAGACCGCCCGCAGCGGGTAGGTGAACGTGCTGCGCTGTTCGGCGCGGATTACCTCAACCGCAATCGGCATGCCCAATTGCAAGGATTGGTTCGCCGGGCCGAGCGTGTGGATGCCCCAATCGCCCAGCGAGCCCGTGCCGAAATCGTAGAACCCCCGCCAGTTGTGCGGCATATAGAACCACGGGCCCGAAACGCTGCCGCCCGTCGGCGGATGACCCGTGTCCACGCCGCCGGAAGTATACGGGCGCATCGCCGCGCCGCCCAACCACAGGTCCCAATTGAGACCCTCCGGGACGGGGTCGGGAGGCGGGATGGTCTGTACGCCCTGCGGCCAGCTCGGCGCGTCGGTCACGGCATGCACTTCGGTGACGTTGCCGATCTCGCCCGACCAGACGATCTCGCACGCCGTGCGCTGCGCCTCGTGCGAGTAACCCTGGTTGCCCATCTGCGTCGCCACTTTGTACTTGGCGGCCGCGTCCGTCAACAGCCGGGCCTCCCACGGCGTGCGCGTCAACGGCTTCTCCACGTACACGCCCTTGCCGCGCTCCATACAAGCCAGCGCCACCGTGGCGTGCATATGATCCGCCGTGGCGATGACGCAGGCATCGATGTTCGCCCCTTCCTTATCCAGCATGATCCGGAAGTCGGAGTACTGCGTCGCCTTCGGGAACCGCCTGTACGTCGGGCCGGCCTGCCGGGAATCCACGTCGCACAGCGCGACAATGTTCTCCGACGTGCAGCCGCCGAGATCCTCCGCGCCCCGGCCGCCTACGCCGATGCCCGCCAAGTTCAACTTCTCGTTGAATGCCTTATATCCCGCCGCTTTGAGCGAAGCGACGCTGCCGAAACCGCCGGCCGGAACCGCTCCCGCCAGCAAGGCCCCATAGAAGAAATGCCTTCTCGTGAATGGAAAATCCGTCATGTGACGTCCTCCTCCCGGACATGCCCGCCCGTTCAGTCGAATCGCGAAAACGCCCCCTAATTTATAACAGAAATCGCCTCCCTCCGCAGCGCAGGCCTTCCGCGGAAAACCGCGGCCTCGTTCGGGTCCAAGCCCAGGTCCGCCCGGCGGCGGCCGCAATCTTCACCCCGCTTGATCTGGCGCAAGGAAAGCGGCGACGCGCCCGATGGCGGACCGCCGGATCTCCTCGCTATCGCCGAATCCCGGCAGCCATACGATTCCGGTCTCCCGGCGAAACCACGTGATCTGCCGCTTGGCGTAGTTGCGCGTGTTGCGCTGGGCGTCCAACAACGCCTCGGGCAGGCTCACTTCACCGCGGATCGATTCCAGGGCCTGCTTGTAACCGTGCGATTCGAAAGGCTTGCAGGAGGCCGGAAAACCCAGCGCGAGGATGCGGCGAACCTCGGCGGCGAGACCGGCCTCGAACATCCGGCGGCAGCGCTCGTCGAGGCGCTCGTAGAGCGCGCCGCGCTCGGGCAGTAGGCCGAGTTTCAGCGTCCGGTAGCCCAGCAAAGCGTCGCGGCCAGTTTGGAACATCTCGCTGGCGGGGCGGCGAGCCAGGAGGCGCACCTCCAGCGCGCGCGTGACCTTGGGCTCGTCGTGGGGGTGAATGCGGGCGGCGGCGGCGGGATCGAAGCGGGTGAGCAGACGGTGCAGCGACCCTCGGCGCCGCGCTTCGCGGGCGGACAGGCGATCGCGCAAGACTTGGTCGCGCGAAGGACCTGCGAAAAGCCCCTCCAGCAGCGCGCGCAGGTAGAAGCCGGTCCCTCCGGCGACGATGGGAATCCGCCCGCGCGCGGAGATGGCGCCAATCGTTTCGCGCGCCCAGCGGGCATAGTCGCCGGCGGTGAAAACCTCGCCGGGATCGAGGATGTCGATCAGATGGTGCGGGATGCCGCGGCGCGCGGCTTCGGGGAGCTTGGCAGTGCCTATGTCGAAGTAACGATAGACCTGCAGCGAGTCGCAGTTCACGATTTCGCCATCGAACGCCGCGGCAAGGGCCAGCGCCAAGTCGCTTTTTCCCGAGCCCGTGGGGCCGACGATTGCAACCAAAGGGCGCCTTGCAGCGTCTTGAATTCCAGGGGCGGCGGCGGTCGTTTCGCGTCCGTGTGGCATGAGGGTCACGCTATACTAATGAGACGGTTGCCTTCGACGGCAGTTCGGGTCCCCAGAGGGGCGAAAGAAAGCGAAACTCCATGATTCGGTCATCCAAAGCGTATTTGCTGGTTCTGTTCGCGGCGTGCGTTTCCTTCGCGCAGACGCCGGCCCAAACGACCGCCCCAGCGGGATCGAATAACGCCGACGCCTACTACCACTTTGCCATGGGGCGGCTGTACGCGGAGTTGGCGGGCTCGGCCGTGAATCAAAGCCAGTACATCGCCAAGGCTATCGAGCAGTATCAGGCGGCCCTCAAGCTGGAGCCCACGGAAGGCATGATTCTGGAAGAACTGGCGGATATCTACATCCAGACCGGGCGCCTCCAGGACGCCATCGACGAGGCCAACGGGGTTCTGAAGGACAACCCGGACAATTTGGAGGCGCGCCGCCTGCTGGGCCGTATCTACACCCGCGGCATCGCCGACGCGCAGGGCGGCCGGATCAACCAGGACATGGTTCGGCAGGCTACCGAGCAATACCAGAAGATCACGGAGAAGGACCCCAAGGACGCCGACAGTTGGGTGGTCCTGGGCCGCCTCTACCGCGTCTCCAACAACACCGCGGAAGCGGAGAAGGCGTATAACGCGGCGCTCCAGGCGGATCCCCAGAACGAGGACGCCCTGACGGGTCTGGCCATGCTGTACGCCGATCAGGGCGACACCAGCCGCGCCATCGAGAAGCTCAAGGCCGCCACGGACAAGAACCCCACCGAGGAGACGCTCGCCGCGCTGGCCGATACGTACGAACGGGCCCGCGATTTCAAGAGCGCCGCCGACGCGCTCAAGCGAGCCGTGGCCCTCTCGCCCGACAGCGGACGCCTCCAGGCTTCGCTGGCGCAAGATCTATTCCTTTCCGACCAATTAGACGAGGCTCTGAAGATATACCAGAGCCTGGCTGGCGACGATCCGCACGACACGCAGACGCAATTGCGTATCGCGGAGATTTGCCGCGACAAGGGCGACCTGAAGAAGGCGCGGGAAGCGCTGGAGAAAGCCAAGCAGATCGACCCCACCGATGTGGACACCCTTTACGAAGAGGTCAACCTGCTCGACGCCGAGGGCAAGACGGATGCGGCGATCACGCAACTGAAGGCGCTGGTGAGCAGCACGGAGCGCGGCGCGTATTCGCCGACCCAGGCGAGTTACCGCGCACGGCTGTTCGAACGGCTCGGCCTGCTCTACAGCGAAGCGGGGCAGCACGCCCAGGCTACCGATGCCTTTCGTCAGATCGGCTCTCTGGGCGGCGATTTCGGCGCACGCTCGGCCGCCCTGGTGATCGACTCCTACCGGCAGGCCAAAGACTTCACCAGCGCGTTGCGCGAAGCGGAGGCCGCCGCGAAGAAATACCCCGACGACCAGGCTCTACGCGTGGCGCAAGCCGAGGTTCTCAGCGATCAGGGCAAGATCGACGAGGCGGTAGCCGTGGTCAGAGCGCTGCCCAAGGGCGAAGACAGTCGCGAACTCCAGATCGAACTGGCGCAGATCTACGAAAAGGGCAAGCGCTGGACGGACATGGGGAAGGCCATCGACGCGGCGGAGAAGCTCTCCAGCGCCGACGACGAGAAGGAAACCGTTTGGTTCATGCGCGGCGCCATGTATGAGCGAATGAAGAAGTTCGACCTGTCCGAGGCCGAATTCCGCAAAGTTATCCAGGCGAACCCGCAGAACGCCGGCGCGTTGAATTACCTGGGCTACATGCTGGCCGACCGCGACGTTCGTTTGGACGAAGCCCACGACCTAGTCAAGAAGGCGCTCGACTTGGACCCGCGCAACGGCGCGTACCTCGACAGCATGGGCTGGGTGTACTATCACCAGGGTAAGTTCAGCCAAGCTGAGGAGTTGCTGGTCCAGGCCCTCGACCGGATCGGCCAGGACGCGACGGTCCACGACCACCTGGGCGACGTGTATTTGAAGCTGGGGAAGACCAAGGAAGCCATCGCGCAGTGGCAGGCCTCGGTGCGGGAATTCCAGAACGGCTCCCCTACGGACAACGACCCCGAAGAAGTGGCCAAGGTCACCAAGAAGCTGGAAAACGCCCGCGTTCGTCTGGCCAAGGAAGCCAAGTAACCGCCCGGGCCTACGACACGCGTCGAAGGGTTTTCGTTCAGCAAGGTATCAGCGTGCCGTTCTCCCGGTCCTGCGGGTATTCCGGCGCGGCGACCCATTTGATCCAGTTTGACTTACAATTCCATTAATATCAGTAAACAACTGAAAATAAATGTCTTACGGAATATTGGGGACGGCCGAAACTAGCGCTTTCCTGAGTTTCTGTGGGATACTCAAGGTAGCCCCGCGCTGGGCGGTCGGAAATGTCTTTGTTGGACGAGGCGGTTGTAAGATACAACAAGTCGCTGGAGAGCGGCCCGTACCGGGATCTGTCCTGGGCCGAAGCGCTCCACCAGCGGATGGATGGCGCTGGACTGTCTGCCGGCGGCCGACTGGTGTGCCCGTTCCTGCGCCCGAATTTCATTTCGCGCCGCCAGTATGATGCGCTGGTGAAAGGCGGCGAGGCGTTGATTTCCGCCATTGACCGCATGCAGGAGCAGGTACTGGTAAACCCGGCTCTGCTGGCGCGTCTGGAATTGCTTCCGGCCGAAAAGATGCTGGCGGCGATCAATCCGGGTTACCAGACCCTCGAGGTGGCTTCCCGGCTGGATACGCATTTGTACAACGGCAGCGCCCGATTCGTGCAGTACAACGCCGATTCGCCGGCCGGCGCCGGCTACGCGGACGCGCTGGCGGACCTGTTCCACGATATTCCCCCGATGAAGGCATTACGCAAGAAATACGCGGTCGGGCGCGTGGGCAGCCGCAAGCACCTGTTGCAGGCGCTGCTGAAGTCCTACAAGCAGTTTGGCGGAAACAAAAAGCCCAACATCGCCATCGTGGAGTTCCGGCCAGCGTATCTTACAGGCGACAGCGAGTACGAACTGTTTCGCGACTCCTTCCGGGAGGACGGGTACGCGGTCGAGATCGTGTCTCCGGAACAACTCGAGTACCGCAATCGCGTGCTGCGCAAGGGGGCTTTCGAGATCGACGTCGTATACCGGCGGCTGGGTGTGCAGGAGTTCCTGACGCGTTTCGATCTGCGGCACCCGCTGGTGCAGGCCTACCGCGACCGCGCGGTCTGCGTGGTGAACAGCTTCCGTTCGGAGTTGGCGCACAAGAAGGCCATGTTCGGGCTGCTCACTGATGAGACCCTGACAGCGAAATTCCCGGCGGCGGAACGGAGCGCCATTCGCCGGCACGTGCCGTGGACGCGCCTGGTGGCGGCGGCCAAGACGACTTACGAAGACCGCTTAGTGGATCTGCCCGAGTTCATCGCCCAGAACCGCGAACGGTTGGCCCTCAAGCCCAATGACGACTACAGCGACCAGCACAGCTACTTCGGCTGGGAGATGGACGAGGCGGCCTGGGATAACGCGCTCAAGCTGGCCATGCGCACGCCTTACGTGGCGCAGGAACGCGTGAAGCCGTCGCGTTCGGTGTTCCCCGTGCTGACCTTCGGCCAACTGGAGTTCCGCGAGTTGCAGGTGGACGTACACCCGCACGCCTACCTCGGCAGGGTGCAAGGCTGCTCAAGCTGGCTGTCGGCCGGCGACGCGGGCTTTTCCACAGCGGCGGGCGTCGCGCCCACTTTCATCCTCGATCCGAAGTAAAGCGGTTTTTCAGCTTCAGAATCGGCGACTCGAACACCGTCCAGGAAATCCACGCGGCGAGGAACGCGGCCGCGAAGGAAACGAACAGGTCGGCGGACCCGCGCAGGGGGATCTTGACCAGGGGGTCCAGCAGACGGTGGGCGATCGTCGGGCTCGGAATGTGGAGGAGATAGAGCCCGTACGAGACGGTTCCCACCCAGACCAGGACGCGCGTGCGGAACACGGCTGTCAGCCGCCGCGGCTTCGGGCCTACGAGCATGGCCACTACGCCGGCGAAGGCGAGATCCAGTGCGGTGAAACCCACGGTGCGCATCGCCGGGGTCCAGGGCGTGGTCGATTCGAACAGGCAGATGGCGAGGAATCCCGCTGCGGCGGAGATCGCCACCCGCGCGATCCAGCGGCTTTTCAGCGCCTCCGGCCATTCGCGCGTGGCGATGGCGATCAAGCCTCCCAAAGCCAGAGCGTCCATGCGGCAGGGGGCTAACACGTAGGTCCCGGCGACATTCGCGGGCACTGCCAGCGCCATGACGGCGCGCAGGACGGGGGCTAGCGCAACGGCGGAGGCGAGCGCGATGGCCAGCGTCCTCCGCTTCAGCGCCCAGACCAGCAGCGGAAAAAACAGGTAGAACTGCTCTTCGATCTGCAGGGACCATAGCGGCGTCGCAATCGACAGGCCGGGCCAGCGATTCTCGGCGAATACCTGAAAATTGCCCAGGTAGCCGAAGTACCACCTGGCCGAATGCGCGAAAACCTTCCAGTCGACTGGATAGGGGTAGTAGGTTACGAAGGCGTACAGGATCAAGCAGGCATAGTACAGCGGAAAGATGCGCAGGCTGCGGCGGACGATGAAGTTCCGGTAGTAATGCCGGCGGCCCACCGAATCCAGCAGAATCCCCGCGATCAGGTACCCGCTGAGCACGAAGAAGAGATCGACGCCGATCCAGCCCGTCTGGAGCGCGGGAGCCAGGACGCGCAGCGGCCCGGAGGCGGGCGTGTAATGGTAGAGCATCACGGAAAGAATGGCGACGCCGCGCAGGCCATCCAGTTCAGGGACGCGGGCGGCTGGCCGCCGGGCGGCGTTCGTCGCAGGCGGCGCGTTTTCTTCCATGGCGGCCATCGGTCTAGCGGCCCGCGGCCTTGGCCTTGGACGGCGCTTTCGGCGCTGGCGCCCCGGCGCCGAACCAGCGCTGGAATTCCTTGCCCTGCGGCGTGAGGGCGCGATCCAGCGCGTATTTTCCGAAGTGCGAGGCGTCGCGGCCCCATTCGTCCTTGTTGCCGGGCTGATCGTAGAGCACCCAGTCGAAAAGGTACTCGGCGCCGTTATCGATGCTGGCGTCCACCAGCGCTTTCATGCGCTCGGAGGTGGGGTGCGTGTTCCAGTACTCGCCGAATTCGCCGATGATGAGCCGGCTCGGCAGCTTCTTTCCCGAGGCGTACGTGCGGAGCAGCGGAACCACGTATGCAAAATCCTGGTAGACCTTGGCGGCGTTCGCATCCGCCCCGATGGACCACCAGCAACTGTAAGAAATGAAGTCGAGGCCCGTGAGCTTGCCCGCTACTTCGACGAGGCCCGAGGGCCGGCCGGCGAATCCGGGCACGATCGTAAACTCGAAGGCCGTGAGGACCTCGCCGGGCAGGCCGAGCGCTTTAGCTTGTTTGCGGCCCGCCAGGATTCCATCCTGGCGGGCCTGGTAATACTCCTGGCAGGAGGCCCACTGGTTGGCTGGGCAATCGTTCTCGAACTCCCAGTTGGAGACGATCTTCCGGCCCGGCGTCCTCGCCAGTTCGAGGGTGAATCGCCGAAACTCGTCCCTGGTGGCCGCCAGATGTTGCGCATCGAGGCGTCCCCATTTGTACCGCTCGTTGGAGGCGGCGTCGTAGGCCGTCAGAATCGCCACGGGAAACGCAGCCAGGAACGCGCGGTAGTCCGCGCGGCGGACCTTCACGTCGAGCGGAGAGTTATCGGTTTTCCCGGTAGGGTCCCAGGACGGTCCGATGGCGACGCGGACCACGCCGCCGGCGCCCAGGCGCTTGACATCGGCGGCCGCGGCGCCAAGGCCGCCCGCCAGCTTGCCCCACACGTAGACGCCGAGCTTCTGCCGGTAGTCGGCGGGCGTGGCGGCGCACAGGCAGTGCAGCAGCGCCGAAGCGCAGATCAGAACCCGCGAAACGCGGCGGCTCGTCAGACTCATGCGCGTGCAAACCACCGATCTTAGCATCTTCGGTGGGGCGGGCCTCCTGCCTGCCAGACGGGCGGAGCGCACCTTTTCGAGAAGGCAAGCCGGGAGGCCCGCCCCACATTACGCGCCGGCTGCCAGAGGCGGTGCAGCTACGGGGGCGGGCGGCAGCTCGCGCGCGTAGTTCAAGAACAGATCCATGCCCTCGTAGTCCCGCGGGCCCAGCTCATGGACCACATGCCGCGTGAGGTAGTCGCGGACCAGCTCGGGCGGGAAACCGCGACGAGGGGCCTCCGACTCCACGATCTCCTCGATGCGCTCGCAGCCGTACCGGCAGGAGTCGCGAAAGGCCGCGGCCAATTCGGGCGTGACTATGCTCTTGCGGCCCGCCCAAACGGCGAAGACCATCGGCAGGCCCGTCATCTCCACCCACTCGGCCCCCAGGTCGTAGATGCGATACGGGTGCCCGGCGGAAGGTGCGCGCAGCGCCGGGTCGCCGATGAGCAGCGCCGCGTCCGCGTCGCGAAGCATCGTATCCAGATCGGGCGGGAGCGGGCGGATGGCCGGTGAGACGCCATAACGCCGCTCCAGGACGATCCGCGCCAGTTGCACGGACGTGCGCGAACCGGAATCCGCCGCCAGCGTGCGGATTCCGGCGGGCGGGCAAGTGGCGATGAGCAGAATGCTGCGCACCGGACCGCGGCAGGCGATCCCCGCGCCGGGAAGGATCGCCAGATCCTGGCGGATCAATTCGAATGCCGGCACAATGCCCAGATCGGCGCGGCCGGAAGCCAGACGGTCGGCGCATTCGGCGGGAACCTGGAAGTCCAACTCGAAAAGGCCGCGCTGCGGCCCGTGAAGCATGCCCCATACCAGGGGCACGGTGTTGAGGTAACTGACAGCGCAGACGCGCGGCCGGGAAGCGGCAATCTGGCTCAAGCCTCAGTGTAACAGACGGATGGCATCAACCCACCGAAAGGTGGAGCGGATCAGCGGAGCCAGCATCGTCCGTCAGGCAGGTTCGCTATACTGAGAGGCGGACCCGGGAAGCATGCCTGGCATGCGGGGAGACGAATGAAGGTTGCTCTCATCGCGGGGGTTGTGTTGTGCTTGTGCGTCTCCGGGGCAGACAAGAAGAAGCCGCCGGATGTCCAGGTGATGGACATCAAGGCGCAACGCGACGGAGACCTCGCCCTGATCGACGGGCGCGTGCGCGTCACCGGGCGGAAGCCAATTCCCCATCTGGTCCTGGCTTTCGATTTCATGACGCCGGAACGCGTCATGATCGCCTCTAAGAAGGTCGAGGTGGACGAGATTACGCTGAAAGCCGGCGCGGAGTCCGTGTTTCATGCCGAGGCCGAATGCCCTTTGAAAGCCGAGGAGTTCCTTATACGCGCGTTGAAGAACGGCGAGAGTGAACTCGATGTGGGCAATGCCGGCCCCCATCCAATTTTGGATTGACCCGCGTCCCGAGCCCCTCGAGAAAGACCAAAGCGATCAGGTCAATCGAGCTAAAACACGATCTTACCCGTGAGCTGCGCCACGCGCGGCGACGCGTTGAACTTGAGGCCATTGCCGTATGGGCTGGTCGGGCTGTACACCGTTCTCGTGAGCTGACCGAATGTCGGGCTGCCCAGAGAGTTGTCGGGGTTGGCGAAATTCGGGTGATTGAGCACGTTGAACGCCTGTACGCCGATCGACAGGGTGACCTTCTCCCTCGGATGGAAGTTCCTCAAGAGGTTCATATCGATGTTGAAAAAGTGCGGTCCGTGGAACTGGTTGCGCGTTTGCGACGACCAGGCCGTGTAGTTGTTGATGGTGTTGGCGTCGAGGAATGCGCTCGCGTTCAGGCAGGGCGTGTCGACCGCCGCGGGGCCGCAACCTCCCGCAATCATCGCCGGGCCGCCCAACGGCGTGCCCAGGATCACCCCCCCGCCGTTGACAATGCAGCCCAGGCAGTTGCCATCGGTGATCGAGAATGGCAGCCCGGAGCGCCAGAACCACCTGCCGGACCACTGCCACCCGCCCAACAGATCCTGAAGCGCTTTGCCGCCCGCGTGGACAGTTGGGCTGACCACCCAATCCGCGCTGAACTGGTTACGGACATCGTAATCCGAATTGCCATAGTTGTCGGCCCGGAGGCTGAGGGGGTTAATCTGGCGGTTCTGATTGGAATCGCCGTAACTCGTAACGCCGCCGTTTGAGACTTCGTCCAGGTTGTGAGCCCAGGTGTAATTCAAATGGGTCGAAAACCAGCCTGTGAATTGCTTTTTTACCGTGAAGGACAGGCCATTATAATTGGAAACCGCGCCGCTCTGGATCTGGCCCACCTGGCCATAATTCGCCACCTTCGGCGTAGCCCCGATGCCGGGCACCCCAGGGTAAACCCCGTATGCGTCGTAGGCGTTGGGCCAGTTGTTCGTGTACGGGATATGAATGCCGTGGTTGCCGACGTAGTTCACAACCAGAGCCGCCGACGGAGTCAACTGCCGCTGCACCTGTAGGTTCCACTCTTGCCATTGCGGGGAATGCATGGGGCCGCTGATTCCGATTACGCCGGGCGGACTGAACGTCGCACCGAGCGCCTTCATCGCGGCCGAAATCTGAGCGTAGGTTTTAGTCATACTGAAGGCGTTCGCGGATGCTTGCCAGATCGCGGCGCCGCCCGACGGACCCGGATCGAAGCCCAGCACGCCCGTCACAGGTATGACTTTAATGTCAACCACTACTGGCGGGTTGGCGGTCAGATCATCCACTAGCTCCACTGTGGGCGAGTCGTAAAAGATGCCTATGGCCCCGCTGATCAGGGTCTTATCGCCCTTCGCGGGAGACCAGCTAAAGCCGATACGCGGCGACCAATTGATGGCGTCCACGCTCGGGAACGCCTGGCGTTGGTTGTAGTTGATGTCGCTGGCGTAGGGGATACTGCCCGGAGTTGCGCTATTGACGCTCGCTAGGCTACTCCACGGCCCCGAGAGGTTGGCGAAACAGTTGAATTGGCATACCGGATTGGAGTTCGTCTCGGTCCGGAGCGCCAGGGTCAGCTTCAGATTGGGGGCTACCCTCCACTCGTCCTCAGCGTACAGCCCCAGGCCCCACAGGGCGATGGGAACGTCGCTGGCAAAGTTGTCCCTCATTCGATACCCGTAAGCGACGCCTTTCGCGAAATTCGACAGACCGGTGGTGCCAACATAGCCGAAGCCGACGACAGGATCGTTATAAAGGAAGTTGTGGTCGCTCACATCGTAGCGGCGGAAGTTTACGCCAAACTTCAGGGTATGCGCTCCGCGAGTCTTGGCGAGGTCATCGATGAACTGATACTGCGAGGTGTTGCGGCCCTCCGGAAAGATATACCCCAAGGGGTTGATTCCGGTAAACGGCACCGGAGACCCAGTGGTTACGATGAACGGGAACGTGCTGTAAGCCAAGGCATGGTTCTGCTGGAACTGGGCGATGTAATGTTTGAACGAGACCGCGAACTCATTGGTCATGGTGGAGTTGAAGACGTGCGTCTCGTGCGCCTGGGCGTTCCACTCCGGCTGGCTCGAAAGAGCGTTGAAAGCCGAGTTAATGGGATCGATATAAGTCGGCTGAAGACCACGATCCATTTGGTAACGGAAAAACAGGTTGTCCTTATCGCTGAGCGTCTGATCCACCCTAAAGGCCAGGACCGATTCCGAAGCGAGGGCGGTGGGAGCGACGGAGAACCGCGCCGCGCAGGCCTGCGTGGCCGGATTGAAGCCCGCGAGCGAGAGGCCCTTACACTGGCTGGTATTGGGGAGTGGCGCGGCTGTGGCGGCGCCGGGAGCGCTCCACCACAGATTCATCATCTGCTTATATGCGTTGTATTCGGCCGGCTGCGCGGCCTGCACATTGTTCAGCACCGCGTTCCCAAACGCCTGGGTCGGGATGGTAACCGTGCTGCCGGCCGGCAAGACAAAGCGCATCCCCTCGTTGTCTACAAAAAAGAACGTCTTGTTCTTGCGGATGGGGCCGCCGATCGATGCCGCCCACTGGTTGTCATTGGAGAAAGGCCGCGGGGCTCCAAAATAGTTGGCGAAGAACTCGTTGGCGTTTAGCGCGCGTCCATTCCACCAATATAGAGCGTTGCCATGGAATTCGTTAGAACCCGACTTCGTCACGTAGGCGATGTGCGCTCCGGCGAGCTGGCCATATTGGCCGGCGTACGCGTTGGTGACGACCGACGCCTCCTGCAACTCGTTCTGGCCGACGGTGAGGTTGGTGGCCCCGGTATCGTTGACGTTCAGGTACGGGTCCATGTCGTTTTCGCCGTTCACGGTGAATAGGTTCGAGGAACCCGGCATTCCGTTAGCGGTGAAATTGCCTCCGCCGGAAGCGGAGCTGCCGGTCACGTTGAGGGTCACGCCCGCGACCGTGGCGGCAATGTTGGTGATATCGCTACCGGCGCTCGGCAATTGCTGGAGTTCCTGAGGCGTGAACGGGGTGTTCATGCTGGGCTCCGGATTGATGAGCGGCGCCACCTCCACGACCTCAACGGTCTTCGTCGCCTGGCCGACTTCCAGCTTCACGTTCAACGTGACGATCTGGCCGACTTCTACCGTCACTGGCCTGTCCGCCTTCTGGAAGCCGCTCCGAGTAACAGAGACCACGTACCTGCCGGGCTTCAGCAGCGTGAAACGGTACTCGCCAAGCTGGTTGGTCGTTACGTTCTGCGTGCTACCCGTGTCGAGGCTGTTTAGGCCGACAGGCGTGTTTGGAATCATTCCACCACTGGCGTCCAAGATCACTCCCGAGATGGCGCCCGTGGACAGAGATTGCGCCGCCCCGACACTGCAAAGCGCGGTCAGGACCGCGACCAGCGACGCGATCCATACCCATAGCGCCGTCCTGGAAACCGCCACCGCTCTCTTCATGCAGATCCTCCTCACCGCGAACGAAAACACCTCAAAAATCCTTGCCGGTCCGTTTCGAAGTCGCACCGAAACAAGCGAAAGACACTCCGAATAACGCCTGAGTCCTGCCCAATTCCGCCTTAAGACGATAATCCTGAAACCCGAAGTTGAATAATTAACACCATTGCTTTCAGTGGTTTGCGCGGAAGAAGTCCGACTTCGGCGAAGTTTGATTTCCACAACGTAAACAGCTCAAAGCAAACCCGATAATCCTCACAAAGATCTCAACATCGGATTTCAGGATTATATTACCAGTAATTTCAGCTATTTGGTATCACTATTTTCTGAGTATAGGGCGCCTCACGCGATATGAAATCCCGTAGGGCGCCCACCTTCACTCCGAATCGGGCGGCCGAGGACGTCGCGAACGCCAGGACCACGTCCGCCCTGCCGGCCCGCCTCTTGAGGCGCGCGCCTCGCGGAAGAGGCGCCAGTTTGCCCTCGAAGTCCGCCGGCGCGCGTACACCACGTGGAAACGCCGCTACGACGCCTGTCCAGCCCCGCTGGCGGGCATCAGCCGGCCGTGGATCTGATCCATGACGTCGGAAGCCAGGAAAGGCTTCCGCAACACGGGCAACCCGTGCTCTTCACACAGCGCCTCTTCTTCCGGCGGCAGGATAGCGCCCGTCATGACGATCACCAGAGCATGGGGCGCGGCGCGGAGGAATTCGACGCCCAGCTCCACCCCGTTGCCATCCGGCAGCATGTAATCGAGCAGCGCGGCGTCGGGCTTGCGCTCCGCCAGTAGGCGCCGGGCCTCGCTGGCGGACTCGGCCGTGAGTAATTTCCAGCCGGCGTCGGCCATGAGCCGTTCCAGAAACCGCAGCAGGTCGCGGTTGTCGTCCACCAGCATGACCACGGGATGCGCCGGCCCGGCGGCGACCGCCGGTTTCAGCGCCTCCATGCGCAGTTTGTCGCCGGTCTCGGATACCGGCGTCCGCACCGTGGCGCCCGCACTTACCTCGCTAGCGGCAACGATGGTGGCCAACGGCTGCGTGAGGAAACGGTGGATGGTGCGTTTCAGCTCACGCGCGCCGTATTCCGCGCTGGATCCCTTACGGAGCAGGAACCGCCGGGCCTCGTCCGGCACTTCCAGCGTGAAGGAGCGGGCGCCCAGCCGGGTGTTGACATGGTCTTGGAGGTCCGCGATCTGCTGGTCCAGGATCTCGGAAAGCGACTCCTCCGACAGCGGCTGGTAGGTGATGATGCAATCGACGCGGTTGACGAACTCCGGTGAGAAGCGTTTCCGCACGGCCCCCAGGGCGATCGCTTCCAGCTTTCCGGCCAGGTCCACCCGCGGCCCGGTCCTGGCCGGCTGGAAGCCGAACTCCGGATTGATCTCGCGCAGCATCTCGCGCGCCCCGAGATTGCTGGTGAGGAACACCAGGGTCTTCTCAAAGTCGACCGAAGAATTGTCTCCCAGTCGCAGGATGCCCTTGTCGAGTACGCCCAGCAACAGCCGCGTCATGGAAGGGGCGGCCTTCTCGATTTCGTCGAACAGCACCAGCGACAGGGCGCAGTTCTCACTGGCGACCGAACTCAGCCTCTGCTGGGTGAGCATGGGCTGCGTCTCGCGGTGACCGAGATAGCCCGGGGGCGCGCCAATCAGCTTGGCTACCTCGTGCTCCAACTGGAATTCGCCGCAGTCCACCTTGAGGACGTGCTTTTCGCTGCCATGCAGAGCGTCAGCCAGGGCCTCGACGGTTTTGGTTTTGCCGGTGCCGGTCGGACCGAGCAGTAGGAAGACGCCCGCGGGCCGTCCTTCCGGCGCCAGGCCGGCCTGGAACATCTGAACATAGGGCACAATGGCCCGCGTGGCCGCGGACTGCCCGATCACCTTGCGCGCCAGAACAACCGCGAGATCCTCGACAGAATCCCCACGGGGCTTCCGGGCGCGCGCCTGCGCGCGCTTCTGCCTCTCCACGCCCCCCCCTACATCGATTATAGCCGCAACTGTTGCGTTCAGGCGCCGCCCGATGGCGTCCAAAGCGGAGTGTAGAGGTCGAAAAGCCGGCCTATCGCATTGGAACCGCGCGACTTGCCGCGGCGCGCAGGGCCTCATGACTAGAATTTCAACAGCCGTGACCGGACTTTTAACCCACTACGCGTCGAGCCGCGACCGCGGACCACGGGTATGGAAACTGGGGTGGGAAACGGCTCCAGCCGCTATCTGTGCCGAAAGGTAATCCTGCCTTTGGTGAGATCGTAAGGTGACATCTCCAGCGTGACCTTGTCGCCCGCCAGTACGCGAATGCGATTCCGCCGCAACCTGCCGGCCAGGTGGGCCAGAATGACGCGTTCGTGTTCGAGCTGGACGCTGAACAAGCCACTAGGGAACTTCTCCAGGACGGTGCCGGTTACTTCGATGCTGTCCTCTTTGCTCATAGACCTCCAGAGCCGGTGAGCGGGCCGGGCCGGTTCCGTTCCGCGGTCCCGGCCCGCCCGCAAAACGTCAGCACACGGTGACGTCGGTCGCTTGCAGACCTTTGGGCCCTTTCGTCACTTCGAACTCGACTTTCGCTCCTTCATCCAGGCTGCGATATCCCTGCGACTGGATCGCCGAGAAATGCACGAAGACGTCTTCTCCGTTCTCCCGCTGGATAAAACCGTAGCCCTTGGCTGCGTTAAACCACTTCACCGTACCTTTTTCTTTCATTTGCTTCTATTCCTTCTTTTCACTCAGAATGCGCCCGGTTTCGTTGGCCGCCCCATATCAAAAAAGGGAGATGCGGTAGACCCCACGCAGCCCCCTTTTGCGACCAAAGCGGTTAAACAAGAGTCGGATGCGTTCTCATTATACACCAGCCGCATACACCAGCCGCGCCCGGCTTGCAAGGCCCCATTCGCTCAGCGATTCCGCATCCAGAAGACCCAGTCGGAGAAGTCCCACCATTGGCAGTCGCGCGTTCGCCGCTTGCCGCATTGCGGTACTACGTGACTGAACAGGCTGGATGCCAGCAGAGCGGCGATCACGCGAAGGTCCGCAGGGCTACAATACGGTCTTATGATCGCTCTGCTGCGCGGCGTGCTCGTCGAGAAGCATCCCAACCAGGCCATCGTGGAGACCGGCGGGGTGGGATACGACGTCACGATTCCGGTTTCCACGTTCACGCGCCTGCCCGAACCGGGCGCGGAGGTGCGGCTGCGCATCCACACGCACGTGCGGGAGGACGCTCTGGCCCTCTACGGCTTCCTCACCCAAGACGAGAAGGCGTTGTTTGAGAAACTGATCGGCGTGAGCGGCATCGGTCCGGGGCTGGCGGTGAAGATCCTCTCCGGCATGGCTGCGGCGGACCTCATCCACGCCATCCGGCGGGGCGAAGTGGACCGGCTGGTTCGCATCCCCGGCATCGGCAAGAAGACCGCGGAGCGCATGGTGCTGGAGCTTCGCGACAAGCTGCCCGCGGTTGCCGGGGAGTCGGCCGCCGCGCCCGGGGCCGTCCTTTCCGCCGTCGATCAGGACGTACTCTCCGCGCTGCTCAACCTGGGCTGCGGGAGGCCGCAGGCGGAGGCCGCGGTCCGCAAGGCCAAAGCGGCCAGCGCGGCGCCCTTTGGGCCCGTGGAGTTCGAGCCGCTCTTTCGCCGCGCTTTGGAACTCGTACGGTAAGCTGGTAGCACATGCCCGACCGGCAACTGGTTTCCGGCTCTCCTCAGCCCGAGGACTTGCAGTTCGAAGCCGGACTTCGCCCCCGCCGCCTGGCCGAATTCACCGGGCAGGGCAAGCTGAAAGAGAATCTCTCGATCGCCATCGAGGCGGCCCGGATGCGCGGCGAGGCCATGGATCACGTGCTGCTCTACGGGCCTCCCGGCCTGGGCAAGACCACGCTGGCCTCCATCATTTCCGAAGAGCTGGGGGTCCTGTTCACGGCCACCTCGGGTCCGGTGCTGCAAAAGAAGCTCGACCTCACCGGCATTCTCAGCAACATCCGCGCGCACCAGGTATTCTTCATCGACGAAATTCACCGCCTCTTTCCGGACGTCGAAGAAATGCTCTACGCCGCGCTGGAAGATTTCCGCGTCGACATCCTGGTGGGCGCCGGCCCGGGCGCGCGCACGCACTCGCTGCCCATGCCGAAATTCACGGCCATCGGCGCCACCACGCGGCAGGGCTTGGTGAGCGCGCCGTTGCGCGGCCGATTCGGACTGGTGTTGCGCCTGGACCCGTACAACGTGGACGAGCTGCGCGCCATTGTGAATCGCTCCGCCGGGCTGCTGGCGGTGCAGATCGACTCCGGCGCGGCCGAGGAGATCGCGCGCCGCTGCCGCGGGACGCCGCGCATCGCCAACCGGCTGCTGCGGCGTGTCCGCGATTACGCCCAGGTGCGCGCCGATGGGCGCATCACGCAGGCCGTGGCCCAGACCGCGCTCAACCTGCTGGACGTGGACCGCTACGGCCTGGACGAGATCGACCAGAAGATTATGACGACCATCCTCGAGAAGTACCGCGGCGGCCCGGTAGGCGTGAACACCATCGCCGCGTCGATTTCCGAGGAGGCGGACACCATCGAAGAGGTGTACGAGCCGTACCTGATCCAGCTCGGTTTCCTGAATCGCACCCCTCGCGGCCGCGTGGCCACGGACTTGGCGTTCGAATACTTCAACGTGAAGCGGAAGGCGCGGAATGGGGACCAGCCGGCGCTGTTTTAACGGGCAATTCCATGGACCGAAAGGATTTCCAGAAGCTGTCTCGGATTCGGTTGCGGGAAGCCAAAGCCCTGGCCAGCGGCGGGCTGCCCGACGGCGCTTATTACCTCGCGGGCTACGCCCTGGAGTGCGCGCTAAAGGCGTGTATCGCGAAGGCGACGCGCAGACATGAATTTCCGGACCGGGCCCGAGCTAACGCGAGCCATACCCACGACCTTCCCGGACTTGTGAAGCTTGCCGGACTTGAAGAGGCGTTGATGGATCTAATCCACAGGGATGGAGAATTCGAGGAATTGGAGTATGGTGAAATTGTGGTCGGAGAAGAGCAGGTATCAGGCGCTCGGACCTGAGGCGGCTCGGGAGTTGATAAAGGCCATTGCCGAACGCGGGCACGGAATCTTGCCATGGGTAACACGCTACTGGTGAACACCGATCTCGACGCGGGAAAGAGAATACTAAAGACTCTGGACGAAGCCAACGTTAGGGTCGATGTCGCAATGTGGGCGTCTCTTCAGGAGTACGGCGATGCGCGGTTGATCCTCGCTTCCAGACAGTTAGACGCAATGGGACTGCGCGAAGCTTACGGCGCGGTTTTGCGACCCTTAAGAAACGCCGGACTTAGCGTGGAAGAGCGTGGTACTTTTATGATCCTGCGTATGAAAGACCCTTTCATCCGTGATCTACGGCGGATCTTTGCGCGGGCGAAGAGCGTGGCGGGTATGAGGCTGGGCGGACAAGTGTTCGGGGACCGCTTCATCGAGGACGCCTACGTCTATCGGATCTCCTGAGCCCTCCGGGAGGCGTACTTACCTCAGCCTCGGCTCCAACCTCGGCGACCGCGAAGCTAATCTGCGCGCGGCCATTGAGCGCCTCTCTGCGCCCGATCTGCGCGTGCTGCGCGTTTCGCCCGTGTACGAGACCGAGCCGGTGGACTATGCGGATCAACCTTGGTTCCTGAACCTGGTGGTCGAGGCCGAAACATCCCTCTCAACCGCGCGGCTTCTGGCGCGCGTCAACGAAATCGAACGCGCCGGCGGGCGCATCCGCGCCACTCCCAAGGGCTGCCGTAGCATCGACATCGACATCCTGCTCTATGACGACGCTATGGTACATAGCCCCGCACTGGAGATCCCGCATCCCGGCATGACGCAACGCCGATTCGTGCTGGCGCCGCTGGCGGATCTTGCGCCCGGCCTGCTTCACCCGGTTACGCAAAAGACCGTGCGCGAACTTCTAGACGCCGCGCCGCCCGCGGCCGTTCGCCGAACCGGCCTGAAGCTGCGATAATCCCCACTTGGACCCCAGCGGAACGACCCACGACCTCCATGGCGCCCTCAAGCGCTATTGGGGCTACGACTCCTTCCGCCCCATGCAGGAGCGGATCATCCTGAGCCTTATGGGCGGCAGCGACGCGGCCGTGATCATGCCCACCGGCGGCGGCAAGTCGTTGTGTTACCAGTTGCCCGCGGTGGCGCTCGGCCAGACCGTCGTGGTGATCTCGCCGCTCATCGCGCTCATGCAGGACCAGGTGGCGCAGCTTGGCGACATGGGGATTCCCGCGGCCGTCCTCAACAGCTCACAGCCGCCGGAAGCGCAGCGCGCGGTGATGCGCGCGGCCGAGCAGGGAGCATTCCGGCTGCTGTATCTATCGCCCGAACGCCTGGCCCGGGCGGATACCACCGGCTGGCTCAGGCGCGTTCCATTGGCGTTCTTCGCCATCGACGAGGCCCACTGCATCTCCGAATGGGGCCACGAATTCCGCCCCGAATACAGGCAGCTCAGCGCGCTGCGGCAGAACTTTCCGGATAAGCCGATCGCCGCGTTTACCGCCTCCGCCACCCGCCGCGTGCGGCACGACATCCTGGAGCAGCTCCAACTCCGCGATCCACACAAGTACATCGCCAGCTTCCACCGCGCCAATCTGCGTTACATCGTGCGTCAGTGCGAGAAGGGGTCGCATCAGCGCCTGCTAGTGAAGGGCTTGCGCGCCTACGCCGGCGAAAGCGTCATCGTATACGCGCCCACCATCGCCAGCGTGGAGCAACTGGTGGATCAACTCGGGGACCGCGGAATCGCCGCCGTCCCGTACCACGGCCAGATGGAGACCGCCGCGCGCCGCCGCAACCAGGAACGCTGGACCAACGACGAGGTGCGCGTGCTGGTTGGCACGATCGCTTTCGGCCTGGGCATCAACAAGCCCGCGGTGCGCGCCGTGATCCATACCTCGCTTCCGAAATCCATCGAGCAGTATTACCAGGAGGCGGGCCGCGCGGGCCGCGACGGTCTCCCCGCCGATTGCGTCCTGCTCTGGCAGCCGAAGGATGCCGGGCTGCTGGCCTATTTCATCGAGAAGCTGAACGACCCCGCCGAGAAAGAACGCGCCTGGCAGCGCTATCACACGGTGCGGCGCTTTGTGGAGAACAGCCGCTGCCGGCATTTGCAGGTCTGCACGCACTTCGGCCAGATCCCCAAGTGGGAACGCTGCGACATGTGCGACGCCTGCGGCAACCTCCCCGAATGGCTCAAGAAACCCACGGAAGAAGAGCTGGCGGTGACGAAGAAGCGCCGCCCGAAGGTCAAGGCGGCGGAGCAACCAGCGGGGCGGGCCTCCCGGCCTGCCTCCGCCGGGCCTTCGCCCGGCGCGCCGCGCGGGAGCGCGGAGGCAGGCCGGGAGGCCCACCCCACCCAACCGCCGAACCGCGAACTCGTCGAGTTCTTCAAGGAGTGGCGCCGGCGGACGGCGCAGCGCGCCGAAGTACCGGCGTACATTGTGCTCAGCGATGCCGCTCTGGAAGACCTCTGTCGCAAGCGACCGTCCAACTTGCGGGAACTGCTCGGCGTTTCCGGCATCGGCGAGCGCAAAGCGGAGTTGTACGGCGCCGAGATCTTCGCCGCGTTTGAAGCTTTTGGCAAAGGGGCGCGCGCCGACGTGCGCGAAACCGCGCAGGCCTCGCCGGCGGAAGAAACCATCCGGCTGCTGGCCGAAGGCAAAACTTTCGAGGAGGTCGCGCAAATCCGCGTCCGTCAGCTTACAACGGTGGTGAACATGGTCGCCGACCTCGTCGAAAAGGGCCGCCTGGAGTACCGCATGGAGTGGGTGGGCGAAGAAAACCACCGCAAGATCGAGGAAGCCATCGCCCGTCTCGGTTTCCAGTGGCTGAAACCCCTCCGCGAGGCGCTGCCCCCCGAAATCACGTACGAGCAAATCCGGCTAGTGGTGGCGGTCTCTCGCAGAAATAGCTAGCTTTAGCTTGCTTTTTTATAAATAGCAGGCTACAATGGCCTCATGAAACAGGACTCCTACGCTGAGCAGGTTCGGCGGCATGCGATTCGGAAATACATTGAACCAAGTCGCGGACGTCACGATCCCACAGTACGGATTGTTGCGGGTGACGTCCACAGAGCGCTGGGGCTTGAAAACCGTTTTCCGTTGGTCTGCAACGCGCTGAGCGGGCGCAAGTTCCTTGAGACGAATCACTTGACGATAGAGAGGCGTGAAGGACCGCCTTCCGGGCAGGGATCCAGGGTCGCCTTCACCTATAAGTTCATAGACGAGCGCCAGCCACACCCGCAGCTTCCGGGCGAGCCATCACTGCTGAGCCTGCGGGGCATCGGGAAAGAGATATTCCAGAGCTTCGGCGGGGGCGAGGCGTTTATACGTCGCGGACGGGAGCGTTTCTATGACGCCGGAGAGGACTTGTGAGCCGGATCTACTGGGACTCGATGCTGTTCGTGTATTTGATCGAAGAGCACCCCCAGCATGCGGCCCGCGTCGCCCAGATCTACACGGCCATGGAGAAACGCCGCGACGGCCTCTGTACGAGTGTTTTCACGGTGGGCGAAGTCCTCACCGGCCCGCTGAAGCGCGGCGAGGCCGGCGTTGCGTCGCAGATTCGGCGGACGATTGGCCCACCGCGCGTGGAGCTGCTCCCTTTCACAGTCGGGACGGCGGAACGCTTTGCCCAGATTCGGGCTAAAAACCGAGTCTCGCCTGGTGATGCAATCCACTTGGCAAGCGCAGCCGAAGCCGGCGTGGATCTCTTCTTGACGAACGACCGGCATCTCTCCGGCCTAGTAATACCAGGAATCAGCTTTATCGCCGGAGTGGATGTGGGCTTGTTCTGACTTGGCGCCGGAGGGTTCGGCAGCTTGTCAGATAAACATCTCTTCGTCCTGCGTCGCCGAATCGACGGAAGACCTGCGCCCGCGCATCAACGCGGCCAGGGCGGCGGCGATGCCGGCCGCGATGCCGGTCACTTCACGGACCGGGAGCTTGGCTGCCCGCTTCACCACGTCGCCCACTTGTCCAACCTGCTCGATGGCGCCGTCCACGGACCGGTCGATCTGTTCCAGACGCGCGCGGGCGCGGCCGCTGGCGTCGTTCAGCAACTCGCCGATCCGCTCCACCTGCTCGCGTCCCGATCGGGCGATGCCCGCCACATCCCCGGCAATCTCGGCGACGCGGGGACGGTTTTCATCAAGGAATTGCCGGGCGCTTTCCAGGGCCGCGCCGGCGCGCTCGAACGCGGGAACGGCTTCGTCCAGGACGGGCCCCAGTTTTTCGACGACCGGCCCAGCCTTTTCCGCCAGCGCCTGCATCTTCTCAATCGCCGGCCCCAGTTGTTCGATGACAGGGCCGGCTTGGTCCTGCATCTTCCGAACCGCGCGGGCCAAGCCGACCATCACGGCGGCCTGCACCACGAACGCGATCGCGGCCACCGTCACGGCCACAGTAACTACAATGTGAAAGACGTCTTCCGGCATGTGCCTATGCTTTTATTCCGTCGCGCCCTCGGCCGGCGATGGCGGCTGGCTGACCGCGTCGCGGTATGCCTGCCGGCCGGCTTCCACCGCTTCCGCGATGGTGTCTTTCTGGCGGCTGACGGCGTCCTTGCCCTTCTCCACCCATTCCGTCGCGGTTTGCTTGAGATCGGCGCTCCGCTGTTTCAGAAAGTCCGTGCCTTCGCCTGCCCTGTTCTTTATGATTTCCCGGGTCTCCTGTCCGGATTTCGGCGCGAACAGCATGCCGATGCCGATTCCGACGCCCAGGCCCAGCAAGAAGCTGGAAAGCCCATTCTTATCCATAAGATCCTCCCATTCCTGCGCCTTCCCCACCGGCGGAAAGGCCCATGGCATGAACCATTTTCAGTATACTCCCCAAGAGAATCCGAATCATGGAAAAACGCGGGCCGCGTCCGCTAAATAACGAGGCGCTGTGGGACTACGCGCTGAAGATCCTGGGGGGCCGCGCGTGTTCCTCGGGCGAAATGCGGGAGAAATTGCGCCGCCGAGCGGCCCGCGCCGGCGACGTGGACGACGTGATCGCGCGCCTCAAGGAATACCGCTACCTGGACGACCGCCAGTTCGCCGAAGGGTTCGCCGCGGCCCGCTTGGCGAACGACAAGCTTGGCCGAATCCGCGTCGTTCAGGACCTCCGCCGGCGCCGCGTGGCGCCGGCGCTGGCCGAAAGCGCGGCGGGCAGGGCTTACCAACAGGTCGACGAGCAGGCGCTCATCGAGGAATGGATCCGCCGCAAGTACCGCACGGCGCCGCGGGAGGGGTTGTTCGCCGAAGAGAAGGACTTGGCGGCCGCGTATCGCCGCCTTCTGCGCGCCGGTTTCCGTACGGGCGAGATTGTGCGAGCGCTCAAACGTTTCGCCAAAAATCCCGAGATCCTGGACGCCTTCGAGCCGCCCGAGGAAGCGCCTGAAGACTGAAGAGTTCAATTCGAGCTTTTCTTATCGGCGTGTATCGGCGTTCACCGGCGGCCTAAAACTGCACCTTGGGCGCCGTTTGCGCGCCGGGCTCCGTCTTGAAATAGGCGTCGTTGGTGGTGAAACCGGCCAGCGAGGCCACCAGGTTGTTCGGGAACACCTGGAGGGAGGCGTTGTAATTCACCAGCGCCTCGTTGTATTTCCTGCGTTCCACGGCGATGCGGTTCTCCGTGCCGGCGATCTCGTCCTGGAGGCGGAGGAAATTCTCGTTGGAGCGCAACTGCGGATAATTCTCGGCAATCACCAGCAGCCGCGAGAGCGCGCCGGAGAGCTGATCGTTGGCCTGGATCTTCTCCTGCGGCGTCCGCCCGCCCATCAAAGCGGCGCGCGCGTCGGCGATGTCCTTGAAAACTTCGGTTTCGTGCGTCGCGATGCCTTTCACCGTTGCGACCAGGTTGGGAATCAGGTCCGCCCTTCTCTGGAGCACGGTTCCCACGTCGGCCCATTGCCCGTTGATGGCTTCACGCTGCCTCACCAGGTCGTTTCGGATGCCGATGTACTTTCCGCCCGCAATGGCCGCCAACAAAGCGATGGCTCCCACGACCGCCAGAACCACGATCCACACACGTTTCACGCGTAGCCTCCTATTTTTCCAAACGGTCCACCGCTTCGATCACGGCGGAGATGCCCGCCAGGTACGGGGCCAGCAGCGCGGCCGGTTCCGCGTCGCGGGGCTTGATGCGTTCCTCGCGGACATCGAGCAGCCTCTCGAAAGGCAGCGGGTCGAAGTCGAAGCGCGCGCCGGCCCGCTGGATGATCTCGCGCTTCTTCAGCGGAGCCTCTTCGCCGCACAACGCCAGCGCATGGCGGAAAAGAACGCAGAAAGTGGACAAGGAATCGATGAGCAGGCGGCGCAACAGGGCCGCGTTGGAGAGCATTCCGCCCGCCTTCTGGCGCAGGCGCAGCAGCTTGGCGCGGAGGTCGTGCTCCACCTGCGCGCGGTAGAAACAGGTGTCCACCGCCAGGTCGGAAATCAGGTCCTTGCCGTAGAGCAACACGTGCTGGCGCTTGATGTCGGTGAATTCGATGGCGAAACAGTCCGTCGAACGGGCCAGCTCGGTTTCGGTAAGCAGCAGCGGCGAGGGGCTGCCTTGCTCGCGCCACCAGCGGAAGACATCCTCGCTGGCGGCCAGCTCGCGGGGCGTGATCTCGGTCAGCACGCACAGCACGTTGAAATCGGAAAAGCGGGCGTGGTGTTCTCCGCCCGCCGCCGAGCCGTACAGCGCCACCGATGCCAGGCGCTCGCCGTAGGCCGTCTGTAGCCGCTCCACCAGCCGGGTCAGCCTCTTGTCCATTCGCTCCCTCTCACCAATCGCCGGAGGCTCCACCGCCCCCGGAATCGCCGCCGCCGAAACCGCCGAACCCATCGCCCGAGTCGAACCCCCCGAAGCCGCCGCTGCCGCGGCCGCCCCACGTGGAGCGTCCCAGCAAGCCTCCCAGGATCAGGCCGGGCAGGAAGCCGCCGCCGCCCACGCCTCCGTAGCCGCGCGGCCCGCCGCCACGCAGCAGGGCCAGGAGCAGGAAGACGCCGCCAATAAGCAAGGGCCAGGGGATCGAGTCGACCACGGTGGGCCGTACGCTGCGCCGCAGATGCGCCGTCAAAGTAACGTTCTTGGCCCGCGCGATGGCGTCCCCGATGGCCTCAGCCGCCGCCATCACGGCTTCGCCATAGCGCTGCCCGCGCAGCGCCGGCCGCATTTCGCGAAGCACGCTGCCGTCCAGGCCGTCCGGCAGAATGGGTTCCAGGCCGTAGCCGACCTCCAGCCGGCTGCGCCGGTCTCCAATGGCCAGCAGCAGCAGGATACCTTCGTTCGTTCCCTTCCGCCCCACGCCCCACGCGCGGAAGATCGTGTTGGCGACGTCTTCGATGGGTTCGCCTTCCAGGGAGGCCACCGTGACCAGCGCCATCTGGGCCCCCGTGGAGCCTTCGACGATGGCGCAGTACTCCTCCAACTGGGTCTTGGAGGCCGGATCGACGACGCCCGCGAAATCGCTGACGTACCCCTGCGGACGGAGCGCTTTCCAATCCACCGCACCTGCGGCCGACGCCACCGCGCCCCACAGCAGGCCCAGCCGCAACGCCTTCTTCATGTTGAAGTTTCAGTTTACTACGCGGCTCAATCTGGAATCGCACGGCGCGCTTTGCTAGAATCGAGTTGACCCCTTGGGAGGTCGTCTAACGGTAAGACTGCAGACTCTGGATCTGCGTATCGGGGTTCGAATCCCTGCCTCCCAGCCACGCCTCCCGGATCTTGCCCGGACTCCTTGTTCTGCCGTGACGCTTGCACCGAGCTTGGCCATTCGCCGCGAAGCCATTGAAAGTGGCCTGAATATCCGATTAGAATAGTACCCAGCCATGCTCCGCCGCGCGAGCGTTTGCAAGCGCGGGCGCCGCCGGGCCAAGTATCGAACCGGGGAAGGAGAACCACGCAATGAACGGCAAGGCTTTTTCGTTGGCCGCGGGAATCTTGTGGGGATTCCTGCTCTTCGTGTTTACTCTCATCGAAACCGCGCGCGGCGCCGGCCGAGGGCTGGCGCACCTGTCGGCTGTCTATCCCGGCTACGCGGTCACGTACCTGGGCAGCGTTATCGGCCTGGTATATGGCTTTGTCAGTGCGGCTATCGTCGGCTTGGTATTCTGCTGGCTGTACGCACGTCTGTCCCCAAAGCCCGAAGGGCCGAAGACAGCGGCCTAAGCGCCGGCCTCGAAGTGGGACCAGCATAAGTTTCCCATACTACCTGGGGCCGTCCCGCGGCGTCGGACGCGGCTCACGTAGCGGTTACTTGCGGGCTAAGGAAAGACTCGACTGAGTCGCGGGCTTCGTCGCGCGCCGTCCGGGGATCTCGTCCGCCTGGCAATAAAGAGACGGCGTCTTCACTGGAATTTCAGGCAATTCGTTGAAAATAAAACGGTCCCATCTTCGTTGGGGAGACGTCCACCGTATGCTGCCTAGCGCTGCCCGTCGGGAGGGGGACCGGCAAAGGATGCGGCCAGAAAAAGGTGGTATACTCCTGGTTGTAATCCGGGGAAAGCAAGACCCAATTCCCGGACAATCCTTTGTGGCCAGGAGCCTTCATGATCGGTCTCGTCAATTACGCTAAGGAACCTCGCTCAGTCGAGCTGCGGGAAGTGCCTGTTCCCGAAATCGGCGAGGAGGATGTTCTTCTATCTGTGCAGGCGGCTTCCATCTGCGGCAGCGACCTCCATCAGTATTGGGGCACCCAGAGTTGGCCCGTGAATTATCCCGTCGTGCTCGGCCACGAGTTCGCCGGCGTCGTCGCCAAGGGCGGCAGCCGCGTAAAAGGCTTCAAGGAAGGCGATCGCGTGGTCAGCGAAACCGCGGCTGTGCTTCCCGCCGACTCGGCGTACATCCGGCAGGGGCTTTACAACCTCGACCCGGGACGGCGCGGATTCGGCTACGGCGTAGACGGCGCCATGGCGCAGTTTGTCCGCGTGCCGGCTCGCTGTCTGCACCGCCTGCCGAGCTCGCTGGTCTTCGAGAAAGCGGCGATGACGGAGCCGTGCTGCGTGGCATATAGCGCGGTTTGCGTCCAGTCCCACATCCGTCCAGGGGATTCCGTGGCCGTGATCGGTCCTGGCGCCATCGGCCTGCTTTGCACGGTCATGGCCAAACTATCTGGGGCGGGCCAACTCATCGTCGTTGGCATCCCCGCCGACGCCAAGCGGCTCGAGGTAGCGCGGAAGATCGGGGCCGACACGGTTCTCGGCGCGCAAAACGAAGACGTCCGGGCTTGGGTCAAAGACTTCGGCGACGGTTTGGGCTTGGACGTCGTGATCGACGCCGCGGGCGTCTCTCCGACGCTGAAGTTGGCGCTCGACATAATCAGGCCCGCCGGTCACATCACCAAGGTCGGATGGGGCCCGCAACCGCTCAATTTCTCCCTGGACCCGCTCGTGCAAAAGGCCGTCACGCTGCAAGGCAGCTTCTCGCACAACTGGCCGATTTGGGAGAAGGTAATTTCGTTGATGGCGGCCGGCAAGATCAATCTCGATCTCATTCTGGGGCGCGTTTCACCGCTCGACCAATGGGCGGAAAGCTTCGAGGCAATGCACACCGGCCATATCGTCAAGGGCATCCTCAAGCCCTAGGGGTGCAAGATTACCTTCATCAGACTCAGTTCTCCGCCATGCAGGCGGTCGAACCAAGCCTGCCCTTCCTCCAGAGGCGCAACTGCGCTGATCAGGGGCTCGACGTTTATGGCTTTGCGCGCCACCAGATCGATGCACGTCGGGTATTCGCCCGCCGAGGCGCAGGAACCCTGGACGCGGATCTGCCGCGTCACGACCCACTGCAGCGGCAATTCAATCTTCGGCGAGACATTGCCCACCAGCGTCAAAGCGGCGCCTTTCCGCAGGCTCGACAGCGCGGATTGCACGGTCGGCGTGGCCCCGACCACCTCCATTCCGATATCGGCGCCCCGCCCTGAGGTGTAGTTCCGCACCTCTTCCGGAACATCGCACTGGGCGGCGTTCAGGCAGAGGTCCGCCCCGTATTTCGCGGCCAGCTTCAGTCGGTCCTCGCTCAGGTCCGAGGCGACGATCCGGCTGCACCCGGCTAGGCGCAGCGCCTGAATCACCAGCAGGCCGATCATCCCCGCGCCGACCACCACGCCGACGTCGCCCAGCTTCACCGGCGTCAAGCTCACCGCGTGGATGGCCACGGATACGGGCTCGATCATCGCCGCGTGCTCGAACGAAAGATTGTCCGGAAGAGGATAAACGATGCGCTCCGGTACTGCGACAAGCTCCGCAAATGCGCCGTCGCGGCGATAGTCGCCCACCGAGACTCCCAGCACGTTGCGGTTGTCGCAGAGATTGACTTCTCCCCGCCGGCAGTAGAAGCAACGTCCGCAATAGACCGTGGAATCGAATGTGACCCGATCTCCTGGCTTGAACTGCCCAGCTTCCTTGCCGGTTTTGACCACCACTCCGGAAGCCTCATGCCCCATCACCACGGGAGGCACCCTGCGTCCCGTGCTCCCGTCGTATCCGTGAACGTCGCTTCCGCAGATGCCGCAGGCTTTCACCCGCACGAGCACCTCGTCGGAACCGACAGACGGCTCGGGCATATCCGTTATCTCGAACTTCTTATATTCCTTGAGTAATAAGGCTCGCATGACAGTCTAAGACATCACCTTTCCGGGCTGTAACCCGCTGACTTTAGGCAGAGACCAAACGATTAACGCCGCAAGGACCGGCAGAACTCCGAATCCGATGAACACCGGCACGTATGAATAGTGGTCCACAACCCAACCCGTCGCTAAAACGAACACCATTCCGCCGAAGCCCGATCCCATGCTCGCCAGGCCCCAGATGGAACCCACGGTGTTCTTGGGGAAAATGTCGGCCGGCATGGCCAGCATGTTCGCCAGCGCTCCCGTGTATCCCAACGTGGCGAGAGAAATCAGCCCGATCGAGAGGAAGACGTTGGACACCAGCGCCGCCGGAATCGCCGAGGTCATGAGCAGGGCGAAGAACATGACGGCGATCTTACGCGCCCACGTCACAGCGATCCCGCGGTTGAGGAGGGCGGCGGAGCACGCGCCGCCAATCAGATTGCCCGCGGCGCCCGTCAAAAATGGAATCCAGGCGTAATTTCTAATAAACACCATGTCAACGTTCCGGGCGCTCTCCAGATACTTCGGGAACCAAAAAATGTAAAAGTACCAGACTGGATCGCTGAAAATTTTGGACACCGTAAACGTGAGGACCCAGCGCGTCCGCAGGAGCGTCCAAACAGGGACCGGCGGCTCCGCGGCGACCGGCTTGGCATCGGCGGGAACATAGTAAACGAATATCCAGATCAGGAGCCAAACGACAGCGGCGGCGCCAACCACCAAGAACGAGGTTTGCCACCCCGACTGAATAACGATCCAGGCGAAAAGCGGCGGCCCCAGCACGGCCCCAATGGAAGAGCCGCTATTGAAAAGGCCCGACGCAAGCGCGCGCTCCTTTACCGGAAACCACTCCGCAACCACCTTGACGCCCGCGGGCCAGTTGCCGGCCTCGCCCATCCCCAATAGGAAACGATAGATGCCGAAACTGGTCGCGCCCCGGGCGAGCGCATGCAGCAGGGCGGCGATGGCCCACCAAGCCATAAAAATGGCATAGCCAGCCTTGGTGCCGATCCGGTCCAGAATAGGGCCGGAAGCGCCGTTCATGATCGTGTATGCCAGCATGAACGCGAAGATGACCCGCGAGTAGGCCACATTGGTCATGTGAAACTGCTCGGTAATGATCGGCGCTACTACGGAAACGGCCTGACGATCCAGATAGACTACGAAGGTGGCGAAGAAAACCAGACCGATCATGACCCAGCGATAGGGCGACGCTGCGGTCACGCCGGCGTTGTCCGCCCCGAGGCTGGCGCTGTTTGTCTTTGACACGAATCGAGATCTCCCCAATGGGATTTGGTCCTGACTATAACCCGCACTGGCGAAAGCGATCGCGCGTTCGCCTCGGCAATTCTAGCAGAATGCAAGAGCCTTTCACCGACGCCTCTGCTGCGTCCCCGCAGGCAGACGGCGGATCGCCGGGGCGTCACACCATTCGCATAGCCATGCCGCCATCCACCGGGATTTCGGCGCCGGTAATGAAATCGTTCTCGGCTAAGGCGGCAAGCGCCGCCGCCACGTCCTCCGGCTTTCCTTCACGGTGAAGCGGTATGCGGTTCCGCACGTTGTTTTGGACCTGTTCGGGCGTGAGGTAACTCTGAAATCGCGTTCGAATGACGCCGGGAGAAACGCAATTCACGCGGATATTGTGATCGGCCAGCTCGCGCGCCATCGCGCGCGTGAATTGCGGTATGGCGCCTTTCACCACGCCGTAGGCGATCGCGCCCGCGCAGCCCCGCGCGCCGGCGGCCGAAGAAATCAGCAGGATCGCGCCCCCGCCGCCCTTGATCATGTGTGGAACCGCGGCCCGGGCAAGATGAAACGCGGCATGAACGTGGATGTCGAAGGCCTTGTACCAAACTTGGGGATCCACTTCGAGCAAGGAGCCTGGCGCGGCGCCGCCCGCGCAATGGACGAGCACATCCAGCCTCCCCAATGAAGCGACCGTCTGCTGCACGCAGCGGGCCGCTTCGGCGGGATCCGCTACGTCACCCACGATGGTCACGGCCTTGTGGTTCAGGGCTTCCACATCTCGTTTCACGCCCTGGGCGAGCGCGTCATCGGACGGAAGACCGCACACCGCGATATCCGCCCCGCGCGACGCGAACTCGCGGGCGGTAGCTGCGCCTATGCCGCTGCTCCCTCCCGTGATCAGACAAACCTTTCCTTCCAGTTTCATTCCATCCTCATTTTTCGAATCGCCCGCGAGCAACTCCGTTGTCAAGGTCAGGAGAATTGCCACCCTCGCCGCATATCGAGCTCGCTACGGCTCCGGTTGATATAGGGCCGCCGTTCTTCCAACCCGCCTTTCTGGGCCAATTCGCGCGCGCTGACTCCCGGGCGCTTCGCTCGGAGCACGAACCATCCTTCCTGCGGAAGCCACTTCTCGCGCTCGACGTCGTCTCCGTGCTCCTTGAGGAGGTTCGCGAGCTTCGTAGGCAGGTTGAAGTCCTGGTGGAACACGCAGCGGTCCAGGTCGAACGTGTGACGGGAGACATTAATGTTGTCGGCCACATTGTTGTGCTCGTAGAGAAGCTGCTCGCCATCGATGTCAAACACCAGACAATCGGGAACCTGCGTCGAGCTCATGATGTAATAGTTGTGCTGAATGGCGTGCGATTGAAGCGACCGGCCCGCCGAGTAAGCGCTGGACCAGATCACCAGCTCCGCCCCGAAATCCCCGATCCGCTGCCACAATGGCGCCCAATTCGCGTCGAAGCAGATCGCCAGGCCGACGCGGCCGAAATCGGTCGAGACCACCGTAACCGATTCACCGGGCTGGACAGGGGGGACTTGGTTCGCGGCGAACTCCGACCAGTAAGGGTACATCTTGTCATACTTGGCGGCCACCTTGCCGCGCCGGTCGATCAGGACTTGGGTGTTGAAACGCCGCGCCCCGTCCTTCCGATCGATGGGACAGACGATGTAGGTTTGGTGTTTGCTGGCCAAAGCGCTCATGGCCGTGATGGTGGGGCCGTCCAAAGGCTCCTGGGTCCTGCTGTTCTGGCCCCGGCAGGTTTCCGGCAGCGCGATGATATCCGCGCCGCGCGCCCCTTCTTTGTCCACCAAGGCGGCGATTTGGTCCAAGGGGAGGCCCTGTTTAAAGCCGATGCTCACGGCCCGAACAGGCCTGCCGACCTTCCCTGGAGCGCCATTGTTTGGGGCTGCTCCCTGGTTCTGCGCCGACGCGCGCTCGGCGGCTTCAGCGGATACCAAGGAACCCAGTCCGACCCCTGAATTTTTGAGAAACTGTCTTCTGTCCATGTTCACATCTCCCTTTTCCCAAGCCGGCTACCGGGCTTGCAACGGCTAAACCTCCCAACCCCACACGGTCTCGATGGGCGGAAAGCTTTCAGCGCGCCGGCGCACATCGCGCCCGCCCGCAGTCAACGACCGTCGAGGTCCCCCTCCACGCCGTCGCGGTAGTACAAGCTGTTCTCGATTCGGATTTTACCACCTGTCGCGGGCCGATAGCAAACCTGGGTAGCGGCTGAACATTACCCTCAGGCGCTACCAAAATTGCCAGCAAAAAGCCCCAGGGGCCGGGATTCAATCCCGCCCCCTGGGGCTTCGAAAAACTCAACTCGGAAACGAGCGGCGGTTCATTACGCCGCCGCTCGCCTGATAGCCGAATGGCTGGTCTTACCCCTTACCACGTCAACCGCAACGTGAGCTGAAGGAAGCGAGCCCCGTTCGAATTGCTCGCCGCGTTCAGGTAGGTTTGCGACAAGCCGAGGCCGGGGTTGTTCAACACGTTGAAGAAGTCGGCGTTGAATCGCAGTTTCGCCGCCTCCGTGATGTTGAAGACCTTGAACGCCGACGCGTTCAAAGTGAACGACCACGGGCCCACGAAATTCACATGATTCATGATGGGGGTGGTCACGCCATAGCCAGTCCGCACGACGGTGCCGTTCGTCAGCGGGATCCAGACGTTGTTGGTCTCCCAGTATGTCGACAAGACCGTATTGGAGGGAGCGTGGGCCGGCAGAGCCGTCTGGCCGTAGGTGATTAACGGCAGGCTTTCCGGGGTGTAGCTGGACGGAATGCCGCAAATCCCATTACAATTGCCGCTGGCGTCGGTGCGGTTGATGAGCGGCGGCGAAATGTAGCCGTTCGAGTACAGGTACTCCGGCACGCACTTGGCTTGGTTTGTGCAGTCGTGAACGAAGTATTGTTTTCCGTAGACCTGCACGGGGCCTACGTAGCCGTAGTTGCTGGTCGAAGGGGACCACCACCGGCTCTGGTAGTTACCCGTGCCGGCGATCTGCCAGCCGCCAATCACGCCGTTCAGAATCTTCCCGGCGTGGCTGGCCAGCAAGTGGCCGCGTCCGAACGGAAGATCCATCACCCAGTTCCATCTCACCTGGTGTTTGGGGATCGCCGTGTCCCGGACGTAATTCAGAAAACGGTTCCGCGCGTCAAAATCCGTGGGGACCGTGCCCGTCAAGTAGGTGGATACCGGCCCAACGCCCGTCCCGCCCCCGTTTCCTACCAGGGTGGACTCGGTGAATGCGTTGCTCATGACGTAGGCCAACTGGAATCCGTAGCCATGGGCGTAGCGCCGCTCCGCCTCGAGGGTCCACAGATTCGCGTTGGAGTAGGCTCTCGTCATGTACTCGGTTATGCTGCCGTACGTCGTGGTGTCAAGGGCATTTCTAAAGGTCCCGGAGTACGTACCGGTTACTAACGGCTGGCCGCCCGTATTCGTGTACCAGACATAGTCGCCCGGGGCGCCGTTGATATTAACGTTCTGGGGAATGTTCCACGCGTGGGTGCCCACGACGCTGGCGGTAACCACCGTGCCAGCCAGGATCTCGCGCCCGATGGAGAAATTCCACTCCGTGTCGCGGGTGGGGTGCTGATTGGGATCGTCGAATTGCAGCGCGCAGCAACCCGGAGTGATGCTGACGAAAGCCGGGTTGCTCAGTACGTTCCGGGTGTTGACGCCGGCGATGTACGTGGGAGCCTGCCGCAGCTCCAGGTTCGCATAACCATCCACTCCCGGCACCGCGCCCACGAGCGCCGTGTTGTTGACGGAATACTGGAGCGGGTAGCCGTAGGGTATGCCGCTGCCGGTGAGGTTGTCCCAGGTGCGCAAGGCCGACTGGGCGTCGTACAGGCCCAAGCCTCCGCGCAACATCAGAGGCTTCACGTTATCGCCCACGCGGTAGGCGAATCCCGCGCGCGGCGCGAAGAGCCACGGATTGCCGTAGACCTGGCCCGCCGGGAGGCCGGCCTGGTCCGCCGTCTCGAATTGCGCGCCAACCGCTTGCAACTGGCTTACCACCGTGGGAGTCGCGTAACCGTTGGTCTCCATATCCGCCAGCGAGCGGCCAATGATCATCTTATCGTGGGTCTGGTCGTAGCCCACGGTGTAGTTGCCGTCGATGCTCTCGGGCGGCATGTTCTCGTAGCGCAGGCCGAGGTTCAGGGTCAGCCTGGGAGTGGCTTTCCAGTTGTCCTGGAAGTATCCCGAGAACATCTTGTCCTGCAAGTCCCAGGCGGGGCGCTTGGTGGTCTGCTTGAAAGTGCCGACATAGCCCATGAAGAAGCTCGCGGTGGCGTTGCCGGTGAAATTCGTGGCGGTATAGGTCTTTGAGGCGACGCTGCTGGGGTCCAACAACGCCGTGGGCTGGCTGTCGTAGCTAATGGTGCACGTGGGTTGGTCGATCCACACGTTGAGGAGCTCCCAGTGAACTTGGCCGCCGAACTGAAGCTGATGCTTGCCGACCATTTTCGTGAGGTTCTCGGTGAACAGGTAAATATTCGTGGTGTTCTGGCGCGCCTGCTGCACCGAGTAGCTGCCGTAACTCACGCCGCTGGTCTGATAGGCCGTCAGCGGGGAGCCCCCGATATTCGGCATGCCGAGATAATCGGCCAGATTGCCGGTGTCGGGAGAGGAGGGGGAGCCGGTGAACTTGTACTCGCGCGACCAGGAGACCTGCATCTGGCTCAGGAAGGTGGGCGAGAACGAGTGGTTCCACTCCCCGGCGATGCTGGTGTCGCCGTAATAATTCAGGACCATATTCGCGGAATTGGTGTAAGGCGTTAAGGTCGGCAGGCCGTTCAGGTAAATGTAATTGTCCACGTTGCGGGAGACCCGGCCGAAGATCTGGTCGCGGTCGCCGATCCGGTGATCGATGCGGCTGGTGCTCATCCAGTCGTGCTGGAAATTGGGACCCACGCCGTAATAGTTGCTGCCGGTGTAGGGGTTGATATTGGTATAAAACGGCTCCGGCATGATGCTGTACAGGTACTTGGCATTGGGGCTTTCGCGGGTCTGCGGGATGATGTTACCCGCGAACGGCGTCCGCACATAATTCGGCGCCGGTCCGGTAGACAAGGGGTCGTAGAGTTGCGTGTACCGGCCCAGGGTGTCTGTGAAATTGCTGAAGTTGCCTTGCCGCATGGCGTCGGTCGCGACCGCCGAGGTGTTGGTGGAAGATTGGGCGATGCGCTGTTGCTCAAACGAGGTGAAGAAGAACGTCTTGTTCTTTCCGTTGTAGAGCTTTGGAATCCACACCGGACCGCCCACGGAACCGCCCGGTTCGTTGCGGACGTAATGCGGGGCCTTGGTCCAGACGTCCGTGCGCTTGCGAGCGACGCCGACGCTGCTATCCCGCAAGGTCTCAAAGAGACTGCCGTGGATGCTGTTGGTACCGCTCTTCGTCGAAAGGATAACCGAGCCCGGCCGTTCGAACTGGGCCGAGGAAAGGGTGCTTTCCACCCGGATCTCCTGGACGCTGTCCTCGCCCATCAACCGTCCGCTCCAATCGCCCACGTCGCGGTTCTTGATGACGGCGCCGTCCTGGTACAACTCCACGGCGTCGCGCATCCCCGCATCGATCGGGTTGATGTTGCCGTCCTGTCCGCCAAAGAAAGTCGGCGTCTCTAGCATCACCAGATTCGCGATGCTGCGCCCGTCCGACGGCAAGTCGTTCATACGGGCCTGCTCGAGCGTTCTCGAGATGGTGGGATCGGAAGTCGGAACCAGGGGGGCGACCTCCCCGGCTACGGTGACCTGCGTGGTCACCGCCCCCACCTTCAAAGTGGGACTGATTTCCGCTGTCTGGCCAACCTCCAACAGAAAGGTTCCTTTCCACGTCTCCATGCCCTGCGACTGCACGGTGATCTCATAGTTACCAGGCTGGACCGGCGGGAAGAGGAAAAGCCCGACGCTGTTGGTGGTCGTCGTATACTGCCTCGCCGTGGCCGTGTGATTAAGGGTCACGGTCGCTCCCGGAATGGAAGCCCCGCTACTATCTTTGACTGTGCCTTGAACTCTGCCGCTTCCGGTCTGGGCCGTCAAGGTCAGAGCGAACAGAGCGGCCAACAGTGCGAAACGGAATACTCGTCGTGAAAACATAACCCGTCTCCTCCAAATGATGCGTTGTTCCGAATTGGTTTTTCGTCGTTAATCGAGACGAAGGAAGCAGCGCCTTCTCGTTCCGGGAACCTGAGCAAGCGCTGTTGACGTCCTGCACGCATTACCGACCTTGCAGCCGCGCCGGGGTTTCGCCGGGCACAACAGACCCACAGCGCCGCTATCAGCCAAGCGCGGCCCTCAACCGGTCATCCACCGCCATCGCGGCCCTAAACTTGCCTGACAATCGGAATTCGAGACTAAACGAACTTAATACCGGAACATATAGTAACCCGATTCGGGAGGAGAATCAAGAGTCTTTTTTGGCTTCGGGTTTGTCGCGGGGGCTGGCCGGGGCCGGCAGCGGGGATCGCCGAAGCCGCAAAGACCCTACCCGAGAGGGACCGTGGCCCCACATAACTCACACAAAACAAGACACCTGATTGCGAATCAAGGCGTGGCGCGGAGGGCCGGCGGCTGCATGAAGAAAGACGCCCCCAGCGCTCGGGATACCCGTCCCGGCTACTGGGGGCGATGGAAAACTTCGCCAGACTGCCGCTCAGGAACGAGCGGCGGTTACGCCGCCGCTCGCCTGGCAACCGCTTGTTTGGTCTTGCCTGTTACCAACTCAGCCGTAACGTGAGCTGAAGGTCGCGCGCTCCGTTGGTGGAGCTTTGCACGCTGATGATACCGTTGCTGCCCGGCGTCCCAAGGCCCGGGTTGTTCAATACGTTGAAGAAGTCGGCGTTGAATCGTAGTTTGACCCTTTCCGTCACGTCAAACACCTTGAACAAGGATGCATTCAGACCGAACTGCCACGGCCCCGCCACGCTCTGATTCCGCAACGCGGGGAGGTTCGTGTTGATGGTGGTCCGGACATTGCTGCCATCCTGGAGCTTGAACCACACGTTCTGGGTTTCCCAGTATGTGGAAAGAACCGTGTTGGAGGGAGCATTGGCCGGCAGAGCCGTTTGGCCGTAAGTAATCAACGGCAGGCTGTACGGCACGTAAGTCGACGGTATGCCGCAAATCCCGGTGCACTGACCGGCCGCGTTCGTTCGGTTGATCGTCGGCACCGAAATGTATCCGTTCGCGGCAAGGTAACCCGGGAGGCACGTGCCGCCGGTGCAGTTCTTAATCGGGAATTCTTTGACTCCGTACTCCTGCATTTGCTGGATCAAGCCATAGTTGCTGGTATCCAGACTCCAGTACCGGCTCTTGTAGGAACCCGTCCCGGCGAGCTGCCAGCCGCCGATGATCCCGTTCAGCACCTTCCCCGCGTGGCTGGCCAGCAGTTCGCCACGCCCGATCGGAAGATCCGCCACCCAGTTCCACTGCATAAATTGGTGGGGTATCGCCGAATCTCGAGTGTAATTGAGAAACTGGTTCCGCTGGTCGAAATCGGTTGGCAGGTTGGCGCTCGTTAAGAAATCCTGAAGCGGCGCCACGCTCGTCCCGCCCCCATTTCCCGTCAAGGTGGTCTCCGTGAACGCGTTGGTCAACTCGTAGTACCACTGGAATCCGTAGCCGTGCGAGAACCGCCGCTGCACTTCGATCGTGGCGCTCTCCGCGTTGGAATGGCCCCTCGTGAGGTACTCGTTGATACTGCCGTAGGTCTTCTGGTCGTAGGGGTTCTCTCCCGTCGAGGCGTAGAGACCGGTGGGCTTCAGCTGACCGCCGGTATTCGCGTACCACACGTAATCGTTCGGGGCGGAGTTGAAATTGTTGTTCGACGGAAGGTTCGCGCCGTGCGTGCCCGTGTAGCTGGCCGTGACCACGATACCTTGGAAGAACTCGTGCCCTATGGAGAAGTTCCATTCCTGGTCGCGGACGACTTTTTGATGGGGATCGAAGTATCCCACCGAGCAACACCCCGGCGTGATGGTCGTGAAGGCGGGATTGTCCAGAATGTGCCGGGTATTGACGCCCGCAACCATCTGGGGAACCGTCCGCAGCTCGTAATTCGGCAAACCATCCGCGGCGGGGATCAGCCCCACCAGCGACTGATTGCTGACCGAGTACTTGACAGGATAGGAATAGGGCATCCCGTTGCCAAGGCTGGTGTCCCATGTGCGCAAGGCCGTCTGGGAGTCGTAGACGCCCCAGCCCCCGCGCAACATAAAGGGCTTCACGTTGTCGCCGAGCCGGTATGCCACCCCCAATCGCGGAAAGAACATGAGGGGGTTGCCATATATCAAACCCGCCGGCAGGCCCGCTTGCTGCGGCGTCTCGAACTTTACGCCAATGTTCTGCATCCCGGCTATAACGACAGGCGTAGTCATTTGGGCCTGATACATATCCGAGAGCGATCGGCCCAGCACCATCGAGTCCGTGTTCTGATCGAACCCTAAGTTAAAATTCCCGGAGATGGCCATCGCGGGCTGGTTTTCGTAGCGCAGGCCGAAGTTCAAGGTCAGCCTGGAACTCGCCTTCCAATTGTCCTGAATGTACGCGGCGTACTCTTTGTAGACCAGATCCCACGGGGGACGCTTCGTCGTCACCTGAAGCGAGCCGACGTCGCCCAGGAAGAAGGCCGCCCCGTTAAAGCCGGTGAACGGCTTGGCGCTGTACGCCGATCCACTGGTCGGATCGTACAGGGCCGTGGCCAGATTATCGTAGCCGACCGAGGCCGTGGGCTGGTCGATCAACACGTTGAGCATCTCGATGTGGGCTCTGCCGCCGAACTGGAGCTGATGCCGGCCGTACTGGCGCGTCAAGTCCTCGTCAAGCATCCAAATATTCGAGGTGTTCTGGCGCGCTTGCTGCACCGTGAAGGACGTGCCAAAACCCTGGCCGCTGCCCTGATACGCCGTCAACGTGTAGTTTTGGGGATTAGGCTCGCCCAGATAGTCGGTCACGTTCCCAATCTTGGGATCCGTAGGGGAGCCCGTGAACTTGAACTCGTGCGACCAAGAGACCTTCGTCGCGCTCACGAAGCTGGGCGAAAACGAGTGCGTCCACGTTCCCACGGCGTTGTTGTCGCCATAGTAATTGTAAACCTCGTCCAGAGAGGTCTGGTGTGGCGTGATTGTCGGCGTGCCTTGTGTGTAAATGTTATTGTCGAAGTCGCGCGAGAATCGGCCGAATATCTGGTCGCGTTCGCCAAAACGGTGGTCGATGCGACTGGTGCTCATCTTGTCGTCGGTGTCGGTTTCGCTAACGCCGAAGTAGTTGTTGCCGATGTTGGGGTTGACAGTGGGCTGGTTGGGAACCGGCATGATGCTGTACAGATACTTGGCGTTGGGGCTGATGCTGCTCGCCGGCATGACGTTGTTCGGAAACGGCGTGCGCGTCCACGTGGGGGCCGGTCCCGTGCTCAGGGGGTCGTAGATCAGGGTCGTCCGGCCTTGGCTGTCGAGCAACCCGTCGCTGTAGTCGCCGTTCCGCTGGGCCATGGTCGGCATCGACGTTTGAAGGGTCGATTGGCTGCGAAGGGAGAAGATCTCAAACGAACTGAAGAAGAACGTCTTGTTCTTGCCGTTGTAAACCTTCGGAATATAAACCGGACCGCCCACCGATACGCCGTATTCGTTGCGGACAAGGTGCGGGGGCTTGCCGGTGGCGAAGAAATCCTGGCGGCGGCGGGCCACCCCGACTCCGCTGGTCCGGTTCGTCTCGAACGCGGTTCCGTGAAGGTTGTTGGTCCCGCCCTTTGTCGAGAGGATTACCGAGGCGGGGCGGTCGAACTGGGCCGAGGACATGCTGATCTCCACGTGCATCTCGTCCACGCTGTCCACGCCGGGCATCCGTCCGGCCCAGTCCCCCACGTCGCGGTTCCTTTTTACCGCGCCATCCTGGTACAACTCCACCGCGTCGCGCAGCCCGGTGTCGATGGGGTTGAGGCTGCCTGGCGTTCCGTTGGTGGCGCCGTCGATTCCCGCGTACATACCAGGCGTGGAAACCTGCGCAAGTTGTTGAACGCTGCGCCCGTCCGAGGGCAATTGCTCAATGCGGGTGCGCTCCAGATCACGGGAAAGGGTCGCATCCGTGGTCGGAACCAGGGGAGCAACCTCCCCGGCTACGGTGACTTGCGTGGTCACGGCCCCCACTTTCAGGACCGGGCTGACTTCCCTCGTCTGCCCCGCCGGCAGTATAAAGCTGCCCCTCCAGGTCTCCATGCCCGCCGATTGCGCGGCAATGGTGTAGTTGCCCGGCACCACTGGCGGGAACACGAAGAGGCCGACGTCGTTGGTCTTTGTCGAAGTCTCCACCATGGTGGCGGTGTTCACGAGGGTCACGGTCGCTCCCGGAATGGCAGCCCCGCTACTATCTTTGACCGTGCCTTGAACCATGCCGTTTCCGGTCTGAGCCGTCAGGCACAGAGCGAACAGAGCGGCTAATAGTACGACGCGGAATACTCGCTGTGAAAACATAACCTGTCTCCTCTAAAGTGGTGCTTTGTTGTAGGGAACTCCGAATTGGTTTTTCGTCGTTGACAAGAGGAAGGCAGCGGCGCCCTCGCGTTCCGGGCTTAACCGCTGTGCCTGGGCGTTATCGGACAGAACCCCCACATGCCCCCGATGCGCTGTCGCCGGCAAACAAGAGCCTACGCCAACCGTTGGTTCGCCACCATCGCGGCCCTTAACTTGCTTGCTCACTTAAACGCTGAAAAGATTCGAGACTAATCGAATTGCTATCGGAGTCGATCATAACCCCATTAGCGAGGACTGTCAAGGGGTCTTTTTGGCGAAATTTCGGGCTTGTCGCGGGCAGTTGGGGCTGGCCGGGGCCGGCAGCGGGGATCGCCGAAGCCGCAAAGACCCTACCCGAGAGGGACCGTGGCCCCACATAACTCACACAAAACAAGACAACTGACTGCGAGTCAAGCCCATTTGAAGGTCCGACTCTTGGCAATGAGGGTGAGTAGCTCTTCAAGTTGCCGCAAGGTGCGGATCTCGCCAGTGCCCTTGTCTTGGTTTGCACGCTGGGCCATAAACACGCCTCTTTAGATGAGCCATTAGGAATCAGCGTGTTTTCCCTGGATGGCCTGGGCCGCCTTCAGATTGTCGTGAGCCCCCGCGAAGTTAGGCTTGATTCGCAGGGCCGCGACGAAGTGCTGGACGGCCTCGTCGAGTTTTCCCTGGTGGGCGAGAGCCACTCCCAGATTGTTCTGAGCCTCCGCGACGTCGGGATTGAGGCGCACGGCCTCGACGAGGTGCTGGACGGCCTCATCGAGTTTTCCCTGGTACATCAGCGCCAGTCCCAGGTTGTTCTGAGCCTCCGCGTAGTCGGGCTTGAGGCGCACGGCCTCGACGAGATGCTGGACGGCCTCGTCGAGTTTTCCCTGGTGGGCCAGAGCCACTCCCAGGTTGTCGTGAGTCTCCGCGACGTCGGGCTTGAGGCGCACGGCCTCGACGAGGTGCTGGACGGCCTCATCGAATCTTCCCTGGTGGTCGAGAGCCACTCCCAGGTTGTCCTGAGCCTTCGCATTGTCGTCGGTCACGTCCAGTGCATGTTCCCAGAGAGCGATACCGTCGCCCCAGTATCGGACCTGGGCCCTTGCCACAGCCGCGCACGCCAGCCCTACGCACACCGCCGCGACCGGAAGCGCCAACCTGCTGGGCCGCCAACGAGCCGCGAGCTCCGCCGCCCCCCAAGCAATAATGAGAAACAGTCCAATCAGCGGGACATAGGTATAGCGGTCGGCCATGGACTGATTGCCCACCTGCACCAGGCCAATTACCGGGATGAGCGTTCCCACATACCAGAGCCAGCCCACCAGAAAGTAGGCGCGGCGCCGGCCCGCGCGAATCGCCAAGACGGTCACTCCGATCAGCACGAGGGCGCCGAGCGATGCCTGCCAGATTGGCGTCGAGGTTGGGATCGGATAGAAGGCGGCCAGCCTTACAGGCCACAACATCTTACCGATGTAAGCCAGATACGACGCTAGCGCATTGGCCAGCCGGAGACCCAGCGGAAGTCCCTCAAGTCCGAAGATAGCGCCCTCATGCCTTTGGGCCAGAAGGGTCACGACGCTCGAGATCGCGGCGAGGGCGAATAGCGGGAGTTTTTCCCTCAGCAATCGCAGCAGGCCGGGCCCCTGCCGCCGGAGCGCCGCCAGCCCGGACCGGCCCGCCCCGCCCCCCAGATCGACCCGCCGCAACGGCCAGACATCCAGCAGCAGCAGCACAAACGGAAGCGTCACCAGCATGGGCTTCGCCATCAGGCCCAACCCAAACCACAGAACCACCAGCAAGTACCGCCACAGCCCAGGCCGCCGGACGTACGCCACATAGGCCCACATGGCGAGCATCCAAAACAGCGTGCTCAGAACGTCTTTCCGCTCCGAAATCCAAGCCACCGATTCCACATGCAGCGGGTGCACGGCGAACAGCCCCGCGACGAACATACTGCGGCCCCACGCCCCCGTCATCCGGTAAAGCAAGCCGAACAGCAGCAGGGCGTTGAGAATATGGATGAGCAGACTCGTCACGTGCTGAGGCCCCGCGTTCATTCCGTAAAGCTGCACGTCGAGCATGTGCGACAGCCAGGTCACCGGATGCCAGTTGGCTGCATCCGAAGACGTCAAAGCCCACCGGGCGCCCTGCCATGTCAACCCTTGAGCAACATGGACATTATCCGTGACGTAGTCCGGATCGTCCCACTGTAGGAATCCGAAGTGGCGCACGGGAGCGTATACCGTGACGATCGCCGCAATCAAAATCAGGCAAGCCAGCAGAACACGCTTCGAGAGGAACGAATCCGTGCGCGCGGTCAATGGAACGGGTGGCATGGCGCCGGCAGAGGACTGTCCGGAAACCGAGCGGCTCTTGCGCCCCGCCACCTTACGGTTTGCCGCTTTGCGGGCAGACGGGCGGTCTTTCATCGCGCTTCGGCTCATTTTCCATTTTGGCTCCTGGGCTGGGCTGAGTCAATCACGGGTCGGCAACTCTTGATTCTCCAAGGTCGATGGTCTTGGTACTTTTGCTGCAAAACGCCGTCTTTTGGCTCCGCCAGACACCAATTCCGCCCGCCCCCAAAAACAGAAATCGGCAAGTTGCTTCTTTTCAGCCATTTCCATAAACAACCCTCCGGCCCCCATCCCTGGTCTGCTTGGTTTTTGCTTTGTCATCGCCTCCCTGCTACCCGGTCGCCACCGCCAGGGCATCGATCCGCCGGACCATGCCCCCATTACGGCGGACTGTCAAGGCACTTTTAGCTTGTATTATTAGCCTGTGTCGCGAGTATGTGAGTTGTCCGGTCGAGTTTACACGCGATCTGTCCGCTTTGGCCGGAGCGGGCGATGCTGGGTAGCGGACGAAATCCAGCAGTACCCGGCCGCCGGGATGGAGCGGATGATGAAAGTTCAAGACGTGCTGTTGAAGGTGATGGCCAAGCAGACCACCTGGTGGGTGGCGCCCGAAATCATTGGGCCCCGCTGGAACTCGGAGAGCGGATTGAACAGCGGCAGCACGCTGCGAAATGCGGCTTCGGTGGCGCCTGCCGGCGCCACCATCGGGAACGCTAAGAACGTGTCGGTTGGATCGATACGGTTGGGCGATTTCCCGCGGAACTGTTTTGTCCGGGGTGTTTGCCTCCACCTCTCTGTTGTCGCTAGCCTTTACCCGGTTTGCACGGCCGAACTTCGGGATTCAGGCTTATTCCGTTCGCGCGCCCTCGGGTAAATGCAGCCCGAAACGGCTTGACGGAAACGTATGGAAAAATCGAAAACTCGCCACTTTTCCACAACGTAAGTCTCTGGAAGCACGTTCCGGCCGATTATTTCACACCTTCCGGTCGCATTATTGGCCCTTGACATTCAGCAAAAGCTACCGTATTCTCCTAATTGTTACATCGCGTGGTGGGAGCCGCGTGGGGTCCAAAATGTTAGAGTCGCATCAATGCTCGGAACCGTTCGGCTCCGGAAAAGACCTACAGATTTTCTTGTAAGAACAGGAGGAAGCATGGAAAGCAGACGACAGTTCCTGCGAACTTCCGCCGCCGCGATGGCAGCTTCGAAGAGCGTCCTGGGCGCCAACGACAGAGTGCAGCTAGGGGTCATCGGTGTGGGTACCCGCGGCACGGCTGACATGGGCCGGTTCGTTCAGAACCAGGACTGCGCGGTCGTCGCTGTTTGCGACGTCGCGAAGAGCAGGGTTGAAACAGCCGCGAAAACGATTGGAGGCAGCGTGGCCTCCTTTGGCGATTACCGGCGCGTGCTGGATCGAAAGGATATCGACGCCGTTCTGATCGCCACTCCCGACCATTGGCATTCGCCGATCGCGGTGGACGCCATGGCCGCGGGCAAGGACATTTACGTCGAGAAACCTTTATCGAACGCAGTTCCCGCCGCCCAACGGATGTTGGACGCCAGCCGGAAGTATCAGCGCATTGTGCAGGTCGGCACGCAGCAGCGCAGTTGGCCTCACTTCCAGGAGTGCGCCAAGATGATCCAGGAAGGGGTCATTGGCCCCGTGACTCACGCGGTCATCTTCTTTGGCGGTGGCTACTACCAAGCTCCCCAGCCCCCCAGCGATCCCCCGGCGGACTTGGACTGGGACGCTTGGCAGGGGCCCGCCCCGCGGCATCCCTACACGCCCGCCCGCCAAAGGAACTGGCGCGGTTTCTACGATTACGGCGGCGGTCTCATTACGGACTGGGGCGTCCATTTGGTCGATACCGCGCGCGCAGTTCTCGACCCGGGCGGCGCCAATGCGCCTCTGCTCTCCAGCGCGTCGGCGCAGTACTTGAATGTTGAGAATCCCGACCATGAACAAGTGCCCAACGCCTTCATTTGCTCGTGGCAATATAAGAACTTCCTCATATCGTTCACCAACACCGTTCCGCCGGACCCGGACCTTTGCGTGGCCGGGGCGGAACCCTTCTTCGGCACGGACGCGCAAGGTGGCGACTACTTCTACGGTTCCCGAGGCGTCCTGCTGGTGAACCGCCGCGGGTACCGTCTCACGATGAGGTCCGGCGGGCGGGGAGGAAGGGGAGGTGGAGGGGCCGCCGCGCCGCAGCCGGCGCCTGTGGCAACCACCCAACCCACGAAGTTTGACGACCACGTAGAAGAAGGAAGCCCGCGGCATGTGCGGAATTTCCTGGATTGCGTCAAGTCCAGACAAAAGACCGTCTGCGACATGGAGACCGGGTTTTACTCCACGCTTCCCTTGCTTCTGGCGCTTTTGGCGATCCAGCAAGGGCGGTCCTTCGGTTGGGACGCGAACGGGATGAAGCCGGTCTAACCGGCGGCTGGAAGCCCACCCCATAAGGGGTGTGGGAAACGTGATGCAACGGCGAACGTTTTTACAAGCCGCTTCGGGGGCCTTGGCCGCGTCGGCGGCGCAGGCTCAACAGGCGGCCGCCGCGCCCATTCTGCTGGGTTTCGATACCTGGTCGCTGAACCGCCTTCAGTGGAAAGCGTTCCAGCTCCTGGACTACGCCGACAGCCAGAAGCTCGATACCGTCCAATTGTCGAGCTTGGGCAACTTCGAAAGCTTGGAGCCGGCCTACCTCCAGAAGGTGAAAGACCGCGCCGCCCAGCTCGGCATCCTGCTCCAGACCGGCATGGATTCGATCTGCCCGAGCTCGAGCAGTTTCAACAAGGCGGCGGGGGATCCGGTCGAGCAGGTCCGCAAGGGGCTGCAAGTGGCCCACGCGGTGGGCTCCAAGGTCATGCGCTGCTTTCTGGGCGCCAACCGGGACCGCCTGGGACCGATCCCCGTCGAGGGGCACATCGAGAATACGGTCAAGTTGCTGAAGGCGTTGCGGCCGGAGGCTCTCGACCTGCAAGTCAAGTTCGCCATTGAAAACCACGCCGGCGATTTGCTGGCGCGGGAGCTGAAGACACTCGTTACGGAAGCGGGTACGGATTTCGTGGGCGTCAATCTCGATACCGGCAATCCCGTGTGGGTTGCCGAAGATCCACTCATGACAATGGAGGTGCTCGGCCCTTATGCGCTGACGACGCACATGCGCGATTCAGTGGTGTATGAACACCCGCGAGGCGCGGTGGTTCAATGGGTGGTCCTAGGCGACGGTTCCGTCGATTTCAAGGCCATCATGGAGTGCTATCGCAGGGTGTGTCCAAAGGTCACGTTCCAGCTTGAGGTAATCACGGGCGATGGGCCCCGGATCATGCCCTACTTCGAGCCGGAGTTTTGGAAGCCGTATCCGAACATGTTGGCGGCCGACTTTGCGCGCTTCGTGGAACTCGCGAAGAAAGGTCATCCCTTGCTGGGGCCTATGCTCATCGGTGGCCGTGGCCAGAATCAGCCGCCTGAGTATCGCGCCGCCTTACTGGCGCAGGAACGCGTCGATCTGGAGCGAAGCTTTGAGTACGCCAGAAAGGCGCTGGATGTGGGAGTTCGCTGGCGCGCCTGAGGCGCCGGCGATTGGCCCAAACGAACAACGCAGTTTATGGATTTATTTTATCGAGACGACGGCGGGGATTCCGGTCGTCAAAGGAGAAACGGTTGTGAAACTTCGAATAACGATGTTTGCGATTCTCACCCTCTTCCTGGCCATGGCGCTATTCGGCCAGGAATACCGTGGGACGATCACGGGCCGGGTGTTGGACCCGAGCGGCGCGGCCGTACCAGGCGCGCACGTGAATGTGACCAATACCGAAACCAACACTCACGTCACGGCGGACTCCAATACGGACGGCCTCTACACGATGCCCTACCTTCAGCCGGGCATGTACACCTTGCGCGCGGAGCACGCGGGTTTCAAGGTTTTCGAGCGGACCCCGATAGAAGTCCGCATCAATGCGACCGTGCAAGTCGACGCGCAACTGCAACTCGGCAACGCCACGGAAACC
>JBEKHV010000025.1:0-58063 GCA_050012095.1 Bryobacteraceae bacterium | reverse complement strand
AATCCAGGCGCTGGACCGCACCCCACCCGGCTTGCCGCTGAAGAAGGGCCGTTGCGGCACGATGACTCACGACTACAAACGCAATGGCACAACGACTCTGTTCGCCGCCCTGGAAGTGCTCCCAGGCAAGGTAGTCGGACAATGTTACGAGCGCCATCGGCATCAAGAGTTTCTGAAATTCCTGCGACGGCTGGATGAGGAGTTTCCCGGCGAAATCCCTTTGCCCCTGGTGATGGATAACTACGGCACGCATAGCCACGAGAGAGTCCGCGGCGGGCTGAAGCGGCATCCCCGTTTTGTTTTGCACTTCGTGCCCACCAGTTCCAGTTGGCTGAATCCGCCGGGCGCCTTCTTCAGCCCCGGCGGCCCCCGCCGGCTACGCGAGGAAGCGCAGCAGCGCCGCGCTGAAAGCGAGCGGCTGCTCGATATTGGAGAGATGGGCGGTGGGCAGCAGGATCGATTGCGCGCCCGGAATGGCCGCCGCCAGCGCCTCGCCGTGACCGGCCCACGGCGTGGAGACATCCCGCTCGCCGCCGATAACCAGCGTGGGCGCGCGGATGCCGCCGAGCAGGCTCCTATGGTCCATATCCCGCACGGCGGCGCAACATCCGGCGTAGCCGGCCGGATCGGTGGCTAAAAGAGTGCGCCGGATGGTAGCGACGGCCGGCGCGCCGGCGGTTAGCGTCTCCGGCATGAAGAAACGGCTCATTACAGCGTCCGCCACGGCGGACATCCCCTCGCCGAGCGCTTTGCGGCGGCGCTGTTCCATCGGTTCCGGATCAGCCAGCTTGGGCGAGGTGTTGGCCAGCACGAGGCGCGTGAGGCGCTCCCCCGCATTGGCGCCGAGCCACTGGCCGATCATCCCGCCCAGCGAGAGGCCGCAGAAGGCGAATGGTCCGACACCCAGCGCGCCCGCCATCGCCAGCGTGTCTTCCGCCAAATCCGCAATCGTGTAATCGCCCGGCGGAGCGTCCGATGCGCCGTGCCCGCGCAGGTCGTACCGGAGAACCTGGAAGTGGGGCAGCAGGTCCCGGACCTGCGCGTCCCACTGGCCGTGATCCACGCCCAGAGAATGCGCGAATACGACCAGCGGCAGACCGTCGCGGCCCTCCAGCCGGTAGTAGATCCTCCGACGATCTACGCGAACGAACGGCACGGGACCTTACCTCAATGCTAGCTGGCGCTGTGTCCACACGCCGCTATTTGCGCTCCTCCGCCGGCCCGGCAGCCCCCGCCACGTCCGCGCCGGCAAGTCCAGGCGTGCGCCTACTGTTTCCTGGGCGGTGGAGCAGCCGGGGTGGGCGGCTTCACCGTGCTTGCGCCGGCCGGAACCGCCGGCTTCGCCGCCGCGGGAGCGGCGGCGCCCGCAACCGGATACTTCTCGTCGTAGAGCCTGATCAACTCGCTTGTGATATCCACGCTCGAGGCCTCCCACAAGACCGGAGTCTGCTCGCTGCTGACGTCCAGGATCACGGCGAAGTTGTTTAAGAGCGCGTAAGCCTTGAGAATCTCCATCATCTTGCCGCCCAACTCGTTCAGGACCTTGCCGTTTTGCTCGTCCATCTCGGCCTGGGCGTCCTCGTGATCCCGGTTATAGGACTTAATAGCGGCCTCGATCTCGTCTTGCAGCTTCTGCAGGGCGTCCGCGCTCATGGTGGCCCTACCCTTAGCCTGCTGCGCTTGCATGGCCTGGATGGAGGCCTGCTTCTTGTCGAGCGCATCCTTCTTGGGCTGGTATTTAGCCTGCAACTCGGCGCCGGCCTTCTGGCCTTCCTTGGTGGTCGCGAGCGCTTCCTCCATGTGGATGATCCCGATCTTCGTGGGAATGGCGCTGGGGGCCTGGGAGGAGGCCAAAGCGGCAAAGCCCAGTAACAGGGCGTGGAAAACAGCGATATTTTTCTTCAAGCTTCAAACTCCTGACTGTAAGGATACCAACATGTGGCCGCCGCGCTCAGAACGTCCTCCCGATGGTGAAACGGAACATGGTGCGTTTCTCGTAGAACGGGTACTGCTGGCCGAATCTCGCCACCGAGTTCAAGAAGGTCGCGTAGTTCGGAAACGACGCGCGGTCGGCGACGATGGGTGGTTGCAAATATTCCCGTACCGTCGACGGATTGTACGCGAAGTACACCCGGAACGGCGCCTGGATGACGGGCAGCATCACTTCTACTTCCAGGCCCGTGGAAGCCCTGATTTTCTGCGTCCCCGGCGCAATTTTCACCTGGCCCGGGAAGCTGGCCTGCGGGAACTGCAGGTTCAGGTCGCTCACGTGGGCGGGCTCGAGCGTCAGTTGCTTGCCCAACAGTATCCTGTTCAGACCCGCGTCGAAGAACGGCGTCAACTGCACCGTCGTACCCACGATCGGTATGCGGTATTCGAAATTAGCGACTATCTGCGTGTCCCCGCCGGGCGTGATGAGCTGGTACGAGGGAACCGTCATATTCACTGGCGTCTGGGAACTCACGCCGTTCACGATCTGTCTCTGCGTGCGGGGCGTTCCATCGTCGTTATACACCGCGACGGACGCCATGGAAGGAATGAACGCGATGGGGGTGATGCCCCAGATCTCGAAGCCGCGAACATCCTGCTCGCCGCCGATGAACGCACGCGCGAAGGGCGGCGCCACCTTGCCGCCATAGCCCGAGATCGACGAGGCCGTGAGGCGAAATGCCAGCACGTGCGCTTTGTTGGGGTCCCTACCATCCGGGGAGCCCTTGTGCCACGGCGCCGCTTTGAAGTACTTAAATTCCATGGCCGGCCGGATGGTGTTGACGTTGCCGCCCAGTATGCTGCCCGCGAAATCGACCGAGAAAAACGCGCTGTGGCCGCCGGTCGGCGTGATCGGGTGGTTCACCGTATTGTAGGTATAAGACGGAGTGATATGGCTGGTCTTGATGCCGTTCAGCGAGTTCGGCCCCGACACCCCGCTGAAATTGAGGTACTGGAAGTAATTCAGCGCGGCCGTGGTCTGCGTGACGATGCTCGATCGGTCGAACCCGTACGAAACGCCGATTTGGGCGAAACTGCGCCGCAGATGCGTGCCGGCCGAGAAGGTTATGCCCCGGCTGTCCTGCGTGTAGTTGAGCAGGTTCTGCGTTCCCAGGCTGTTGTACAGCGGAATCAGGTTCTGGCCGGACAGGATGGAGGCCTCCCGGCCCTGGTTGTAGTTGAACCGCCTGATGTACACGTTGATCCCCGCCGAAATGGGTCTGTCGAACAGGTATGGCTCTGAGAACCCCAGGCTGACGTCCTGCATGCGCGTGCCCACCTGCGAATTGAGCGACAGCGTTTCCCCCAAGCCGAGGAAGTTGTTGGTGGAGTAGTTGAAGCCCACGAAACTGCCCGTAATGCCCGAAACCCCGCCGTTCAGCCCCACCGTGTTCTTGCCGCGCTCCTTCACCTTGAGCGTGAGGTCCACGGTGCTGGAATTCGGATTTCGCCGGATATCGGTGGCGTCCTCCTTCTTCAACATCTCGAAATAGCCCAACTGGTTCAGGCGCAGAATGCTCAAGTCCCACAGGTCCATGTCGAGAATGTCTCCCTCATCCAGCAGGAGTTCGCGCCGAATCACCTTGTCCCGCGTGGTGGTGTTGCCGGAAAAGTCGATGCGCCGGACGAAAAACTGCTTGCCCTCGTCGACCGTAATGGTCACGTCCACCTGGTCCGAGTTCGCAGCGGGCTGGACGTCCGGATCCGGCACGAAATCGAGGAAGCCGAGCTCGCCATACAACTTGTGCATCTGGTCCATGCCCTTCTTCAGCTTGTCCGCCGAAAACACGTCGCCCGGCCCCATCTTGAACAGGGGCGGCATCAACATGTCCGGCGCACGAAAAGTTTTCACGCCCTGAAAGGTGATGCTGTGAATGTGGTACTGGCGTCCCTCTTCCACCTGAAGTGCGATATCCGCGTAAATGGCGGGCAGGTTCATGTGAAACAACGGGAGGCGCCATCCCGAGCCGCCGCGCCGGACGATAGTGACGGACTGGGTCTCGATGCTGGCCTTGAGGTAGCCATTGTTCGCATACGCTTGGTGGATTTGGTCCTCGTCGTATTCCAGCTTATCCGCATCGTACGTCTTAGCGAAGAGGTTCTCGAACAGGATCGAGTGCGGCAAGCCGATCGGCCGCAGCAGCTTCATGCGCCACACGATCCAATCGCTGGTGAACGCGTGGTTTCCTTCCACCGTGATATCGCCCACTTTCACCTTGGGACCTTCGTTCACCACGAAGGTGATCTTGACCGACGACGGCGGAACCTGCTCGACAGTCGGTTCCACCGTGGCGTACTGGTGGCCGCGCTCACTCAGGAATTCCTTCAGCACGACCACGGCGCGCTGCACCTTGTTCGGATCGTATTGATCCTCCGTCGCAAGCGAAACGTGACGCTCCTTGTAGCGGTCGAGGATCTCGGAAACCGTGACCGAATGGATGCCCTGATAATCGATGCTCCTGACAACGCGCCGCTCCGTGACGACGAAGCGCACGATCACGCCGCTCCGCCCCGGTTCGGTCTCGATCCGGATATCGTCGAACCGGCCGGTATTCCACAACTGCATGAAATCGCGGCGCAGGGCCTCTTCATTGTAGGCGTCACCCGGCTTGGTAGTTAGGAGCGCCTTCATCGTGTCCTGGGAGACGCGCCGCGTACCGCGGAATTCAATGGCCTCGATATATTGGCCCGACGGCTGCGCGGGAACATGGGGCTGCCTCGGCGCTTCCAACTGCGGCCGGGCCGGCTGCGCCGGGGCGGGGGCTTGCGCCGGCGGTTGCGGCGACGGTTGCGGCGCGGGCGTAGCCGGCGCCTGAGGCACGTTCTCAAACGGATTGGCCGGCTGCTGCTGTTGGGCGGGCTGCGCTTGCGGAGCCGCGGCCGCCGGGGCGGGGTTCGCCGGCGGCGGGCTGGGCTGCCCCTGCGCGGCAAGCCGCGGAATCCAGGCCGAGCACAAACAGGCCAGAACCGCGGCCGGAAGGAAACGCCGGAGAATCGTCATGCCGACGCAGGCCTCCATCTGGCGCGGTGAGGATCGGATTGACGCACGGAATACGTTCTCACTTGACGCTGCTGGGTATCGAAACGGTAAACCATCATTCTAGCGGATCTTCCAGCCCTGGAACAACGCGCGGCGCGAACCACAGGTGTGACCGCCGCGCACATCGGCAACCCCATCGTGCAATTGACGGCGCGACCCATACGCTCCATCCCCGCTCGACGCGGCAACTGCCGTGCCAAACTGCAATGCCAGGGAACGGTTAGCGGTCGGCCCTCAACCCCGGCGTTCCTATCCCGCGGCCGACCGGATGAATTCCACAATGGATTGCAGGGAGGCCCCCGGCTGGAATACCGCGGCCACGCCCTCCCGTTTCAACGCCTCGGCGTCCTCGTCCGGAATAATGCCGCCGACGACCACCTTCACATCCGTCATGTCTTTCTCGCGCAGTAACCGCATCACCCGCGGCACGATGGCGTTGTGCGCGCCCGACAGGATGGAAAGCCCGATCACCCGCGCATCTTCCTGCAAGGCCGCGTTCACGATCATCTCCGGCGTCTGGCGCAATCCGGTGTAGATCACCTCCATGCCGGCGTCGCGCAACGCCCGGGCAATGATCTTCGCGCCCCGGTCGTGCCCGTCCAGCCCCGGCTTGGCCACCAGCACTCGAATGGGTTGCGGCATGATTTACAGCGGCGCAGTCTCCTGGTACGCGCCGAAAACCGTTCGCAGGCCGTCGCAGATTTCACCCAGCGTGGCGTACGCGCGGACTGCGTCGAGGATATAAGGCATCGTATTCCCGGAGCCCTCGGCCGCGCGCTGGAGCGCGTCGAGCGCCCTCCGTGCCTTCATGGTATCGCGGCGCGCCCGCAACTGTTCCAATTTGATTTCCTGCTGCCGGGCCGCCGTTTCGCCGATCTGCAGCAGCTCGATGGCCTCGTCTTCGGACGGGAACCGGTTCACGCCCACGACGGTGCGTTCGCCCGTCTCCACCTCGCGTTGATAGCGGTAGCTGGCATCGGCGATTTCCGCCTGCGGGAAGCCGGCTTCGATGGCCGCGATCATCCCGCCCATCCCGTCGATGCGCCGGATGTACTCGTGGGCGGCCGCTTCCGTCTCGAGCGTCAGCTTCTCCAGCAGGTAGCTGCCGCCCAAAGGGTCCGGAGCGCTCGTCACCCCGCTCTCGTACGCCAGAACCTGTTGCGTACGCAAGGCCAGGGTGACGGCGCGCTCGCCGGGCAAGGCGTAGGCTTCGTCGAGCGAGTTGGTGTGGAGCGATTGCGCGCCGCCCAGCACCGCCGCCAGGGCCTGGATGGATGTTCGCGTCACATTATTGTAGGGCTGCTGCCAGGTCAGCGAGCAGCCGGCCGTCTGCGCGTGAAACCGCAGCTTCAGGCTGCGTTCCGAGCGGGCGCCGTAACGCTCCCGCATCGCGTACGCCCAGATTTTCCGCGCGGCCCGGTACTTGGCGATCTCTTCGAAGAAATCGCTATGGGCGTTGAAAAAGAAACTGAGGCGGGGCGCGAACTCGTCGATCCCCAGGCCGCGATCGAGCCCCCAGTCCACGTACTCCATCCCGTCGCGCAGCGTGAACGCCAACTCCTGGACCGCCGTCGAACCCGCCTCCCGGATGTGATAGCCGCTGATGGAAATGGGGTTGAACCGGGGCGTGCGCCGCGTGGCGAACTCGATGGTGTCCGTCACCAGCCGCATGGACGGCCGCGGCGGGAAGATGTACTCCTTCTGCGCGATGTACTCCTTCAGGATGTCGTTCTGAATGGTGCCCGCCAGGCGATCCCACTCGACGCCCTGCTGTTCCGCCACGGCCAGGTACATGGCCCACAGGACGGCCGCCGGCGAGTTGATGGTCATCGAGACCGTCACCTCGTCCAGGGGGATGCCGCGGAACAAGGTTTCCATGTCCTCGAGCGAGCACGCCGAGACGCCGCATTTCCCGACCTCCCCGTGGCTCGCCGGGTGATCGGCGTCGTACCCCATCAGCGTCGGAAGGTCGAAGGCGACCGATAGCCCCGTCTGGCCTTGCTCCCTCAGATAACGATAGCGGCGGTTGGTCTCCTCGGGGGTCGCGAATCCCGAGAACTGCCGCATGGTCCAGAGCTTCCCGCGGTACATGTCGCGATGAATGCCGCGCGTATAGGGAAACTCGCCCGGCGCCCCCAGATCGCGCGCCGGCTTGAGTTCCCCCAGGTCCTCCGGCCCGTAGACCGCCTCAATGGGGACCCCGCTGATGGTGGTAAAGCGCCGCTCCATGAACAACCCCGTTTACCGTTTACCGTTTACCGTTCACCGTTTACCGCTAAGATCAGACAGCGGTTAACGGTTAGCGTTCAGCTACCCACCACCCCGGCCAGCGGGCTGCTCGCGGCCGCGTACAGCTTCTTCGGCATGCGTCCGGCTTCGTAGGCTAGCCGGCCGGCCTCCACGGCCAGCTTCATGGCTTGCGCCATCTTCACCGCATCGTCGGCGGCGGCGATAGCGGTATTCATGAGAATGCCATCGGCTCCCAATTCCATGGCGATGGCTGCGTCGGATGCGGTTCCCACGCCGGCATCCACAATCAACGGGACCTGGGTAATCGTCTCGCGCAGAATTCGCAGGTTCGCGGAATTCTGGACTCCCATACCCGAACCGATGGGCGCCGCCAGCGGCATCACCGCGGCGGCCCCGGCGTCGATCAGCTTGCGGGCGTTCACCACGTCGTCGTTCGTGTAGGGCAACACCACGAAGCCTTCCTTGACCAGGATGCGCGTGGCTTCGAGCAATCCGGCGTTGTCCGGGAACAGCGTTTTCTCATCGCCGATGACTTCCAGCTTGATCCAGTTCGAAAGGCCCACCTCGCGGGCCAGCATGGCCGTGCGCACCGCGTCGTCGGCGGTATAACACCCGGCCGTGTTGGGAAGGATGAAAATCCGGGAGCGATCGATGAAATCGAGCAGGGACTCCTTGGAGCGGTCCGTAAGGTTCACGCGACGCACCGCCACCGTCGCCATTTCCGCCCCGCTGGCCTCGTGGCATCTCTGCATCTCTTGGAAACTGCGGTACTTGCCGGTTCCCACGATGAGCCGCGAACGGAACTCGCGGCCCGCAATCTTCAGACTTTCAGGCATGCTCCCATTGTAAGCGCTGGGAATGGGACCAGCCGCGGGGGCGCTGCCATTCGCCCCATTCGCCGCGGCCTTGGCGCCACGGCCCCTGGCCGCCGGCCCCATATTTGGCGCCGCCGGGGCAACCCCGTTCGGCGTGTGTGAGAATGAGGGTTGGTGATCGTAATCGACGGCGTCTATTACGCGGCGGGCCTGGCAACGGCCGGCGGTCTGATCTATTGGCTGGCGGGGCCGTGGTTTGCGGCTCCGCTGTGGATCCTGGCGAGTTTCTGCCTGTACTTCTTCCGCGATCCGGAACGGGCCATTCCGGACGGGCCAGTGGCGGTTTCCCCGGCTGACGGGAAAGTGGTCGCCGTCAGGGCCGAAGGCCCCGCGCTCGACCGCGTCAGCATCTTTCTGAATATTTTCGACGTCCACGTCAACCGCGCGCCCATCGCCGGCCGCATCGCCCAGGTGCGGTATCGGGAGGGACGCTTCCACGTGGCGAGCCGCGAGGCCAGCTCCTCGGAGAACGAGCAGAACGTGGTGACGGTGGAGGGCGACGGGACGACCGTGGTATTCAAGCAGATCGCCGGGCTCATCGCGCGCCGCGTGGTTTTTCGCAAGAAATTGGGCGAGCGGGTCTCCCTCGGCGAGCGGGTCGGCCTCATCAAGTTCGGCTCGCGGGTGGACGTGCTATTCGGGCCGGAGTGGGAGATCGCGGTGCGCCCGGGCATGCGGGTCACGGCGGGTTCCAGCATCATTGCGCGCCGTTCGGATCGGGATCTTGCTCATGGCGTCTAGAGACAGGCCGGTGGAGGCGAGCGTGCCGGGCCGCCGGCCCAGGCGCGCGGCCTACGTACTGCCCACGCTGTTCACGGCGGGCAATGTCTTCCTCGGGTATATTTCCATTCTGCGTTCCTTCCGCGGGGCGATGGCCGCGGCCACCGGCGACCCCGCGGCGGCGGCTCATTTTTCCATTGCCGCCGAGGCCATGGGCGCGGCGGTTTTCCTGGACGGACTGGACGGCCGCATCGCGCGCATGACCAACACGGTGAGCGATTTCGGCCGTGAAATGGACTCTCTAGCCGACGTGATCAGCTTCGGCATCGCGCCCGCCGTCCTGGCGTTCGCCTGGGGCGTACAGTTTGTGGATACCTCGCTGGCGCAATCCATCCGCGGGCAGCTCTTCAGCACGGGGTATTTCATCGCATTTCTGTTTTTGCTGTGCGGGGCCGCGCGGCTGGCGCGATTCAATATTCAGAAGAACCCCATCCCCAAAAATCCAGGGCGGCCGGACCGCAAGTATTTCGTCGGCCTGCCGATTCCCGCTGCGGCCGGCATGGTGGCGGCGGTGGTGTTCTCTTTCGGCGGCCAGCCGATCGCGTGGTGGCCGCTCTCGGTAGCCTGGCTGGCTTTGCTGGCGCTGCTGGGATTCCTGATGGTCAGCACGTGGCGGTACTACAGCTTCAAGAGCATCAATCTCAGCAAGCCCTACACGTCCCTCATCGTCGTCGTGATGGCCGCTTTCATCTACGCCATTTGGAACTGGGCGCAGGTCGTGCTGCTGACGCTCGCCGTCCTTTACGTGGGCAGCGGCATCGCGATTCGCATCGGCGGCATCGTCCGCCGGCGGCTGCGCGCCCCCCCGGCGCGCCCCGTGGAGCGCCCGGTTGGCTAGTTTGTCCAGAGTGGCGTTGGTCGGCAGCGAGACTCTGCTGGGCCGTGAGATCCGCGACTCGGCCGCGTCATCCGCCCCGGAGATCGATTTCCGCCTGATCGCCGGCGACGAAACGCACGCGGGGTCGCTGACGCGCTTCGGCGACGAGCCGGCCATCCTGTTCGACCTCGCGGCGGCCAGTCTTGCGGATATGAGGGCCGTGTTTTTGGCCGGTTCCGAGGTTTCCAGCCGCAAGGCGCTCGAGTTTTGGGACCGGGATCCCGGCGCCGCCGTCATCGACCTGACCTGCGTTGCCGAGGAGCGCCCCGATGCCCGCCTCCGGGCGCCCTCGGTGGAATCGGAACCCGAATCCGCGGGAAGCGCGGTGTACGTCGTCGCGCATCCGGCGGCCATCGCGCTGGCGCTGTTCTTCCGCGGGCTGAGCCGGCGCGGCGCCATCCGCCGTTCGGTGGTCCAGATCCTGGCGCCGGCGAGCGAGCACGGGGCCGCCGGGGTCGAGGAGTTGCAGGGGCAAACGGTCAGTCTGCTCTCGTTCAAGAACATGCCGAAAGCCGTCTTCGACGCGGAGCTGGGCTTCAACCTCCTGGCGCGTTATGGAGAGGATGCGCCGGCTTCGCTGGAGGCGGCGGAACTGCGGATCGAGCGGCACCTCGCCACGCTGCTGGCGCTGCCGGGCGAAGGCGCGGACGCGCCCATGCCGTCGTTGCGCGTGGTGCAAGCGCCGGTATTCCACGGCTACAGCTTTTCGGCCTGGGTGGAATTCGGCGGCGCTCCGGATATCGAGGCTCTCGAAAGCGGCCTTGCTTCCGAGTGGATCGAAGTGCGCGGAAGGGACGTCGAGCCCCCTACCAACGTCGGCCAGGCGGGGCAGCGAGGGGTTTCCGTGGGCGCCATCGCGGCCGACCGCAACGCCCCCGGCGCCTGCTGGTTCTGGCTGGTGGCGGATAATTTGCGATTGGCCGCCGACAACGCGGTGGCGGTCGCCAGGCAGGTTGTATGAGCAGGCTCAACACGGTTGCGACTGTACTGCTCGCCGCCGCCGGCGCGGCGATCCAGCCGGGATGCGGCTACCACGTCAGCGGCCAAGCCGACATGATGCCTAAGACGGTGAAGACCATCGCCATCCCGGCGTTCCCGAACGCCACCATGCGGTACAAGCTGGCGGCGTTGCTCCCGGAGGACCTCACCCGCGAGTTCCACTCGCGCACGAGCTACGTCATCGTCCCCGATGCGAGCCAGGCCGATGCCGTCCTGGCCGGGACCCTGATCGGCTTTTCGGCTTATCCGACGGTTTCCGACCCGCAGTCCGGCCGCGCCACCGCGGTTCAGGTGGAGGTCACGGTGGATTTGACGCTGACGGAGCGGCGCACCGGCGCCGTACTGTTTTCGAATAAAGGGGCGAAGTTCCGCGAGCGTTACGAGGTCGCGCTCGATCCCAAGGACTACTTCGACGAAAGCGGCACGGCCATCGAACGGGTGAGCCGCGACGTGGCGCGCGACGTGGTGAGCGCGATCTTGGAGAAATTCTGAGAGCGGCGCGCCCATGACTCCCGCTCAATTCCTGGCGCGTATCGAGAAGCATCTCCCTCCGGCCGTTCTTCTCCTGGGCCCGGAGGGCTACGAACGCCGCCGCATCAAATGGGCGCTGACGGCCGTCTTCCCCGAAGGCGCCGTCGCCGAGCGCGATTTGACGGAATCTTCCCTGGCGGAAGTCCTGGACGATGCCCGCTCCCTTTCCTTGTTCGCCGCCGAACGCCTGATTTGGGCGCTGAACGCCGAAGCCGCCCTGCCGCGCGGGCGCCCGGATGACGAAGCGGAGGGCGCGGCCGGGAAAGGCGGCCCATCGCCGCTGGCCGCTTATGCAAAGAACCCCACCCCGGGCGTGACCCTGGTTTTCGAGGCGGCGCGCTTCGATTTCGAAGGAGACGACAAGCGCAAGCTGGAACGCGTCCGCACGTTTTACGAAGCGGTCCCGGAAGTGGTCGAGTTGCGCCGGTATTCGGACCCGGAAGCGCGCGCCGAGGCGGACGCGCTGGCCCGGCGCGCCGGTCTCCGCCTGGACCCGGCCGCGTTCGATCTGCTGGTGGAGGCGCTGGGCGCCGACATCTCCCGCATCGCCGTGGAGGTGGAGAAACTGTCTCTGTTCGCGCCCGGCCGCGCGATATCGGCCGAGGATATCGCCGCCCTCGCCCCGGAGGCGCGCGCCACCACCATTTTCGCTTTGGTGAACGCGCTCGGCCGCCGCGACCGCGCGCGGGCGCTGGAGATTCTCGACACGCTCACGCGCGAGGGCGAGTACCTCCCGCTGGCTCTGGCCTTTCTCTCGACGCAGTTCCGGATGGCTCTGGCGGCCCGCGAGGCCGGTCTGAAGAGCGCCCCGCAGATCCAGGGGCACTTCTCGCGCCTGGGAACGCCGATGTGGGGATCGCGCGCGGAGCAGGTGTATCAGACCGTCGCGAAGTTTGGCAAACCGCAACTGGAGCGCGCCCTGAAGCTGATCTTCGAAGCGGACAAAGGCCTGCGCGACGCCCGGCCGGACGACCGCATCGTTATGGAGCTACTGATCCTGAGACTGACGGCGTAGCGGACGAATCCGCCGGAGCTTCAGGGCCAGAAGGCCAAGCGCCGTCCCCGTCAGAAGCACCGACCCCGGTTCGGGCGACTCCTGATCGAACTGCAGCGGACCCTGCGACGGCGCCCACGTGTTCCCTCCATCCAGGCTGAGTTCGGTGAAGATGTCAAAGAAGCTCGACGCCGGGAAGTTGTTGCTCCCGTTGTTCTCTACGGTCATCTGGCCGAGGGAACTGAGGGTGGGGCTTTCCCGAATCAGGAGTCCCCCTCCGCTGAGGTTGAGCGAGAGCATCTCCGTGTCAAACGTGCCGAGCATGGAATCGTCGGTCCTGCCCGGCAAGATGAACGTGCTCGTTCCGGTGAAGGTGACCGGGCCCGCGGGGCCAGGTCCTCCCGGAAGGAAGTCCGCCGTGAACAACACACCCATATTCTCCGTGTCACCCGAGAGCAGAATGGCCGCCGCATTGACGTTCACGACTTGCAGCACCCCGTTTACGAAACAGTACGGTGGCGAGCTAAGCAGGCGCATGGTGACCGGCGCGCCCCGATAAACCAGATCCGAGGCGCCGGGAGGCAGGGCTCCAGCGTGCGCCAGCGGCGCAATGAGAACGGCGGCCACCGCCGTCAGGCGGCTCGCGCCATACGAGAAATCGTCATAATTTGCCCTTCTACCTAGTTCTTGAGCGGCTAGACAGTCCTTTCGGAGTTTTGGCCCCTGCGCCGCCGGCAGTCAATGTCTCGGGGTACTACTATAATCGAATATGTACCAGTACTCGCGGCTGCAATGGGGCGTGGGCCGGCGATTCCGGCGGTTTTGGGTCCGGCGCCGTATAGAGGCACACCTGTGGCTCCGGTTCACGGGATTGACCCCGTCAAAACGCTGGGGCTACAATACAATAGGTACCAGAGAGCCAGTCCTGCTCTTAGGGAGCCGTATGCACGTTCAACGTTTTCCGGTTCTTTGCATGACGCTGTTGGCGCTGTGCGTTTTCATGGCTGGCCAGACAAAGCCCGCCGACCAGCCGCAACGGGAAACCGTCGCCAGGCCGCTGTCCGAGAAGCAAAAGAAGAAGAACGAAGAGAAGCTCCGCAAGGAACTGGAGACTCCCTATCGGAGGTGGCTGGAGGAAGACGTAAAGTACATCATCACCGACGAGGAGCGCAAGGCCTTCGCGAACTTGCAGACGGATGAGCAGCGCGAGCAGTTCATCGAGGAGTTCTGGCTGCGGCGCGATCCCACCCCGGATACCATCGAAAACGAGTATAAGGAGGAGCACTACCGCCGCATCGCCTACGCCAACGAGCACTATGCGTCGGGCATCGAGGGCTGGAGAACCGACCGCGGCATGATCTACATCAAGTACGGTCCTCCGGACGAGGTGGACGACCATTCCTCGGGAGGCAGTTATGATCGCCCGCACGAAGAGGGTGGCGGCGTGACCAGCACTTTCCCGTTCCAGCAGTGGCGCTACCGCTACATCGACGGCGTCGGGGAGAACATCATCATCGAGTTCGTGGATCCGACCATGTCCGGCGAGTTCCACATCACTACGGATCCGTCCGAAAAGGACGCTCTGCTTTACACGCCGGGCGCCGGTCTCACGGAATACGAGATGGATGGCATCACCACCAAGGACCAGCGTTTTCAGCGCTCCGACGGGACCCACCTGGGCACGCCGTACGACTCCACCGACGATAACATGAATGTATTCAAGCGGCTGGAACAAAACGCGAATCTGCAAAAGCCGCCGGAGATCAAGTTCAAGGACCTGGAGACGGTGGTCGATTCGCACATCTCCTACAACGTCCTGCCCATGAAGGTGCTGGTGGATTATTTCCCGGTCACCGATGCTTCGGTGATGACCAATATTACGCTCCAGTTCGCTAACAAGGATCTGCAATTCCAGGCCAAAGACGGCGTGCAGCGGGCCGTGGTGAATCTCTTCGGCCGTATCACCACCATGACCCGGCGCCGGGTGAATGTTTTCGAGGACACGGTCACCGCGGACTGCCCGCCGGAAATGTTGCAGGAATACGCGAAGCAAGTCGACCTCTACCAGAAGCCTGTTCCCCTGGCGCCGGGAACCTACCGGCTGGACGTGGTGGCCAAGGACGTGACGGGCGGCACGGTGGCCAACTACGAGATGGCGCTCAACGTTCCCCGGCTGGACCCGGACAAGTTGACAGCCAGCACGCTGGTGCTGGCGGACCAGATTGAGCCGGTTCCCATGAAGAGCATCGGGGCCGATCAGTCCTCGTCGTTCGTGATCGGCGGTACCAAGGTCCGGCCGCGTGTGGGCGGGGTATTCAAGAGCGATGAGAAGTTGGGCATCTACTTGAAGCTGTATAATTTCGGACAGAACGAGGCCACTCATAAGCCTTCCGGACAGATAGAGTACGAATTGTTAAAGTACGGCTCCAACGAGCAGGTGGTTCAGTACACCGAGGACATTGCGCAGATTCCCAACGCCGAGCCTGCCCAGGTGACCGTCGAAAAGCTGTTGCCTCTAAAGGCCCTGGCCCCAGGCCAATACATGATCCGGCTGAAAATCACCGATAAAATTCGGAATCAGGTGCTCACCCAGTCGGCCCAGTTTACGGTAATCTAAGAGGCGGCGGGATCGGCCCGCCCCAGGTTAAAACGTCGCGGATGCTCGAGAGGACGCAGAAGAAAGCGGCGGCTCTGATCGTTGGCTGGGTTTGTCTGGGCGTTCCGCACGTTGCCCGCGCCATCGATTCCGTCCCGTTTTCCGGCGCAATCGCCGGAATCGTTACCAGCGGATCTCGCGTGCCTCAGATGGGCGCGGCCGTCCTGCTCTACGACCACCAGCGGCGCATCTACGGCCAAACCCTCACCGACGAGCGCGGCGAGTTCCGGTTTCTGGGCGTGCCCCCCGATTTGTACTCGATGCGCGTGACCCTGGCGGCTTTCGTCCCGGCGATCCGGAAGGACATCCTGGTGCAGCCTGGAATGCGGAGCCTGCTGGCGGTGAATCTGAACGCCCTGTTCAGTTCCATTCAACTGGCGTATCCTCCGGTGGAAGATGGCGCTCTCATGACCGACGATTGGAAGTGGGCGCTGCGCAGCGACTCCGCGACGCGGCCCGTGCTCCGCTTCCTGGACGAATCCGCCGTGCGGCCGCCTGCTCCGCCAGCCCACTCGGCGGTTTTCTCCGAAACGCGAGGCCTCCTGCGAGTCTCGGGAGGAGAGGCGCCGGCGTCGGCCGTCGCCAGCGAGGCCGACCTGGGGGCCGCATTCGCGCTGGCTACATCGGTTTACGGCAACAATACGCTGGAGTTCAGCGGCAACTTCGGCATGGGCTCCCAGACGGGCGTCCCTGTCGCGGCGTTCCGAACGGGCTATACCCGCAACGCGGGAGGCGACGGCCCCGAGGCTTCCCTCACCGTGCGGCAATTGTACCTGCCCGGCCGGCTGGGCTTGGCCATGGCCGGTTCCGATCCTGCATTGCCTTTGTTGCGTTCCATGTCCGCGAGCTTCGACGACCGTACGGCCATTACCGACGCCCTTATCATGCAGTACGGGTTCTCGGTCGACTCGATCTCGTTTCTGGATCGCCTGAACTATTTCAGCCCGTACGCGCGCCTGAGCTACACGCTGGGCGAGGGCTCCGAGGTGGCGTTCGCCTATACGTCCGGGAACGCGCGGCCCGACCTGGCCGGTCAGGCTCCCGGCGAATCCGGGCTCCAACGCGACCTGAACACGCTGGGCCTGTTCCCCCGGATCTCCCTGCGCGACGGTCGGCTAAAGATCCAACGCGGCCAGGAGTATGAATTGACATACGGGCGCAAGATGGGATCGCGGAACTACGAAGCGTCCGTTTATAGCGAATCGGTGGCCAACGCGGCGCTCACCATGGTCGCGCCGGATGGCATGTACGCCGGAGCGGACGTCCTCCCCGACCTGTTCGCGGGCAACGCGATCCTCAACGCCGGAAACTACCGGAGCGCCGGGTACACAGCGGCCGTCACGCAGAACGTCGGTGAGTATTTGAGCGGCACGCTGAATTTCGGCTCGATGGGCGCGCTGACGGCGAGCGGGCCCGAGCTTGTCAGCAACAATCCGGACGAATTGCGCGCCATGATCCGCACGGGCCGCAAGCGCGCGGTCACGGCGCGGATCGACGCTACCGTGCCCGGGAGCGGGACGCATGTGATCGCCAGCTACCAATGGTCCAACCGCCGTTGGGTGATGCCCGGCCACGTGTACAGCACGCAATCTTCGAGGCCTACGCCGGGGTTGAACTTTTTTGTGCGCCAGCCGGTGCCGGGCATTTCGAGCCGTCCGTGCCGCGTCGAAGTCACGGCGGACCTGCGCAACCTGCTGGCGCAAGGTTACCTTCCCATCCGGACGGCCGGCGGCCAAACCATTCTGCTGGTGGAAACGCCGCGCAGCGTCAGCGGCGGCCTGAACATCATTTTCTGATCCGCCGGCGGATCTCTCCCATTTGTTCCGCGAAAGGGCTTCTCTCTTACGCCCTTGGCGGTTCCCCGGTTCCCGTCGAGGCGCAGCAACAGAGTTGCTCCTCCACGCTGCAGCATGCGGGGCAGGCTGGCAACCTGCGGCCGATTGTCAATCGGCCCGCCTCCGAACCGCGCAAATCTCTCTAGGGGTTCCCCAGCGTATATTGGAGAAAACATTCTGCTAGACTTTTGTTCTAAGGAGGCATCGAATTGCTGAGCCCGTCCGACGTCATCGGGCCGTGGAGCGAGGTCAAGCTCGATATCCTCCGTGAGTATGCTTCGCCATACTCGAGGATCGTCGCGGCGCACGGATTCTATCACCTGTATATCGACGCCTACGCCGCCGGTGGCGCGCATATTTCCCGGACGACGGGCGCGGTCGTTCCAGGCAGCCCGCTGATCGCTCTTTCGACGGAGCCGGCGTTCCGGGAGTACCACTTCATTGACGCGGACCCCACCCGGGTACGTCAACTCCGGCGCCGCACCGCAAACCGCTCCGATGTCCGCGTCCATTCCGGCGACTGCAATGAGATTCTGATTCGGGATGTATTCCCGCAGTCGCGGTACGAAGATAGACGCAGAGCGTTGTGCCTGCTCGACCCCTACAACATCGACCTCCGTTGGGAGGTGATCGCCACTGCGGGACGGATGAAGTCCATCGAAGTGTTTGTCAATTTCATGGTGATGGACATGAACATGAATGTCCTGCTCCGCGACCCGACAAAAGCTGAACCGCCGCAGGTGGCGCGAATGGACCGCTTCTGGGGTGACCGTTCTTGGCAGGATGCTGCTTACGAACCAAGTCCTCAGGGATCTCTGTTCAGCGATCCCGACCAAGTAAAAGTAGAAGACGCGAATGAAAAGGTCGCGGAGGCGTACCGCCGGCGCCTGGTCGATGTTGCGGGATTCACCTATGCTCCCAAACCCCTTCGCTTTGTGAACAGCCTCGGATTCACGATCTACTACCTGTTCTTCGCGTCCCCCAACAATACGGGCCAGAAGATCGTGGAGGCCATCTTCGCGAAGCATCGGGAAAAGCAGAACATCTAAGAGGTATGGCTAACAATTCCCACATCGAGTGGACCGATGCGACGTGGAACCCGGTCACGGGGTGCTCGAAGATCAGCCCTGGCTGCAAATTCTGTTACGCCGAGCGGCTAGCGCGCCGGCTACAGGCAATGGGGCAGGAGAATTACCGCAACGGATTCGACGTCACGCTGCAGCCGCATATGCTCGACCACCCGTTGAAATGGCGGCAACCGCGCCGGGTGTTTGTCAACAGTATGAGCGACCTGTTTCACGAGGACGTGCCCGCCTCGTATATCCAGCAGGTTTTTGACGTGATGCGGAGAGCCTCGCGGCACCAGTTTCAGGTGCTCACGAAACGGTCGGAGCGCCTTGTTGAGCTTAATTCGGCGTTGAATTGGCAACCACAGATTTGGATGGGCGTGAGCATCGAGAACGAAGATTACCTGTATCGCGTGGAGCATTTGAAGCAGACCGGCGCCAGCGTCAAATTCCTCAGCATAGAACCGCTATTAGGCCCGTTGCGCAAGCTGCGCCTGAGCGGCATCGACTGGGTGATAGTAGGGGGTGAATCGGGACCCGGGGCGCGCCCGGTCGATCCTGACTGGGTCAGGGAGATTCGGGACCGTTGCCTCGCCGCGCGCGTGCCATTCTTCTTCAAGCAGTGGGGCGGCGTCTTGAAGGCCCGGACGGGCCGGGTGCTCGATGGGCGAAAGTGGGATAGAATGCCCGGTCAAGTGCCTGCCACACGTGCGCGATCCACCGGCGCCGCCCTGGAAGTCCTTGCCTGATTGGCGGCCTGGGATCGGCTCACAGTGTTTTTTTTGTGGTCGTCAATGTGAACGTCCCGTCTGTCACCAGGCTCTGCCAGACTGCCCATCTCCGCCTGGCGCAACGCTGGTGTTGCCTTGGCCCACGCTTGCGATTCCCTGTGTTCGGGCACTCCTCCAAAACCGCGCGGCCAGAGACTATTCCACCTGAAGGACCAGCACACTCGCGTCGTCACCAATCTCACTGCCCGCTGCTTCCGACGCACGCGCCATGATAGCCTCGGCGATAGCCTGCGGCTTCTGTAGCTTTCGATCAAGGACAATCCGATGTATTTCGTCAATTCCGGCACCGGGTTCACGTGCAATAGCTTCCCCCACGCCGTCAGTATAGGCGACGAGTAGATCGCCGACGAGCAGCTCTTTGTGCGCCTCCTGCATCGGTAACGAAAGCGGCACACCGAGCGGGTTTCCCGTCGCCGGACTGTCTTGGTCTGGGAAAGGCAAGACTCCCGATACGCCCTCGGCCCGGTGAAAGATCAGAAGCATTGTGTTCCCAGCACGCGTGGCGGAAAGCCAAAGGCTCTTTCCGATTACAGTGAACACACAATAAACCGCGGTACCGTGAACCTGAAGCAATTCGCACGTTCGCGTCAATCTGTGGAGCACATGGCTAGTGGACCGCGAATCACCGCTAAAGGCCTCGAATGCTGCGATGATTGGCAACATATGAAGGACCCCAGTGACCGCATGACCTTCTCCATCTCCGAGCAACACGCCCATAGACGCGTCGTCAATTCGCTTGATTACGTGGAAATCACCGGATAAATCAGATCGGAAGGGTCGATGAATCACGTACCCAACGATTCTCGCGAAACCTTCAATACTGATCTCACCTGTCTTGTAAAAGGTTGACTTGAAAACCTCACTCATCTGCTGCAGGTCCTCACGATCCGGACGGTCCTGCTGTCCTTGCAGAGCCCCCATCACCATCCCTGCTTGTGCAGCGAAGTAACCAGCCAGTTGCATGAAATCATCGTTTGGCAGTGTATTGTTGGCGGCAAATTTCACCCAGGCGACGCCTACGCAGGCTGCGCCGAGGAAGATAGGCAGACCCAATTCTGCAGCGACTCCAGCTTCGACCAATCTCCGATTCACCGTCTGCGGACACGATTGCCCAGCCACAGGCTCTCGCCATTTTCCATCTTTCCATAGCTGAAACAGAAACTGGTCCTCGGCACGAACATCGCTGAACCACACAGGCTGGCGGTGCTCTTGAATCCAATCAGTCCAGCCTTCATCGCGGATACCTGGTTGAAGATCCTGGTAGCTAGCTCCTGCATCAACGAGCCGTTGTTGCCGAGAATCGTACTGCCAAATGTCGCACTTGTCAGCTTGGAGTGAATCTCGAACGAGACTAGCGAGGTCATTTACTGCTGCACGTGCATGCTCTGCACCTGTTGAGGCTCGCGAACAGAGTTCGAGTAAGCGGTGGGTTACCATCACCTCGCGAGAAAGCTGATACACGGCAGCAGCATTGTTTGCTGCACACCAAATCGCTCGAACGCTTTCGGGTCGGAACGCGGCGCGAACTGTGGATTCAAGGTTCAGCACGCCGAGCAGTTTGCCTGATGCGATCATCGGAACTGCTAGTTCGCTCCGGACGCTATTATTCACCGGTATGTACACTTTGCTGAAATTGGATTTCTGCACATCCTCAAGGAGAATTGCCCGTTGGCGCAAGGCAACCCATGAAACGATCCCCTGCCCATTTGTCACAATCCGTTCTTGTGCTTCGTGCGGGTACTGAAGGTCTCCAAATTGCGCCTCCAACAGTAGGGTGCGAGTCGGAGGATCGTAGAGGTGGATCATGCCGAGTCCCTGGCGTGGCGCGATGTTCAGGGCATCAAGCGCGAGCTTTATGACGGAACGGAAGTACCGGAGTCGAGCTTCATGCTTGGACAATTGACTGGGATCGACGGACGTCACGCCTCGCGCCGGTTGCAAGATCTGAATAGATTCCGCGAGTGGCCTTGCATCCAAGAGTTTAAGTTCAGAGCGTATCCGTGTTAAGTGGCTCGCGAGGTGTGCAAGAATCCGCTTGAGGTTCGCCTTGAGAGTGTCGTCAAAGAGCTGAGGCTTCTTGAAATTCACAAAAAGCACAGCTTGAACCTCGTTGCGTTCAATATGCAGCAATCTGGCAAAGGCGCGGACGTGTTCCCTCTCTGTGAAGCCACCAAACAGACGACGGACCCTAGGACTAATAGTTCCAGGAGCAGACCGCCTCGCGCCAGGGAACTCGGTGCGGACATCACGACAGTATACTTCGGGTGATCCCTCTGCAATGAAGGCCCTGGCAGCGGGGGGGAATGTGAAGCCGTGCATCGGCTCTCTGACGCTCACGCCCGGCATAAACACGAGTCGGAACTCATCAGTCCAGTAAGGGTCGCGGACGTAGAATGTGCAGGAGCTCGCGCCTATGCGCTTACGCCGCGAATCGAGAATCTTGTCGATGTCTTTCAGGGGCATTGCTCTCTAGCACCTAGGGCTGCGCTCAGTGATGGGGTTAGTGTACGACGAAGCGGCTTTCTTTGCAATAACCCGGCGAAGAACACGGGGCTAATCTTCAAGGTTCCTGGCGACGGCCGCTGCGGCCTGGGGAAACACGCAGCGGAGGGCCATTGCCGAGACGGGCACAACACTCGCCCTGGCCTTGCGCACACGATAGACCGCCTCGGTCCCCGCAGAGGAAGGAAGGTCTTTAGAATCAACGAACAGGACCACACTATTGCGTCGTTGGTGGCTCGTCACAAACGACTCGGTACCCCCAAGCCGAAATCCGGGACGATCTTCTGGCCACCGCTCCAGCGGGAGAGTGCCCAGGGCAGTCTTCGGGCCGGCGTTATTTGCTGGTATCAGTAGCCCTTCGCTGCCAGCCCGACCATGGTCGGCCGATAGGGAGCGCCGGAGGACGGCCCATTTTCATCCCCGCCTGTGGCGACGCGTAGCGCCGCCGTTTGTCAGCCGTTTCCTCAGAGATTTCCTTTTCTTTTCCATCACTTACCCTCGCCGAATTTCAGACTCAAGTCCCCCTCCGTGGTAATCCTCGAATCGGAAGGGTACCAACCAAATGCCACGCCAACGTCAACGCTCCGCCTCCCCGCTGGAGCTCGCCGCGAATCGCGCGAATGCCGCCAAATCCTCCGGTCCGCGCACTCCGGCAGGGAAGGCCCGCTCCGCCCAGAACTCCCGCAAACACGGCTTCACCGCCTCCTCCTTCGGCGTCGTCCGCCTCGAAGACCTCAACGAAATCGACCACCTTAAGCACGATCTCGTCGCCGCTTACCGCCCCGCCAACTCCCAGGAACTCTTCGCCCTCGAACGCCTCGCCGTCGCCCAGGCGGCCCTCCTCCGCGCCGCGCGCCTAGAAGCCGGCCTCTTCACCACCTGCCTGAACGTGTGCCTCGATTCCCGCGACAACCCTCCGCTGGTGACAGGGCGCTCACCCCAGTCCCAACAAACCAGCCTCGCAGGCCGCAAGCGCCGCCGGAAACGTTTCCTATAGCCATCGCAGCCCAGCCCAAAACACGGCCGGGAAAAACGGGGCAAACGGTCAGCTCCCGGGGCTACCGCGTTCTTGGGATGCGTCAGCTCGGCGTCCGGCTCGGCCCGTGGGCTGAAGGCCCACGGCGGCACGCTGAAGCGCGCGCCACGGGGCCGTGCAGAGAGCGGTCGGCAGTTCGCCTCTGATAGAATGGCTGCAGAAGCGGGCTGCTCCCTGGCCCCCCGGCGGTTGCTCGCCATGCTTGCACTCAGCACACTCGCGGACGAAATCCTGGAACTCAAGCGGGAGCGCAAGGCCACCTTGTTGGCGCACCACTATCAGGAGGCCGAAATCCAGGACTTGGCCGACGTGGTCGGCGACAGCCTGGAGCTGGCGCGCAAGGCTCGCGAGTTCTCGGGCGAGGTGATCGCCTTTTGCGGGGTGTGGTTCATGGCCGAAACCGCCAAGGCGCTGAATCCGAACCGCCTCGTGGTGGTCCCCGACCGCGCGGCGAGTTGCAGCCTGGTGGAGAGCTGCCCGGCCGAGCCGGTGCGCGAATTCCGGCGGCGGAATCCCGATACCGTCATCGTCAGCTACATCAACACGTCGATCGAGGTGAAGGCCGAGAGCGATATCCTGTGCACTTCGCGCAACGCGGTCAAAGTCGTGAATTCCATTCCTCCGGAGCGGCCCGTTCTGTTCCTGCCGGACCGGAACCTGGGCGCGTGGGTCCGCAAGCAGACCGGGCGCTCGAATATGCAGATCTGGCAGGGCGCCTGCATCGTGCACGACACCTACACCGCGCGGCGGCTGGTGGAAGCCAGGATGGAACACCCCACAGCCGCGATTGTGGCGCACCCCGAATGCGTGGAAGCGGTGCTCGCCATGGCGGATTTTGTCGGCTCCACCTCGGCCATCGTCGAATGGTGCGCGGCGAGCGACGCGCCGGAGTTCATCGTCATGACGGAGAGCGGCGTCGCCCACTCCCTGGAGAAGGTCGCGCCCGGCAAGCGCTTTTGGTTCGTGCCCAACGAGAACTGCAATTGCAGCGAGTGCCCCTACATGAAGATGAACACGCTGGAAAAGCTGCGGGATTGCCTGCTCCGGCTGCGTCCGCGCGTGGAGCTGGAACCGGAGCTCATGCGGCGGGCCGTGCTTCCGCTGGAGCGCATGCTCGCTCTCAAGTAAATGGCTGCGCAGCCGCTCCTTACCGATTCCTTCGGCCGGACCCACGACAACCTGCGGGTCAGCGTCACGGACCGCTGCAACATCCGCTGCTTCTACTGCATGCCGGAGCGGGGCGTACGGTTCGCCGACCGCCGGGAGATTCTGTCGTTCGAAGAGATCGAGCGCTTCGTGCGCATCGCCGCCGGCCTGGGCGTCAACAAAGTGCGCGTGACGGGCGGCGAGCCGCTCGTGCGGCGTAACCTGCCGGCGCTCATCTGCGGTTTGAGCGCGATTCCGGCGATCGGCGATCTGGCGCTCACCACCAACGGCGTGCTGCTCCCGGAGCTGGCCGCGCCGCTGTACGAAGCCGGCTTGCGTCGTATCAACGTCCACCTCGACTCGCTGGACCGCGCGCGGTTTGCGCGTATCGCGCGGCGCGACGAGTTGCCCCGGGTTCTGGCGGGGCTGGAGACGGCCCGGCGCCTCGGCTACCGGATCAAGCTGAACGCGGTGGCGGTGAAGGACCTTGTGGAACCGGACGTCGTCCCGCTGGCGCGCTACGCGCGCGAGAACGGGTTCGAAGCGCGGTTCATCGAGTTCATGCCGCTCGACGCGCAGAACCTGTGGGACCGGTCGAAGGTCCTGCTGGCGGACGACATCATCGCCATGCTCTCGCGCGAGATCGCGCCGCTCGTTCCCGTGGCCGATCCCGATCCGCGTGCGCCCGCCTCGGAATACGAGTACGCCGATGGCGGCGGACGGGTCGGCTTCATCGCCTCCGTCAGCCGGCCGTTCTGCCTGAATTGCAACCGCATCCGGCTAACGGCCGATGGCAAGCTGCGCTATTGCCTGTTCGCCATCGAGGAAGACGATGTGAAGGGGCTGCTGCGGTCGGGGGCCTCGGACGAGGAAATCGCCGCCCTCATCCGCCGCAACGTGGGCGGCAAATGGGAAGGCCACGAGATCAACTCCAGCCGATACGTCGCGCCGCCGCGCCCCATGTACGCCATCGGAGGGTAGTGCGGAGCGCGCAACATCACTGTATTTATGCCGGTGGCGATTCGTTCCAAAACACGTCTTTTCCGTTTCCTGCCACGTCTAACGTGATAGATTTGGGATTGAGGAGACGTGTTGACTGAACCAGCGCCCCTTGCCTTCCTTCTGCAACTGAACATGTGGGAAATGGTCCAGCATGCCGGCCCCATGGGCATGGTGGTGCTGGCCGTTTTAGTTTGCTTCTCCATCTACTCCTGGACGATCATTTTCGCGAAGGGGCAGACCCTGCGCGGCGCCAGAAAGGCCAACACCCGTTTCCTGCGCGCGTTCCGCAAGGCCAACGGGCTGGAGGCCATTGTGGCGGCCAGCGAAAGTTTCCGGCCCTCGCCGTTGGTGTCGGTTTTCGATTTCGGGTATGAGGAGATTGATCGCCAGGCGAAAGCGCGAGGAAAGGTGACGAACCGCACATCGCTCGAGCGTACGCTGCAACTGGGCGTCAGCGAGGAGCTCGCCAAGCTCGAACGCAACATGAACTGGCTGGCTACCACGGCTTCGGTAACGCCGTTCATCGGCCTGTTCGGCACGGTGCTGGGCATCATTCGCGCGTTCCAGGATTTGGGGCAGCAGGGCAGCACCAGCCTGCGGACGGTGGCGCCGGGAATCTCCGAGGCGCTCATCGCCACTGCGGTGGGCCTGTTCGCCGCCATCCCGGCGGCCATATTCTATAACCACTATGGCCATGCCATCCGCGAAATCGGCGCACGCATGGACGACTTCACGCTGGAATTCCTGAACCTCGCGGAGCGCAGCTTCGGAGACTAGCTCCATGGCCATTTCCCTCAACGGCGGCGGCTACGGATCGCGCAGACGCGCTGGCGGCTCGAGCCTCTCGGAGATCAACGTCACCCCGTTTGTGGACGTCGTGCTGGTGCTGTTGATCATCTTCATGCTCACCGCTCACGTGATGGAGTTCGGCATCGAGGTGGACGTGCCCAAGGTGCGCATGGTGAAGGACACGGCGCAGGAAATGCCGGTAGTCACCATCACCAAGGAGGGCGTCACCACCCTCAACGGGCAAAGCGTGAATATCAACGATCTGGAGTCGGCGATACGCGGCAAATTCCCCAGCGCCAAGGGCGTGTACGTGCGCGCCGACAAGGAAACCATCTGGGACGTGGTCGCTCAGGTAACGGCCGCGCTGGGCGAAGCCAAGTTCCAGGTGAATATGGTGACCCAGCCGGAAGACACCGCAGCCAAGGGCCGGTAGCGATGGCGTTGCGCGTTGACATCCTGGACCAGCCGGAGAGTCTGCGGAGACCGTTCTGGGGTTCGGTTCTTCTGCACGTTTCGCTGGTTCTATCCCTGCTGGCCGCGACCTGGATTCAGGCGCGTCGGCCGCGGATGGACTGGGGCGATATCCACGGCGGCGGCCTGGGGGCGGTGGCCGTCAACGTGGTGTCGCGCATCCCTCTTCCGACCGAAAGCGGTCCGGTCAACCCGGTCGCCAGCGACACCCAATCCAGAGTTCCCGAGCCGCCCCCCCAAGCCAAGACGCCGCCCAAGGCCCCGGCCAAGGCGCCGCTGAAGGATCTGGATTCCATCCCGCTCACCAGCCGTAATGCGCTGCGAAAACCCGCGCAGGCGGCTTCGCCTCCCAACAAGTTCCGCGCGGCGCAGAAGGATTTGCCCAACCAGGCGTACAGCCAGGCGGGGCAGCGCTTGGTCGCCCCGGACCTGGTCGGCAGGACGGGCGGAGGCGACGTGGAACTCGGGGATAACTCGCCGTTTGGAACGAAGTTCGGCGCGTACACCGGCGCCGTGAAAAACCGGGTGGCGCAACACTGGAAGACCGGCGAGATCAATCCCCGCATCCGCACCGCCAACCCGGTGGTGGTGACGTTCACCATCCGGCGGGACGGATCGTCGCCCCAGGACTCGGTGAAGATCCGGCAGAGCAGCGGAATCATGGAGTTGGACATGTCGGCGCAGCGCGCCATCATGGAGGCTGCGCCATTTCCGCCCCTGCCGGCGCAATTTTCGGGCAGCTCGGTGGATGTCGAATTCTGGTTTACCTTGAGACGGTGATATGAAGAGGCTATTCTGTTGCGCGGCGCTGGCCGCCGCGGCGATAACGCTGCCGGCGCAGATCAAGATCGAATTGCAGCAAGGCGAGCGGCCCGCCATGGCCATCCCCGATTTCCGAGGCGACGCCCAGGCGCAGCCCTGGATGGGCGCGTTCAACGACACGCTATGGAGCGACGTGGATGGGGCGGGGCTTCTTCGCATGGTTCCGAAAACCATGTACCCCAAAGCCAACCCGCAACAGGCCGCGGATTGGCGCCAGCCGCCGCCACCGCCTTCCGGCCGTGGCCGCCAGGCGCAGCCACCCGTCCTCCCTAGCGGTGGCGGCCTGTGGCAGTCGGATTGGTCCGGTCCGCCGGTTTCGGCCAACTACCTGGCCTTCGGGTACACGGCGGTACAGAACGGGGTGCTGGTTCTGTACGCCTGGCTTTGGGACCTGGGCCGTGGCGTGCAGGTGATCGGCCAGCGCTACCTGGCGTCCAACCCGGACGAAGCCGGCGCGCGTGAGATTGCTCACAAATTCGCCGCCGATATCATCACCGAATTCGGCGGCCAGCCGATCAGCGGAACCCATATCTACTTCACCTCCGATCGCACCGGGGGCGGACACAAGGAGATTTGGGTCATGGACCCCGACGGCCGGAACCAGCGCCAGGTCACGCGCTTCAACGACACCTCCATGCAAGCCTCGCCTTCGCCCGACGGGACCAAGATCGCTTTCAGTAGCTATGCTCACGGCAATCCTGCTATATTTGTGTTTTCTGTGGACCCTGAACACAATCCGGTCCAAGCTCGGGATTTGCGATTTTACAATCAGCGCGCGTCGGTGAATTCGTCGCCGTCGTTCACTCCCGATGGGAAGCGGATTATCTACTCCTCGTCGGCGCCGACAGATCGTTGCTGCCGGATCTTCATCGCGAATCTGGACGGCAGCGGATTTCGGCGGATCACGGATGGCATCTGGATCGATACCGAGCCCAAGGTCAACCCGAAGAACGACGCCGAGGTTGTGTTCGTCTCGGGCCGCTCCAGCGGTCCCCGCGTGGGTCAGCAGATTTACAGGATGAATATGGATGGGTCCGACATTGAGCGTCTGACCCCGGGCGAAGGAGAAGCGTCCAATCCTTCGTGGCATCCCAGCGGACAAATCATCGCGTTTGCGTGGACGCGGGGATTCGAAGCGGGCGACTTCAACATATTCACCATGGACGTGGCGACGCGCCAGTATAAGCAGTTGACGCACAGCGAAGGCCGGAATGAAAACCCGTTCTGGGCGCCGGACGGCGTGCGCCTCGTGTTTATGTCTACGCGCGGCGGGTCCAAACAGATCTGGACCATGCTGGCGGATGGGACCCAAGTGCGGCAACTGACCACGCAGGGAAATAATGAGGCGCCCGTATGGGCCAAGTAAATAAGATTTTAGGAGGCAACGTTCATGTTCAATAACAGAAAGAGTCTTGTCGTCTGGCTTGCGATCTTGTTGGCGATCGTCGCGGTGGGTTGCAAGAAGAAGGCGCCGGCTCCGCCGCCGCCCCCGCCGCCGGTTGTCGCGCCGGCTCCGCCGCCGCCGCCCCCGCCGGCCGCGCCGACAGTCGTTCAGTTCGGGGCGGATCCAACCACCATTCAGCGCGGTCAGTCCTCCACGCTGAGTTGGCGGGTGACGGGCCAGACCAGCAGCGTTTCCATCAACCAGGGAGTCGGGACGGTGCAGAGCGCCGGGAACACCCGGGTCCAGCCCGATTACTCGACCACCTACACGCTGACCGCCACCGGTCCGGGAGGGACGAATACGTCCTCGGCCACGGTGACTGTGACGGCTCCCCCGCCGCCGCCACCGCCGCCACCGCCGCCGCCGCCGGCCAAGCCGACCATCGAGCAGCGGCTGGCCGCGGAGGTGCAGGACGCCTTCTTCGATTACGATAAGAGCGACGTGCGCGCCGATGCGCGCGACGCCCTGACGCGGGACGCCACGGCGTTGAAGGGCATCCTGGCGGACTTCCCCGGGGCCGCCATCGTGATCGAAGGCCATTGCGACGAGCGCGGGTCGGCGGAGTACAACATCGGTCTGGGCGACCGCCGCGCCAGCGCCGCCAAGGACTTTCTGGTGCAGCTCGGGGTTTCGGCCGACCGGCTGAAGACCATCAGCTACGGCAAGGAACGCCCCCAGTGCACCGAGTCCAACGAAGCCTGCTGGCAGAAGAACCGGCGCGCGCATTTCTCGCCGGGACAGTAGGATAGATTCGGGAGCGCAAGAGAATTGGGGGCGGCGGCGGGCCGCTCCCTGGCGGCCTCGGTCCGGAGCGGTTTTCCGGGCGGGGCTCGCCAGGCAGCGGATGCCCCCGCCCTCCATCGGAGGTTTATCCATGTTCCGACGCCTGTGCGTATGGATCCTGATCGCATCGCCTTTGCCGGCGCTCGCGGCCAGCAAGGAGTACGAGGAGCTGCAGCGCGACATTGCGCAGTTGCAGGAGATGGTGAAGACCCTGCAGCAGGCGCAGGCGCAGTCGCAGCGCTCTGAGGACGAGAAATTCGCCGGCTTGCAGGTGCTGGTTCAGCAGGCGCTCAGCGCCGCTACCAGCGCCGACAAGGCTGTGGCGGTAATTCAAAACAATATTCAGCAGAGTATGCGCGATCAGGAAGGCAAGTTGTTGCCGCCGGTGGTCCAGCTTTCCACGCGCATGGACTCCATGTCCAACGATTTCCGCACGCTCCAGCAGGCGGTATCGGACGTCACGAACATGATCGGCAAGCTCCAGACGCAGCTCACCGACCTGAACAACGCGATGAAGGTGCTCTCCGCGCCCCCCGCGGCGCCGCCTCCGCCGGCGGCCGGCGCGGCGGCATTGGGGCCGCCTCCGCTTTCCGCCACCGATATGTACGCTAATGCGGACCGGGATCGCAGCGCTGGAAACACTGACCTTGCCCTGCAGGGGTTCTCGAATTATCTGAAATACTACGGCGATACCGCCCAGGCGCCGGATGCGCAGTTCTACATTGGGTATATTCACTTCCTGCAGGGCGACTACGAAACCGCCGCAACCGACTTCGACGCTGTAGTGGAGAGGTACCCGAGCGCTAACGTTCGGGTCCCGCAGTCGCTCTATTACAAGGGCTCGAGCCTGCTCAAGCTCAGCCGCAAGACGGAGGCGTCCCAAGCGTTCAGGGACGTGCTCAAGCAGTACCCCAACAGCGCGAATGCGAAGCCGGCCTGCGATCAGTTGATCGGGCTGGGCATCAATTGCGGCGTGCCCAAGGCGCCTGCCAAGGCCGCCAAGCCGCCGGCGCGCAAGAAATAAGCCGTCTGCCCTCGCTTGGCCCGGCAGCGGTCCGAGGCGTAAAGGACAAGGATGGAACCGCGCGTCCTGGTTACGTACGAAGATCTCGCTGGCATGATCGACCACTCGCTGCTCCGGCCCGAGTTCACGGCGGCGCAGGTGGTGGAAGGCCTGGAGACCGCCAAGCGTTACCGCGTCGCTTCGGCCACCGTGCGTCCCTGCGATATCGACTTGGCGGTGCGCGCGCTGGAAGGCAACGGCGTGCGGCCGGGCAGCGTCGCGGGGTTCCCCCATGGTTCCCAGAACACGGCCACGAAGCTGTACGAGACGCGCGACCTGCTGCGGCGCGGCGCCCGGGAGATCGACGCGGTGATCGCCATTTCCAAGCTGCTCTCGCGCGAGTTTCAATACGTGCAGACGGAGCTCGACCAGATGGCCGAGGCCTGCCACAAGGAAGGCGCTATCCTCAAGGTCATCCTCGAGAACGCCTATCTGACGGACGAGCTCAAAATCGTCGCCTGCCGCTGTTGTACTCGGGCGGGCGCCGATTTCGTCAAGACGTCCACCGGCTTTGCGCCCTCCGGATGCGCCATCGAGGACCTCAAGCTCATGCGGCGGCATGTGCCGCCGGAAATGGGCGTCAAGGCCGCGGCCGGCGTCCGCACGCTGGACAAGGCGCTGGAGGTCCATGCCGCCGGGGCGACGCGCATCGGCATGACCGCGACCGCGGCGGTGCTGGAGGATTGGAAAGCCCGCTTGGCGGCCGCTCCGCGCTAGCTTAGTCTAGGCGCAAAACATCTGAGCTTGCGCAGCAATCAAGCGGCTCGCTGCCCGGCATGGGGCAGTTCAAACGGGGTTGTCGTAAATCGACGCCAGATCGGGGATTCACCCCTCCCCCTCCCGCCGCCACAGGGAATAGAACCCCACTTGTACGAAGCCGCTGCGCGGCAGTAATCAGACCCATTGTTCTTTGTCAGGACGATTGCAGAGCAGGCGATTCAGCGGTAACATCTTTGCGTAATGCCGCGGTCCGCTCAGCCACCGCAGCGTGAGCGAATCCACCAGGCACGCGAAATACCAATCCCCTCTTAAAAGCAATCGTCCTGCCAAAGTGGGGCGGCTTCGTACAAGTGGTTGTATCGGTAATGCGCCGGCGTTCAGCCTTGCCTTGCTTCCCAGTTCCACGTCGCCAGGCGCACTCCCGATACAACCGTCAGGACTTCAAGGCCAAGTGGCCCCGGACGGCTAAACTAAACACTGCGGCATCAGCGAGGATCTATCCCACTGTGCGCACATCAAATGTCAGCAACGGGCGTTTTCAGTCAGGTGAGGTTCGTCACCCCAGTGTTCGGCGTGGCCCCTGAGAATCTCCGAAGGCGTGCCTCTCCTGCGAACTGGCCTCGACTTCGGTGTCTTTGCGCCGGCTGTGAAGCTTTCAAGGTTAGCCAAACATCTTGCCTCGAGCCGCTCTCCCCAGGGTCGCACTTGCAAAGTTAATATTCAGTCCTTTTAATCTTGATTATTGATGACAAATACTCCACAATCGCAGTGTGGTTTCTCCATGACCCCGCTGCGAATCGTTCGGCGAGAGGAGGCGAGAGTGGGGCATCAGCCCAAGGTTGCTTATTCCGTATGGCTGCCCGAGGTCCGTTGCATGTTGATTCTGCCAAACCGGGGAGAGCTTCTTGTGGGCATGCTAACTGGCCGACCGAGTACATCCGAGTTAACCCGGCTCTGTGGGGCGGATACAGCCCGCCTTCTGGTCGCGGCCAAGTGCCTGTCCGCCACGGGTAAGGGCAAACTTATGCCGAACCCCAGGAACTTTTGGATTCAACGGGAAGACGGGTGTGCCAATCGACTGCTGCGTCCGCATCAGATTCTCATCGAGATGACGCGTCGATGCAACTTGGCGTGTACATACTGCGCCCTAGGGGACCAACCCAGCGAATCCGGCCCGGATCTTCCACCGCGTTTGTTCGACCGGCTGTGCGCGGAGTTGATCGAAGAACCGGTGTTCGAGCTCCTTGTTTCAGGTGGGGAGCCCCTGTTGTGGGAAGCAAAGTACGGCGGCCTGTTTGAAAGGCTGGAATTGTTGAGGAAAGCCGGAATCCGAATCACGCTGTTTAGCAATGGGAGTCTCCTCGCCCGATACCTTACCGAGGTCGCACGAGCTGTCGATCGGTTACAGATTTCGCTGGATGCGCCATGCGCCGAACTTTTTGCGCGCATGGCCAACGCACCCGAATTACTCTTTCACCAAACCGCCAAGGCAATCCGCTCTCTCGCGGCATCAGGCCAACGAATTCAAGTCAATGCCGTCGTCACGCACGACAATCTGCCATATATACACGAGCTTGTTGACTGGGGCCTCGAAAGTCGTGTTGCCGTCTTGACGTTAAACCGTGTCTGCCCCTTGGGAAGAGCCGCCTCGAATTTGCGACTGAGTGTTACCGATGCGCAATGGAATGCAATCCGGGTGGCGGCAACCGGTTCGTATTCCGTTCTGTGCGATCGGGCCGTACCGCGGTCGCTGGATGTATTCCCCTTCGGATCGTGCAAGGCGGGACGAAGCTACATGGTCGTCAACTCTGATGGCAGCGTGTCGCCTTGTATTGCGTTCAAACACGTGAAGGCTGGCGACTTGTGGTCCTCTTCCCTGCACGAGGTCTGGCGGGGTGGTGAGTGGGAACGATTCCGTACGGATGCTTTTGTCTGTCCATTGCCCGGGCGCGATCAAATCACCATTCGTTATAACTCAAAGGCGCCGGCAAGTGAGGACGGTATCGCTGCATACCGGCCTGCCAGAAATAAGAATCAGCCAACTAGAAAGGAGCGTTGACGCAAATGGCAACGAAGAAACTCCCGAAGAAGGGCGATCGGAAGACGGCGCCCAAGAAGCTTTCAAGCGTGCTCAAAATAAAGGTGATCAAAGGTCAGTATTACTGTGCATGCACCGACCAGGGAGGAGGCAGCGGAACAGGTACGCAATTCACGCCGCATATCGAATTGGATGAAGCCACGATAGAAGGGCTGAGCAAGATCGGCGTGAGAATACCGAAACTGCCGAAGCCTTCCGATAGGTAGCTCAAGCCCATCATGTTTCCGAACGGCGCGAGTCCAGACGACCTGACGAACCTGACCGTCGCGGTAACGAATCGGTGCAACCTGTCCTGTGGTTTCTGCTGCTCGATGAGCAGCGCGAAATCGGGAGGTGAGCTGGAGACGCCCGTTCTCTTAAAAGTAATGCGGACCGCTGGGCGCTCGGTAAGGGGGTTCGTCTTCACGGGGGGCGAACCCTTTCTTCGGGCCGATCTTGAGAGTTTAGCGGGAACCGCATCGGAGCTCTTTCCCAAGGTCGCCATTACTACCAATGGCGTGGATCTTACATCTTCTCAGCTTCGATGGGTCAAGGGGATGGGGATCGGCCTGGTGATCAGTTTGGAAGGCCTCGAGAAGACTCACGATAGTGCGCGGGGCGCCGGCGCATTTCGGAAGGTCATGGATACTCTATGTAGCGCAGCCGAACTCGGGATACCGCTCTCGCTCCACACGATCATCGGCCCGCGCCTTCGGCAAGAGGCTGACACTCTGGTCAGCATCGCGCGTGCGGTGGGCGCCGAAGGAATCTCTTTCCAACGGCCTAAGCTGGTTGGCCGTGCCCGTTCACAGCGCGATTTCTCGATTAAGCCGGCCGAGTATAAAGAATTGGTCGCATTTGTGGCGCGCCTTCAGGCCGCGAACCGCGACATGCTAGTGAATATCAAAGACGCCCTGTTCAGCGCACATGGCGCGGATACGGTTGAGTTGTGTCGTAAGTTCCGTGGAAAGGTCGTCGCCGCGGGCTGCCGGGCGGGCATTTGCTACCTCTACATTGCATTCAATGGCGATGTGCGTCTCTGTCCATTCATACCAACCGTGTTGGGCAACGTACGAAAAGACGATCTGTACGACATCTGGTCCACTTCAATCCTAATCGGAGCCTTGCGGCGACGCGAGCAATACCTAACCTGCAAAGATTGTCTCTACTGGCCTCTGTGCCGGGGCTGTAGAGCGGAGGCCCTGGCGAGAAACCGCTCTTTATTCGGAGCGGATCCTTGTTGCTGGCGGTATGCGGAACGTGGCTGAGTGCGCACCATCCAAGAGAAATCTCACGAAGCCGGAATGGGCTGGGATAAGGGAACTCATCCAGTCCGCCGGCGAGGATCTGGTCGGAATGCTCGTCTTCGGATCTGCGGTGCGCGCACCGGCGCCAAGATGTTCATCCCATAAGCGAGATGTGGATACCCTGCTCGTTCTCCGCAGAGGAACAAGGCTCGACCGGTGGACAACCCCGAACGGGCAATCAATCAAGGCAGCCAACCTCCATGTGTTCGCTATCCGAGAGCGGGATTTCAGTTGGCGTGTTCGCACGAGCGACGTCCAAATGCTGACTATCCTGCGCGATGCAGTGCTAATTCGATCGACGCCGACGCTTGATAAATGCCTGTTCCGGGCGAAAAACGGTCTGATGCGAGCGACGGCGAAAGACGCCCGGCGCTTACTTTCCTATGCTGGGAGTCTAATGCATCCAGGGGCGGCGCAAGTCGTGGATCGGTCTATGCTGTACGCTGGGTCGCTAGCAGCCGCGCAGGCGGTGGTCCTCCTTGCCGGAGAACAACCCGCTCATCCACGCTGGATTGCAGACCAAGTTGAAGCAGTTTCGGCGTTAGATGCGGACAGCCTGCGGAAAGTAGTTCAGCGCGTAAAGGGACGCAAAGGGCTTAGTGCTGCGCAACTCGTCGCACTCTGCCGACAGTGGATTGAGAACTGTCGAAAGTGGGCTCTCGAGCGCGAGCTGCAGCCCTTGCCCATGCGTGCGCGTCTCGGGCTACCTCCCTGGAGTGTTACCGCAATTCTCTTCGACGTGGGGGGCACGCTCATCAGGGAGCGTAGCAATGGCGGCGCGCGCGCCAGGACGGAGGCCGCACGGGTGCTTCGGCTCCTGCGGCAACGTTATCGGCTGGCCGCACTATCGAACGGCGACCGCTCCGTGCGTGATCTCCTCACCCGTGTCGGCCTGGGCTGCCTCTTTGACGCGATCATCTTGTCTGAAGAGGTAGGATGTGGCAAGCCTGATCCCTCGATGGTATCGATAGCGGTGGAGTCATTAGGCGTTCCTTTGACGGAATCGGTGATTGTGGGTGACATCTTCGATAGCGACATCGCCTGTGCGCGGGCCGCCGGCGTGCCGGCGATCTGGTTCTGGCCGCATTGCGGTCCGACAATCTGGGTTGACGGGGTGGCCGTAATCTCGAACCTAATGGAAGTGCCCTCGTTGATCAAACCTCTACGACATTTTCCACGCGCTGCCGCTCAAACTTTGGGGTGTGCTGTTGAAAACAATCGGCATAAGAAATTTGACGATTGAACGCTCTCTTTCGATCTGTTTTGGCAAAATCGAACGTCCAGGTTGCGCCTGCTTTTTTGCCGACTATGCCCGAGTAATGTGCGCTCGTGGCTATCCGCTTTAATATGAATCGTTAGGCGCTTCAGCGCTGCGGCGTGATGAACTGGATCCCCGCGAATTCGCAGAACATCTCCAGATCGCTCAGCCAGGAACCATAAGCCAGCGCGATGTGGTGTTCTACCGCTTCGCGCATCAGCCAGTCGACTAGCGCCGCCGCGGACGGATTGGGCCTGACCGTCGCGACGCTGCCGCGGATCCCCTCCGAGGAGACAACTTCCCCGCCGGCCGCCGCCAGCGTCAGTTTCCCGTTGTTTGGCCGGAGTAACTTCGCCAGCGTGACCGCTCCCGGCTTGAATGGGAATTCCACGGTCGCCCCGGTCCCGGTGCGCATGTGGGCGCGAATCGACGCCGATTCCGGGTCTCCCGCCAGCGATGGCGCGGCGGCGCCGCAGTGCGCCAGTTGAATGGCCCCCTCTTCTTCCAGGTAGGCCGTGATGTCGAAATTGAACGCAGGCGCATCCGCCATGCGGCTCAAGATCCAGGTGGCGATGAGCGCGGGCAGGTCCACTTCACACGTGTTCGGAACCCCTTCCTCCGCCAGCAGCGCGTGGGCCGCGCACGGCGTGATCTTGCGCTGATCGCGCAGTTCGGGCCAGCAGCGTACGCAATAAGCGTCCAGCGTGTTCTGCCGGATCGTCTCCTTCAGTCCGACATACAGCCGGAGGTTTTCCGCGAGCCGTTGTTCATCGATCTCCCGTTCTCCCCGGGCTGCGCGCAGCAGGGATCCGGCGGCGCGGCTGGCTTCCTTGGGCGAAGCCGCTTCGGCCGATTTCAGGAGCGTATCGAGATCCAGATGCACGACTGTGGCGCCAAGCGCCTTCTGGATTTCCGCTTCGTCCGCCTCGACGTCGATCATTCCGGGGCACGCATCGCCGATAATCCCGAACCTGGCCCTTCGCAGCCCCTGCGCCACCGCCGCCACTTTGGCCGCACGCAGAACTTTCACCACATTGCCGGGAGTCACGCCGCCGACTTGGTGAATGAAGCGCATCCCCAGCCGGCGGATATTCGAGCCCGAGGACGTCAGGCCGCTCATAGGGGAAGGCATCGGGACGTCTCTATCCAGGTAAGGAAGCGCCCAGAGCAGCATCGGGACGTCCATCAGCTCCCTGGCCAGCGCCAGAGTAATATCCTCTGCCACCCACGTGCAGAAAAACAGAACCGTCAAGTCGATGCCGTCATGCCGGAAACGTTTTGCGGTTTCCATGGCGTCATGGGAGTTCCGCGGACTGGCGGCTGCGATGACCTCGCAGCCCGACTGGCGAAGCGCGTCGATGGCGCGCTGCCGCGCTTCCGCCACCGCCGGCATCTCGTAAAACGGGTGGACACAGGTGACAAAACCGATTCTTGGCTGACTCATTTGGCGTCTCCGGTGTTAGTGGTTCGCCGCCGGTCGCCTCGCTTCCCGAGCTACTCTACGCGAACTTCACCAAGTCCCACGGCTTGCGATATTCGCGGAACAGGTACTTGTTGGCCTCCGCGTCGCCGGGGAACTGCCAGGAGGCGTCGTCCCACGTTAGCTTGCGGCCGGTCCAGGCGGCCACGTTGCCCATGCAGGCGATGGCCGTGGCGCGTACCTCCACTTCAATATTGGCGAAGGGCTCCTTGCGGTTCCTCACGAAGTCCACGAAGTACTTCGCGTGCAGCGCCGATGGTTCGTCCTCGTTCATGTGCATCCGCTCAAGCGGTTGCGCCGCTCCGGCCGCTCCGCCGCGGCCCGCTCCACCGCGGCCTCCGCCCCGGCTCTCCGGGTACAGCTCCATCCCGATGCGGTCCACATAAAGGGCCGCCTCGGTTCCGTAGAAGGCCATTCCGTGCGGGCGGTCGTCGGTCCCCCGCGCCCCGTAGTAGCGCATGCCTTCCGTTCGGCCGCCCAGGCCGTGGCTGTTGTATACACACCCCTCATAGCTCATGACAAAACCCGGATACTCGTAGGTGGCCTGCTGGAAGTCGACGATGTCCCCGGCCTTCTTGCGGTTGAGCATAGCCGTCGAGGAGGAGACTTTCAGCGGCTTTTCCTCCCCCATGACCATGTGTACCGAATCGAAGCGGTGGTTCCCATAGTCGCTGATCAGCCCGTTGGTATAGTCCATGAAAGCGCGGTAGTAGAGCCGGCTGCTGTTGAAGGGGACTTTGGGCGACGGCCCCAGCCATGCGTCCCAGTTCAGGCCGGCCGGGGGCTCGCTGTCGGGAACCGGCGGGCCGGCGGGCTCGATCTGGTAGTTCCACACGCGGACGAACTTCACTTCGCCGATCTTGCCGCTCTGCACCATCTTGCCCGCCTCTACGATATGGTCCGCGGAGCGGTGTTGCGAGCCAATCTGCACAATGCGCTTGGTCCGGCGCACCGCCTCGCGCATGGCCTTGGCCTCGGCCAGCCGGTACATCACGGGTTTTTCCAGGTAAACGTCCTTGCCCGCCTCGCACGCCAGGATCATCATCTGCGCGTGCCAGGGATCCGGCGTGGCTATAATCACCGCATCGATGCTCTTGTCCGCCAGCAGCTTGCGGAAATCGTCGTACGCCGTGGCTTGCGGCGTCCATCTCTTGGCCGCGTCGGTTTTGGCCGTATTCACGTCGCACACCGCGGCGATATCCACGTTGCGCGGCTCTTTTAACCGCGGATCCTTCGACTGGATGTCTTCCGGCAAGCCGCGCACATTGCGCGCATCGAGTGTGCCGCGCCCTCCGCACCCGATCAAACCAACGCGCAACCTGTCGTTCGCTCCCCGCACTTGGGCGGCGGACACGGCGGTCCATGCCGCGATCCCCGCGCCCGTAGACGCCTTCAGAAACTCCCTACGTTGCATTGCCAGCCTCCTTGCCTGCTTAAATCTTGGGGCGAATATGGCGCCCGCTTTCCCGTCCTGGAAACTAGGCGACGACGACCTTCAGCGCGATCGCGTCGTCGCAGCGCTTCTGCTCCGGCATCCGAACCGGCCCGTGCCGATCGCATCGGGACATCCCAGCGGGGCCGGCCGTTTTGATAGATGCGTTCTCCTCTATGAGCCGATCGAGACCTCTCCCGTCTCCTTGTCCAGCAGCGCCGTGGAGCGAGGTTTTCTTTATATCCAATCGCACCTCTTCCCATTCAGTAACGCGTCGATCCATGCTGCGCGGCCGGCGCCGGTTTCGTGGCCACCCCCACCGGAAACGGATGAGGAGTAGCATCCTGCGAAAATACCGTCGGCCGCGGTTTAGGACCGTTTACCGTGTTTAAGCCGGAATTTCCATTTTGGACTTCCCGGTCCCATTCAGTATAGGCCAACCCGCCATCCTTTGATCCTGCGACTCTATCCGATGTTGGTCGCCGCCGCGGTTATCTCCCCCCGTCCCCCTTACACCGCTGCTTCGCCGCGTGGATTTCCTGAAGGCGCCACACGCGGATGGGATCGCGGGCGCGGGAGGCGATAGCCTCGGCGGCGGCTCGGGCGCCGCTCATGGTGGTGATGTGCAGGACGCGGTGCATCACGGCGCTGCGGCGGATGGATCGCAGCCGTTCGCGCGTGTTTTAGATTTTGTCTAACCGACTCATCCCGTTTAAGTTATCTTGTCTCGCGGCGTCTTTCGAAGCCGCCTTTCCGGGAGCCGGTGCGCTATAACGGGATGGGAGAGTGGCAGGACCATCGCTGCTTCCGGTCCGCTTAGAATGGGTTCGTTTCTTGGGATGGTTTTTCTGTCCATTTGTTTTCAATAACTTGATGGCTTCGTTTCGTATTTTTGCATGTCATGCACGTTCCCCGTGACGCTCAAAGCCGCCTGCCGCGCCGGATCAATCCCCTTTTCTCATGCGCTAAGCACCGGATCGCGGCTAGACGGTCACGGTTGCCGGGCACACTCCGCTCTGTGTGTCCGGCGAAGAGCCTCGTTGATGTAGGTGTTTACCCTATTGCGGCAATTTAATTCATCCGTATAATTAAATCATTCGAGTGAATCAATCAAATGAGTGATACGAGAGATAGAATCCTCGATGCCGCCGAGCGCCTGTTCGGGGAACAAGGATACGCAGCGACGTCCCTCCGCCACATCATTGCGGAGGCGGGAGTGAATCTGGCGGCGATCCACTACCACTTCGGGTCGAAGGAAGAGTTGCTGGAGGAGTTGGTCGCCCGGGTGGCGGATCCGGTAAACGCGGCGCGTACAGCCCTGCTGGACCGCTTCGAGGCCGAGACGGGCGGGGCGCCGGTGGCGGTGGAGAAGATTCTGGAAGGGTTTCTGAGGCCCGCGGCGGAGATGGGACACAAGCACCCGGGGTCCGTCAAGCTGATGGGTCGCTTGTACGGGGAAGGTCTGATGCCCTCTTTAGTGGAGCGGCACTTCAAACCCACGGGAAAGCGCTTTGTCAACGCATTGCGCCGGGCGCTCCCAGGGATTCCCGACCAGGAGTTCTTCTGGCGTATCGACTTCATGATCGGCGCCATGGCGCACGCCATGATTCGCACGCAGGCGATCGGCCAAGTCCTCAGGACCAACGGAGCGGGCTCTGGAGAAACGGGCGAGGCCAGCGCGCCGGCCGTTCCGGCGGGCCGCCTCGCCAGCCTGATTGCCTTCCTCAGCGCGGGGTTCCGCGCGGCCGTGCCCAAGACAGAGGAGATCGAGGTGAGGAAATGAGACGGACCGCGGTGTTGCTGCTGGTGGCCACGGCTTTGTTCGCGGCGGACCAGGCGTCCGAGCCCGCGCCGCTGCCATTGAGCTTGAAGCGCGCGGTGGAAGTGGCCACTGCGCCGGAGGGGTGCGCGCAGATTCAGCTTTCGGGAGAAGCGCTGAAACAGGCCCAGGCGCGATCGGCCGAGACCCGCGCTGCGCTGTTGCCGGATTTCGAGTCTTCTTTCCGCTATGAGAGCGAAACCATGAGCTTGGCTGGGTTGGGACTGAACAAGGCCTTCAGTTTCCCCATCCCCGGATTCCAGCTTCCCACCTTGGTCGGTCCCTTCGACGTGATGGATGCACGGGCCACGGCGCAGCAGAGCGTGTTCGACTTCAGCTCCTTCCGGCGATTCCAGGCCTCGAAAGCGGCGGTCTCGGCGGCGAAATCCGACGTGGGCGGCGCCGGAGAGCAGGTGGCGGCGCAGGTGGCGCGAGACTACATGGCGGCCGTCAAGGCCGATACCGACGTCCAGACCGCGCAGGCGAACGTGACGGATTCGCAGGCCGTGCTCACTCAGGCCCAGCACCAAAAGGACGCCGGGACCGGCACCGGAATCGAGATCACGCGCGCCAAGGTGCAGCTTGCCAACGACCGGCAGCGGCTCCTGGTAGCGGAAAACGCCCGGCGCGCCGCTCACCTGCAACTTCTGCGAGCCATAGGAATGCGGCTGGACGCCGAGGTGGAACTGACGGACAAGCTGCAATACGTCCCGGTGGACGCCGTCACGCTCGACGCGGCCAAGGCGCTGGCCCTGAAGCAGCGCCCCGATTACCAAGCCCAGCGGCAGAGGGAGTCGAGCGCGCGCCTCTCCGCCAGCGCCACTACGCTCGAGCGTCTGCCTACGGTATCCGCACTGGCCGATTACGGTTCCATCGGGCCGGGGCTGAACAGCGCGCGGCCCACGCGTACCTACGGCCTGTCGATTCGCGTGCCGATCTTCGATGGCGGCCGGCGCGACGCGCAACGGGCGGAATCGGACTCCGCCTACCGGGCGGAGGAGGTGCGGACGAACGATTTGAAGGCGCAGATCGAGCTGGACGTGCGGCTGGCGCTGGACCGGTTGCGGTCGGCGGAGGACGAAGTCAGCGTGGCGCGGGACGGCGCGGATCTGGCGGAAAACGAATTGACCCAGGCCCGGCGGCGCTACGACGCGGGGGTCGCCAACAGCCTGGAGGTGACCGATGCCCAGACGCGGCTGGAGCGCGCTCGCGACAACTATACCGCCGCGCTCTACGATCACAACCTGGCCCGCATCGACCTGGCGCAAGCGATGGGAGAAGTCAAAAACCTGGTGCAGTGAGGAGCAGCCCGTAAGGGCGACAGAGAGTAGCCCATGGCGTAAGCCATGGGAACCGAGGGATGAGAAAGCAAGCCCCGGAACGGGGCGAAAGAAAGCGCCGGTTCGGCTGCGGCTACGCTGCTGTGCGGGGCAGCCCTTTCGGGAGAAACCGATGAAGAAGAAACGGATCGGAATCATAATCTTGCTGGCGGCGGCGGGCGGCGGATTCTACGCCTACCGCAGCCTGGTGGGCCGCGAGCCGGACAACCGCATCATGGTCTCCGGCAATATCGAATTGACCGAAGTGAACATCGGCTTCAAGACCGCCGGGCGGCTCGTCGAACGCGACGTGGATGAAGGCGACGCGGTGAAGAAAGGCCAGGTGGTGGCGCGGCTGGACCGCGATCAACTGGCGGCCCAGCGCGACAGCCAGGCTGCCGCGCTCGCATCGGCCGAGGCCCAACTGGCGCAGGCGCAGACCGCCCTGGAATGGGAAAGGGACACGCTGGCGGGCGACGTGCAGCAGAAGCAGGCCGATCTGGCGTCCAATGAAGCCCATCTGGCCGAATTGCGGAACGGCTCCCGGCCGCAGGAGATACAGGAGGCGCACGCCGCCGTGGCCGAGACGCAGTCCCAGCGCGACCGCGCCCAGAAGGATTGGGACCGCGCCCAGACGCTTTACAAAAACGACGATATCTCCACCGCGCAGTACGATCAGTATCGCAACCTCTGGGAAGCGGGCGACGCGGCGCTGAAGCAGGCCCAGCAGCGCGAGGCGCTGGTGCTGGCCGGGCCGCGGGCCGAGGTCATCCAAGCCGCCGCCGATGTGGTGGAGCGGTCGCGCGGCGCCCTGAAGGTGGCGCAGGCCAACAGCCTGGAACTGAAACGCCGCGAGCAGGAGCTCGCCACGCGCAAAGCCGAAATCGCCCGCGCCCAGGCCAACCTGGCGCTGGTGGATTCCCAGCTCGCCGATACCATCGTCTACTCGCCGGTGGATGGCGTGACGCTGGTAAAAGCCGCCGACGTCGGCGAAGCGCTGGGAGCCGGCGCCACGGTAGTAACCGTCGGCGATATCGACCACCCCTGGCTGCGCGGCTATATCAATGAGACCGCGCTGGGAAAAGTGAAGCTCGGCTCCAAAGCTCGCGTCACCACGGATTCCTATCCCGGAAAGGTCTACGAGGGCCGCGTAACCTTCATCTCCTCCGAAGCCGAGTTCACGCCCAAGCAAATCCAGACGCAGGAGGAACGCGTCAAGCTGGTCTACCGCGTCAAGATCGAAGTGGCGAACCCGGGGCGCGAGCTGAAGTCCAATATGCCCGCCGACGCCGAGATCGTGCTGGACTAACCATGCCCACGCCATTCCTAAGTGGGACAGGCCATCGTTTTGTGTGGCCTGTCAAATCGGGCCGCAACATCGCAGACCCAGTGGCGCCAGCCCCGCAACCCTCGGCCCCCTCTGCCGCCCGAACGCCGCCAGCGCCACATACTCGCAACCCACATCCAAGCAACCCTTCATTCTTCTCAGCGTTTTCTCCGCGTCTCCGTGCCTCCGCGGTGAAATCCCCAGAGGCAGGCCACTAATGCCCCCCATCATCGAAACCCGCGACCTCACCTGCCGCTTCGGCGAGCTGACGGCGGTGGACCGCCTGAACGTCGCCGTGGCCGAGGGCGAGATCTTCGGGCTGGTGGGGCCGGACGGAGCGGGCAAAACCACCACGCTGCGCATGCTCTGCGGCCTGGTCGCCCCCACCGAGGGCAGCGCGCGCGTGGCCGGGTACGACGTAGCGCGCGACGCGCAAGCCGTGAAAGATCAGATTGGCTACATGGCGCAGCGGTTCGGTCTGTACGGCGATTTGACCGTGGAAGAGAACATGTTCTTCTACGCGGACCTGTTCGGCATCGTGGGCGCCGAGCGCCTGGATCTGACGGCGCGGCTGCTGCGCATGACGCGCATGGAGCCATTTCGCGGCCGGCGGGGCGGGCAGCTTTCGGGCGGCATGAAACAGAAACTGGCGCTCATGTGCACCTTACTGCACCGCCCGCGGATCCTGCTGCTCGACGAGCCCACCAACGGCGTGGACCCGCTCTCCCGGCGCGATTTCTGGACCATCCTCTATCAACTGCTGAAGGACGGCATCACGATTTTCATGGCCACCGCCTACCTGGACGAGGCCGAGCGATGCAACCGCGTAGGCTTGATGCACAGGGGGAAGCTGATCCGGTGCGATACCCCGGAAGGTTTGCGGCTCGCGGCCGGCGCGGAGAGCCTGGAAGGCGTGTTCGTCCAGACCATCAAGGCGGCCGAAGGGTTGGAGGCGCGATGAGCGAGTGGGCGGTTGAAATCGACAATCTCGTCAAGACCTTCGGCGCGTTCGTGGCGGTGGACCACGTTTCGCTCCGGGTGCCCAAGGGCGAGATCTTCGGTTTCCTGGGACCCAACGGGGCGGGGAAGTCCACCACCATCCGCGTGCTCTGCGGGCTGCTGCAGCCGACCTCCGGGCGCGCGTCCGTGGCGGGCTTCGACGTGGCAGCCGACCCGGAGTCGGTGCGGCGGAACATCGGTTACATGTCGCAGAAGTTCTCGCTGTACGACGACCTCACGGTGGAAGAGAACATCGATTTCTTTACCGGCATGTACGGGTTGCCGCGCGAGCGCCGCCAGGAGCGCAAAGACTACGCGCTGGAGATGGCCAATCTCACCGAGCGGCGCGGAAGCCTGACACGCACGCTTTCGGGCGGCTGGAAGCAGCGCCTGGCGTTGGGCTGCGCGATCCTCCACGATCCCCCGGTGGTTTTCCTGGACGAGCCGACCTCCGGCGTGGATCCCATCGCCCGCGGCATGTTCTGGAATCTCATCGGGGAACTGGCGCGCACGGGACATACGGTTTTCGTGACCACGCACTACATGGACGAAGCGGAATACTGCAACCGGCTGGCGCTGATGTACGCGGGCAAGGTGATCGCCCTGGGCGCTCCCGCCGATTTAAAGCGCGACCTGACCCAGCACAATCTGTTGCGCCTGGACACCGTGGCGCCGCTCGATACCATGAGGGCCATCGAGCGGGAGGAAGGCATCCTGGAAACGGCGGTGTTCGGAAGCGGATTGCACGTGGTGGTGGACGACGCCACGGGCGCCATGGAGCGCATTCGCCGCGCACTGGCGTCCCAGGGCATCGAAATACGGCGGCTGGAGCAGATCCAGCCTTCGCTCGAAGACGTGTTCGTGGCCTTGATCGAGGCCGAGGAGCGCAAAGCGGCATGAGCTACCGGCGAACGAAAGCCATCTTCGTCAAGGAATTGCGCCACATCGTCCGCGATAAACGCAGCCTGGGCTTGGCGCTGGCCATGCCGGCCATGATGCTGCTCCTGTATGGATTCGCGCTGAGTCTGGACGTGGATCACATCCCCGTGCTGCTCTACGACCAAGACGGCACGCAGGCGAGCCGCAGCCTGGAGCGCGATTTTCAGGGTTCGCGCTTCTTCAACGTCAAGGGCATGGCCGGCGACTATGGCGCCGTGGAGCGCGGCATCGATCGCAACTCCATTCTCATGGGCATCGTCATCCCGCGCCATTTCGGCGAAGACGTGCAGGCCGGGCGGGGCGCGATCGTGCAGCTCCTGGTGGATGGCAGCGACTCCAACACGGCCGCGATTGCCATGGGCTACGCCGAGAGCGTCGTGCAAGGTTATTCGTCGAACGCGCGGACCGAGTGGCTGAACCTGCGCGGCGTCCAGGTGAAGCCGCCCGCCGTCGTGGCGCAGATGCGCGTGTGGTACAACAGCTCGCTGCAATCGAAAAACTTCGTGGTGCCGGGCTTGATCGCGATCATCCTGATGATTCTCACGGGCCAGTTGACTACGCTGACGATTGCGCGCGAGTGGGAAATGGGGACCATGGAGCAGGTCCTCTCGACGCCCCTGCGGCCGGTTGAAATGGTGCTCGGCAAGATGTTCGCCTATTTCGTGGTGGGGCTGGTGGACGCCGTTCTTGCGTTCGTCTCGGGAATTACGGTCTTCGCGGTCCCTTTCCGCGGAAACATTCTGGTGCTGGCCGTCTCCACGCTGGTGTTCCTTTGCGGCGCGATGCTCTGGGGGATATTCATTTCGGCCGGGACCCGGTCCCAAGTGGTGGCCTACCAGATGGGCATGTTAACCACGTTTCTGCCCGGATTCCTGCTTTCCGGATTCGTATTTTCCATCGACACGATGCCGAAGTGGATCCAGGTAATCAGCATCGTGGTGCCTTCGCGATATTTCATCACCATCCTCAAGGCCGTGTTTTTGAAGGGAGTCGGGCTGGAGATCCTATGGCCGCAGCTCGTCTACCTGCTGTTGTTCGCCGGCATCGTGTTTCTGCGGGCGGTACGAAAAATGAATCAGAGGGTGGCGTAAACCATGTGGGAGCGAATCGGCGTCATTCTGCGGAAAGAGTTCATCCAGTTGTTCCGCGAGCCGCGGATGCGCGGCCTGCTGTTCATCCCTCCGATCCTGCAATTGATCGTCTTCGGTTACGCGGTGACGTTGGACGTGGATAACGCCAAGATCGCCTGGATGGATAACGACAAGACGCCCGAGAGCCGCGCCCTACTGGCGCGTTTTGAAGGCTCGGGGCGCTTTCAACTGGTGGCCACTCCGCGCAGCGAGGCGGAAGTGCAGAGCATTCTGGATCACGGAGACGCGCACGCCGTGGTGTGCGTGCTTCCCGGCTTTGCGCGCGACCTGGCGCAGGGCAAGAGCGCCCAGGTGCAGGTGCTTCTGGACGGCACGAACTCGAACACCGCGTCCCTGGTATCGGCCTACGCCGCGGGAGTGATCGCCGATTTCTCCAACGACGTTTCCCCGAACCAGGCGAAGAACGATCAGACCATCAAGCTCATGGTGCGCAGAGGGGCCGGGCCGCCCGAGCCGATGGACGCGGGGACGCAGCCGGGGAGCCGCGTGTGGTTCAACCCCGACTTGCGCAGCCGCAACTACTTCGTGCCGGGGGTGGCGGCCAACATCCTGTTCATGGTGACCCTGATGCTGACCGCGCAGGCCATCATCCGCGAGAAGGAGATCGGCACCATGGAGCAATTGATGGTGACGCCCATGCGGCCCATCGAGCTGATGCTGGGGAAAACCCTGCCGTTCGCCATGGTGGGCATTGTGGACCTAATTCTGGTGACGGCCGGCGCCCTGCTAATTTTCCGCGTTCCCTTCCGGGGCAATTTCCTGGTACTGCTGTTCAGTGCGACCATATTCCTGCTGACGAGCCTGGGGGCGGGTCTGTTTCTGTCCACCATTTCGCACACGCAACAGCAGGCCAACATGATGTCGTTTTTCTTTTCGAGCCCGGCGTTCATGCTGAGCGGCTTCAACTTTCCCATCCGCAACATGCCGACCGTGGTGCAGTACCTGACGTATCTCAACCCCGTGCGCTATTTCATGGAAATCGTGCGCGGCGTTTTCCTGAAAGGCGTAGGTGTCGCCATCCTCTGGCCGCAGATCCTGGCCCTATTGGTGTACGGAACGCTGGTCCTGGGAATGAGCGCCATGCGCTTCCACAAGAGCCTGGATTAAGCGCTGCTCGTGGAGCGGGCCTCTGGCCTGCCATGCCGCCATTCGTGGCGGCATTCTTCCCGTGCTCTCAGCGTGCCAGCAAGCTGAGCAGCTTCCCGGCCTGCTCCGGCGTGGCGGAGAGCGCCGCGCGCACCGCCAGGCCGTCGCGCGTCACGCGCGACGAGCGCAGCAGCGCCGCGAGATCGGTTTGCCGCGCCGCGGCCACCGCCGCCAGCGAAAAGAACCCGCGCAGCGTTTCTTCCATGCGTTGCGACGATTGCTCATTGCGTCCCGCGCCGGCGGCCTCGATGCGAACGCCCGCTCCGAGCGTCACTGCGACGGAGCCGTAATCGGCCGCGCTCAGGAAGCGGTTCAGGTTGGCGGCGTTCCCGCCGAGCGGCAGCGTGGCGCCGCCCAACACGACCGCCCAGACTTGGCTCCCGCCGGCCGGCGCGCGCGCCAGCAGCCAGCCCGCGCCGGTCTTGCCGGTCCGGTATTGCGCCGTGGCCGCGCGCACCGCGCCGGGGGACCCGAAAACCGCAAGGTCTTTCGCGAGCAGGACGCTCCCGGCCGGCGCTTCGCGAAACGCGCCGCGCGCGGCGGCGAGGACATCCTGTCCGTTATACGCCACGAGCAGATAGGAAGCATCGCCGGTTGGGGCGAGGAAAGCTGCGGCGCCCGTCGGGAGTTCCCGGTAGACAGCAGACGCGCGCAGTTGAGATAGATCGACGCCCACGAGCGCGACGGCATCCGAAGGGATGCAGGAGGCCAGCGCCGGATCGACCGGAGCCGACGTTTCCATCTTGCGGCACGATCCCGCGAAGAGCGCCAGCGCGAGGGCGGCGGCTACGGCTGTCAAAGGCTTCCCCGCGGGTTTAGCGGACGGGGCAGCGCCTGAAAGTACGATACGGACAGGGCAAGCCAGGAGGCATGCCCCACTGCGCCTGCGGAAAGTGGGGGCGTTCGTCAATATGCTATGATCGCAAAAGAGTCCGCCGCCCGGCGGTCGCCGCCCGACGGAGTACCCTGAAGGGCCACCCTAGCTCAGTTGGTAGAGCGGCTGATTCGTAATCAGCAGGTCTCCGGTTCAAGCCCGGAGGGTGGCTCCAGAATCCTCTCCCCGACTCACGCCAGCTAGCGGCCTCGGCTTGCCAATTCCGTGTGCGAGAGTGACTCAGCAGGGCCGGGTATGTCCCATGAGAGACCCTTCCATAATATTGAAAATAAATATGTTAACTACCAGTAGTTTTAGGCGACTTGCACAATTTATATAAAGTCGATATAGTTTAAGGTGTATCCCTATTTGGGATCGACGGACAGAATGAAAGATAGCAACCCATTGTGGCGAGAGGCGCTGGGCGGGCGAGTGCCGGCGGAGTTGGCCAAGGAAATCGACATCTTCGAAAACGAGATTGCCCTTAAGAAGCAGGGGAAGATCGAGGACAAGGTGTTCGCTGAAACGCGGCTGCGCCGGGGGTGCTACGGGCAACGCTACGATAATGGGCAGCGGTATGACGGGCGCTCCGAAAGGAAGCTCGCGTACCCGACGGCGCCGCTCGCCAAAGGGCCTAATACGCTGTGGGATGCGCCGGGCATGCAGCGGATCAAGATTCCTTTCGGCGGGCTGAATGCGACGCAGCTCGAGACGCTGGCCGAACTCGCGGAGGAGTACTCGGACGGGATCGCGCACGTTACGACGCGGCAGGATTTTCAGCTTCACTTCGTCCACATCGAAGATACGCCTTCCGTCATGCGGAGGTTGGCCGCGGTCCATATCACGACGCGGGAGGCGTGCGGCAATTCGGTGCGCAATGTGACGGCCTGCCCCTATGCGGGAGTGTGCCGCACGCAGACGTTCGACGTCACGCCGTATGCCAACGCGGTGGCTTATTACCTGCTGGGGCATCCGCTCACGCAGGATTTCGGACGCAAGTTCAAGATCGCTTTCTCCGGCTGCCGCGACGAGGCTTGCGGACTGACCCACATCCACGATATCGGGGCGCTGGCGGTGGTGCGCGAGTCGGAGGGGCGGGTGCGGCGCGGCTTCGAGTTCTACGTGGGCGGCGGGTTGGGGGCGGTTCCGTATCAGGCCAAGCTATTCGATGAGTTTGTTCCCGAAGAAGAGTTGCTGCCGACGTGCCTGGCGATTTGCCGCGTGTTCGCACGGCTGGGCGAGAAGAAGAACCGCGCGGCGGCGCGGATGAAATTCCTGGTGGCGAAGCTCGGTATGCCGGAGTTCAAGCGGCTGGTAGTGGAAGAACGCGCCGCGCTGACGTTCGACGAGCGGTGGACCTCGTACCTCAAAGACGTGGATGGGCGCGCGGAGCAGGCGCTCAAGCCGCCGAGCCTCCTGCAGATTTCGCCCTCGGCTCCGGAAGGGTTCGAGGCGTGGCGCGGCGCCAATGCGTACGAGCAGCGCCAAGCCGGATATGCCACGGTGACTATCGCGCTTCCCTTGGGCGATATTACGGCGCACCAGTTGCGCGCGCTGGCGGATATCGCGCGCAAGTACGTGCGGGAAACGGTGCGCTCCACGGTCGAACAGAATCTCGTGCTGCGCTGGGTGAGCGAGGGCGACCTGCCGACGCTCTACGCCGAGTTGAAGGCTGCGGGCCTCGATGCGTCGGAGGCGGGCACGATTGTGGATATCGCGGCTTGCCCGGGCACCGACACCTGCAAGCTGGGTATTGCCTCGTCGCGCGGACTGGCGGGCGAGCTGCGGCGCAGGCTGGCCGAGCGAGGGGCCGCGGCGGACGACGCTATCGGCAGCTTGCGCATCAAGATCAGCGGGTGTTTCAACTCTTGCGGACAGCACCATATCGCCGACCTCGGGTTCTACGGCGTCAGCCGGAATCAGAACGGCTACACGGTGCCGCATTTCCAGGTGCTGCTGGGAGGGCGGTGGAGCGACAATGCCGGCTCCTACGGGCTGGCGATCGGCGCGGTGCCTTCCAAGCGCATTCCCCAAGCGGTGGACCGCATTATGGCCCGATACGTGGGCGAGCGGCAGGCGGGAGAGGGCTTCCAGGCTTTCATTGCGCGCATTGGGAAGGCGGAATGCAAGAAGATGCTGGAAGACCTCATGCGCGCGCCGGCGCACGACGAGGACCCGTCGTATTACACCGATTGGGCCGACGCGCGCGAGTTCACGATCGGCGACATGGGGGTCGGCGAGTGCGCGGGAGAGGTGGTTTCCCCGATCGAGTTTCAGTTGACGGCCTGCGAGCGCGAGGCGTTCGAGGCGCAGTTGCAGCTGGAGCGCGGCGAAGTCGCGGCGGCCGCGCGGACGGCTTACGAGGCCATGCTGCACGGGGCGGCGGCGCTGCTGCGGTGGAAGGCGTATCCGTTCCAGCAGAACGCGGAGGGAATCGCCGCGAGTTTCCGCACGCATTTCTACGACACGGGGCTGATCTTCGATCCGTTCCAGGGCGGCAACTTCGCGCACTATTTCTTCCGGGCGCACGAGCGCGCGGGCGACTCGTACACCGCGGAGACGGCCCACCGGCTCATCGAAGAAGCACAGCTCTTTATCGAAGCTTGCCACGCCTGCCACGGGCGGATGCTGGCCCACGCCTGAAATGAACGTCCAACATGTGAACGTGAAGATTATGGCCGAGACGGCGCCGCCGGATCTCGCCGCCGCCATTCCGGCGTTCCACCGGTGGATCCAGGAGAGCGCCGCGGAGGAGTTGCTGATCGACGTGGCGGACTACCGGCACGTGGCCGGCGGGCCGGGCGTCATCGTGGTGGGGCACGAGGCCAATTACAGCCTGGATTGGGGTCCCTCAAAGCGCCTGGGACTGCTTTACAACCGGAAGGCTCCCATGGAGGGCACGACGCAGGACAAGCTGTTGCGCGCTTTCCGCGCGGCTCTGCAGGCCTGCCGGCGGCTGGAGGACGAGCCGCTGTTTCAGAACCAGCTGCGCTTCAACGCGGGATCGTGCGAAGTGATCCTCAACGACCGCATGCTGGCGCCCAACAACGAAAAGACCTGGCTGGCGCTGAAGCCGGAATTCGAGACGTTCTTCGAGAGACTGTACCGCGACCGCGGCTACGCGTTCCATCGCGCGAGCGAACCTAGGGAGCGCTTCGGCGTGCGCGTGGCGACGGCGGAACCGGTCGGCGTTCGCGCGTTGCTGGGGTGCTAGGGGAGGCGCGCGGGAAGACGGATGAGCCGCCGATGAACGCGGATGAACGCGAATCCATTCATTCTGAATCGGCGTTGATCGGCGTCTATCCGCGGCCGGGTCAGTAAGCTCGTTATGCGAGCAACGCGCGGCGCACGGCGTCCGGTTCCCGCGCGATTACGGTCAGGAAGGCCCGCGCGGGGCCGCTGGGCACCCGCCGCCCGTGCTCCCAATGTTCCAAGGTTCGTTTGCTCAGACCGAATAGCGTGGCAAACTCGCTTTGAGAGAGGGATATCTTTTCTCGGATCGACTTGACATCGATGTCAGCCGGGACGTGTACCTCACAGCCGTGGTTTTCCTTGCCCTTGGCGAAGGCGAGCGCTTGCCGGGCGCTCTCGATCATTCGTTCGCCAGCGGTTCGTTTCCTTTTCTTCATCTCGACTTCCTCCCGGACCTATAGGCCCTCGCCATGTCTGCCAGGACGATTCTCAGGACACGGCGCTCTCTCGCCGTCAGATCGGTTTTCTCGTTTTTGGCAAAGATATTGAGCAAGAAAACCGGAATGTTCGTTCCAGCGAAGAACGTTATGAGCCGGTAACCGCCACTTTTTCCCTTGCCCTTCCCAGCGAACCGTACCTTGCGGGCGCCGCCCGTGCCTTCGATCACGTCGCCGGCCGCCGGATTGGCGGCAATCCACGTCACGATGGCAAGCCGCTCCGCATCAGGCATTCCCAGCGACCGTGCATCGCTCAGGAATGCCGGCGTCTCCACGACAGTCTGCACATTTCAGTATACTCCATTGGAGTATACTGGCCAGTCAACTCGACCGACCCGTCCGCGGCGCCTGGACTGAGCGCCCTAAGCGCGCGCGCCAAATGCGTTCACAAGGGCGGAGATAGCCCGCAAAACACGGCTTTGATCCACCGATGGGGGTAGCGGAATCGAGAGAATCGGGCTATTCGTGCGTGGGTCCCGCGAGAGCAGGCGCGAGAGACTTTCCGCGGCGGGCGCGCTTTGCGCTACCGCGGCCAACGATTCGAGGAATTGCACGCCGGTTTCGATCAGCGCAGCCGCGGCATGCTCGAATCCGATCGGTTGAGGCGCCGTCACACCCGCCGGAGCCTGCGGCGGCGCGGCTGGGGGCACGGACGGCATCGCGGATTGTATAGGAATCGCCTTGGGTGGCGCCTGGTCGATCAGGGGCTTGGGCCGGCCCGGTTGATCCGCGAAGATTTCTTTCACCGATTGGAGGACGCTCTTCTTCCCGAGCGCCGCGAAGCTCACCTCGGCCGTCGGTGAATCGAATACTCCCGCGAACAGGGATTTCTTCAGCTTGAGCGTTTCCCACACACGCTCTTCGATACTGTCCTTGGTCAGCAGGTGGACGACGTGAACGGGATGCGCCTGGCCAAGGCGGTGGACTCGTCCAATCCGCTGCTCGAGGCGAGCAGGGTTCCAGGGGGGCTCGAAATTAACGACCGCCGAAGCCGCCTGCAGATTCAGGCCGACGCCGCCCGCATCCGTCGAAAGGAAGACCCGGCACTCCGCGTCGTTCCGGAATTTCTCCATGAGCGCGCCGCGATTCCGTGAGGGCACGCCGCCATGCAGGGAGACGAACCCGATTCCTAACTTTTCCAGTTCCTTGCCAGCCAGATGCGTCATGCGCTCATACTCGCTGAAGACCACCACCTTACGGTTCTCTTCAATCGTGAGTTCGCGAACGATCTCGCGAAACTCGGCGAGCTTTGGCGAATGATTCGTTTGCTTGTCGAAGAGAAACGTGGAATTACAGAGCATCCGCATGTTCTGCAGGCAGCACATGATGCGCCGCAGATCGATTTCCGAGAGCCACTTCTGCCTTTCCCATTTCCGCATCAGCGCGGCAAGGATGTCGTTCTGTTCCCAATATGGTTCCGCTTGCTGTGGGGTCAGAGCAACATGGAGGATCCGATCGGTCCGCGGGGGCAGGTCCTTCAGAACCTCTTGCCGGGTGCGCCTCAGAAGGATCGGCGCCAGTTGATCGTGGATACGGTCGAGGCCGCGGTAGCCGATTAGCCGGCCCTTTTCGTCCTCCGTCCGGTGCTCGTGAAGGAAGCGGAACGCGGGACCAAGCCGGCGGCCGTCGATGAATTCCACCACGGAAAACAATTCCTCCAGCTTGTTTTCGAGAGGAGTTCCCGTGAGCACGAAGGCGTAGCGGCTTTTCAATTGTTTGATGGTACGCGCGGTGGCGGTGGTCCAATTCCGGATGCGCTGCGCTTCATCGAGGATGATGAGGTCCGGCGCCAGTTCGTGCATGTAGCGCACATCCTTTAGGACCAGTTCGTAGCTGGAAAGGTTGAAGAACTTGGGCGAGGCGTACAGTTCCCGCCGCCGCGGCAGCAATCCGTCGATTACCTGCGCCGGAAGATCGGTGAATTTTTCGATTTCCGTTTTCCACTGGTACTTTACCGAGGCCGGAGCCACCACCAGCACTCTTTGAATGCCCCGGCGGCGCCGCAGCATTTCCGCGGCGGCCAGGGCTTGCACAGTCTTCCCAGACCCATGTCATCGGCCAGCGCCACGCGGCCCCGGCAAGCCGCGAAAATGGCGCCCAGCTCCTGATAGGGCAGGAGTTTCGTCTTCAGAATTTCATTCAGGGGATCTCGTCCACAGCGCAGCTTCGCCAGAAGTTGGCGTTCCAGATCGAGGCCCTCCGCGAGTTCATTCTCGCGGTCGAGGTATTCGAGTACGTCGCTGTAGATGACCGCTTCCAGGTCGGCTTTGCGGAAGGCCTCGATCACCTGATGAAAACTCCGGAAATGCTCCCGCCGCAGCAACCCAGCCGGATCGAAGTATTCCTGGGCCAGCTTCCGCAGTGCGGGCGATGAGGCGGCCGGCAGGCGCAGCCGGACATCGATCGCTTCGCCGTACTGCAACGAAATAGAGGCGCGCGACCGCGCATACTCCTTGCTTTCAAGCGTGTGGCCGTGCCGTTTCCGAAGACGCAAGAGAAGGGCCTCAATGTGCTTGCAGGTTCCCAAGGTGTTGACGGCGAAGTCCGGGCAGGAGCAGTAGTTTTCGAACAGCCCCGGCCCGCGCATGGCTACCCGGTAGGTTTTCCCGCTGGCAGACATCACGCGATAGTCGCCATAGGGCTCTCGGCTCGGTCGTTCCAGAACCTTGGCGATGGCGGCGACAGCTCGTTCCTGGCGTTCGGTAATCTGTTGTTCGACTAGCATAACGAGCCAGCATAACAGAGCGCTGGCAAGCGGCGATTCGAGCTGCGGCAAACTTTGAGCGGCCGATTCGTAATCGGCAGGCAATTCTTCCCATTCAGATAAAGACGGCCCGCGAAGTTCGGCGGCGTTTTGACGGTCACAGGTTTGGGGACGCGGCCTTCATCGCGAATCCCGCAACCAAGTCATCGACAACCTCGGCGGCGTTCGCGGCGGCGGGAGTGATATGCTTACGGCAGGCCGTACATGGGTTTTCGCGCGATACTCTGGGTGGCGGGCGGCGTGGCCCTGATCGGCACGCTCTCCGCTTTTCAAGCGCCGTTTCGCGAGTATCCGGGGGTCGAGTACCGCTTGGGCGCGATTCCACTGCCGGCCGATTGGCAGGAGAAAACCGAATGGGCTTTTACCCGGCTGATGTATCCGCCGGCGCCGGGCATGAGGGGTGGATATGGCGCGGGCTTCGGCTTCCGCTGGGGCGGCGGGGATTGGACCCAGGGAAATTCCATCTGGACGCAGGATTTTCCGCGCGCCGACCGCCATTTCGCACAGGCCGTACGGCGGCTGACGCGCATCCACGTCCGCTCGGTCGAGGAGCCGGTGAATCTCGACGACGGCGACGTGGACGACTGGCCCTGGCTCTACGCGGTGCAGACCGGGCACTGGCAGTTGACCGACGCGCAGGCCAAGGCCATGCGCGAATATCTGCTGCGCGGCGGCTTTTTCATGTGCGACGATTTTTGGGGGCCGGAAGAGTGGGACGTCTTTATGGCCAGCATGAGGAAGGTCTTTCCGGACCGCGAGGTGGTGGATCTGGCGAACTCCAATCCTATTTTTCACACGGTCTACAATCTCGACAACCGGTATCAGGTGGCCAGCGAAGGGTCCGTCCAGAGAGGGCGCAGTTGGAAGTGCGAGAACTGCCCGGACCGGTGGCGGGGGATCTTCGACGATCATGGGCGGGTGATGGTGGCGATCACGTTTCAATCCGACGTCGGCGATTCCTGGGAATGGGCCGATGCGCCGTACTATCCGGAGCATTACGCCGCGCTGGGAATCCGCATCGGGGTGAACTACATCATCTACGCGATGACGCACTGAAGCGCACAATCCGCGAGGCCCCGGTTCCGCGGCAGACCGCGGCGTGCATCCGCGTTCGACCGGGCTGGATCAGATACCTATGCGGAGACCCAGCTTCGATCCGGGCCTGACCCAACAGTTCACGGCCCCGTTCCGGCGCGCCATCGAAAAGGACGGCAGCTTCAACGTGCATCGCCGCGGGGGGACGTGGCGCGATTTCCACCCCTACCTGCACCTCATCAATATGAGTTGGCCGGGTTTCCTGGCCACGCTCTTCGCGGGCTACCTGGCGGCCAATACGGTTTTCGCGGCGGCGTACTTCGCCCTGGGGCCGGGGCAGCTTCAGGGCGGTGACGCCGCCACCGCGGCGGGCCGATTTCTCAACGGGTTCTTCTTCAGCGCGCACACGCTGAGCACGGTGGGGTACGGCAGCATCGCGCCCAGAGGGCTGGGGGCGCAGATCGTCTCGTCGCTCGAAGCGCTCACGGGAGTGCTGGGATTCGCGGTAGCTACCGGGTTGCTGTTCGGGCGCGTGTCGCGGCCCTCGGCGCGCATCGGCTTCAGCGAGAACATGCTCATTACACCCTACCAGGACGGCATGAGCCTGCAATTCCGGGTGGTGAATCGCCGGCGCAATTCCCTGATGGAACTGGAGGCGCGGGTGATGCTGATGACCGTCGAAGTGATGGAAGGGCAGCCCAGACGGACTTACAAAATGCTGCGCCTGGAGCGCGAGCAGGTTATATTCCTTCCGCTGACGTGGACCATCGTGCATCCGATCGATGCCGAGAGTCCGCTGTGGGGCAAGACTGCCGAGGATCTCGCGAGCATGCAGGCGGAGGCGCTGATCCTGATCAAGGCGTACGACGATACCTTCAGCCAGAGCGTGCATGCGCGGTATTCGTACCGCCACGACGAAATCGTGTGGGGCAAGCGCTTCACCCCGGCTTTCTTTGTGGACTCGAAGGGCGACATGGTGGTGGATCTGAGGAAGGTGGGCGAGCTGGCGTAGAGGCAGCCGGGGCGCTAGGGTATTATCGAGAGTGGCCGGAAAGCCCGGGAAGAAAACCCGGCTGCACGGTTCGCGGAAAACGCCATGAGGCTCGGTCTGGTTCTGTTGTACGGGGGCCTGCTATACGCCCAAAGCCAGCCGGCGGCCCAGGATAAGTGCCGCCTCGAAGGCAAGGTTCTGAATTCCGTTAACGGACAGGGGGTGCGCAAAGTCCGGGTGACTTTGATGAAAATGCAGCGGGGCGCACCGGGGGCAGGGCAGCCGGCGCAAATGTCCGCCGGCACGGATCCGCAAGGCCGCTTCGTTTTCGACTCTCTCGATGCCGGGAGCTACATGATGTCAGCCGAGCGCGACGGGTTCCAGTACACGCCGGCGCCGACGAGGCGGCAAGAAACGGTGGTGCTCGCGCCCGGAGATCAAAAGACCGACATGGTTCTTCGCCTGGCGCCACTGGGCGTGGTCTCCGGCCGCATACGGGATGAAGACGGCGACCCGATTCGGCGGGTGCAAGTCAGCTTGCTGATGTACGAGTACATGCCGAATGGCCGGCAGTTGTCTGCAAGATCCGGGGAATCCACCAATGACCTCGGCGAGTACCGTCTCTTCGACGTCCCGCCCGGCAAGTACTACCTTAAGGCCACGCCGAACGGGATGGCGGTGTTTCACGCCGGGCCCGGCGATAATGAAACGCTGGCTGCGACGTATTTCCCGGGAAGCCCCGACCCCAGTTCGGCCACCCAGATCGAAGTGCAGCCCGGAGAGGAGCTGGGCGGCATGGATTTGACGCTGCGCCGCGTACATGGGGTGGCTGTCCGCGGGCGGGTGGCCGGACTGCCGGCGATGGGCGGCTCTCGGGCGCGGGTGTTCGTTAGTGCGATGTCGGCCTCGGTGAACGGTATGATGGGTCCAGGCGCGGGGGCGGGCCCCTGTGATGCTCAGGGCAACTTCGAGATCCGTCCCCTCAGCCCTGGTTCCTATATCCTCACCGCTCAGGCAATGGACGGCGACATACGGTATGCCGCGCGGTTGCCGGTGCAAGTGGGCTCCTCCGATATTGACGGGCTGCAACTGCAGCTCGCGCCTCCCCTGGAGGTGAACGGCGTCATCCGGGTGGAGGGCGACGTGAATGCGCGGCTCTCCCAAACGAGGGTGAGTTTGCAAGGTCAAGACTCCGGCCTTAACGGCCCGGGGACCCAAATGGCCAAAGACGACGGCTCATTTACATTCAAGAACGTGCAGCCCGGAGTTTACAAGGTCCAGGCGAGCCCGCCTCCGGTTTCGTACAGCCCCGGCCGCGGGGCTCCGCCCGCGAACCTGTATCTCAAGTCCGTGCGCTGCGGCGATGCGGAGGTCGGCGACGCCGGCGTCGATCTCTCGAGCGGCGCGGCATGCGATCTGTCCATCACCTTCAGCGCCAATGGCGGGCAGATTCAAGGCAAGGTGGAACGGGACTCCTCGGAGATTGCCCTTCCGGTTCTCGTGACTTTGTTCCCCGCGGGGCCGCGGCGCGATTCGCCCTTTTTCCAGGAGGCCGTCGCTGGCCCCAGCGACGCCTTTCGATTGACGGGGATCGCCCCAGGCTCTTATAGGCTGTTCGCCTGGGAGAGCGGGCGCGTCGACTTAAACGAGATCCGCTACGATCCGAGCTTTCTGACGCCTTACGAGAGCCAGGGGCAGGAGGTTCAGATTTCGGAGAATGCCCAGGAGAACGTCACGCTCAAAGTCGTCAAGGTTCCGGAGACGCAGTAACTCGGGATACGCGGCGATAGCGGCCCAGCACGGCGCGCGGATGATGTTGCGACTCGGAGCGGAACCGCTCTAACGTTCGGTTACCGGGATAAGCCTGGCTGATCTTGTGAACTGAAAGGAGTTCACCATGTAAACTGCCTGTTCGACATGTAGCCGAACGAACGGGGGTTCCAGTAAGGGAGCCAGCGCGATTCGGGAGGCGAACACGCGAGCCGTAACGCAAG
>JBEKHV010000024.1:0-58063 GCA_050012095.1 Bryobacteraceae bacterium | reverse complement strand
CTTGGAACGAATGCTAAACTTCTTCATTGCCGGTCTCCTTTTGCACTTCGAGTGCGTATTGGGAGCTTAACGCGTCCCGCTGGAGACCGGCTTTCTCATTCCATCTTGCCGGCGGTGGGTTTGGATCTCGGCGAAGCCTTCCTCCATGACGCCCTCACAGGCAACGCCCTCCAGAAGCTCTTCCGCCGCCAGTCCTCTGCCGAGCGCGGCTACTACCGCGCCCTCGCCGAATTGCGCCGCGCTCAGACCGCGCGTCGCTCCGAAGAGGAGTTGGAAACCGAAGCCAACGCACCCGGCGCCGCCCGCGCCGCCGATCCCAGCCGCTCCGCAGACTCTTTAGAATCAACGCAAATTGGGTTCGTTCCACCAAATCCGGATCCACCCATTGCCCAACCAGCCGCTCGCCCCGCGCCTCGCGACGATCGCGCGCTTCGGCTGTAACAGGAGGGTTTTCCAGAGAACAGGCGGCGTGGTACGATGCTCGATACGGACCAGTTCATCCCCGGAGAGGTGGCTGAGTGGTCGAAAGCAGCGGTTTGCTAAACCGTCGTAGGCTTAACGGTCTACCGGGGGTTCGAATCCCCCCCTCTCCGCCATAATTTTCCAAGTATTACGTGTTCAGCGGTTTACGTCCGATGATAGGCTCTTGGTGTCGGTAATTTCCGGAAAATAGACACCAAGGGTTCCCACGTGGCGGCGGTCAAGCGCATTCGCATCATCAAGAAAATCCGCGAGGAGAGCGGCGTCTGGAGGTTCGTTTCGCTAAAGCGGGCCAGCAGCCGGTACGCCTGGGACGAGCGCCCCGGCAAGTATTTCGTCGAGTGGTGGGAGGGACGCAAGCGCAAGCGCCAGATGGCCGGACAGACGCCGAGCGAGGCGACGGAAGCCCAGCGGCGGAAACGCAATGAGCTCGTGGGCGAGCGGATCCTCGGCGGGAAGAGTGAGCCGCCAGCACCGGCGGAGACGCCGATGACGCTCCTCACTGACGCCGTCGAGATGTTTCTGCAGCACGTGCGTGTGCACTCGCCCGACAAACCCCGCACCGCCCAGCGGTACACGGCGGTCATGGACCACGCGAAGCGGATTCTTGGGGGAAAGGCCTTCGTCGACGCCATCACGCGCGCTGACATCGACGACTACAAGACCGCCCGGAGCGCCGAATCGAGCGAGCAGCACAAGGATCGGCGGATCACGCCTCGAACCATCAATTACGAGATCGGCGTGCTCCGGACATTCTTCTATTTCCTGATCCGCGAGCGTAATCTGCCGATCGAGAATCCCTGCGCGAAGTTCAAACAATTGAACGACCCGCGCGCCAAGGCGAACCGCCGCCCGCCAACCTATAAGCAAGCCGAACTGGATCGTATTTTCGCGAAGTGCGACGAATTCGAGAAGACCATCTATGCGACCTTCCTCCTCACCGGGCTTCGGGAAGAGGAGCTCTGCTACTTGACGTGGGCCGATGTCGAACTCGGCAACCTGAATAGTGCCGTCCTTCGGGTGAGCGGAGAGGGCAAGCAGGGCTTCTCGCCGAAAGACTACGAAGAGCGGTTGATCCCTATCCCGCGGGAACTTGCGGAGCTTCTGGCGAAACTCCCGCAACGCTGGAATCTGGTCTTCCCAACGAGGTCCGGCAACCGCCAGACCCACCTCCTGCGCCGTCTGAAGGAGATTGCTGCCGCGGCAAGCGTGACAGGTGCAACGCTTCACAAGTTTCGGCACACGTACGCGACGCGCCTGCTGGAGAGCGGGTGTGACATAGTGACCGTGCAGCGGCTTATGGGGCACAGCGATCTCGACACGACGCGCCAGTACCTCGATCCGGATGAGAAGCTGAAGCGAAGAGCGGTCAGTAAACTCTCCCTCGCCGCCTCGGTCGCTGATTGAGATGTCAGCAAACGCGCTCTTGGCAGACCATCAAGCGGCCATCAGCCCAATTGCCGCCGCAGCAAATCGGTTGGTCCGGAAGCGGCTTCGCCACTTTTGTTGGTGTCCCAGATACGGCTACAACTCTGGTAGGCGTGCAGCAATCGCCCCTGCCGCTTCTGCTTTACTGGCATGATCGTTGCCGGCGATCTTCTCTTTGGCCGTCCTCGGCGCGCACTGAATTACGCGAAGGCGGTTCTGCTCGCTGATCGCCGCGGCTTCATCGGCGAGTGCGTCGAGCAACGCCGGGTTTCGATTACTTGCGAAGGAGCTCCTTGCCACAGTTGCGGTCGCCGACCGGAAGTCGGCAGTGAGGCCCAGCATTTTGCGGCGGGTACCGGCGAGAACATCGGTTGGCGAGCGGCGGCTCTTAAAATACTCCGCGCCGCGGTAGATCGGATCTGCGCCCTCAAGAACCGCCATGCCCATTTCGCGAGCGCCGGGACTGATGGCGAAAATTCGGTGCGAGCGCTCCTTCATGCTGGCGTTTGTTCCTGAGGATCTGCGGCCGGAGTTTTCACGGGAAAACAGGCCGCGGCAAAGCTCATGGCATCGAAGATGGCCATCCGGTCGTCTTCGGGCATCCAGAGCTTTCGAACAGGCGGCAGGAATGGTTGCAGTTCGGGAAAGCGCTCAGCAAGAAAGCACGCGCGGCCATGTTTCGTGCTGGTGTGCGGCAGTGGGCCGATGGCGCGGATTTCGCGGCGGGTGATAAGGCGTACCAGGACGCGCTTTCCTTCGGTAGCGGCGATCCGATCTAACAGAGTTTGCACCCTGCCGCAGCGCCGCGATCCGGCGGAACCCCAGTCTTCGAGCGCGAGAACATCGGGCCGGAACCGGTCGATCAGCTTGTCGATCACGCGGGCGGCTCTCGCGTTATTTGCGCCTCCGGTGGTCCGCAATCCCCAGTCGATAAGGCACTCCGGCCCTTCGAGAACCGCAAAGCCAACCCCGCGGCTGAAGGGATCGACGGCCAACACCCGCTTGGCGGTTTCCTTTCGCATGATCAGCCACGCCGGGTGGAACTTGGTTTCGGTTCGACGATGGCGCGGAGCAGGTCCAGTTTCCGCAGGGTCTTTCCGGTTTGGGCGTCCGGCTCTGCGCTCAACTGCTTCACCATGCGCCGAGCGCGCGCTTTGACCGCGAGACGGATCGTGTGGTAGTTGCCGGCGAACAGTTCGCTCGCCGGCTGGCCGAACACGATCTCGAGCGCGAAGACCGTCAGCGCGCCCGGCATCCTCGTAAAGTTTTCGTAGCGGGATGTTTTCGTGCCGGAGACCGCGCCTAACAGCATCGCAACCTCGGCCTGCGAGAGGCCATGACGGCGACGATGCGTGCGCAAATAGTTCGGTAATCTCTGATGTGCCACGGGATTCGGTGGGGTGGGTTTTGATTCTCATCCTACCGACCCGGTACGGTTATCAAAGAACGGAAAAGTTGCCGGCAGCGGCAAGTTCCGGGCCTGAAATTCTCGTTACGCCAGGACGAGCGCGGTAGCTTTCATTAAAGCACGTCGGGCGGCGAGGATCCGCGGAATGTGGGGAAAACCGAGCGTCACCGATGCGGCCTTTCCGGCACCGCCCCGCCAAGCCGGGCTTCGACGCGCCGCAGCATCTCCGAGCCGGGGGTCCGCAGCGCCCCCGCGAGATTCATGATCGTCCGCAGCGACGGGCTCTTCTCTCCGCGTTCCATCTGGCCGATATAGGTTGGGTGATAGCCGCTTTCGAAGGCCAAGGTCTCCTGCGAGAGGTTGCGCTCCTTCCGGATGTCCCGGAGGATCACACCAAAGGCCTTTTCCGCCGTGAGGGATGCCGGTTTTCGTCTGCGACGCTCTTGCATGCGCAGACTTATGGTGATACGATCTGTACTATAGTACCAGAGACTATAGTACAGATTTCTAGTGATCGAAAGAGGTTCTTGATGGTGCGCGTAGCGAACAAAATGGGTTGCGGCGGCGGCATCGGCGGCTAAAACCGTCATCCGCGCCCGTACGCCCTCGAACGAATCTCGCCCAGCCACGGCCGTGTACGCACGGTCCCCGTCATACATTCCACACCACACGAGGTATCGCGTGACCCGCCTTCCACGACCCAATGGACCCATTCAAAGAATCATTGGCCTTCTGGTCCTCCATCCTGGGCACCATGATCGAGCTTTTGGGCCTCATCGAGTCGTCCCGGTGGTTGGCGGTCCTGGGCCTTTTCCTCCTGGCCGGTTCCGGCACTGCACTCCTCTACGCGCGGAAGCAGCGCCAGCGGCTCAGACTGGCTGCGGTCAAGATCGAGGGACGAAGCATAGACTCCCTGAACGTCGCCAGCTTGGGACGCCGCCTCAACCGGAGCCTCATCGTCCAGGAGGCCGACCAGGTCGTGACGGTCACCGGGGAGGACACGGTGGTGACGTGGCGGTACCGCGGATACTGCCGGGCGGCCCGTGAAGCCGCCATCGAATTCAGCATTGACACGGACAACCACGTTCCGTTCGACCGCCTCGAATGCTTTGCCTACGACTTGCAGCACGATCCGAAGCGGATGCACCGCATCCGGCCGCTCCTGCTGGGCGCGGACGGATTGTCGAAGAAAGTCGCCGTGCCGCTCTTGGAGCGCCTCTCCGGACGGGAACCGTTCAACGTCGTTCTGACCTGCGAGTTGCCGGGTTCCATGAAAAGCGGGATGGAGTACTACGCATCCACGACATCAGTCGCGCAGGACCGCATACCGACATCGACGGTACGGCTCGTATTTCTGCATGACCGACCTGAATGGGTCCGGGTGTACGAATGCGGGGCCTCGGGAGCGACAAAGCTCCTCAGAGACCTGCGGCCTTCCCGTGAAACCGCGCAACTGATCGAATATACGGACCTTGCCACTGACGTGCCGGCGCAGTGCGCGCGGATCTATTTGTTTCGCCGCAGTGCCGATCTTGCTCAGGCAGCATAACGCGCAACGTTCCCAAACGTAGGTGCGCACTCATACGGGTGCCGCACACCGTTGCTGCTCGACCGGCAATTCCGCCCCGCAGTGTTTCCGTGCGATGAACCGGAACATAACGCCGCCCGCGTCGGCAGAGGGTCGAACTTGCATTCAGCGGCAACGGCTCCTGCCTTTTACGCCGTGCCCCTCATTGGCACAGTGGTAACGATGCAGCCTCACGTCCAACAAGAGCCACTCGAAGCGAACTTCCGCGATCTCTATCCAACGCTCAGCGGGCAGGAGTTGAAAGAGGCGGAAAAGAATTTGACCCGGTACCTTGAAATCGCCTTTGAAGTCTACCAGGAGCAGATTGCAACGGCAGGGGCAGTTGACACTCCCGATCCGGCCCCTATTATTAATCAGGAAAGGTCGAATTGCTCTCAAAAAACCTAATTCGGTCGCACCATGGGCGCATTCTTTGCATATGCCCGGGTGTCGACCCCCCGACAGGGCGAGAAAGGAGTCTCACTCATCGAACAGAGGGAGGCTATCGAGCGCTACGCGAAACTGCATGGCCTGGAAATCGCGCGGTGGTTTGAGGAGCGGGAAAGCGCTTCGTATCAAGGTCGGCCGGCATTCACCGAGATGCTGCGATTGCTACGCAGGAGGGCCGTTCAGGGTGTCATCATTCACAAGATCGACCGCAGCGCCAGAAATCTTGAAGACTGGGCGGACATCGGCAAGCTGGTGGACGTCGGTGTGGAGATCCACTTCGCCACGGAGAACCTGGATATGCGGACCGTGGCCGGGCGACTCTCGGCTGATATTCAGGCCGTCGTCGCCGCGCACTACAGCCGGAATCTCCGCGAAGAGGTCAAGAAGGGCCTCTACGGCAGACTCAAGCAAGGGTTCTATCCGTTCCGTGCCCCGGTCGGTTATCTCGACCAGGGGACGGCCAAGCCGAAGATTCCTGATCCTATGAATGCGCCGCTGATCCGAGAAGCCTTCCGGCTGTACGGCTCTGGCCGGTTCTCGCTCCCGCACTTGGCTCGGGAGATGTATAGCCGCGGCCTGCGCAACCGAAGCGGAACGCAGGTCACGATTAACGGTCTGGCTACCGTGCTCAAGAATCCCTTCTACATCGGTCTCATGCGGATCTATAAGACCGGTGAGACGTTCAGCGCAAACCACGCCCCGCTCGTCAGCACGGCACTCTTTGAAACGGTCCAAGGACAGCTCGCGGGCAACCGGGTTGACCGACATGACCGCCACGTCTTCCGGTTCAGCCGCATCGTGCACTGCGGTACCTGCGGTTATTCGCTCATCGGCGAGCGGCAGAAAGGGCACGTCTATTACCGGTGCCACGACCGGCCCTTCAAGAATCCTGCCGTGTGTCCGAGAACGTCAGTTCGCGAAGAGGATCTCGATCAAGCCATCCTCGGCTGCCTCGCCGACGTAGACCTCTCAGACCAAGAGATGGCGCTGGCGCGTGCCACGTTGGCCACGAAGCGGACGGAGCTTGAGCAGGTGCGCGCCGCGGCGATCCAAACCTTGCGGTTACAACTGGACCAGATCGAGAGCCGATTGGCGAAGCTTACGGATCTCCTGGTTGACGGGACGCTGGACAAATCACTGTTCACGGAAAAACAAAACGTCCTGCTCATGGAGCGTACCAAACTTCACGAAAAGCTCGCTGAAGCCCAGCAGGGTTTAGACCGCAGTCTTGAATCCTTGGCAAGAACTGTCGAACTCGCCCGAAGCCCGTCAATGCTGTATAAAACCTCATCTCCAGAGAAAAAGCGCGAATTGGCCAAAACTTTGCTGTCGAACTTGGTGGCATCCGCGAAAAACGTAGACGTTACCTTAGCTCTGCCGTTTCGACTGATTGCAGAGAGGCAAAACCTTGCAGATGGTCGACCATATCGGGGGGACTGTCGAACCTGGGAACACATTTTCGCAAAAATACTCAACCAGCACACCTAGCGCCCAACCAGGCGTATACCGATCTCACGCCGGCTCTGCACCCGGCTGAGTTTGGTTTTTGCGCTGGAGGATGAACTCTGAAGACCTCCGGTTCCTGAACCGACCTGCACGGAAGGCCGATAATACAACGATGCGTCCGGTCCAGGGTATTCAGTTATCGATGTTCTCATGTAATAGTATCCGGCGGCGCGACCAGTCACAAGCACGGAAAAGTCGCTGGATGCGGCAAGTTTCTGCCAACGCTCTTCAAGAGGGACTTACACAAGGCTTAGCTGACACTGACCACTGCCTGATTGGTCCGATGTGGCCGATCTGCATTGTCCTATGTGGGCCGGGAGGTGACTCGTCCAGTCCTGATTTTCTTGGGAATAGCGCACGAACTCAATGGTCCGGTCGTAGTATTCGCTATACTGCGGGTCGACGTTGATGCTGCGTAAGAGGTCGGTTGCATCGCGACGCTTGCCCTCGCGCCAGAACTTCGGCCAATCTACTACCAGGCCTGGCACCAACTCCTCTTGTCCTTTCTTGACGTGGGCCTCGTAGGGAATGAGGCCGTCGGGAAGTATGCAACGATTGTACGGTGGGGTGGTGATCGATGGACCGAATGAGGCACCAACCCACATCTGAGATCTTTCAGTCTCCGCTGCTTCGATGAGCGGGGCACCGAAGTAGATTCGCCCACTATTGTCCATCTCGGCGACGCCGAACGATACGGCACCTCGAATCGGTATTTCGTTCTCCAACGCCTCGCAGATTACGTCCGCGCACGTCATGACGAAGGGAGGTAGGAAGAAAGGGTCCCATTTGTGCCAGAGCAAAATCGTGTCGCTGAAGTAAGCCTGTTCAGGCCCAAAAACGCCCAAGGCTGTTCCGCCGCCCCATCCCTGGAGCACGAGATGACCCCGCTGTCTGTTCGCAATGGCGACCACTTTGTCGTAGACCTGACGCAGGCCGGAATGGCCGAGGCGTAGAAACGCTCGCTTAAATCCCAGGACATCAAACATCGCGATCATTAGTGGTTCTGCCGCGTCGGCTGGCTCAGGTCGCCCTTCAGCCACTGCGCCAGCCGCCGCTTCGGGTGCTGCCGTTACCTCATCGTCCCGCCGCCGTTCCGGAGGCGGCACAGGAGTGCTCATGACAGTTGAACGGGGATTCCATTTTGGCTCCCGTCCTCTGGGTTAGTATACTCCCCAGCGACACGTTCTGATCCTCCGAGTTGCGCCTTTTCTCCTCTGGAGCCGTCTTCGCCCGCACGAGGCGTAGTTGTCGTCTGCCGCAAAAATCTGAAGCCGAGAAATCCCGCCTCTTCAGAGCATCCCCAAACACCTCTCCGCCGTCACCTCCCTGGTCCTCTCCCTGCGAAGCCCGATTCCCGTCTCGTCGCTGTGCCCGACGGCTGTCGCATGCCATACGCCACTTGCCGGACAATAGTGGCATGAACATTCAGTACCGTAATTGCGACGTGGCAACAGTTCAGTACCAGGCCGATCGACCTCTTGCTTTTGGACGGGGCTTCGACATCGTCGCACTGATTCTTCCTCTGCGCATTGACATCAGGCCGGAGCCGAACGGGCAGACGTGGCTTGGCAACGTTGTCCAAGTGGACCTTCTAGCCAAGGGGCGTTTGTTTGCATCCGGTTGGTTCCATCAAACGTTGTCCTCGCGCCCCAACCCATCCGGGTTCGATGCCGCGGTTGAATTCCACTGCACTCCCACTGCACTCGCGGAATACGAGCGCCTGAGATACGGCGGCCCCGTTGAACTCGGGCTGAGGCTATGGATCGCGATGCACGAACTTGAGCAAGGCACCGCCCACCGAAGAATCTTATCCGACACCGAGATTATCTTCACGCAGGATACCCTTCACATCGACAAGCAAAAATGGATCAATGCTCTCAGAGCCGTTGGCCTTTCGGTTTCCGTTTTGGTCGAGGTCCCTTTTGCTGGTGAACCCGCCCCGGACGATGAGGCCCTGAAGGCGCTGTTCCACGCAGTGACGTCTTTTGAGAATGGCGGACCGACCGCATGGAAGGACTGCGTTGGACACATTCGACCGTATTTAGAAATTTGGAAAAATCGTGAAGGCACCGCACCCGCGGAGCCAAAAGACGGATCGACCGCCGACAGAATCTGGAAGCTGCTCAACTACCGGGATGCGTTGTACAAATGCTGTCATTTCTGGGTTCATCAGGCATCTGCGGCGACCACTCGCGACGATGCTCTGCTGGCGCTGTGCTCGTACGCGGCGTTGCTCAGGGCGTATCGATCTTCCCCGTAGCCGGATGTCAACGCGGAACTCACCAGCGATGCACTTCCGGGGCGCTGATCCTTATCAGTTCAGACGGGGAACAGTCACAACACACGAACTCCACCGACCGAAAGCTTGCGGCCTGATCACGACCCAGCGCCGCCCGACTGAGGTTCGTCCCCGCGACGCGCAAGCTCTCCGGCGACCAGGCTGACGGAGGTATCGATGCTCTCAAGCTTCGCCATCAGCCTCTCTTCCAGCAGGCCTATCTCGGACTCGACGGCGGCGCGCAGGCCGCTCAGCAGTTTCTCGGTGCGCCTTCGGTCGCGCCAGAGAGCGATCCTGATGAGCCGGACTACGGCGCTTTGAGGCTCGCCGGGGAATCCGCCTTCCATATTCTCTTGCGCGCCGGGTATTCGCATCCCCCTCAGCATACCGTTGCCGGTTTCGGCCACAAGAACGTTTGCCGTGCCGTCCGCGGCAACTTTCTTGAAACAGGCGGATATGAACGACGACGCCCCCTGCCCCCTCAAGTCACCGGCCACGCCGGAAGCGTCGGCTTCAATCGGGCTTCGAACTCTTGCTGCTGTCGAGGTCGCCCAGGAACGCCCCGACGCTCGGGTAGCGCGTTCCGCAGATGCGGTAGACAACCTCCGGGTGCGCGACGGGGCCGACGAGGATGACCGGCTTCCCCGCGCCGAACGCGATGCCGGCTTCCGTGAGCGAGGAGCGCCCCGCGGGCTCCAGGAGGATCACGGCGTCGCTCTCCCGGAGCGCCTGCAACTCGGACTCGAAGATGCGCTCGATCAGCGGATCGTCCTCCCATGTCTCCATGGAATGCTGGAATTGCCTCACTTCGTCGCAGACGGGCCTGCCGGTGGCGAGATTGGCACCGTTGTTGACGAAGGAGTACGCGAAATGACCGCGAGCGGTAATGGCGTCCGCCAGGCTCTTCACGGCGTCCACATTGGACCACGGCGAGGCGATGAAGAATTTCATTGTGCGAGGCTGCTCACGTATGCCCTCGTCTTCGGCCCGAAGTAGCCGCTCGCGGGCCTGATGCCCGCCTTCTTCTGAAACTCGATGAGGGCGTTTTCGGTGAGCATCCCGAAGGCGTTCGTCGCGCCGTGTTTCGCGAGGGCGCGGGCTGCCGGGCCGGTGTTCTGGGCGACAAGGAACTGCTGGAGCGACCGTACGTCCTTGCCCGTCATGCCGGGCTGGAGGTTGCGGGGGAAATCCGTGGCGGCCGGGCCGGCGAGGAACTGCGTCGCACCGGCCGGAAGCGCGATGCCCTGCGCTTGCGCCTGGCGAAGGAGGGCTTGGAGCTGCGCGATGAGCGAATTCAGAAGCTGCAGCTGCGCCGCGCGCGAGGTCCCGGACGGGGCGCTGGTCACGGGCGCAGTTGAGGAAGCCACCGGCGCAAAGGTCGGAGCCGCGTATCCGCCGCCCCCGCCCACATTGACGCTGGCATTGCCGCCAGCCGCTCCTGCTGCTGCGACGCAACCACCTCCCGAAAGGACGTACCCCGGATTGCAGGCGACGGCGCAGGCCGGATAGTCGGAGACCGAACCGTCCGACACGGACGGCACGGGACATCGCAGGACGTACGCAAAGGAGGTGGCGGCCGAAGATTGCGAATTGGGATAGCACGCGACAGCCCTGATCGTAATGCCCGCGGAAACGGGTATCGCCGAACCATAGGCCGATCCGCCGGTGCAAGAGAGCGCGTCTCCGTTCGTGACGTAATGGATGCTGGACGCCCCTGGCGCAGAAAGCGCGACGGCTTGGTTCGACGTGTAAGTTCCCGCCCCGGGACGCGCGGTCGGTGGGGCGACCACCGTGCCGCCGACGCCCGTCGTGACACCGCCGCCCGTCGTGATGGTGCCCGTCGTCTCGTCGGCGCGGACAGGGCCTGCCATGCAAAGCACGGCGGACACGGAAATCGCCGCCAGCTGAAACACCAGGAAGTTCTTGGAATGGGACATGGTGGAGATGTCGGGACGGGGAATCGCGCGGCCTTACGCCGGGGCGGTGCCGCTCTGCACGCCATAGCTCGCCGAGTAGGAGCCACCGGGGGTCGAGGAGGGCACCTTCATCTCGACCCGGACCATGATCTGCCGGCCCGGCATGGCACCGTCGAGGTCGGCACCGCCGGTCAGGGTCACGATGCCGCCGTACTCGTTGTCCGTGAGCGTGCGCCATTCGCCGTCGGCCGCGCAGCTGTAGTCGCTCTGTTCGGAGCAGTAGCGGATGTTCCCGGCGGCGGGAATCGTGGATGTCCCGTTGCCGATGAAATCCGAGAATCTCATCTGCACCTCATTCTGCCCGTTCGGCACGGTGACGTGGAACGTCCAGGCGAACCCGCCGGGGTACGTGTCGTCCGGGGAGGCATAGGTCCGGTTCGCGTCGATCTGCGTCACGGCGAGCGTTCCTGTCGGCTGGGAGGCCGCCGTGGAGAAATATGACACCCAGGGCGAGTTCACGGTGCCGCTCGCGTCGCGCACAGCGCTCTGGGCCACATTCACCCGGTAGGTCGTCCCGTCCCGGAGCCCGCTGTACGGGATGGAGAGGATTGCCGACGCCCCGTCCCCGCCCTCTACGGAGGCTGTGCCGCTCTTCACGGTGCCGCTCGCGTTGTCCGTGATCGTCACCTTGGCCGCGTCCAGCAGCGTGATGTTGCGGCTGAAGGAGACGGTGGCGGTGGCGGCTGCGATTGGGACGTTGGCCGCGTTGCCGGCGGGGTCCACCCCCAGGACGACGAGCCCGGCCGCGGGCACCCAGTGGAACGTGAAAGTGCTGGTCCCCACATTGCCCGCCTGGTCTGTCACGGAAAGCTCGGCCGTGTAGTTGTCGTAGATGTCCGCAGACATGGTGGTCACGAGGGCGTCCGGCGTGCCGAAGGAGATCGTGCCGAGGGAGCCCGGCATCTGGGTCCACGCGTAGGTGAGGTTCTCGGGGGCGGTCACGTTGTCGGACGAGGTGGCGCTGTCGTGCGTGAAGAGGGCGCTCTGGTCCAAGGGTTCCGCGCCGGCATAGACGGTGGGCGGCACGGTGTCCAGCGTGTATGCCGTGGAGCCGGTGGTCTCTTCCGCGCGGCCGGTCGCGTCCGTTATCTTGAAAAGGATGTTGTGGATGCCCCCGTCCAGGGTGGCACCGTCCCAAGTAATGGCCGTGCCGCTCACCTTGTCCGTGATGTCCGTCCAGGTGCCTCCGTCGTCCACGGACCCGTAGAGGGTGTCGGTTCCCAATACGTCGCTCAGGGTGGCCGTGATGGTCTGGGCCGCTGCATCGGTCAGGAAGTCGAAGGCGCTCGCGCCGGTGTCGGCGGAGAGGCCGACGCCGCTCACCGTCTGGGTGGGCACCGCGTTCACATTGAACGGGAAGGAGGCGGAATTGGTGGCTCCGCTCCCCGCCCCTGTGGCACTGAAGGCGAGGCTCACAGGGCCTACGTCCGAGGAGCCCGGCGTGCCGGTGATTTCAAAGGAGAGCGTGTCCCCGTCGGACGAGGTGGAGACGGAGGCCCAGCCGGGGAGGCCGCTCACGTCCCAGGCGAAGGAGTCCAACGGATCGGTGGAGGTGGCGGCGACGGTCGAGGAGGCGTCGTAGGGGAAGCCGGCGAAGACGTCGGGCAATGTGCCGGAGGCGGGGGTCAGGGAAACCGCCGCTGGATCGACGAAGAAGCCAAGGGTAATTGAGCTAGCGATGGCGCTGTCTGACCCCGTCGACGTAAAAGTGATACTTGCCTGGCCGGTGTCTCCGGAACCCGGCGTGCCGGTCAGCTCGAAGTTGAGCGTGTCGCCAGCGTCAGGCGAAGAAGTGGCGACGGTCAGCCACGCGGGAGCGCCGCTCACGTCCCAGGCGAAGGTGTCCAAGGGATCGGTGGAGGTAGCATAGAGGGTCGAGGAGGCAGCGTAGGCATTCCCGACGAACGCATCGGGCCAGGGAGAAAATTTCACTGTCACCGTGTATTGCTGGATCGAAGAATCAGTGGCGGTCACCGTATAGGTCACTGGACTCGCGAAATTTTGGGCGATTCCGCTGGCCGGACTGATTGAGGCTCCATTGATTGTAATAGTCGGCACGAGAGCTGTGATATCAGTGCCGCGAGGAACGGTCAAGGAGATCGTATCATCGCTTGTGATTGAGCCGTTGACGGCAGGATCCAATCCATCCAGATTGAAAGTGGTGATATATTTGGGAGGAGACGGAGTGTAATGCTCCCACTTTAGATGAGGATAATCGGCGTCAAAAGCGTCCCAGGTGTTGGTTAAGTCCCAGCTTGCATACACTGGGTGGCTGTGCCTGCTGCCGAAAAACGCGCTGGGGCCGCCCGGCTCCAGGGTGCCTAGGCCGTTGTCGTGATTCGAATCGGTGAAATACGAGTTGGTTATAGTGCCGTTGTTCTCTCCGGTATAATTAAACGTACCGACCAGACCACCCGTATAATCGGGATGCGCCGGGCCATTACGGGTGATATTACCAGTTGCAAAGGAATTCTCGATGGTCCCACTGCTATCGGGCACCCATGCGCCGTAATTGCCCCCCACCAAACCGCCGAGAACATGATTGTTGCCAAGAACGTCACCTCGGGCGTATGAATCGGTTATGCTGCCTCCATTGAATCCTGCGAGGCCACCTATATAATCTGAAGTATTAGCATTGATTGAGGCCGTTGAGTAAGAATCGGCGATTACGCCGCCCGGATCATTAAGGCCAACGAGGCCGCCGATATAATCGATTGAGTATAGGGAAGTGTTATAGGTATATGCCTTACTGATGGTTCCGTAGTTAGTGCCCACTAGGCCGCCAGCAGGGGCACTGTCGTAAAGATACATATAAGAGTTCTCTATACCGACATCAGTGATACTCGCAGCGGATCCGGTATATCCCAAAAACCCCATACTTTTTACATTCAATAAATTCTCAGCATGATAGTCATAGTTCATGTACAAGCCGGAGATAACTTTGCCGTTGCCGTCGAATGCGCCGGTGAACGGACTAGTCGGAACATCAGTGAAATACCCGGTCGAACCTCCAATCGGCACAAACCCCGCAACGAAATGGTTTCCATTGTAGATATACCAGTTCCAGTTATGCGTCGACGTCGCATCGATGTCGTTGTTCAGCTTGAAGTCCGAGGATAGGAAGCCGTTCATGGCCTGGAGGCCGTAGACGTCGGAGATCACGTAAGGGTCGGCCGAGGTGCCCGAGCCCGTGAACCGGGAGAAGGTGCCGGCCGAGCCGGGGCCGGGGACGCCGAACGAGCCGCCGACAGCGAAGGTTCCGCTCGGATCGGCGGTGACGGTGCCGCCGGTCTGGATGAAGTCGTCGACCACGGCGAACTCGTTGCCGCCGGTGTCGAAGTCCCCCCCGGTGATCGTGATGGACGCGACGGTCGTGCTGGCATCAAGGGTGACCGAGCCGGAACCGATGAAAACATCGTCAGTAGAGGTCGGGACGTCCACGCCGGGAGAGCCCCCCTGCGTCGCGCTCCAGTGGCTCGCGTCCGACCAGTCGCCAGTACCACCTACCCAATATCTGCTACCTGCATCCGCCTTTGCGGTATTCACCCAGCACAATACTCCGAGGCTGATCGTCACAATGCCTGCGAAGATGATGAGCAGCACGGTAACCGCGCCTATGTTCCTCCCGTGGACCGTTGTTGTGTTCATTGTAGTGATGTTGACCTTCAGGCTTCTTGCCATTGATTACAAGGTGACGAGTGGGCGGGCTGTGAGGCGATGCGCTTTGAGGCAGGTACATCCATTAGTGTATTGCTTATCGCAAGAAAGTAAAGGTTGGATATTCACTTACCTGCCGTTGTTAAAAGGGGTGGCCAGGTTCTACGGCAAGAAGAGACCCTCCGCCGCGCCGCAGAGGGTGCGTTTCGCAGAGGCCGGGAGTAGCTCAAAGGGCCGACAGGAGAACCCCGCGAGCTTGGCGCTCAGACTTTCGCGCAAGAGCTGATTGACTTTCTGAACCGGTGCCAAACAACGCAAACCGATTCGAGTGGAGTTCTCCATGAATCGTATAACGACTTATAACAAATAATGGGCGGTGCGCTGCTATCATGGAGCGTAGGAGGCATGTGCCATGCCAACCGGAAAGCACTACTTCGTGGAGCAGACTGACGATGGCAGGTATGCGGTGCGTGCGAAGGGGTCGGAGCGAGCCAGCAATGTCCTTGACACACAGCGCGACGCAATTGAGCGGGTCAGGGAGCTGAACCCCGATGACCGCCCGGACATAGAACGGGTGCGGAATACTCAAGTCGGCGGTCGTGACAAGTGGCGGTCGACAGAGGATTAGGACTTTGCCGTCCGGCGCTTCGCAAAGGTGCCGACGCCCCTGTGCTCAATAGGTCGGAGGGGGCCGCTATATCGCCTTGTCCGAACCGGCTGTCGCCGGCTGCCCCATAATCAGCCCAGGCTGCGTCGAACAACGAAAAGTCCTCGCACCGCGAGGAACATTTGCCGGCCGTTTATAGAACGCGCTCGCGGCGATTGCCTCCCCGATGGAGTACCGCATCGTGTCCGCCGCCGGAACTGCCCGTGAACCACTGGCGCGCCTCACGAGGCGCGCCGCTATCGCGCGGAATCTAGCGATCCCGCGCACTACGGGTATGCCGCACCGTCCCACGTCTAGCGACGGGCAACCTTCGATGTTCGTATCCTCAAACCCTATCGGGCGTCGCTAGCGCTTGTCGAAGGTTGCCCGTCGCTACGCTTGCCTCAGCCTCGCTATCGGAGGCTTCGGTTCGGCTGCCGTTCCTATCGTCTCTCACCGCCGAAGGACGGTGCGGCATGGATTCTACCGAATCTAAAACCACACGGGTTCACGCTAGCGCGCATTTGAACCCGCATTTCCGTTTTGAGTACTTACTGATAACCTTCCGCATCCCCTCCAACGACAGCCTGAAGCGGGACATCGCGGAATTGTTGACACGGGCAGTGGGAAGACCGAGCCACAAGCCGGTGGTCTGGTACAAGGGTTTTTTCTACCAAGCGACCAGTTGGAAGACGGCGCGGCGGGTGGTGGCGAAGATGGAGTTCCACTTTGGCGAACTGTTCCCGCGCGTGGGCTTCATCGTGACCAATCTGGAGACCGACAGCCGGGCAGTGGTGCGGTTCTACCACAAGCGTGGAACGGCGGAGCATTGGATCAAGGAGGGCAAGCAGGCGGTGAAGATGACGCGGCTGAGCTGCCATCGGTTCCGGTCGAATGAAGTGCGGCTTTGGCTGAGCCTGATCGCCTGCAACCTGGGGAACCTGTGGCGGCGGCTGGTACTGCCGAGGAAGATCGAGAACTGGTCGCTTACCAGCTTACAGCAGCGGCCGGTGAAGACCGGCGGCCGGCTGATCAAGCACGCCCGGTACTACTGGCTGATGCTGGCCGAGAGCCATCTCACGCGGCGGCTGTTCGGGAGCATGGTATGGCGGATCGGGACGCTGGCGGTGGCGACGGGGTAGCAGGAGGGCGATGACACCAGCGAAATCAGGCGACCAGGACGTGGAGGCCGGAGACATGTTTGTGGAAGGCAGTGAAAAGACGGGAGTTCGCGGTCCTAAATTTTGCGAGCAGCGCGGGAGCCCCGTCTTGCAGGGTCGGAAACGGCTCCGGGGCGAAGAATGCGGCTCGGGGAACAATGGATGGCGCTTTGGCTTATACTGAATGAGATTTGGAAGTCCAAAATGGAAATTCCGGTATACTTCCGCTTTCCGCAGATGGAGGGCCGCGATGCGCTTTTCCTCCGCATTATTACTTCTCCTGGCCAGCAACGTGTTTGCAGCCGGTGGAACCACGGTAAGGGACGCGGTCTCGGAGGCGCTTTCCAATAACGCGGCGCTTCTTGCCAACAGGGCAAATATCGATGTGGCCGCCGCGCGCATTCTCACGGCCCGCCTGCTTCCCAACCCTGTGGTCGCTCTTACCGGTGACCATCTCGACGTGCTGGGCACGGGGTTCAGCAGCGCCAATGGCGGCGGACCGGGTAAGGTTCACCTCGGCGAGGAATACACGCTGCTTGCGCCAGGCAAACGTCCACGCCGCATTGAGACCGCCGAGCAAGCGAAGGCCGTCGTGGACTTGAGTTCAAAATAAAGACTGTGCCTTGGAGCGTTGGTCAAGCGGTGCTCGGTATCTGGGGCCCCACATCAGGTAGAACGATATGGAACAAACCGATTTCCTGTCGGCCCTAAGCGAAGCTAAGAGAAAGAGAAAAACGGAGGCTATTCTCCAACGGCTGGCCCAGCCAACCGAGCCAACCCAGCCAGCAAAACTATACCACTACACCAATGCCGACGGTCTGGTCGGAATAATCTCGACGGATACTCTGTGGGCTAGTCACATTCGACACCTAAACGACTTCTCTGAGGTCAAGTACGGGGCTACACTTGCGCTCGACGTCCTAAGTTCCGCACCTGACCCGTCGGGCAAGGAATTAGCCGAATTCTTCCGGCGGGTGTTGCAGGCTGTTGCGCGGTTGATCGACCCATCGGGCAGCCCGGCACAGATGGCGGACGCTGGGCTGGGGCGCTTGCCGTTCTGGGAAGCCTACGTCGTTTGTTTTTGCGAGCAGAATGACCTCCTCAGCCAATGGCGAGCGTACGGCGCAAATGAGGGCTACTCTATTGAGTTTGACCCTCAGCTTTCATTTGATGAAGGACTATCGTCCGAGCTCGACGAACGCTCGATTTCTTTTTCACAAATCGATTATGATAAGGATTCTCAGAGAAAACGCCTTTGTGCATTACTGAATGACTTTGAATCGGATTTGGCCGCAGCCAGTGAGAAGGTACCGCCAGCTTCAGCGGAGAACGCAGTTGAGGCGGCGACCTGGTTTCTACTGGACACGCTGTCTGAATGGGTTTTCACAGTGAAAGACGGGGCATTTCAAGAAGAGCGGGAGTGGCGTCTGCTCTGCCTTCCGCCGTTTGCGAAGCTGTTCGATCTCGACGCCGACGTTCCTCGTGGTGTGAAAACCCGCGTCTTCCGGCGGAGAGTCGTCCCGTATGTCGAGATCGGCCTGTTTCGGAAAGGTCGTCTTAGGTCTCTGCCAATCACGCAGATCCAGTGCGGCCCGTGCGTTTTCCCAGATTTGTCCGCAAATGGAGTGCGCATACTCCTTCGGAATAATGGATACAAGTGGGTCGCGGTCGAGTCATCCAAGATTCCACTTCGGGAATGAATCAAAAGAGGGCGGAACGACTCTCCGACCGCCCCGGTACTCGAAAAAAAAACAGCCACACAAATGTGCGGCTGGACTGGTGCTGTGGGGCATTTCAAGCGCGCTTGCGCAGTTCGGCGCGCTCCCGAAGCCGCCGCATCGCGCTGGAATGAATCTGACTCACGCGGCTCTCGTTCACGCCGAGCTGCGTACCGATCTGCTTCATGGTCCACCCGTCGAAGTGGTACAGCCTGATCACGTTGCGGTATCGCGGCGGCAGAGTTTCGGTGGCCTCCGTCAGTCCGGCGCGCAACTCCGCGATTGCTGCCAATTGCTCCGGATCGGGCCATCGGCTCGGCACGCGATCAAGCTCAGTTGGACCGGTCGCTCCTGGTGCATAACGGTTGAGCGGGCACCCCGCTTCGTAAAGCGTTCGGCTCAGTTTCCGCCAGTCGCCCAAGCGGAGCTTGAGCCGGTCGGCAATTTCACGCTCCGTCGGCGGCCGTTGCTTCGCTGCCGCAAGGTCGAAGATCGCCCGTTCCGCCGCCTTCTGCTGGGATCGGAGGCCGCGGGAAACAGGATCAATGCCACGCAGGCTGTCGGTAATGGCCCCACGGATGCGGTGCCGGGCGAAGGTACTGAAGGAGGCTCCTTTGGCCGGGTTGAACCGGCGGGCGGCCTCCACGAGCCCCAGATTCCCGGCTCCCACCAGATCATCAAAGCTCACGCCCGGAGGAAGCCGTTGCTTGAAATCACGCGCGATGTGGATGACGAGGCTGAGGTGCCGTTCGGCCAGTTCGTCAGGAGACGCCCTGGCCACCGCCGGCATCGTGCCGTGAGCGAATTGCGGTTTACGTTGAGACACACGTACCTCCTGGTTCGGTTCAGCAAGTTGGAATGGGTGAGGGAGTCGCTGGAAGTCGTGGCCCCCAAAGGATCAAGCCGACCGGTGCCAGCCTGCACTGACGGGTATCAATGGATTAGCCGATGCGAATTCGGAAGGAACTGTCATGAGTCTCGCGCGGTGTCCGATTTCGCGAAAGGACGTAGAACTTGCCGCATTCGTCTCATGTCGTTCAGCAGGAAACGCACGATGCGGCATGTCGTGCCGCCTTGTGCTCCGTTTTCGGAATCCGACAATGAGGGCATGACGCCAGATCCGAAGGCATCTTCCAAGAGCCGCGCAACGCTCCCTCGCGGCAACCCCACCAAGCAAAGGGTCCTCGAACTCCTCGCAAACTTTTTCTGCCTCCGCACGAACGACACGGCGGATCTCTTGAGGAATCGCGCCATCACTGAAAGCGACGCGCGCTCCGTACGGCGTACCCTGTCTATCCTGCACCGGGACGGGTTCCTGTACCGGCTACCGCACATTGATGCCAGCCGCGAGCGGGGCGGAGTCGCGTATGCCTACGGGCTGTCCGCGAAAGGCGTCGCCCACGCATTGCGGAACGGGTATTCCACTCCGGCGACCAAAACCCTCGACGAACATTCCCTCCGGACGCTCGACCATGAACTGGAGATAACGTCGTTCCACATCGCGCTCCACCGGCTCTGCGCGCGTCACGGGCTCCGTTATGCCTGGCGGCAGACGGACCTCAAGCACACGGTCCATCCGGACGCGGTATTCTACGTCGCCGATCCGGCAACCACCGGCAAGGCGTTCTGCTACTTCCTGGAAATCGAACGCTCGAAGTTGGGCAACTACCGGAACGGCGAGCCGCAGATCCTCCGCAAGCTCCGGGCTTACTATGACTACTTCAATTCCACGGGTTGCGAAAAGGAATGGGGGTTCCGCCAGTACAGGGTGGTCGTGGTCCAGCACACGGACGCCCGGCGCGAGGGGCTCCTCACGGCATTGCGGGAGACGTGCAGCCACCGCATGTTCTGGCTCACGACGGAGGCCGCGTACCGCGCGGATATCGGCGGCGCGATTTTCATGACGCCGAAAGATGACGCTCCCGTGGCATTCTCCTTCCTTACGCGCTGACACCCGTCGCGGTACGGTTCACGCAATCGCCCGAAAGGGCGGGATTACCAGTCCCGCGTCCCGCCGTCTCTGGGAGTGATCCTTCCACCGATGGCGGCCGGGACGCCGGACCCATGAACATCCGCATCGGAACATACGGAGACGCGCTCTCCCTCGAAAAGGATCTCGTCATCGACAGCTTCAACCATACCTTCGTGGACGGCGTATCGGGCGTCGGAAAATCGACGCTCCTGGAGGACGTCGCCATCCAGATCATCCGGGCCGGGAGGCCCCTCCTCTACATGGACCCGCACGGGACGAGCGCGCGCCGCATCCTGAGCCATATCCCCAAGCGGTACGGCGAGCGGGTCCTCTACATCAACCCGCTAGCGAAGAAGGTGCCGGGGATATCGGTCTTCTGCGGAACCACGAAGGAGGAGAAGGAACTCGACATCGCGTCGCTCAGCGCCATGCTCAAATCGACGGCCGGGGACGCCTGGGGCTTCGAGACCGCAAACGTGATCGACGGTGCCGCGACCGCCGCCGTCGAATCGATGGAGCACCCGACGATGGCCCACGTCTATATGTTCATCGTGCGCAAGCTCATGCGGGAGCGCATGATCGCGAAGACCGACAATCCCTTGCTCACCGACTTCGCGCTTGAATACGACGACGGCCTCCGGGCATCGGAGCGCATGTCGAAGTTCGCGCCGTCCATCAACAAGCTGAAGCCGTTCGTCCGGCCCATCATCCGGACCATATTCAACCAGACCGCCAACCTCCCCCTAGTCGAGCTCATGAACGACGCCATCATCATCGTCGATCTCGACAAGGGCAAGATCGGCGACGTGAACGCCGCTTTGATCGGCTCCGCGATCCTGAACCACATCGGCATCTACGCCTTCCGCCGGCCGGCCACGAACCGCCAGGACTTTACCGTCATGGTGGACGAATTCCAGACGTTCTCGCACGGGATTAACTGGACCACGTTTTTTGCCGAACTCCGGAAATTCGGCATCCGCTGTTGGCTCGCCACGCAATCCGTGACCCAAGTGCCCGAGCAGTGGATGGACTCGATCCTCGGGAACGTGAACAACCTGATCTGCTTCGCCGTGGGGGACAAGGACGCCGAGCGGATCGCAGCCGCGTACGGCGACCCTTCCCTTGCGCGCGGCCTCGTTTGGCTCGACGACTACGAGTTCTACGCGAAGGTGAAGATCGGCAGACAGCGCGTCCTCTTCCGACACGTCCGGGCCCTCGCTCCGTTCCCGAAGCAGGGGGACGAGTCGAAATACCGCGACGTGCTGAAGACCTCGCGCATGCGTTGGGGGAAGAAACGGAGGGACGTGGACGCCGGGATTTTGAAGCTCTTGAGGGAAGGTCTGGAAGAGGACACGTAACGGACACCGGGCGGCGTCGAAAAGAAAGGCTCCGCCGAAGCGGAGCCGAGTACTACTCGATGAGTCTGGCTTTCAACACGCGATGTTTCGCCTTGAGCCTCTCGGAAATGAGGGCGGCCTTTTCAATTCCAGCCGCGTCGTTGTCGAACGCGACCGTGATCGTGGGATATGGGTCAAGGCACCGCTCCTGCTCCTTGGTCATCTCCGTACCCATGAGGGACGCCGCCTGGAGACCGTGCTCACGGAACCACAGCGGTCCCCAGAGGGACTCGCAGAGGATGAGCGGCTTCGCGGGGTCGCACCGCTCCATCCCGTAGAGGAAGCTCTTGCGCAGCCCCGCCGGCAGCTTCCACTTCGGGTTTTCCGGCGTCACGTCGAGCGTGGTGCGCCCGGCGTAGCCGACCAGCATCACCTGTGCCGTGCCGTCGCCGTTGATCCGCAGCAGCTCTTGGAGCGGGAAGACTATCCGGCTCGCCATGCTTCCCTTGCCGGGGAAGTAGCCGACGCCATAGAGCTTCGCCGTTTCAATCGTGATGCCGCGTCCCTGAATCATCGGATGCTCGGGATTCACGTCTTTTAAGACGAACGGAAGCGGCCTGTTATTGCCAGTGGCAGGCGGTGGATTCGCCTCCTCGGAACGGCACCCGCCACTCACTGCGGCGGCATTCGGTTCCGACGCTCCCTTCGCCCCGTGATCGCTCGTTGCGGGAAACAGCTCGTCGAGCCGCTTCGCGGCATCATAGGCGGAGCATCGCTCCATGACAGCGACGAAATCGATGACATTTCCGCCCGCCCGCTGGCCGTTCTTCTTGCAGGAATCGGAATGGCAGTACCAGACCGATTTCGCTTCGTTCACGAAGAACGTGCTCTTGCTTCCCGACGAGTGCGTCGGCAAGGGACAGTTGCCCTTGAGCGACGTTTGGTTTACCCGGACGAGGCTCACCTGGTACCGGGCGAGGACGTCTGCGATAGTGACGCGGGCCTTGATCGCCTTGAAATCCAGAAACGGCCGGTTTTCTGCCATAGCTCCTCCTTCGAAAGGGCTATCCCTAACGGTACGAGGCGACGGGAGAATAGCTAGGAGGACGATCTTGCCGTCAGCGGAACCACAGCCGCGCTGAGAATCGGCTGCCCTGGCTAGGAAGAGAGGCAGATGCGTCCGGGTCTGCGGATGTTCAGGAGTTCGCGCCGCTGCGCGGGGCCGTTGCGCCCTGGAAGCGGAGGATTATCCTCAGGGCTGAACGCGGACTCTGACGGGCTGCCTAATGACCGCCCTTAGCTCCTGATAAAGTTGCACTTCTTGCCCTGAGTGCCAGAAATTCGCAACCAACCCGTAACCTTGTTTGGAGTCCAGTCCGGTCGGAAAGCGCCTCTGACAGCCCACAACAATATGAAGATTCTGGTCCCCCTCCTCATCAATCCTCAAACGGGGCGTGCGGACCCATTCGATTTGTCTAACTTGGAGAGTGGACCACTGGGGAATCGTGAAGGCTGGTCTGAACGCCAGCGCTGCGCCACTCGGCGGCGAAGGCGGCTGTCCGCCCCCTTGGAACCTAGCCTTATAAAGGGAAACCTCCTGGGTTGTGAGGCCCTGCAATACGTCGACAAACATCGTCCGCGCCAAGTACTCCTTGCGACTGGATCTGACCGGCGGATCGTAGGCGAGAGCCACAGTAATTCCGCGCCGGCCCTTTGTGGCTAGGAAAGATGGTGGCACCGGTACCTTATAAAAGTGAAGTCTGTCTTCTTCGAGATCCGTCTCGGTGACCAACTGCACGGATTGTTCCGACGACCATGCGATGTGATCAACCATCGGCTGCCCGTAACCGACAAGCCTCAGGGCCGTCTCTTCGTCTACGAGCCAACTGTCCCCGCAGGCCGGTACTCTGGCAGTGCTTGCCACCAGGGATCGAATTAGATTTGCGGACGGCGGCCTTCCGAGCAATTGTTCCAGGCTTCGTTCGGCGAGCGACGCTGCGTGGGCGACGTGCGGGCAGGAAAACGAAGTGCCTGTTCTACTGCCGACGAACCGCCCGTTCTGTTCACGGATGATCGTTGGTTCGCCAACGAGAAAATGCCAGTCGTTCCAACGAAAGTCCTGGCCCAGTTGCTGAAGTGCGTAATTCCCGCCATAATCCGCCAGATCCGGCTTGATGCTTCGATTGTCCATGCGGTATCTGCATCCCGGTCCGGTGCGCGTGAATGGGCTGGGGCCGCCGCGCGGCGCTCCCGGAACCGAATCCCGGATACTTAAGGTTCTGCCGGCCAGTTGAATTGTCATGGCGTCGTTCCGGGCAATCGAACCGACCGTGATCGCGAGTGCGGCGGTGCCTGGATTGCAAACCCTGTGCTCCGGGGCCAGAGTCTGGTCCCGGACGGCGCATTGGATTTCGTTCAGCGTTCCTATGACCGCCGGGACCTCGGGATATCGATTGCCCGCAGCGACCACAATCACAATATCCAATTCCCGCGCGAGTTCGTCCAGCTTCTCGGCCCACGGGAACTGCCGACCGCCTTCGTAAGGGGCGAGGTCGTCTCCAACAGACAGGTTGAACACCCGGCAGCCCCACTCATCGTGAAAGTGGCGTATGGCCTCCTCAATTGTGTGTTCAATTCTGTTCTGATCCGGAAACACAGCCTGCGGTCGGCTCGGATCTATCGGATTTTCTTCGTTCCGAAGGACCTTCGCCGAGCATATTCGGACCTTGGGCTGCCACCGCCCCGTTTCGATACAGTTCGCAATGTCACCGTATACCGCTAGCCCTGCGACCGAGGTGCCATGGCCGTTCTGATCCACTTCGCTGTTCTCGCCGCTATCGAAGTCGCGCTCCGCGACTACCCAGTTCCTCAGGAACGGATGACCTGAAACGACGCCACTATCCACCACGCACAGCATTGGATCGCTTTCGTCCGGTACCTGTTCCTGATCCAGCGGCGGAAAGTCCTCAAAGAAACGCGTGTATCCCGCGGCGACGTGCGGCGGCAGATCTACCCGAGCTACGAGGTCGATCCCGAGCAGTTGTTCGGCGAACGTTCTGGTTGACTGCACCTTGAGGAGCAACAAACTCGCCGTGCGCACTTCGTCCGTAACCAGGCAGCCTGCCCGCTGGCAGGTAGACCGAAACTCCGCGAGCACTTCGCGGACGCTGGCATCGTCCTCCGGCCGCCACAAATCCACGTCAAGAAAAAACGGTTCGGCCGCGGGGAAGCCCTCCGTTCTAACGCGTTTCCCCATCCGGTCTTCTGCAGAAACATTCCTGACCTGCTGCAAGGAATCGAAGAACTTCTCCCTTCCCTTCGGCGGAAGGACGGTCCGTGGGACCGGTTGGCCACGATAAGCCGATATCTCACTCTCAAAGGCCCGGATTGCCGCTTCACTCGGAAACTGCACAACCGTCCGCACGCGGGTCTGTTCGGCTACTCCCGAGACGCCCTCATCCACAACTTGCGCATGAAATCTTTCCACAAAATCGTCGTGGGAATCGTAGTTCACCGTGCCAAATTCGAGGACCACCAGCCGGTTTGGATCGATGCCGAGGGATTCCCGATGCTGCACTGTCTCTTGGACGGCCCGTGCGGTCTGGTCCTGCAGCGTGGTTGCGTGTCCGCGCCTGTCGGGAGGCGCAGGGACGGGAGGGAAGAACGGCTTCTTCCTCCTGCGTTCCGGTTCATCCGCCTGCCGCTCGATCTCAATATGCGGAAATTCACCGTCGCGAGGTCGGAGTGCCATCGTTCTCAGTCACGGTCTACGGCTGGTGCACCCGATGCCAATGCTTTGAGCAGAACCGACTGACGATATACTTGTCTGGCGAGTGCATCTTCTACGTCTTGATCGTTCACCTTTCGGTCGCTGCGCATCACGCAGACCTTTCGGATATCGAGGCAAACGCGCTCGGCATCCGCGTACGAAGCGCCTACCAGGGAAGTGGCCAGGCGGTCCACCTGAACGTCCGTGAAACTGACGGGGCCGAGCCGTCTCCGCGCCAGAAGCTTTAACTGTGGCTCCCCCGGACGCTCGAAACGAACCATCTCATCGAAGCGTCGCCACACGGCCGGGTCCAGAACCTGCTCGAAGTTCGTTGCGGCGATAACCAGCGAACGGCCATCGAAGTTGTCCACGATTTGCAGGAAGGAATTCAGTACTCGCTTAATCTCTCCATGCTCAGTGGCATCGTCGCGTGACCGGCCGATTGCATCGAATTCATCGAAGAACAATATCCATTGTCCGCGTTGCGCGTAGTCAAAAACCTTGCGTAGGTTGGCGGCAGTCTCCCCGAGTAGCGAAGACACGACGGCATCGAAGCGGACGTACAGCATTGGAATCGCCAGTTCGGCAGCCATCGCTTCCGCCATGGCAGTCTTGCCGCAACCAGATGGGCCGCAGAAGATGACTCGACGTACCGGCATCAAGCCATTCGCTTCCAATACCTCCCGTTCCCGAAATTCGCGCATGACGCGGTCCACTGTTGATCGGACTCGCGAATCGAGAATCAGATCGTCCATGTAGCGCTGAGGCTGACGCACCTCTATGAGGGCCATGCGTCGCTCCGAGTCCATTGGGCCCGGCTCCATCGGCACGAGCCGCTTGAGTGCGCCTTGCTCTGAGTAACCGTTTCGAAGAATTCGCTCCAGTTCGTTTGCCAGAATTGAATGTTGCTTCTTGCGCTCTTCGACGATCAATTCTTCAGCCGCCTGCCTGAAGGCAGGGTCGTCGCGGCGTTGGTACCCCACGAATAGTTTCTTGAGCAGGTCTGCTCTCGCCATACGGCGCACCAGATCTCGACATTTCAGAATACTCCATATGGGCATCCCCCAAACGGTGCGCGTCGTGCCCTCCGGCCGGCCTGCCCCGGCTGTACTTCGGCTGCCTCACGTTCGCGGAGCGCCGGCCCCCCACTTCACCATGGAAGCTCTTCGATGCCGGTGCCACCGTCTGGTTGCCGATGATTTCATTGCAGCGGGATGTCTGGGCGCAGACGCCGGGATGAGGTAAGCCGTGCCGGAGCCGGCAAGAACAAACTCCTTCCGGTGTTGTCCTAAAACGCCTAATGCTCCATCCAGCACTCGCTAAGCGGCCCGCAACCGATTTGGGAGAATCTCAAATCCATATGCAAAGAAGTATGACCGCAGCGCTGTTTTCCCAATCCGGCAGCTCTTGCCGTCTTTACCGCCCACCGTGCGCGCAGTAACGTTCCCATCAGCAGCTTCAACGACTTCCCGTTGCACCTTGAAAAGGAGAAAAAACCTCATGCCTGAAATGACGCTCATCGCCGGTACCGACACGTCCGGCAAACTGACGCGGGCCGACCTGGCCCTTGTCCCGACCCCGCATTCCACGCCGACCCATCAGGTGGTCCCGCACATCGACATCGTGCAGGCCCTCGAAGAACAGCTTGGGTTCCGGCACATCGCAGTCGCCTCCGAGGAGTACGCCGTCACGAAGGACGGCAAGAACCTCTTCGGCGTGATGACCCTCGACCAGGGAATCGACGGCGCGAGCTTCGCGCTCGGCGTCCGCAATTCCCATTCGAAGCAGTTCCGGCTTTCCATCGTGGTGGGCCTGCGCGTCTTCGTGTGCAGCAACCTGTCTTTCGCGGGCGACTTCAACATCGTCCTCGCCAAGCACTCGAAGAACTTCTCCCTGAAGAACGCCATATCCATCGGCATCGACGAGGCCCAGCGCGGATTCGAGCCGATGCAGATCCAGGTCTCCGCCTGGAAGGAGCTCCAATTCTCGGACGACCAGGCGCGGCTTGCCGTCTTCAAGGCGTTCATCGAAGACGAGCTTGACGCCCCGAAGCACCTCGCGCGTGAAGTGTGGCGGAACTGGCGAGAACCCGCTCACGAGGAGTTCCGGCCGCGCACCGCCTATTCCCTCCAGAATGCGTTTACGTCGAGCTTCAAGCTCCTGGAGCCAGTTCCGCAGTACCGCGCCACCGCCAGCCTCGGGCAGTTCTTCAAGGTGAACTAGGAACACCCCATGTCCCCAAACGACCTCGTGGAACTCGGCGCGAACGAGAGCTTGGTAGATCAGATACGCGCACGCCCATGCCATTCGGCTCCCCGGCCCTTAACCAGAACCAGGAGGGGGACGCCGTGAGTACGAGAAGCACGACCCATTTCATCTACGGCAATCCGAAGCGGCCGGAGGCCATCGTCTACCGGCACAGCGACGGATATCCCGCGGGCGCAGGCGTGGACTTGCGCGAGTTCCTGGACCGCTGCGCCAAACTGAAGGACCCGCGCCTCGCCGACCCGAGCTACCTCGCCGCGAAGTACGTGGTATTCCTCGCGGAGATGTTCAACCATGGGGATTACGACCCGACGGAGGGCGGATACAAGCCGCCCGTCTCTCGCTTGGAATTCATTTCGGTGGGAGTGATGAGCGGGGATCCCGGCGACATCGAGTACCGCTACGTGCTCGACTGCCAGAATCTCGTGGGCGGGAGGCCGAGGCTGACGTGCTACGCGGTCTCCGAAACGTACGACGAATCCACGAAACGGGACAAGCACTGGTCCCGCTGGACGCTGACCGAAGTCCCGATTCCCGTCAGGAGGCTTGCCCCGAACACCACCGCGGTCGCACCCTGACGCCCACGGGCAGGACATTGATTCCTGCCCGTTTTTCTTTCTAGAGAATTGCCTTACGAATTGCCGCGCTATACAATTAAACGGCCATGTTTAGGCTCGGAATCGGCGGCTGGCGGAACAAAGAAAATAACGCGTGATCATGTCGGAATTCACCGAAGCGGATACGTGCCGGAAATACGTCCTCCCGAAGCTTTACGGTGCCCATTGGACCGACGACCAGATTAGCGAACAGAAGAGCTTCACTGATGGTCGTATTGTGGTCGCGGGCGACAAACCCCGCCGCCGGCCCCAGAAGCGCGCTGACTACCTCCTCCGATATCGGCGCGATTTTGCCATCGCTGTTGTGGAGGCGAAGTCAGTCTACAAGAATCCCGGCGACGGCCTCCAGCAAGCAAAGGAATATGCGGAGATTCTTGGGCTTAAGTTCGCCTATGCCACTAATGGTCACGGGATCGTCGAGCACGACTTCCTGACGGGCCGCGACAGGGATCTCACATCATTCCCGACTCCGGACAACCTCTGGAGCCGTTTGTGCGATGCGGAGTCAATCGGCGACGAAATCGCAGACCGCGTGTTGGCTCCGTATTACCACATTCCCCAGAAGGCCCCCCGCTATTACCAGGAGATCGCGATCAATCGCGCCGTCCAGGCGATCCTCCAGGGCAAGCGCCGCGATCTTCTGACGCTTGCCACGGGTACCGGCAAGACCCTTGTAGCTTTTCAAATCTGTTGGAAGCTCTGGAATTCCGGCTGGAATCGCACGGGCGAACATCGCCGACCGCGGATTCTCTTCCTAGCTGATCGCAACGTCCTCGTCGACGACCCGAAAGACAAGACATTCGTCCCATTCGGCGATGCGCGCCACAAGATCGAGGGCGAGGCGGTAAAGAGCCGCCAGATGTATTTCTCGACGTACCAGGCCATCGCGAAGGATGAGCGGCGGCCCGGACTCTACCGTGAGTATGCTCGAGATTTCTTCGACCTCATCATCATTGACGAATGCCATCGCGGGAGTGCCCGCGATGAGTCAAACTGGCGCGAGATTTTGGAGTACTTCGAGCCCGCGTACCAGCTTGGCATGACGGCGACCCCGCTCCGGGAAGATAACCGCGACACCTACCGGTATTTCGGGAATCCTCTCTACACCTATAGCCTTCGGCAAGGCATCGACGACGGTTTCCTCGCCCCATATCGTGTGCATCGAATCGTTTCCACCGTGGATGCTGTCGGCTGGCGTCCCTCGAAGGGCGACCTTGACCGCTACGGCCGGGAGATTCCAGACGAATTGTACGGCACGAAAGACTTCGAGCGCGTTGTCGCTCTTAAGGCCAGGACGGAAGCCATTGCCCGCAACTTCACTGACTTTTTGAACAGAGGCGGCGATCGCTTCGCAAAGACCATTGTCTTTTGCGTGGACCAGGACCACGCCGAGGAGATGCGCAAAGCCCTGAACAACCTCAATGCCGATCTTGCCGAACAGCACCCGGAGTACGTCGTTCGCGTCGTCTCCGACGAGGGTAAGATCGGCCGCGGCTACCTGGACCGTTTCATGGAGCTTGAAACCGCAGTCCCCGCGCTCGTAACCACCTCACAGATGCTCACAACCGGTGTCGACGTGCAAACCTGCAAGAACATCGTCATCGCGCGCGTCATCAACTCCATGACGGAGTTCAAGCAGATCATCGGTCGTGGCACGCGCGTGCGCGACGATTACGGGAAGCTCTTTTTCAACATCCTCGACTACACCGGCAGCGCCACGCGCCTTTTTGCCGACCCCGACTTCGACGGTGACCCCGCGCTCATCACCGAGGAGGAGATGAACGAGGAGGGCAAGATTGTTAAAGAGAAGGTAATCGAAGAAGAACCGCCCATTGAAGAGCCCGGCCCACCGGAACCTGAGCCGCCGTTTGGTCCCGAACCTGCTGAGCCGCGCCGCAAGTACTATTACGACGGCGGCCACGTGGAAATTGCCGCGCACCTCGTGTACGAACTCAATCCCGACGGGAAACAGCTCCGGGTAGTGAAGTTCACCGACTACACGGCGGACAAGGTACGGAACATGTACCCGTCGGCCGCCGCGCTTCGGTCCAAGTGGTCGAACGCCGAGGAGCGCGCTCAGATCATCGAGGCCCTGGAGGACCGCGGCATTTCTTTCGACGAGCTCGCGGAAACGGCCAAGCAGCCTGACGCCGATCCTTTCGATCTTCTCTGCTATATCGCCTACAACGCGCCGCTCCGCACGCGCCGCGAGCGGGCCGAAGCTCTCCGTACCGACAAGAAGGATTTCTTTGAGAAGTACTCACCCGAGGCGCGCGCGGTCCTGAACGAAATGCTCGATAAGTACGTCGAGTTCGGCACGGCGCAGTTCCAGATTCCCGACATTCTGAAAATCGAGCCGATCTCCCGGCGCGGGAACGTCATGGAAATAGCCCGGCTCTTCGGTGGCGCAGCCAAGATGCGCTCCGCCGTGGCCGAACTCCAGACCTTGCTCTATACTGCATAAGCTGAAAGACCCATGGCACGTATCAAGACATCTTCAAAGAAGGAAACCCCGCAGTCGACCGCACAGCAGCTCGGGAGCATAGTGAAATCTTGCCGGGACATCATGCGGAAGGACAAGGGTTTGAACGGCGACCTCGACCGGCTGCCCATGCTCACGTGGATAATGTTCCTGAAGTTCCTAGACGATCTTGAGGACGTGCGCAGAGAAGAGGCCGAGCTCGCCGGTAAGCGCTTCCGACCGGCCATTGATCCGCCCTATCGTTGGCGGGACTGGGCGGCCAAGCCTGACGGAATCACGGGCCCCGAGCTTATCGCCTTTGTGAACCAGGATGAGGCGGTTCGGCCCGACGGCAAACGCGGCGCGGGCCTCTTTGCCTATCTGAAATCCCTCCAGAGCACCAATGGCGACCGCCGCGACGTGATCGCCCGCGTATTCCAGGGGACGGTTAACCGCATGGTGAACGGCTACCTTTTGCGCGACGTCATCAACAAAGTGAGCGGGATTCACTTCACCTCTAAGGATGAGATTCACACGCTTAGCCTTCTTTACGAATCCCTTCTCAGGGAAATGCGCGACGCTGCCGGTGATTCGGGGGAATTCTATACGCCGCGGCCGGTCATCAAGTTCATCGTGAGCGTCATTGATCCCAAGCTCGGTGAGACCATTCTCGACCCGGCCGCGGGTACGGGCGGTTTTCTCGTGGAATCATTCGAGCACATGAAAACACAGTGCAAGAAGGCCGACGACAACCGCCGTCTGCAACGCGGCACCCTCTATGGTATCGAGGCCAAGTCCTTGCCTTATCTCCTTTGTGAGATGAACCTACTCCTTCACGGACTTGAGTACCCCGAGATCGATCCAGATAATGCACTTCGATTCCCATTGCGGGAGATGGGCGACAAGGACCGGGTGGATATCATCATGACAAACCCCCCGTTCGGTGGGGAAGAAGAGCGTGGAGTCCTCGGCAACTTCCCCGAAGACACGCAAACTGCCGAAACTGCGCTCCTTTTCCTGCAACTCATTATGCGCAAGCTCCGTCGCCCAGTTGGCGGGCGCGAACCTGGCCGCTGCGGTATGGTCGTTCCGAACGGTGTTCTCTTCGGCGACGGCGTGGGCACCCGTATCAAGGAAGAGCTACTCAAGGAGTTCAACCTCCACACCATTGTCCGGTTGCCCAACGGCGTGTTCGCGCCGTACACAATCATTCCGACGAACCTCCTCTTCTTCGACCGCTCGGGACCCACGAAGGATGTGTGGTACTACGAACAGCCCCTTCCGGCAAACCGAAAAAACTACACCAAAACTGTGCCAATTCAGTTCGAAGAATTTTCCGACTGTATAGCTTGGTGGAAGAAGCGAGAGGAGAACGAGCGAGCATGGCGCGTTCCTGTCGCGGAGTTGCTGGCCACCGGCTGCAACCTTGACCGTAAGAATCCGCGCGCGAAAGAGGACATTACGCACCGCCCGCCGGAACAGTTGGCCGAAAGCATTCGTCTGAAGGAAAGGCGCATCGGGGAAATCATGGAGTCCATTTCGAACCTCCTCGCGCGGCACAAGGCACATGAGTAAGGATTGGCCCAGCGTGAAGTTGGGAGAGATCCTTGAGAGCGTCCGCAAGCCTGTGGACGTGAAATCTGACGCGACGTACCGGGAAATCGGTATCCGTTCGCACGGCAAAGGCGTGTTTCATAAGGAGGCGGTCTCCGGGCTCGAACTTGGAAACAAGAGAGTCTTCTGGGTTGAGCCTGGAACTTTCGTACTAAACATCGTGTTTGCCTGGGAAGGCGCGGTCGCGGTTTTGGGTGATGCAGAAGCAGGAATGATCGGGTCTCATCGCTTTCCGATGTTTCGCCCCGATGAAGCGCGTCTCGACAGCAGATTCCTCCTCGCCTATTTCAAAACACCCGAAGGACTCGAACTCCTGGGGCGAGTGTCGCCCGGCGGCGCTGGACGCAACCGCACCTTGTCGCAAACCAGCTTCCTTCAACAATTTGTGCCGTTGCCGCCCTTGCCCGAGCAGCGGCGGGTGGTGGCGCGGATCGAGCAACTGGGTGCGCGGATCCACCAGGCACTATCCCTCCGCCACCAAGCAGTCGATGAAGCCGACGCACTCCATCTCAGCGTTCTACATCAGCACTTCGTCAGTGGGGCTTCGTCATGGATGATGATGCCGATGGAAGAAGCTGTCGAGATCAGCGATAAGCAGGTTGATCCCACGCTCCCTGAATACTCGCAACTCCCACACATCAGCGGCGAGAACATGGAGAGTCAAACGTGTCACTTGCTGCCTTGGCGAACCGCAGAAGCAGACGGTGTAAGAAGCAAAAACTATCTATTTGCACCGGGGACAGTTCTTTACTCAAAGATTCGTCCCTACTTGCGTAAAGCAGTGTTCGTCGATTTTCATGGAATCTGCAGCGCGGATGTTTATCCAATTCGTGTAAAGAGTCCTAAACTCGACCCGCATTTCGTGAAGTGGGCGCTCGTTGCAGAGCCGTTCACGGAATACGCAAATCGCCTGTCGGGACGAACACGAATGCCAAAACTGAACCGCAAACAACTGTTTGGATTTGCCCTCTCACACCCCACGCTCACAGAGCAGCACCGAATCGTAGCGGAGCTGGACGGGTTGCAGGCGGAGGTTGACGCGCTGAAGCGCCTGCAAACCGAAACTGCTGCCGAGCTTGATGCCCTCCTGCCGTCGGTTCTGTCGAAGGTATTCGCCGGCGAGATGTAAGGCCCTGAACGCCTCCAGATGTTCACCAACGAACGATCAATGGACGTTTCGGTCGCCGAGGGCGTAACGATGTTGCCGGAGCTCAAAGGCTCGGCGACCGCCTTCCAATTCCATCAGGGTTGCCGTTATAGCACTGGATTCAAAACAACCCTGTTCCGCTATGACGCACTGGCGACCGCCTGCCGGGCTCGGGTTATTCTGCATTTTGACGACGAAATCAGCATCGCCTAGGACCGGAACATTCGCATTATGGCTAATGACGAGCATCTGGCGTCGCAGTTTGGCCTGAAGAATCTTCGGCACGATGAGATTAACGACGTAGTTGTAGCCGAGTTCGTCTTCCGGCTGGTCAATGACTAATGGAATCGCCCTTGTCTGCAAGGCAAGCGTTAGGAGCGCCGCACTTTGCTCACCAGGGGACAAACCGGTGGATAGGTCGGCGTAGACGGTCTCGCCCTGTCGTTTGACGCTGATTTTCAAGACGTCTGGCGTTGGCGCGGTCTGGAGCCTGTTTAGCAACCGTACATTATCAGCAATTGCGCACAGAACGTTCTGCGTGTTCTGGGTGATGCTACAGAAACTCGTCAACTCTGCGGTACTGCCGGCTCCTTTGGGAACCACCCCTTTCTGCATGAGAGCCTGCGCGAGCTGCCGCGGCGTCAGCTTGTCCGCGACTAGAGAAAGCTGCGCATCGATGTTTTTGATCTGCAATTCCTTGCTGGCTATTTGCCCGTACAACTCCATGAGCAGCTTCTTGTACTCCCGCCGATCCCCGAATAACGTGAGGCTGATTTGTATGTGGCCGTCCAGAGCGTCAGTGAGCTCTTTCGCCTTGAGTGCCCGCTTCTCCCGAATCTGCCGATCTCCTTCTTCCAGTTGCGGCAGGAGCTCGACCCTGGCGGCTTCTTTTCTCTTGACGTCTGCTTCTAGTTCTGCGAGTTGGGGCTTCTTAACGGATTCCAGTTCGTGTATCTTCCTTCGGAGCTCGCCTACGCGATTCAGAAGCTCTTGCGGCGAGTCAACACCAGCCTTGGCCAATTCCCGGCTGAGTTCACGCTCGTGGTCCTCTTGGTACCGTTTCCAGTCCGCCTCGATGGCATCGGACTCCTGACGGAGAGTCTCGCTGGCTGTTCTGATGTGTGGCCGAATTACATCGAGTTTCGTGAGCGCGCCTTCAAGTGCGTTCATCCATCGGTCAAAGAGATCTGTGTGGATGGGCTTGACCCGGTCGAAGTCGGGCGGCTTTTGGTTGAAGAGCGCCCAGATGGGGTCTTCTTCGTCTTCCCAGGCGGGACGACTCAGCGGTGTCTCGACGCGCTCTGACAAAGTGACGACTGTGTTCACCACGCCCGCAATTGAGGATGCTGCGGTTGCTCCGGCCGCCCAAGACTGTTGCTCGTCATCCTTCGGCATGAGAGCCTGCTTGTCAGCCAGTTCCTTTTGTAGGGCCGGGAGTTCAGCAAATTCGAGAATCAGTCTGTCGCGGCGGCTCTTGAGCGGTTCAAGTTCATCGGCGGACACATTCAGCTTGTTTACGAGAACGTCCTGCTCTCCTCGGAGCGCCTGCAGGCCGGCGAACTCGTCGAGCATCTCCAATTGCCGAGGAATGTCGTCCCGGAGGCGGTGTATTCGGCCCTGTTCATAGACTTCCACCGGAAATGGGATTGGATCAACGGGTTCCAAGGTTTGGGATTCGGTGTCATAGAGGAACCATTTGCTAGCTTCTGTTGCGCGCGCGACCTTCAGAACACCTCCCTGGAAAACGGTTTCCGGGCGGAACACCCGCCGTACAAGATAGCCGTTTTCGGCGTGCCGGAGAAGAAGCTCGACCGAGCTCCCGCCCTGAAGAATAGCGTTAAGCCGCGCGAGGAGAATAGCTCGCGCATCCGGTGAACCCGCATCGTCCATTCCGAGCGCAAATCGAATGAAATCAAAGACCGCGGACTTTCCAGAGTGGTTCGGGCCGACGATGCAGTTGAGCCCCGAATTGAACATGAAAGTCTGGCGGTCGCAATAGCCGCCAGTCACCCGAACGGCGAGAATTGCGGGGTGCGCATCGTCTGGAGGCTTGGCCTTCGAGATTCGCGCGGCGGGCTCGCAGGCAACCTGCTTAAGCCCCTCTATGGACAGTTCGCCCATCCGGAACCACGTAGCGCCCTCCCCGATCTTGTCCGCCTGATAACAATCGCTGACGTTGATTGGGGCGAAGCAATAGCTGCTTGCCTGAATCTGGTCTGGAGTTGCTGAGGCGAGCACAAAACGGTTGACCCAACGCCCGTCCTCGTCCCAAGCCACGTATTGGATCTTGTCCTCTGGGGCTTGGATCAGACGCACGAAGCCGCTTTCGAGCCATTCGATCTTCGTGCTCAACTTGCGGGCACTGTCCAACAGCCCCGTCTTGTTGGCGAAGGGGTGAGGTACGACGATCAACCCTCCTTCCTCATTCACCTTATTGAAAACCTCTTTGACGGTCCGCCGTGAGGCCTGGCTTGTGTCTCCCGTTCCGGACACCTCCAAGAAGCCCAGGAACTTCGTCTGCTTGTCGGGCGAGTAACCACTAGGGAAGATGGCCAGGATGTGAGATCCTTCCTGAGTGGTGATTTCCATGCCGGGGGCGACTACGATTTTGTCACCGGCGGCATGGACAGCGCGTTCGACAGAACTGAAGGTCTGGTGATCGGTTATGGCGATGAAGTCGAGGCCTTGCTTAAGGGACTCCTCTACCAGCCGAACGGGGTCCATCGCTTGGCCGTGGACGTGGAGATTGCATTTGTACCAACGGTTCCCCACCGCGAAACCGCCAGCAAAGTCTTTTACAAGGGCGAGCACATTATCGAAAGCAGCACCTCCGATGGCGCTCTGAGCGGCTGGCTCGGACGATTCTGGTCGCCTTCCCATGAATGGTGTCTTGAGGGGGCCGCCCGGCGCGTGGCATGTTCGACGCTTACATTGTCCCGCGTCAGCCTAAATGTTTCAAGACTGGAATATCTCAAAGGAGGGGCACTCGGTTCTCGCCGCCCACCCGTCGGGGCGTGTCCGCCCCGACGGCATCCTCATTCCACGAGCACGCCGGAAACGTTGCCGTCCCCGCCCTGCTTGCGGTTCTGCCGGGAAAGATCGCTCACCATCGCGCCCAGAAAAGATCCCAGAGCTGAGGTGCGCCTCCGTTCGTCCGCAACCAGATCCCTCGGGCTCTTGTCTCTTACGGGAACGCCCTCCACGATTTCCACCTGCGAAGGGTCCAACTCCAGAACCACCCGGCCGTTATCGGAATACCATTCGATGTACGGGTATTCGACGTAAGGATAGAAGAGGTTGCCCGCCGCGACGTGCTTGCGGTAGCGTTCGCGTATTCATGCCGGCTTCTTCCCCGTTCGGCTTGGCTGGTTCCCGCTTCTTCCCAGAGAATCTCATTTTGCGCCATGAGCTTCTCCGCGATCGCATCGGTCCAGGGTCCAAGGGAAAGACCGGCGGTGATATCGCCAGTTACGCCCCGCTGCGCGGGGGAAAACCCTTCCATGTACGTCCGTCCCGCTTCGTGATATTCATCGGCCGGATTGGGATTCCGAAGCCGAATCGCCTTTCCGCGGATGTCCTCGTGGAAGTCGCCTGTCAGATCGAAGAGCGCCTTCAAGGGCTGCTTGCCGTTTCGAAAGAAGCGCATCCAGCCGGTCACCTTCCCAGGTACGCGGTTATCGAGTTCCCCGTCAATGAGGTTTACATTTGGTCGCCACGCCATAGGCTTGTGCATGGTTGATGTATCCGGGCCGACCTTTAACATGCCCCGGCGGGTGAGCGCGAGACCGAGTTGGCGGTTTACTCCATGAATCATGGAATTGCAGCCGGGGAGGTCGGCCGGAGGTTCCGGGTTGCCCGGTTAGTTTTTTTAGTCAAACGCACCGACTAGGTTGTACGCCTGACCTTGTACGTTATGGACAATGCGGTGCCACCGGAAACCAAGATTGAGAGAGTCGTGGTCGCCCTCGGTATGCGACATCTCGCCGCGGGCGTACACTTCCCCCTTCTTCGGCCCCGTCTTGAAAATCACCGCTTGCTCCAACTGATGGTGCCCGTCCCGGCCGAGCGTGTGCTTCTCTTTGAAGATCGCCACGCCGCGCTCGACAGCCCCCATCAGGACGCTCGAAGGTATCTGCGTCGGAATTGCGAACCACTCGCCCTGGCGGACAACGCCCCGCCCCTGGGCCTCCGCTTCCTTTACTATCCCCGGTTTCAGCAGATCCACCGCCTCACCGAAGGACGCAGGCGCGCGATCGGCAAGAAGCTCAATCAGAAAATAGGTGTTGTTGCGGCGGGCCGTTTCATCGACCGTCGAGAGGTAGTAGCGATCTCTGATCCTGACGACGCTCTCGCCCAGCGTATGCACGTCCCGCGTCTCCACTTCACCCTTGTCGTTGAGTTCCCTGACCGTCCGCCACTTTTCGCCCTGGCTCGGCACGGTGAGACTCACTTTATCCCGGATATCGCTTACGGAGAGCGGCGCTTCGTCCCAGGAACGGACCTTGCCGCCGGTCCAAGCGGCCGTAATCGAGTTGAAGGGAACCACTCCGAAATCCCGCCCGGAGCTCTGCACTTCGCGCAGCAGGCCGGACTGATACCGCACCTCCGGCCAAAACAGGCTGTTTCCGTTCACCAGCAACCGCCCGTTTTCGAGACGAACCGCGAGAGGAAGAGCCGGCCGCCCCCCGCGATAGCCGCGGTACCGGGAAAACAGCACGCCGTCCCTCGCAAAGATGCTCGTCCCCGCTCTGCTTTTGTCCGCTTTCACAAAATCCTCGATCACTTCATGATGTGTTGCCATTGGTAGTTCGGGTTTCCCGTCCCTACCGGCCGACCTCCCAGGCCCAGTATATGGAGAGGTCAGCGGTTCGAAGCGGAGCGGACGACTTTTGCGTGTCAAAAGGGCTTGTGCGGTTTCAGCGCGGTCCCACGGCTATGCCGGCGGGCGGAAAACGGCGCGGCGTGAACGCGATAGGGAATAAAAGACGCTGAAGTCGCGTGCTCCCGCTGAAGCGGAGGAAGGCGCGGATATAATGGGGACGACTGGCTCCTGCCATCGGGCAGGGGTCGGTTGGCTGGCTCTTGTCCCGGTAGGCGGGGTCGTCAGATCGGAGATCTCGATGACCTGTTTATGGGATGAGATGAAGTTCTACTCCGTCAAGGAAGTGGCGGGGTTCATGGGGTTCGGCTGCGATTGGGTGCGCCGGATCTTCCGCAGGGAAGCCGGCGTCCTGGTGGCGGGATCGGAACGGTACTGCATCCTTCGGATTCCGGGCCGGGTGATCACCCGCGTGGCCGACCGCATGTCAGCCGGAGGCGGGCAGTAGTGCCCGCCTCCTTTAATTCGCTCTCGGCAGGCCGTCACCGCCACGACTCGTTCATCGGTTCATACTAAGAAATAGAGGCCTTGTTTTCGCCTGCTCCGTGGAATACATTGGGCTGCATCACACGAGATAGGAAACCGCATCCATGGCGAAACCCTCGAACGTCATTTCTCATTGGTCCCACCTCATCGAGAACTTCCAGGCGTCGTCGCTGGAGTTCTACGCCTCGGTTGAACGGGCGGTCGAGGCCCGGGCGGTGCCCGAAACCCAGCCCTCCCGCGTCGAACACAAGGAGGGCGGCCTCGCGAGCGCGCGCCGGCAGTACCTCCGCATGCACCGCGGCAAGCACGCCTTCGACATCTGCGCCGCGCCGTTCGGCAACGGCTTCTTCGTTTCGTGGTGGTTCACCGAACCGCCGTTGAAATTCGGGTTCCTCTATACCCTCGCGTTCCTGCTCGCCGTCTTCATCGCCCTGGATATCGCGGGCGGCATCGGACTCGCGCTCGGCGCGGCAATTGGCGGCTATGGTTTTGGAATCCTTCTCTCGGGATGCTTCGCGCTGCTCGGCGTACCCGGCCTGCTCTGGATCCTGGGCAACGCCATGCGGCAGGGCGCGATTCCGGGCGAAGGCACCGTCCTGGCAATGCCCCTCATCGGCCGGATCTATGAACGCGTCTTCGCGCCTGAGACGTTTTACGCCATGGACACGGCTGAGATGTACCAGACGGCGGTGCATAACGCGGTCCTTGAAGTCTTCGACTGCATGACGGCCGCGAAGGGCGTGCGGGCGCTCACCGAGGCGGAACGGAAGCCCATCCTCAGGGCATTCAGCGCTACCGCGTGAGGCGTGAGCTATGCCGTGCGAATCGTCCTCTGCCGTCCATGCGCTCACGCGGCAGTTCTACGACTGGGAGATCCGGGGCAGAGGATGGCAGGTGTTCGATCGGCCGGTCGCGCTGGAGCCGCCCTTCCGCCCGTTCGTCGGCCATTATCTTCCGGGCGCGCAGCCGGGGATCGACGACGGCCGGATGCCCACCCGCCTGAGCAGCTTCTTTGAGAGCCTAAAACCGCGCGCCGACGAGACCGCGGCGGCGCTCCCGGCGGAGGAAGAGGAACCGGAGCCCGAGTACGTGACCGAGCCGGACCGGATCGTCGAGGTAGCCACCGTACTACCGTCGGAGACCAAGATCACCTACGATGCCGCCGGCCAGTTCCTGATGAGCCTCGGCCATCTCGCGCGGCCCGTCGGTTTCGAAGTCATCGGCACACGCGATACCACCTTAGTGCAATTCGCGTGCTCACCAATCGACCGCCGGCAGGTGCACGAGCAACTTCAGGCCTACTTTCCGGAAGTATGTCTTGCTGAGCGCGAGGGGTACCTCGGCGCGCTCTGGGATAACACGGGCGGGAAAGGGACCGCGATCGTCGAATACGGCTTGTCCAAAGAGTTCATGCGCCCCCTGCGTACCTTCGACCGGTTCGATCCCGATCCTCTGGCCGGACTCATCGGGGCGATGGCGGAGCTTGGCGTCGGCGACACGGCCCTGTTCCAGATGCTGTTTGCGCCCCTGCGTCATCCGTGGGCGGAGAGCATCCTCCGGGCGGTAACCGACGAGGCCGGGGAGTCGTTCTTTGCGGATGACCCGAACATGGTCAAGCTCGCGGCGGAAAAGGTATCGTCGCCTCTTTTCGCCGCGGTCATCCGGGTGGCCGCCCAGAGTTCCAAGGCCAAGCGCGCGTGGCGGATCGCGGAGAATGCGGGCAAGGCGCTCCGCCAGTTCGCCGCCCCGTCCAGCAACGAACTGCTGCCGCTCTCGAACGACAGATACGACGAGCGCCGGCACAGCGCAGATGTTGTCGCTCGGACGAGCTGCCGCGCGGGCCTCATCCTCAACCGGAACGAACTGATCTCCTTGGTGCACCTACCTTCGGCGTCGGCCCGCTCGGTCAAGCTCCAGCGCGAGGAGCGCAAAACCAAGGTCGCGCCCGCGCTGGTATTGGGCCATTCGCTCGTGCTCGGTGAGAACCAGCACGTCGGCAAGACCGTCCGCGTGTCGATGAGCGCCGAGCAGCGCATCCGGCACATGCATGTGATCGGAGCTTCCGGAAGCGGCAAGTCCACCCTGCTCCTGAACATGATTAACCAGGACATCGAGCACGGCGAGGGTCTGGCCGTGTTCGATCCTCACGGGGACCTGATCGACGAGGTTTTGGGCCGCGTTCCGGAAAAGCGCATCCGGGACGTAGTGCTCCTCGATCCGTCGGACGAGGCCTACCCGGTAGGGTTCAACATCCTTTCGGCGCACTCGGACCTCGAACGAAACCTGCTGGCCTCCGACCTGGTCTCGGTCTTCCGGCGGCTCTCCACGACGTTCGGCGACCAGATGACCACGGTGCTCGGCAACGCGGTTGTCGCGTTTCTCGAAAGCAGCGAGGGCGGGACGCTCGCCGACCTGCGCCGGTTCCTGGTCGAGCCGGGATTCCGTGAGCGATTCCTGCCGACCGTGGGCGATCCCGAAATCGTCTACTATTGGCAGAACGAGTTCCCGCTCCTCAAGGACCGGCCGCAGGGCCCGATCCTCACGCGCCTCAACACCTTCCTCCGGCCCAAGGTGATCCGCTACATGGTCTCGCAGAAGGAAGACCGCCTCGACTTCGCCGAGATAATGAACGGCCGGAAGATTCTGCTCGCGAAGCTGTCCCAAGGTCTCATCGGCGAGGAGAACTCATACCTGCTCGGAACGCTCCTGGTTTCCAAACTCAACCAGATCGCCACGAGCCGTCAGAACCGGGCGGCGGCGGAACGGACGCCGTTCTACCTCTACATCGACGAATTCCACAACTTCATCACGCCGTCACTCGCCGCCATCCTGTCCGGCGCGCGGAAGTACCACCTCGGCCTGATCCTAGCCCACCAGGAACTCCATCAGCTTTCGACCGGGGACGGCGACGTGGCGTCCGCCGTGATCTCGAACCCCTATGCTCGCGTCTGCTTCCGCCTCGGTGATTTCGACGCGAAGAAGCTCGAAGAAGGGTTCTCTTACTTCGGCGCGAAGGATCTCCAGAACCTCGGTGTCGGGGAGGCGGTCGTCCGCATGGAGCGAGCCGAGTACGACTTCAATCTGAAGACGTACCCATCGCCAGCCGTCGAGCCGGCGCTGGCCGCCCGACGGCGAGAGCAGATCGTGGCTGCTTCACGCGAGCGCTACGCGAGGCCCCGCGAAGAGGTGGAGAGGCTCCTTCAGGCTCGTCGCACCACCCCGCAGGCACAGCCGGGGAGGGAGCGCCCCAAATCGACAGCCCCGCCCGCGGTCCCTTCGCCGAAGGAAAAGGCCACGGCGGAAGTCGAGACCGGCGCACGCCCGCTGGAAGTCCGGACGCCTGGTCGCGGCGGCGAGCAGCACAAGTATCTCCAGCAGCTCATAAAGCGCTGGGCCGAAGGCCGTGGGTACACAGTGACGCTCGAAAAGCCGATGCTCGACGGCTTGGCGAGTGTGGATCTCGTGCTGGAGAAACGCGGCAGCACTCCCGTCGCCTGCGAGATCTCCGTGACCACTTCCCCGGAGCATGAATTGCGGAACGCCGAGAAATGCCTGGCCGCCGGGTTCGAAAACGTATTCCTTGTCGCGCCGGATAAGGATGCATTGACCCGAGTGAGGGCTCGTGCGGCTTCCGTCCTGTCCGCGAACCAGATCAAAAAGCTCCGGTTCTTCCTACCGGAGCAGGTGTTCTCGGCAGTCGCCGCGTTGGAAGCGAACATACCCGAAGCGCCGGCCGGCGCAGAACCGGCGGAACTCCTCACGGCGCGCGAGGTGGAGGAACTGCTCCGCATCGACGTGAAGACAATCTACGGATACGTTCAAAAGGGGCTGATGCCCTACGTCCGCATTCAGTCGAATCTCCGGTTCGTCAAGGCGGACGTCTTGTCGTGGGTCGCGGAGCACCGCTCCAACGGGAAAACCGCGCGCGGGAAATGAGCGGCCGGCCCGGCGGGGTTCAAGAGGGACTACTGCGGGCCGCCCGTTTTGCTCATCAGCCAACACAACCCGCGGGAGAGCCTGTCAGGCGGTTTGGCCCGGCCGCGACCATCCGCCGGCCAAAGCCGAAACGAAGAGCACCACGTTATGCATGAGCAGGATGGTGCCCAGCGCTCCGGCGACAATCGTCGCCGCGGCCCCTAAGATAGGAAGGCCCACCATGGCGCCCGCGAGCGCGCCGAGGCAAACAATCAACAGCGACAAAAGAATGGCGGGAAGCACCGCCGCGACGGCCGCGCGGCCAGCGCTTCCCGCCCTCCGTCCTCCGACGTAGCCGCCTACGACGGGGCCGATGAATGGGCCGATGACGGGCACCCATCCGAGCAGCAGCGTCAGAACGAATGACAGGACGAACATCCAGGCCATCGCGCCAGTGATTGATGAACGTTCCTGTAGAACGCGATATCCGGTCTCCATGGCTCCCATCTGTCCACCTCCCGGGCGCACATGCCAGGAGGATCTCCCGGCGCGGCGTCCAAACCGACCTGCGACGAGTCAGCGTAGGACTTACGCCGCGATTTCGCGCATCACCCCTTGAACTTGCGCGGACAGCTCATCCAGCGCGCCATCGAACCGCGCCTTGCTCGCGTCCATGCCCTCTTCCGCGCGGCGATAGGCGCGTTGCTTTTGGTCCTCCTTCATCTCCGGCGTCAAATTGGACAGCGCGTCGATCCGCGCCACGATTGCGGAGTACGTCTCCAAGTGGCCGACGTACATTTCCTCGAGTAGCACGCTCAACCCCCTGGTCTGCCTGGCGCACGTTTCGAGAACAAAACTGGCACCCCGGATCTTCAGGTCTCCGCGATGGACCTCGATGTACGTTCGGACGCAGTCCGCCAAGCCGTCGATCAGGGTCTGCCGCGCCCTCACCGCGCTGATCACCGCGGCGTTAATCGCTTCGGCGTGCCGCCGGGCGCTTGGTGAGAGAATCTGCTCCATCAGGCTTGGCTCGGGGCCGAAGTTCTGCCGGAGCTGGTCGACCCGCCGGAAAATCTCGTCCGGGTCGAACTTGCCCGTCTCCCCAGGCAACATCCCGGGCCTGCGGACGATTGCGTTAGGTGAGTTTATGTCTTTCATGGTTGCGCCTCCTCCTTGAAGGCATGATCAAAAATTTCTTCGTACGCAGTCTCCTGGATGTACGCTTCCAGTTCGGACTTGGCTTCCCGCGAAAGCCGGCTCCCCTCGATTTGTCCCCTGACGCCGGCGACACAGGCGGCCAGGTGGATCTCCCGCTCAGCACGCATGTGGAACACGGCGGCCTCCGTGGCCAAGTCCTTCGCGGAACTCACCGCGAATAGGTAGCTTCTAATGGCCGGGCGCAATATCCTCGCGAGCCTAGGTTGCTCTGCTTCGGGCCGCTCGCTGACGAAATCGAGCTCGCTCCGTATGTCGACTGTGGTGGCCGCCGCCTGTGACGCGGCACCACGTGTCGCCAGAGACTGCATGAGCTCCTCGTGCATCGTCCCGTCCAGGATCCACGTGTCGGTGTTGTGTTCCGCCGGCATCATCAGGCCCTTCGCCGCCAACGCTGCGCAAAACTGCCTTTCACCAGGGCTGAAGTCCGATTCTTTTATCCCGAGGGTGATCTCGCCTGGGACGAGGGTGAGTTTCCCGAGAAAATCGTGGATGAAGGTCCGCTCATCGCGCCCGTCCAAGGCGGCACCGGCGCGCAACCAGACCTGGTGGGGAATCCCCAAAACGTGCGGGCCGCTGGCGTAGGCCAACAAAAAGACGATTATGTCGATGAACGCCGCCAGAGCGAACGCCGAGATGTGCCTGCTGGATGGCGTGGTGATCAATTCTTGGAAGGCCAAGATCAGGTCTTCCTGGCCGCTGACCGAGCGGTCAACGAAATCGGCGTAGGAGGGAACGGGCGGTTTCTCTACGGAATGATGAACGGCCTCTTCAATGGCGGCCCACGGAATAGTTTCATAGGCGCGGCGGAAAACCTGGAGCTGTTCCTCAGTGGGCTCCAGAGGCTTGAGCAAGGACCGCGCGCTGGCGAGCGACACCTGGGCGGCCTGCAACTGGGTGAGCGTTTCGCGGGCGAGCTTTGCGTACCGATTAAAGGCCGTGTAACGCAATCCTTCTCCAGCACCTTCCCGGTAGCTGCGGCTGTAGGTCTGCGCCTCAAGAGCCACCGCCTCCCGGACCCTGGCCAGGAACGGGTCGGCATCCTGGGCGCGCGAAATCCAGCCGTGAGACTCCTCGGCGGCTGCCATCTCATCCAGCGCCACCACATGCTTCTGGCCCTCGGCGATGGAGGCAGCCAGAAGTTCCTGCGCCCGGTCGGCGGTATTGTTCAGGGCGTCATAAAGTTTCCGTTGCACGGCCGCCGGGCGCGCTCTAGCGGAGAACCACGTATACAGGGCGACGTACGAAAAGCTAATCGACACGGTGGCGGTGATGGCGTAAACGGCGATGAGCAGCGAGCGCTTGGACTTGATTACGCCCACAAGCCACGCCGTCAGCACCAAGGCCGACTGCACCCCCACCGAAGCGAGCATGGCCGCCCACGGGGCCAAGTAGAGCTTCATGCCGGCCTGCGTGGTAAACCAGCTCACGGCCGAAAGCAGGCACGAGGAAACAAATAGACCGATTACCATTGGCCGGCTGAGCTTGCCGGCCGTGCTGTTTACGCCGGGTATGCCCGACATGTGACCTCCTTCTGGTAGGATGGCCGCACGCCTCGCGGGAAGCGGCATGCCATCTTCTGCAAATCCCTTTCGGTCCACCGTGGCCGCCGGCTTAGAGTGCGGCGCGGGAAGACCATCTGAGGATCACTCGACATTGCCCCCTCGTGTGTCTGCGTTACTCCCAGTGGGAGGAACTCCGATCTGGAGTTCCAGAGCGATGAGCAGGTCTTCCAGCGGCGCGAGCTCCGCCAAGGGGATCGCCGGGCGCTGTCCGCACACGGAATACGTCTGCTCCAGCCGGTCCAAGACGGCGTCCAGCGCATGTTTCAAATTCCGAGACCATCCCTGGTCCATCAACGGAAAAATGGGAGCAATTTCGAGCAACTCGGCGAGCCATGGCCGGAAAGCGTCGACCAACTCGCTCGGCTGCGCGTCGGCCTCGACCACGCCCTTTTGGATCCGTGGCGCCGTTTCCTTCTCCCACAAGTGAATCGCGGCCAGCAGGGCGCATGCGCCGGTAGGATCGACCGGCATGGCGGAATCAGACCCGCCGGTCGGCGTGGAGTCGTCGGCCAACATGCGAGGCTGGGCTGGCTCGGATTTATCGGAGCACACAGGGGCAGTTTGACAGGATAGGGAATATTCCCTATATTCGAATTGCCGGAGGGCGTCCGCCCCAGAAGGGGCCGTTCCGGCACGGGCTGCGTGGCCCATAGCGCGTAACCTCCATTACGTCTTTGGGCGTCCGCTTCCTGCGGACGGAGGCCCCGACCGGGCGTAACGGCCGGGGCCCAATCCTTTTAAGGGGTCCGGTGGCACAGCCACCGAGACGTGTCCAAAATCTTCCCGGTCGTCGTGTGGTTCCGCAGTTGGCCTATCGTGGATGGTTCGGCTGACCTCGACGGTACCGGATCTATGAGACGATTCTATCTTGTTTAGCGGTTGTAGTCAACCACAATTTGAGGTTGATCCCAACGTTGAACTGCGTGACAAGTGCGGTATGCTCAATGGTGAGCTAAAGCGTGGTGCGAAAGGAGGCTCTTTTGGATCGGCCACCGCCAAAATTCACAAAGGCGCAGGTCGCGGAATTCTTCGAAAAGGTCGGTCGGATGGTGGACCGTCCGGAAGAGTCCCCACGCCCGATTGGCGGGAAGACAAGAGTCTCGTCCCGGTTTACCGCTGTTCTGGAATACATCATTTCGTATTTGCATATCAGCCAGGGTGAATTGGCGCGGCGCGCCGACATTACGCAATCCCAAGTGTGGGCGTACAAAGAGGGACGAGAAGGACGAAACGTCAGCGAAGACGATATCTCCCGGATTTGCTGGGCCATCGCTGGGTTTATCGATGACCACACGGAAGGTAAAGGATTCGCGAAAGGCCGGCTGGACATTCTCTTGTCGCTGCTATTTCGGTCTGCTGGCTATTCGATCCAAAGCGGCTGGGGGAACTCGGTATGGCGTCAGAAATTCGTAGGTGCGGCCCAAGCCGAGCCGATCCGTGTTGGATTTTTCGCCTGGAGCGAGTTGGCGCAACGAATTTCCGAATCCGAGTTTGCCGGTGTTGCTGCGGACATCACCCAAACAGTCCTAGGCCTATTAGGGCACGAGAAATTTACGAAGGTGGAGGTCGACTTCCAGGTTGCGGGAAGCGCGATCCGAGAGCGCCAAGTTGATTTATTTGCGCCGCTACTACTGCGGTTCCCGAGGCGCCGCGCATGGCTCCAGTTTTCCCTGCCCATCCCGGAGATTAAGATGCCGTTCGATGGCATCTTCGAGGCGGACCGTTTTCCTGAGATTCTCACGCCCCTTGGCAGTCGACTCGGGCCCGAGGGACTGGGGCCAGAAACCCTGGATCCCAAACGCGTTGTCATTATCACCGTGAAGAACGAGGTCGCCGAAGCCGTCGCCGGAGTGCTGTTCTCCCGGCCGCCATACCAAGTCATGCCGCAAAACCAGGAGATCGGGCACGCCGAGGAGGCTCTTGAAACCGCCTTCGAAAGTATTCCGAGGGTGGGAGGGAGAGTGCCGATCTTCTTTACGAACTCCCTGAGCTGCCTTCATTTCCGAAGGAACAACCCTGGACGCTTCAAGCTGTTGTCGGAGATATTTACTTGGCCAGCACTCGATATGTTCGAACTCCAGTTGGCGTTCGGAATTCACCCTGAAGAGAGACTATTGAAACAGGCTCTTGACGAGTCGATCCGATCACTCACGGATATGCAGTATTTCAAAACCCTCACGGAACAATACCGGGGGCACAATAGTCTCTTGGGAGCCATAAGCCAAAGGAGGCAACGAAGATGAAACGATCGCTCCTTGGTGGCGTCCTAGCCGTATTCGTGGCGCTCACTATCTCTTGCGGCACGTCGCCGAACGACAGATCGGGCACCAATATCCGGCCCGCTGATATTTCAGTCCTTGACCAAGTGGCTCACGAGAAGGTGCTCCGCATCGGCTTCTCGGGATATCCGCCGTATCTTCGCGTCGATCCCGCAACCAACCTTCCGGCCGACGGCTTCAGCGTGGATCTGATCAAGGCTATCCTCGCCGAGTGGGATGCCCAGATCAGAATCATCTGGGTGCAAACGAATTGGACCGACCTCAGGGTCGACCTGAACAACCGGAAATTTGACCTCTTTATCGAACCGGTCTTCCGGACTATCCCGCGTGCCGCCATCGTGGCTTTTTCGCGCCCCTTCGCCTATTTCCCGTATGCGGTCGGCGTGGTCCGCGCCGGCGACAACCGGTTTAAGTCCATCCTCGATCTCAACAACCCGTCGGTCCGCATCTGCGTAATGCAGTCCGGCACCTCGCATGAATACGCGAAGAAGAACCTTCCTGGCGCTACCAACCTCAAGGTCTTGTCGGGCGGGAATCTCGAATCCACACTGGACGAGGTTCTGCTCGGCCGCGTCGATATTACGCTCATCGACCTCCACACGGCCCGCCGGTATGTCGCCGCCCATCCCGGCAAGGTGAAGATCATCTTCACCGATCCGCCGCCTGCCCGCGCGCCGGCCGGCCTGATGTTCCGGCAGGGGGACTATAAATGGGCGGCGTTCCTGGACACCTGCTTGGAATACCTTGAGGCATCGGGCGAGGTGGACCGCCTTAAGAAGAAGTACGCTCTTGAGGAATAAAGGAGACTGTCATGCACTACGACTGGGATTTTTCCGCCTTGATTCCCTTCTTGCCATCAATCTTTCGGGGCTTCCTTGTCACGCTCGAGCTCACCGCCCTCTCGATCGCCGCTGGCACCCTGCTTGGGGTTTTAGGCGGCATCATGATGAGAAGTCGGGTCGTTGCCATCCGAGTCCCGTTGATCTTTGTATCGGATATAATTCGGAGCCTTCCAATCCTGGTCCTCTTGCTTGGAACCAACTATTTCTTGCCGACCCTAATCAATATGCCTTCGCTGAGTCCCTTCGCCATCGCCTTCTTTGCGCTGTCGCTCAACCTAGCCGTCTTCATAGCCGACGTGGTCCGAGGTGGAATCGCGAATCTGGCGGCCGGCGAGATCGATGCTGCCCGTGCTTTGGGATTTCCGCCGTACCAGGTACTGTGGCGCTTTCAGGCACCGCGCGTCACTCAATTGTGCCTCCCAACGTTCGCGCTCTTGTGTATTGCCACCGCTAAGAACTCGGCGCTCGCGTCGGTCGTGGCCGTCGCGGACCTTACGCACACGATTAACCTGATCGTTACGGACAAAATGAAAAGCTTGGAAGCATATTCGGTGGTGGCGGTGCTCTATATCGCGATGATCTTGCCGCTTTCAATGTTCGCCCGGCGCATGGAACGAAGTCTAGGGTTTAAGGAAATCGACGCGTGAAGCCCAATGAGGATAGCACGGCCTGCCCGACCCCGCCCGCGTCCGAACTGCCCACGCCGGTCGTCGAGGCGCGCGGAATCGGGAAGTGGTATGGCCCCCGCGCCGTTCTAACCGACGTCAATCTGACCATCCGCCCCGGCAAGGTCACGTGCGTCATCGGTCCGAGCGGGGCCGGCAAGACGACTCTGCTTCGATGCATCGATCTCCTCACGTTGATCGATCACGGCGAGATATTCTTCAAGGGCGCTCCTGTAATTTCCGCGACCGCCAGGACCCGGAACGGAATCGACGGCGGCGGCATTATCGAACTTCTGTTGCGAGGCAAGGTCTCGCCTGTTGTCGTCGAACGGCAGATCTCGATGCAGCCTCACAAATATCGACAGCGCGTGGGGATGATCTTCCAGGACTTCAATCTCTGGCCAACCCGTTCCGTACGGGAGAACCTGTTGTTGGCACCGGTACACGTTGACCATGCGAACGCCGCCGCCGCGGAAGAGCGGGCGCGGCAGGTGCTGGAGCGGGTCGGCCTCCCCGGCGTCCTTGACCGGTTTCCGCACCAGCTTTCCGGGGGGCAACGACAGCGGATCGCCATTGCGCGCGCATTGATGATGGATTGTGAGCTGTTGGCTGCGGACGAATTGACTTCGGCACTCGATCCTGAACTGATTGCGGAGGTTCTGACCGTGTTGCGGGAACTCGCTAAAGGTGGAACGAGCATGGTGATAGTCACCCATCATTTGGAGTTCGCCAAGGATATCGCTGACGAGATCGTGATGCTGGACGAGGGGCGCGTAATCGAGGCCGGCTCCGCGGATCAGGTATTTGGTGCCCCCGCAGAAGAGCGGACCCGTCGCTTTGTCAGTGCGCTGGCGGCGGCCGGTTAACCCTTCGCCACACTCAGTCGGATGCGTCCGCCGGATTTCTTGCAGCGTGCATGAGGAGCCGTGAAGCGGATCCTTACTTCCGTGAAGGTCCGGTATAGGGATGTCGATGCCCTCGGACACGTCAACCATGCGGTGTATCTGACCTTCCTGGAAGAGGCCTGCAACCACTTCTGGGCAGAACTACTAACAGGCGTGGGAAGGCCTTTCGCCCCCACCGCGCTCGGTTACGTGACGGTCCGAGCCGAAATCGACTACCGTTCCCCGGCATATTGCGGTGACGTGGTGGTCATCCATGGCCGTGTTACCACCATCGGCAAATCTTCGTTCACCACGCTGTGGCGGATTCTCGACCAAGCCACCGCCACGCTGATTTGCGAATCGAAGACGGTACAAGTCGTCACTTTCCCGGGTCCCGAACCAAAGAAGATGCCGGCGGACATCGAAACAGCGCTGCGAGAATACCTCTCCCGTGACGACGGACCGTCTCGGGAGCAGCTCTGAGGCACGGCTCTGGCGTGGCCCGGGGCGCTCGTTTCAAAAGGGCACAGGCTAACGCTTTTCAATCGGTCAGCACTCTGCCGCTTCGAGGCGCTTATCGGCTCCACCACGCCGAACAGAGTGATGATGCCGCTCGGTAACGCGGCCCTTGATGCGGTTCGGCGGAGAATCTCCGCTCTCGCAGCCCGTCTTCGCGATCTTTGGTGTCTGTTTGGTGTCGGTTTTCGGATGGCACGGCAGGGTTCCAGGGAGACTATACAGACTTAACAGACTCCGTGTAAGAATATGGCTGTGAAGGCGTTATGGCTCAAGCGCCGGAATCTCAGTGTTTTGCGGGAGGGCTCGGGTTCGAATCCCCCCCTCTCCGCCAGCCATTTCGGTTGGTCGTGTTACCCTGAAGTTTCCCATGAGCGCCATCGAGATTACTCTGCCCGACGGCAGCAAACAGCCGGCCGAGGTGGGCGCCCGTCCCATCGATATCGCCCGCTCCATCAGCCCGCGCCTCGCCGACGCCGCCATCGCCGCCAAGGTGAATGGCGAGATGTACGACCTCACCCGCCCCATCGAAAAGGACGCCGCGGTGCAAATTCTAACGGCGAAAGATCCCGAGTCGCTCGTCGTCTACCGCCACTCCACCGCGCATTTGCTGGCCGCGGCCGTGCTGGAGCTGTTCCCGGAATCCAAGCTGGGCATCGGGCCGCCCATCGATAACGGCTTCTATTACGATTTCGATCGCGCCACCCCCTTCACGCCCGAAGACCTCGAAAAAATCGAAAAGAAGATGTGGGAGATCCAGGCCCGCCGTCTCCCCTACGAGCGCGTCTACACCCGCAAACAAGAAGGCCTTAAGAAATACTCGGAAGCCTGGATGAAGTGCGAGCTCATCGAGGAGCGCGCCGGCGAAATCTTCACCGAATACACTCTGGGACCGCACTTCATCGACTTCTGCCGCGGCCCGCACCTGCCCGACACCTCCAAGATCAAGGCCTTCAAGCTGCTCTCCATCGCCGGCGCCTACTGGAAAGGCGACGAGCGCAACAAGCAGTTGCAGCGCATCTACGGCACGGCCTTCTTCACCCAGAAGGAACTCGACGAGCATCTCAAGCAGATCGAAGAGGCCAAAAAGCGCGACCACCGTAAGCTCGGCAAGGAACTGGACTTGCTCAGCATCCAGGAGCTGGCCGGCCCCGGCCTGGTCTTCATCCATCCCAAGGGCGGCATCGTCCGCAAGCTCCTCGAAGACTGGATGCGCGACCAGTACCTCAAGCGCGGCTACTCGCTGGTCTACACCCCGCACGTCGCGCGCTTCGACCTGTGGAAGGTCTCCGGGCACGCCGATTTCTACGCGCAGAACATGTTCGCCCGCATGGAGCTGGACGACGCCGAATACCAGCTCAAGCCCATGAACTGCCCGTTCCACATCCTGATCTATAAGGACAAGCAGCACAGCTACCGCGATCTGCCCGTGCGCCTGGGCGAGCTCGGCACGGTCTACCGCTACGAACGCTCCGGCGTCCTGGCCGGCTTGTTCCGCGTGCGCGGCTTCACCCAGGACGACGCGCACATCTTCTGCACGCCCGGCCAGATCGAAAACGAAATCGTCGATTGCCTGCAATTCGCCATCGATACGCTCCACACCTACGGCTTTGACAAGTACGAAGCGGAGCTTTCCACCTGGGACGGCGGAACCGGCGGCAAGTACGCCGGCGCTCCCGAACAGTGGAAGGCCGCTGAAGACGCGCTGGCGCGCGCCGCCGAGCGTCTGCAAGTCAAAGTGAAGGTGATGCCCGACGAAGCGGCGTTCTACGGTCCCAAGATCGACGTCAAGCTGGTGGACGCCATCGGCCGCCCCTGGCAGCTTTCCACGGTCCAGTTCGATTTCAACCTGCCCAACCGTTTCGAGCTGGAGTACATCGGCGAGGATGGCAAGCCGCATCAGCCGGTGATGGTACATCGCGCGCTCTACGGCTCCATCGAGCGCTTCCTCGGCATCCTGATCGAGCACTACGCCGGCGCGTTTCCCGTGTGGCTGGCGCCGGTGCAAGCCATCGTGCTGCCCATCACCGACCGCCAGACCGAATACGCGCGCGGCGTGCGGAAGGAGCTGGATGCCGCCGGCATCCGCGCCACGGTGGACGACCGCAGCGAAAAGGTGAACCTGAAAATCCGCGACGCGCAACTGCAAAAGATCCCCTACATGCTGGTAGTAGGCGGCCGCGAACAGCAAGGCGGCCTTGTGGCCGTCCGCAACCGCAAGCACGGCGACCAGGGCGCCAAACCGCTGGCGGAGTTTATTACGGAGATTGGGAAGCTGATCGGGTCCAAGGCTGTGACGGAGTAGGGGCGGGGCGCCGCCGGGACCCGAATCCTACCGCTCTTACGTTCGCGGCGCAAGCGCCTCCGCATTACCGTGGTAATATGAAGCAATGACGCTAGCTCAATCAAAGGTCACCGCGCAGGGGCAGATATCGGTACCAGTCAGCGTTCGCCGAAAACTCGGCATCGGCCCGGGCTCTACCTTGGAATGGGACGAAGAGGGCGAAAAGATCGTCGTGCGGCGCGCGGGCCGGTTCACATGGGAGGACGCCCATCGAGCGGTGTTTCCCGAAGGGCCGCCGCGGCCCCGGACCCTTGAGGAATTGAAAGAGGGAATCCGGCGCTATATGCGGGAACGCTATGCGCGCCGCTGATACCAACGTTCTCGTCCGGCTGGTTGTGCGGGATGACGCCCGGCAGGTTGCCGCCGCCGGGCGTTTCGTGGAGCAGGGGGTGTGGATATCGACTCTGGCGCTGGCCGAAGCGGTCTGGGTGCTCTCGTCGGTGTATGGGCGAAGCGCCGCCGAGCTTGCGGAAGTTGTCGAAGTGTTCCTGAATCACAAGGACCTCACGCTCGAAGATCCGGACGCCGTGTCGGCCGCGCTCCATCAGTTCCGGTTGCATCCGAAGCTCGGTTTCTCCGACTGCCTGATGCTGCAACTTGCCCGGAAAGCCGGGCATCTGCCTCTTGGTACGTTTGACCGCGCGCTCGGAAAACTCGAGGGCTGTCGGAAACTGTAGCGCGTTGACCTCCGATGCCTGCCATCGAAGTCGCTGGCGATCTCGCTTCCATGGACGCGGCGGTCGAGGCGCTGCCCAATGGGCCGGCGGTGTTCGCGCTGTGGCCGCGCGAAGGCCCGCCGTACCTTTCGAAAACGGCCCTGCTGCGCCGCCGGCTCCTGCGCCTGCTCAAGGATCGCGAGAAGCCGTCGCGCCTGCTCAACCTGCGCCACGCGGCGCGCCGCATCGAGTATTGGCTCACCGGGTCGGCGTTCGAATCCAGCGTGGTCCTCTACGAGCAGGCGCGCCGCCTCTTTCCAGAGACCTACCTCGACCTGCTCAAGCTGCGGATGCCGCCCTACGTCAAGATCCTGCTGGCGAACGAGTTTCCCCGCAGCCTCGTCACCACCCATCTCACGCGGACGGGAAAGTACTGCGGCCCGTTCCGGTCCAGGGCTTCGGCGGAGCGATTTGAATCGCAGTTTTTCGACCTGTTTCAAATCCGCCGCTGCCAGGAAGACCTGGTTCCCTCGCCCCATCACCCCGGCTGCGTCTATGGCGAGATGGGCATGTGCCTGCGGCCGTGCCAGCAGGCCGTGGGACCGGCCGAGTACGGCCACGAAGTCGCGCGCGTCACGGAGTTCATCGAGACCGGCGGCCGCTCGCTCGCCGATTCCATCGCCCGCTCGCGCGACCGGCTGAGCGGGGAAATGCAGTTCGAGGAGGCCGCGCGCCAGCACAAACGCTACGAAAAGGTCCAGAAAACGCTGAAGCTGCGCGACGAGCTGGCCTGCGACGTGGATCGCCTCCACGGCGTGGCCATCGCGCGCTCGCTCGCGCCCGACGCCGTCGAGATGTTCTTCCTCCGCGGCGGCGATTGGCAGGAGCCGCAGCGCTTCGGCTTCGAGGTCCGCGAAGGCAAGCCCGTCTCGCTCGATTCCAAGCTGCGGGAAACGCTGGCCGCCGTGGCGCCGCGCCAACTCACGGTTCGCGGGCGGGCCGAGTATCTTGCGCTCCTGGCGCGCTGGTATTACTCCACCTGGCGCGAGGGCGAATGGGTGGGTTTCGAAAGCTGGAGCGAGATCCCCTACCGCAAGCTGGTGAACGCCGTCTCCCGCGTGGCCCACGGCCTGAGCGCCAGCGCTACTCCACCGTGACGCTCTTGGCCAGGTTGCGGGGCTGATCGACGTCGCAGCCCCTTCGCACCCCAATGTGGTACGCCAGCAATTGCAGCGGCACGATCTCCAGGATGGGCGAGACCGCCTCGCAGCACGGAGGGATTTCGATGACGTGGTCGGCGGACTTGCGGATCTCCCGATCGCCCTCGGTCGCTACCACCACCACGATGCCCTCGCGCGCTTTCACTTCCTGGATATTCGAAAGCGTCTTTTCGTAGATGACCCGGCTCGCCTCGCTCGATTCGTCGCGCGTCGCCAGCACCACCACCGGCAGCTTCTCGTCGATGAGGGCGTTGGGGCCGTGCTTCATCTCGCCCGCCGGATAACCCTCCGCGTGGATATAGGAGATCTCCTTCAGCTTGAGCGCCCCTTCCAGAGCGATGGGGAAGTGGACGCCGCGCCCCAGGAACAGAAAATCGGTGGCCCAGTGCAGGTCCTTTCCGAGCTGCTCATAGGCGGCGTCGTGGGCGAGGATGGTCTCCAGCTTGCCGGGCGCCAGCAACAACTCGTGGACCAGCGAACGCGACGCGCTTTCGTCCAGGTTGCCATTTGCCTGACCCAGGTGCATCGCCAGGATGAAGAGCGCCGTCAACTGGCAGGTGAACGCTTTGGTGGACGCCACGCCGATCTCCGGCCCGGCGTGGGTGTAAATGGTCCCCGCGGCTTCGCGCGTGATCATGGAGCCTACGACGTTGCAGATGGCCAGCGTCTTGGAGCCTTTGTGCTTTGCCTCGCGCTGCGCCGCCAGCGTATCGGCGGTCTCGCCGGATTGGGAAATCACCACCGTGAGCGTGTCCTCGGGGACGATGGGATCCCGGTAGCGGAACTCGCTGCCGTAGTCCACCTCGACGGGAATCCGCGCCAGCTTCTCGATCATGAACTTGCCGGCCAGTCCCGCGTGCCAGCTCGTACCGCAAGCGATGATCTTCACCTGCCGGAACCGCGAGAACTCCTCCGGCCGGATATCCATTTCGTCCAGGAAAATGCGGCCGGTCTCCTGCCCCACCCGGCCCAGCGTGGTGTCGCGCACGGCGCGGGGCTGCTCGAAAATCTCCTTGAGCATGAAATGCTTATAGCCGCCTTTTTCCGCCATGATGGGGTCCCACAGGATGTGGGAGACTTGGCGGTTCACCGGGCGGCCCTCGAAATCGCTAAGCCGTACGCCGCCGGGCGTGAGCACCGCCATATCGCCATCGGCCAGAAAGAACATGTCGCGCGTATGGCTGAGGATGGCAGGCACGTCGGAGGCGACGAAGTACTCGTTATCCCCAATGCCGATCACCACCGGCGGCCCCGAGCGCGCCGCTACGATCTTGCCGGGATCGGAGCGCGAGATCACCGCCAGCGCGAAGACGCCCGTAAGCTCTTTGACCGCCGCGCGCACGGCCTCTTCCAGGTTCCCCTGGAAGTGCTTCTCCACCAGGTGCGCGATGATTTCGGTGTCCGTTTCGGTCCGGAAGACATGGCCCTCCGATACCAGGCGCTCCTTCAAGGACAGGTAGTTCTCGACGATTCCGTTGTGAACCACCACCACATCGCCATGGCAGTCGCGGTGCGGGTGCGCGTTCTCCTCCGTGGGCCGCCCGTGCGTGGCCCAGCGGGTGTGGCCGATGCCGAAAGACCCATCCAGCGGATTCAGCCGGATGGCCTCCTCCAGGTTGCGCAGCTTGCCCTTGGCGCGCCGTACTTCAAGCTGCCCGCCGGAAAACACGGCAATCCCCGCCGAATCGTATCCGCGATATTCCAGCCGCCTCAGCCCCTCCAGGATGACCGGCACGGCCTTCTGATTCCCGATGTAGCCTACAATGCCGCACATGCGCGTTACTCCAGGATTTCCACGCGGTATTCTTCGATCACCGGGTTGGCGAGGACTTCGTGCGCGATGGTTTCGATGTCCTTCCGGGCCTGCTCGCGGGTCGCGCCGCTTGCGATGGCGATATCGAAGAACTTGCCCTGGCGAACGTCCCCGATCGCGGGATAGCCCAGGCCGTGGAGCGCGGCGCGGATCGTCTGGCCCTGCGGGTCCAGCACGGTGGATTTCAACGTGACAAAAACGCGAGCTTTCATGGGGAATCTCGATTATCGCACGGCCGGCCGCCCGCGGCGTGTCAAGATGGAATGAGATGTCTCGCAACAATTCCCTGGACCGCGCGCTGGGCGTGTTCGATTCCGGCGTGGGCGGCCTCACCGTTCTTCAGGCGCTCCGCCGCCGGATGCCGCACCACGATTTCGTGTACCTGGGCGACACGGCGCGCGTCCCCTACGGCCGCAAGCCGCCCGCCATGGTGGTGGATTTCGCCGTGGGAATCGCGGACTTCCTCTGTGGACAGGGGGTGGAGGGACTGGTGGTGGCGTGCAACACCGCTTCCGCGGTGGCGCTGCCGGCCCTGGCTGAGCGTTGCCCCGTCCCGGTGTGGGGCGTGATCGAACCCGGCGTGGAGGCGGCTGTGCGGGCCGCGCGCGGCGGTTCCGTCGGGGTGATCGGTACCCAAGGAGCCATCGGCAGCCGCGCGTATCAGCGCCGGCTGGAAGAGCGCGGCCTGCCAGTGTGGGCCAAGGCATGCCCCATGCTGGTGCACGTGGTGGAAGAAGGCCTGGCGGATTCCGAGGAAGCCGAAATGCTGGTCCGCCACTACCTGGCCGGCCGGCCGCGGATCGACGCGCTCATTCTGGGTTGCACGCACTACCCCTTGTTGCGGGCCGTGATCCAGCGCGTCGCGGGCGATGAGGTGACGCTGGTGGATAGCGCCGAGGCGACGGCCGAGACCGTGAGCGGGTTCTTCGAGCCGGCGCCGGCCGCCTCCGCGGCGGGCCGGGTGCTTCATTACGTCACCGGAGATGCAGTAGCCTTCGCCCACACCGCCAAAGTGATCGGCGGCGTCGAAGGCGACATCATTCCCCTGCCCGTGACGGAACTGGCGGCCAGACCGAGCGGTCAGCCCTCGGCGATCGGCTACTCCGAAAGCTGAGAGCCGCCGGAACCGTTTGCCAGGGGAAGTCCCCACACTTTCACCGTTCGGGCGGTGAGCCCGAAGGGCGAAAGATATTAGCCCACGGCGTAAGCCGAATAAGCGTTAACCTAAGAGAACCTGTAGCGTTGCCGGTTTCGTGGTGGCTCGGCCAAAATGCGGGCGATAGCGCCCCAGCCATCGAGAACCACCGCCAGGCTCTGCGGGAGCAGCA
>JBEKHV010000023.1:0-61017 GCA_050012095.1 Bryobacteraceae bacterium | reverse complement strand
ATCACCGCGCCCACCGAGCCTTAAGCCGGCTCTGAGCCGGGATCCCTTCAGGCGGCTTCAGCCGCAATCCCGACTTTCAGTCGGAACCTAATTCTACCGGCTTTAGCCGGTAGTCATTAATTTCATGTGTCCAGGTCTCCCACGGGTTCACCGTACACGGATTCCCCCGGTTCCGGCTCTCTGCCGGGCAGAAGATGCCGCGGCATGAATCGGGCGTTGGCGATGGCAGTCGGAATCACCGCGCTGCCAATCACCGTGGCCACCAGGTGCGAGTACTGGGTTTGGCTGATGATCCCGTGGTTCAGACCAAACAAGGCGGAAATCGTGCCGAACGTCAGGCCGGTGGACATCATCAGAGTGTAGTAAATCCCGTCGTGGCCGCTATAGCCGAAAGCCCGCACCGTGGGAAGCAAGCCCACTATTTTCGAAAGCACCTTCGCAAAAAACAGCGCGACGAAAACCAATGGCGCGGCCACCAGCGCCGGAACCGAAACGAAGCTGCCGGCGCGGATGAAGTAGAACGGAGTCAGCAACCCGAACGTCAAAGTCCGCAAGCGGCGGATCAGGAAGTGGTCTTTGCCTACCGTGCCGGCGAGCACCATCCCGATTAAGTAGGCCGGCAGAACCGCTTCGCTGCCCGACCATGCCGCCAGCCATCCCATGCCGAACAACAGGAACAGAATGTATTTGGTCTCCATCTCCGAAACACGGCCGCCGTACCTGTCGAAGAACCAGGTCGTGACGAAAGGCAGGGCCAGGAACAGGACGAGGCTGACCGCCAGGAAGACGACCGTCTTGACGGTGAAAGGCGAGAAGATGAGACCCAGCGCGATGACGGTGCCCAGATCGTTAATGAAACACGCAGCCAGGATGGCTTTTCCATACGTGGTCTGGTTGAATCCCAGCTCCAGCATGACGGCATAGACCACAGCCACCGAGGTCGTCGAGAGCGCCACGCCGGCCAGCCACGACGCACGCCAGTCCCAACCGACGATGTAATGGGCCACCAGGGCAGCTCCCAGGAAAGGCGCGAAGAATCCCACAAGTCCAACAGCCGATGCCTCTTTCCATTTCTCGCGGAACACGTCGGGATCGAGTTCGGCCCCTGCCAGGAAGGTGAGCACGATGGCGCCAGTGCCCGCGAGAAAAGTGATCCATTCGGCCTTGGCGCCCAATGCGTTGCCGCCGGCAATGGCGCTGATGACGAGCTGGGCGATGACGCCGACGACGATCTCAGAGAGCGCCGTCGAGATGCGGAGCCAGTTGGCCGCGAGGACCGCGACCAGCGCCAGCAGGAGCCAAAGAGCTGCGACAAACCACACTGGACCCATCCAAGGATCTCCTCGTCACGTGCGTTATGGTCTGCTGGAGGGGGGCTGCCAACGTTCCCACAGCTAGACTACTGTAGGAGTCATTGGCCGTCGGAAACGGCGTTAAGCGAACTCCACCGCTACTTCAGTTTTTAATATAGCCCGGCGGCTCGCGATGCTCAAGGGTCCTGATGTTCGAAAGAACGCTGCCGTGGTAATCCGCGGCAACCACGACTATGCGAGCAAATCCGGTCCCACTTGGCCTTGAAGTGGGATCATCGGACAATGGCTCGGCGGAGGGTACTGACCCGGAACGCCGGTCCGGGAAGCGCCAGGGTGCAGCCCTCGCGGAATTCGCGGTGCCCTACGCCACGCGCACCGTCTTGATGTTGACGAATTCCCGGATCCCGTAAGCGCCCAGCTCGCGGCCGTAGCCCGAAAGCTTTACTCCGCCGAAGGGGAGGCGCGGGTCCGAAGCCACCATGCCGTTGATGAACACCATGCCGGCTTCCAGTTCGTCGATGAAGCGTCGCTGCTCGGCCGGATCTTCGGTCCAGGCGCTCGCGCCCAGGCCGAAATCGGTGTCATTGGCGATGCGGATGGCCTCTTCGATTCCATTCGCCCGGAACAGCGCGGCTACGGGTCCGAATAGCTCTTCGCGGCCAGCCGGAGAGTCCGCCGGAACATCGGCGAGAACCGTGGGCGCGTAGTAGTTGCCGGGGCGTTCGAGCCGCCGCCCGCCAGTGAGCGCGCGCCCGCCCATCTCCACCGTGCGCCGCACCTGCGCGTCGAGCTCTTCGAGAATAGCGGGCGTGGCGAGCGGCCCTACCTGGGTGCTCTCGTCCAGCGGATCGCCTACTTTCAGCGCTTCCATCGCGGCCACGAAGCGCCGCTCGAATTCGGCCGCCACCGGCGCGTCCACAATGAACCGCTTGGCGGCGATGCAGGATTGCCCGTTGTTCACGATGCGCGCTTCCACCGCCGTGCGGACGGCGCGCTCCAATCCGGCGCTGGACATGACGACAAACGGGTCGCTGCCGCCCAGTTCGAGCACGGTCTTCTTGATGCGCCGCCCCGCCCGGCCGGCCACTTCGGCGCCGGCGGCCTCACTGCCGGTGAGCGTCGCCGCCTTGACGCGAGGATCGTCGATGACCTTCCCGACCCGTTGCGAGGAGATCAGCAGCGTCTGAAACGCGTCCGCGGGGAACCCCGCGCGGCGGAGGATGGCGGCGATCTCCAGCGCGCATTGCGGCACGTTGGAAGCGTGCTTGAGAAGCCCCACATTGCCGGCCATGAGCGCCGGCGCGGCGAAGCGGAACACCTGCCAGAACGGAAAATTCCAAGGCATCACCGCCAGGACGGGGCCAATCGGCTGGTAGCGGATGGAGCTCGCGCCCGTGCCCGCGCCGGCCTCAACAGTCTCATCCGCCAGCAGCCGCTCGCCGCGCTCCGCATAGTAGCGGCAGGCCCAGGCGCACTTGGCCGCTTCGCCGCGCGCGGCCGCGATGGGTTTCCCCATCTCCAGCGTCATAATGCGCCCGATTCGGTCCTTCTCCGATTCCAGAATGCCGGCCGCGGCCGTGAGCCAGCGCGCGCGGTCCTGAAAGGAGACGCCGCGGTACTCCCGGAAGGCCCGCCGCGCGCGCTCCAGGCTCTGTTCCAGTTCGAGGTCCGTCAACTCTTCGAAGGTGGCGAGCGTCTCGCCGGTGGCGGGGTTGATGGAGGCGATCACCTCTTCATTGTAGTGGCGGCGGACCCTTTGCCCCTACAGCTTGCAGGCCAGCAGGAAGCCGTCACCCACGGTCGCGATGCTGATGGCCACCCGCTTGTCGTCCCGCAGCTTGCGGTTGAAAGCGCGGATGCCCTCCGTATCCGCGTCGTGGTTGGAGGAGTCGCTCACCGTGCCGTGCATCAGCACGTTATCGGCGGCGATCAAGCCGCCGGGCCGCACCAGCGTGAGCGCGCGTTCGTAGTAGTCGATGTATCCGTCCTTGTTGGCGTCGATGAAGGCGAAATCGAACGAGCCGGCCTGGCCTTCCGCCACGAGCGCGTCCAAAGTCTCGATTGCGGGGCCCATTCGCAGATCGATCTTCTTCTCGACGCCGGCCTCGCGCCAGATGCCGCGCGCCCGCGCGACGTTGTCCTCGCTGCGCTCGCAAGCCACCAGCTTCCCGCCGTCCGGCAGCGCCAGCGCAATCCAGGTGGAGCTGTATCCCATGAATACGCCCACCTCCAGCGCCTTCTTCGCGCCGATGGCCAGGGCCAGCAAATGGAGCAACTGCCCCTGCTCCGGCGAGATCTGCCAAAACGCGTGCGGATGATCTTCAGTGGCCCCCCGCAGTTTCTTCAGAGGCGCAGGCTCGCGCAGCGAGACTTCGCGAATGTACGCGGCCAGCTCGGGAGTGATGGGAGTGTATTGGCGGGACATAGGGACGAAGATCCGATTCTACGCTCTTGCGCCCGCGGTTTCGTTCGTCTTCCGCAGAATCACCTAGGACAATGGCGGATGTCCAGATCAGTGGAAAACGAGACTATGGGGATTCTCGTCTTCGGGAAACTGCGGACCGAGCTTGCCCGGACCCGCGACGAGGGCAGCCTTCACATAGTCGTTCTCGGGGGCTTCGCCATAGATCTCTTCGATAGCCCGAATGATCAATGAGCGTATCGAGGCGCCAGACCGTTCCGCTTTGCGGCGCAGCCGGGCGTACAACGCCTCCGGTATGTCGACAGTCGTCCGTACCGCCATGACATAGCCATGTCATGGAAGACATGAACCTGTCAACCACGGCCGCGGCGCCATTTCGCCCTACTCGCCCGCCGGCTCGACGACCTCCACGTCGAGCAGCGCCACCAGGCCTTCCTTCACCATGGCGCGAATCTCCGGTAGCGCCGCGCGGATCGCGCCTTCATTGTCCACCACGGTGATGATCACCGGCTTGTCGTCGGAAATACCGAACAGGCGCTTTTGGTGGACCTTCCCGTGGCTGCCGAAGCCCATGATGCCGGCCTGGACCGTGGCTCCGGCCAGCCCCAATTGGCGGAGACGCCGCACGATGGCTTCATACAACGGCACGGTCTCCCACAGGTCCGTCTCATCCACGTAAATGGCTAGCATCTTCACCGGAGGCTTCATTGGTCTCCCTTTCGCGCCGCCAGGTAATACAGGCTCGGCAGCACCAATAACGTCAGCAGCAGCGTGGAGAGCAACCCGCCCACCACTACCGTGGCCAGCGGCCGCTGAATGTCGCTGCCGATTCCCGTGGCGGTGGCTGCCGGAACCATGCCCAGCATGGCGACCAGGATCAGCATCAGGCTCGGCCGCAGTTGCGCTTTGGCCCCCAGGATCACGGCGTCGATCAACGATGTCCCCGGCTCCGCGCGGCGCCGGTTGATCTCGGTAATATACAACACCCCGCTCATCACCGCCACGCCGAACAGCGAGATGAAGCCCACGGCGGCCGAAACGCTGAGGTTGATGCCCCGCAGGTACAGGAAGACAATCCCGCCCACCAGCGAGAAGGGCACGTTCACCAGCACCAGCGCGGCGTCGCGCGTGGAACTGAAGGCGAAGAACAGCAGCGCGAAAATGATCCCGACGGTAACCGGCAAGATGATCGCCAGGCGTTTGCGCGCGCGTTCGAGGTTCTCGAACTGGCCGCCCCAATCCACCGAGTACCCCGCTGGCAGCTTCACGGTGCGGGCGAACTCGCGTTGCGCCTCCTTTACGAAGCTGCCCTGGTCGCGCCCTCGAATATTGGTGCGCACCGAGATCTGACGGACATTCTCCCGCCGGGCGATAATGCTCGCGCCGTCCACCGCCTCGATGCGCGCCAGCTCCGCCAGAGGGACGCGCCCGCCGTCGCGGGTGGGGATGAGAATCGCGCCGATCGCTCCCGGGCCGGCGCGCGCCCGCTCCTGGAAACGCGCCGTCACGTCGAACCGCCGCTCGCCCTCGAACACCGTGCTGACGGGCTTGCCGCCGATGGCCAGCTCGATCACGTCCTCCACATCGCGCACGTTGATGCCATAGCGCGCCACGGCCTGCCGGTCGATGAGGATGCGCAACTGCGCCTGGTCCGCCTCCTGCTCCAGAAAGGTGTCGGCGGCCCCGGGAATGCGCTTCAGCCCGGTCAGCGTCTGGTCCGCGAGGGCGCGCAATTGCTTCAGGTCCGGACCGCTGATGATCACCGCCAGGTCCGCGGGCGACCCGGTCACGGCTTCGGTCACGTTGTCGATGATGGGCTGCGTGAGGCTGAAATTCGCGCCCGGGATTTCAGTCCTCAGCTTGGCCGAGATATCCTCCACCAGTTGCGGCTTGCGAAGCCCCTTGGGCCACGTGTTGTAGGATTTTAGCGCCACGAAAAACTCGTTGCGGTTGGGCCCGTAGGGATCGGTGCCCGAATCGTTGCGGCCGGTTTGCGAGCTGACCAGTTCCACCTCCGGAAAGGTCTCCAGGACGTGGCGGATGCGCGTGGCCTCCTCGGCCGATTTCTCCAACGAGATGCCGGCCGCGAAGTTGGCCCGCACCCAGATAGTTCCCTCATCGAGCTGCGGGAGAAACTCACTGCCCAGCCTGCCCCCTAATACGAACGCTCCGGCCACCACCGCCGCGCCCGCCGCCACCGTCAGCGCGGCGCGCTTCACGGTGACGCGCAGCACGCTTTCGTACTGGTTATAGAGCCAGCGTAACACCGGGTTCTCCCAGGTCTTGCACCCGCGGCGGAAGAGATAGGTCGCCAGCACGGGAATGAGCGTCAGGGCCAGCAGCATGGACCCCAGCAGCGCGTAGCATACCGTGTACGCCATGGGCGTGAACAGCCGGCGTTCCACGCGTTCCAGCGTGAACAGCGGGATATAGGCGGAGATGATGATCAGCAGCGAAAAGAAGATAGGCGATTCCACTTCCAGCGCCGCGCCCAGAATGGTCTCGAACACGCTGCCCGCTTTTTTCCCGGCGCGCTCGCGTTCCTGCAATTGATGGACGACGTGCTCCACCATCACCAGCGTGCCGTCCACGATGATCCCGAAGTCGAGAGCGCCCAGGCTCAGCAGGTTGGCGGGAATGCCGGTGAAGTGCATGCACACGAAGGCGAACAGCAGCGACAGTGGAATCGTGATCGCCGTGAGTAGCGCCGCGCGCACGCTGCCCAGAAACAGCAGCAGCATGGCGATCATCACCACGAGCCCTTCCAGCAGCGTGTGCGAGACCGTGTGCATGGTGTTGGCTACCAGGTCCGTGCGGTCGTAGATCCCGCGGATATGGACGCCCGGGGGAAGGCGGTTGGCGTTGATGTCCTCCACGGCCTCGTGAACGCCCTGCAGCACTTCGCTGGGATTTTCGCCGCGGCGCATGAGGACAATGCCCTCCACGCCGGTCTCGCTGCCGATACCGAAAATCCCAGTGGGCGGGGCCGCGCCGATCTTCACCTGGCCCAGGTCCCGCACGAACACCGGCACGCCTTTGGCCTCGGAGACCACGATGTTTCCGATATCCTGGGCGCCGCTGACCAGCCCGACGCCGCGGATCACCATCGATTGCTGCCCGTTGTCCAGGATGGAGCCGCCAGCGTTCTGGTTGTTGGCGCCCACGGCCTGGGCGATCTGGCCAATGCCCAGGTTGTACTTGTCCAGGGCCCGCGGGTCGATCTCGATCTGGTACTGCTTGACCAGTCCGCCGAACGGCGTCACGTCCGCGATGCCCGGAACCTGGCGGAAGCGCGGTTCGATCACCCAATCCTCAAGCTCGCGGAGTTGAATGTCGTCGTAACCTTGGCCCTCGACCACGTAGCGGTACAGCTCGCCGATGGGCGTCGCCAGCGGGCCTAGCGTGGGGGTCACGCCGTCGGGGATGTCGGCGTCGCGCAGTTTCTCGAGCACTACCTGGCGGGCGAAGTAATCGTCCGTTCCGTAGGCGAAAGTCAGTTCGACGACGGACAGGCCGAAGATGGTGCGCGAGCGGCGCGCAATCACCGCGGGCACGCCGTTGAGCGCGCGCTCGATGGGGACCGTCACCTGCTGCTCCACCTCCTCGGCCGCGTGGCCCGGGTAGAGCGTAATCACGACAGTTTGGGTATCGGAGATGTCGGGGTAAGCCTCCACCTTGAGCTGCTGAAACGACCAGATGCCCAAGGCGATCAGGCCCACCGAGAGCGCCAGCATCACGAAGCGCTGGTGCAGCGAGAAGCGCAGGAGTTTGGCGATCATTGGGCCCGGAGCAGCATGGCGCCATCCACCACCACGCGGTCTCCCTCCCGGATTCCGGCCAGCACCGGAAACGCGTCGCCGTGGCGCTCGCCGGTCTTCACCTCGACCGGCTGAAACCGGCCGGGCGCGCGCTCCACCCACACCACGCTCTTCCCGCCGCCCTGGAGCACGGCGCCCACGGGAACCACGGGAACCACGCGCATGCTTTCGGTGTGGCGGATTGTGCCAAACATCTGGGGCCTCAGGCGACCGCGGGAATTGTCCATTTCGGCGCGGACCGTGACGGTGCGCGTCTGCGGGTCCACGGTGTCCGCGATGCGCGTTACGCGGCCATGAAAGGTCTCGCCGGGATACGCGGCCAGGGTGACGTCGATCCGCTCGCCCGGATCGATGAGGCGGATGTCGCTTTCGGGCACGTCCGAGGCCACCCACACCGTGCTGAGGTCGGCGATGGTCATGAGCGGCGCGTTGGCGTCGTTGTGGTACTCTCCCGCGGCCACATTCATTTCCAACACCTTGCCGGAAATGGGCGCGGCCACCGTCACCTTCTGCCCGAAGGATCCCGGTTGGAGGCCCAGCATCTTCAGGCGCCGGTCCGCCTGTTCCAGCGCGGCCTGAGCCTGTTCCAGCGCGGCCTTGGCTTGCGCCAACGCATTGTCCGCCGTGAGCGCGTCTTTTTGCGCGACGGCGTTGTGCTGGAACAGGTCGGTCGCGCGGTCGCTATCGGTCTGCGCTTTGTTCAGATTGGCCTTGGCCTGGGTCACCCCGGCCTGGGCCTGCAAATACGTCGAAATCGCCGCGTCGGCGTCGGGGCTGTCCAAGGTCGCCACAGGCTGGCCGCGTTCCACGGCGTCGCCCAGTTTCACCAGGACCGCGGAGACGCGGCCCGGGATAGGAAGCGTTACGTGCGCCACCAAGTTGGGGTTAGTCTCGATCTTGCCCGGCGCCACCACCTCGTCGAACGGCGTGTCCGCCGTTCTTACCGGCGCCACGCGAATCTCCTGAAGTTTCGGAGAATCCGCCGGAATCACCACCGTGCCGTCCGGGAGGCGCTGTTCGCCGGCCCCGGCCGCTGGCGCCGCGCCCGCGCTCGCGGACTCTTGCCTGCCGCATCCCGCCAGCAGCAGAGCGCCGCCCATCGCTCCCAGCAGCAGCGTTCGTAGCAGCCGCGGGGCGGGACAGGCCATCGCCTTTTGTGGCCTGTCAATCCCGAGATCAACCCGAGTTCCCTCCCGGCGCCAGCCTCTCAGCCCTCCGCACGCCACACGCCCATCCCGCGGAGCGCCAGCCCCTCGTACCTCCGCTCCCTCTGCTGCCCGAATCCCGCCGGTGGCGCAAGCCCACAAACCCACGCCAAACCAGCCTTCATTCTTCTCCGCGCATTCTCCGCGTCTCCGCGTCTCCGCGGTGAATTGACCTTGGTTGCTCTCCCCCATCACCGCACCGCCTTTCCGGAGATCGAATCGATCGTATAAAGACTGCGCGCATAGTCCGCGCGCGCGTCATTGTAACTCTGCCGCGCGTCGTTGAAGGCGCGCTGCGCATCCAGAAACTCCACCAGCGAAGCTTCGCCGCGGCGGTAGGAGTATTCCATGGTGTCCCGCACGTCGCGCGCCTGGCCCAACAGATCGTTTTCGATGCTCTGCAGGAGTGCGCGCGACGTCGAGTACTGCACCCACGCGTTGCGGACCTCGGTCCGCACGTTCGCTTCGAACGCCTTGATCCGCGCCTCCGCCTGCCGCTCCTCCTGCCGCGCGCGCTCGATTTCGCCCTGGTTACGGTTGAACGCAGGCAGCGGCGCGCTGAAAAAGACGCCCACGGCGTTGGCCTCGCCGTTGTAAAACTGGCGGTGGTACTCCGTGCCGAAGTCGTAGTCCACCTTTCCCTGCGCGAGTTGGGAGCGCAGTTCCGCCTGCGAACGCACTTGGTCGCTGCGCAGCGCCAGCAGATCGGGCCGCGCCCCCAGGGCTTCGGTCTGAACGGTTTCCAGGACGACGGGAGCCGCGTCGCGCCGCAATTCGCCCAAGGCTTCGAAGGTGGGCGAAGGCGCGGTCCGCCCCATTAGTCCCTGGAGCTTGTTGAGGGCCTGCTGCCAGCGCGATTCCGCCTGCCGCACCGCGGTCTGGAATTGCAGGGCGGCCACCTGGGTCCGCGCCAGCTCCACCTTGGACAGGTCGCCGGCGCGCACCCGCGTCTGGTTCACCTCCACGATGCCCTGGAACGCCTGCAGGTTGTCGCGCGCCAGTTGCAGGTAGTCTTTAGCTTGCAGCACATCGACGAACGCGTTCTCCACGTCCAACGCAAGCGACCGGGTGGTGTTGAGCAGTTGAAGGCGCGCCACGTCCTTGCCGTCCTGCGCCACCTCCGTGCGCAACTCGCGCTTACCGCCGCGCTCCAGAACAAAATCCGTCCGTAGGTTGTACTCGGTGGGCCCGGCGTTGGTTCCAGATGTGAAGCCTCGCGTGATCGGCATGTAGTCCACCGCGGCGCTCACCACCGGATTGGGCCGCAGCTTCGCCGTCACGATGCGCGCGTCGGCGACGCTGAGGTTATAGCGCTCCGCCAGCAGGTTCAGATTGTGGTCCACGGCCTCCTGGACCGCCTGCTCCAAGGTCACCCTGTCGGGCGGCTGCGGCGGGCTGGCCTGCGCGGCTGCGAATATCGGAATGAACAAGGTCAATAATGAACGTCGCACGTTGTATCTCTCCCCCACTGGTTTCCGTCTTGGTGACGTCTCGTCGCTAGGACGCGGAGCCGCCGCGGCCGGAACCGAGGACCGGCGGCCGCCTCGCTAGAAACAGTTTCGGTTGGGATCTCAGACGGCGGGAGGAGCCCGGCCCGAAAAGCGGGGAATCGGACGCTCGAAAACCCGCGGAGAGAGCGCCAATAGAGAGGCGACGCAGGTAAAAGCCGGCGCTGGCGCGATCGTCGGGGATTGCTGGCCGTGTTCCAGCGATTCCAGCAGGCGGACCAGTTGCAGGCCCGCTTTCTCCGAGGCCTCGGAGGATGCGCTGCCCAAGCCGCCATGCTGTCCCAAACCGCCTCCGAGCAGGGCAAAGCTCAGCAGATCGTCACTGTCGGAAACCGCCGGGAAAATCGCGAGCGCGACCACCAGGAGGGTGAAGAATCGCCGAAGCCGGGCGCCGCCCGCGCCGGCCGTGCGCGCTTCCCGGAAGCCAAGCCAGACGAGTGCGCCAACGCTCAGGCTCAACCAGAGCAGGTTCAGCGCGGTGTCCAAGGTCAGTTGCATTCCGGGCGCATTCCCATGCTACCAATGTACACGGACAGAAGCAGTTAAGGAGTTGACGCGCGGCGGGGCGTTCCGGATTCGCTTATGCGTCTACCGCGCTTTGCAACGCCTCCACCACGGCCCGTTCCACCGCCTGCCGCACCTCGCTGGGAGCCATCGCCCCGTCGATCACGCGGACGACATCCTCGCCGTACCATCCGAGAATCGGGCCGGTCGATTCCTCGTATGCGCACAGCCGCTGCCGGATGGTGGCTTCCTGGTCGTCGTCGCGGGCGATCAACTCGGCGCCGTCGGCGTCGCAGCGGCCCGCCACGCGCGGAGGCTGGGAAACCGCGTTGTAGATGGTCTTGCAAACCGGGCACTGCCGGCGCGCGGTCAGACGTTTCACCAGCGTTTCTTCGGCGACGTCCAGATGAATGACGATGGGGTCCGGCAGGCCTTTGTCGCGCAGCGCGTCCGCGAAGCGTTGCGCCTGCGGCACGGTGCGCGGGTAGCCGTCGAGCAGGAATCCATGGGCGCAATCCGGCTGAGAGATGCGGCTGGCTACGATGGCGTTGGTGATTTCGTCCGGGATCAATCCTCCGGCGGTCATAATGGCGGACGCCATCTTGCCAAGTTCCGTGCCGGCCTGGCATTCGGCCCGGAACATGTCCCCCGTGGAAATGGCGGGAATATGAAAACGCTCCGCAAGGTGGACGGCCTGCGTCCCTTTGCCGGATCCAGGCGGTCCGAAAAGCAGAATAATCACTGAAACCTCCGTGGGCCCGCATCCTACCCCGGTCGGGCGGTATGAATGCATGAGACGGTCGAAAATTACGCCGGGCGGGCCTGATTGCAGGCTAGCGTCTGGCGCGGAAGGCGTCAAGCAGGAAGGCGAACAGCGCGGACCCTAACCCGCTTTCTTCAGCAGCGACTGCGCGTGGAGCGCGCCTTCGGGGCTATCTTCGTGCTTGAACAGCGCGTAAAGGTCGTGGCCCGCGGCCAGCATTTCACTGGCGCGAGCGGCGATGGCGTCCACTTCCCGGTCCGTGTAATCCGGCTTTCGGAGACGGTAGTAGACGAACGCGGCGGTCACGACTTCCGGAACCTCCAGCTTCTCCGATTCTGCTACGCACAGCGCGGCATGGCGCCGCCGCAGTTCGTCGTAGACCTCGTCCGCCAGCCAGGACTCGTGCCGGAACTCGAAGGCGAAACGTATGTCGTCCGGCAGCAGCGCCAGGTAGTCGCGCAGCAACGGGAGGTCGCGCTTCAGGTTCGGCGGCAACTGGAAGAGAACCGGGCCCAGCCGCCTGGCGGATCGCAACGGGTCGATCGCTTTCAGGAAAGCGTCGGTGGCCTGCTCCGCATTTTTCAGCCGCAGCATGTGCGTGATTCGCATATGGGCCTTCACCGCGAACACAAACCCGGGAGGCGTAGCCTCGACCCACGCGGCCAGAGTCGCGGCCGACGGCAGGCGGCGGAACGTATAGTTGATCTCCACGCAATTGAGCCGCCCGGCGTAGTGCTGGAGAAAGCGGTTGGCCGCGAGCCCGGCCGGGTAAAAGGCAGGCTTCCAGGACGGATAGGCAAAGCCGGAGGTTCCGGCGTAAAGCGTCGCCATGGCATACCATTATCCCTGGCCGGAGGTCGAAATGCCGCTGCCTATTGCCGCGGCCTGGTTGGTCGTCGCCCTAGCGTTGCGCGCCCCAGGCACAGCCGTTCCGGTGCCCCGATCGGAGCGCTGTTATGATGTCCAGTAGCTCTTACATATGACCCTGGCCGTAGAGACACAACCCAAGCCCCGGCTCCCGTGGACTGGGATCGCTTGGTTCGGAGCGCTGACGATCGCGTGCTACGCGCCTATCCTCGCCGCCCTGGTCAAGCAGTGGAGCGCCGACGCGGACATGAGCCACGGCTTCTTCGTGCCCGTCGTCGCCGGCCTCATCGCGTGGCAGCGGAGAGCGGAGCTGGCGGCCGTCGAGGCGCGGCCGGACTGGCGGGGCTTGGCGGTGGTGGTTTGGGGCGCGCTGCAACTGTGGATCGGCGCGCTCGCGGTGGAACTGTTTCTGACGCGCACCGCTTTCGTCATAACGCTGATCGGGGTCGTGTGGCTGCTGGGCGGCAAGCAGGTCCTGCGGAAGCTCGCGTTTCCTCTGTTCCTGTGCTTCTTCATGGTGCCTATCCCCGCCGTCGTTTACAACAGCATCACGTTTCCGCTCCAGCTTCTGGCGAGCCGCCTGGCCGAGAACGCGCTCACGCTTTTTGCGGTGCCGGTGCTGCGCGAGGGTAACGTCCTGATTCTGCCCAACACCGAACTCTCCGTGGTGGAGGCGTGCAGCGGCATTCGCTCCTTGCTGTCCCTGACCTTCCTGTCGCTGGTCTACGGCTATTTTTTCGAGAAGAAGATCTGGATTCGCGTGGCGCTCTTCCTTTCCACGATTCCCATCGCCATTGTGGCGAACGGCTCGCGCGTCACGCTGACCGGAGTGATGACGCAGGTGAAGCCCGAGCTGGCCGAAGGCGTCTTCCACGCCGCGTCCGGCTGGGTGATTTTCATGGTGGCCATGGTCATCCTGGTTCTGCTGCACCAAGTCATCGTGCGCGCGTCCGGATTCTTTGAAAGGAGGAAGAGGGTTGCGCCTCTTTCGTAACAAAGCGGGGCTCTGGCTGAGCATCCTGCTGCTGGTTCAGGGCGCCGCGTATTACGCCATCGCGTCCCGCCGGGAACTGACGCCCGAATTGACGCCCTTGCAGTTTTTTTCGTCCAGTTTCGGGAGCTGGCATATGATCCAGGATGCGCCCGTCGAGAAGGAAATCCTGGACGTTTTGCGCGCGGACGACATCCTGAGTCGGGTGTACAGGCGGCGGCCGGATGGAATGCCCGCCGTTCTGTTCATCGCCTACTTCAAGACCCAGCGCACGGGCGCCACTCCGCACTCCCCGAAAAACTGTCTGCCCGGTTCGGGATGGGAGCCCGTGGAAGCGCCCGCCAGAATCTCGATCGACGTCGGACGTGCGGCCCCCATTACGGTCAGCCGCTATGTGGTCGCGCTGGGCGAACAGCAATCCGTGGTTCTGTATTGGTATCAAGGTCACAACCGCATCATCGCCAGCGAGTTTGCGGCGAAATTCTGGCTGATCGCCGATTCCATCCGCTATCGCCGCAGCGACACCGCTTTGGTGAAAATCGTCGTTCCGGTCGTCGTCGTCGGCGATGCCGGGCGGGCCAGCGACGCCGCCGTCGATTTCGTGCGCGCCGCGTATCCCGACATTGCTCTGCAATTGCCCCTCTAGGTTCCGGCTAGCCGCGCGGCTCCGGAAGCTGAAGGCTCCCGTCCTCCCGCTGACTGTCACAAATCGCACACAGGGCCCCGTGCGGGCGCCGCGGCGCGCGCCGCCTTCCGCTACTCTGAGGGTTTTCAGCCATGTCTTCGCCCTTGCGAGTTCTCCTGATCGGCGAACGCGGCGTCGATGCGGCTCTGGACGAGTTGCGCCGCGGCGGCTACGATCCCACGTTCAAGCGCGTCGTTACGCGCGACGATCTGCGGCGCGCGTTGGCGGACGGCTGGGACGTCGCCATCGGCGATTTCGCGGCGGGCGGCTGCGGCGCCCTGGAAGCGCTGCGGACCATCCAGGAGGAAGGCGCCGACCTGCCCCTCATCGTGGTCTCTGGCGATCTCTCGGAACCCGATATCCTGGCGGCGCTCAAGGCCGGCGCCGCCGATTATCTGAAGCGCGGAGACGAAATGCGTCTCAACGCCGCCGTGGAACGCGAGCTTCGGGCCGCCCGATTCCGCCGCGAGCGCGCTCGCCTGGAGGAACAGTTCCGCCATTCCCAGAAGATGGAGGCCATCGGCCGCCTCGCCGGCGGCGTGGCCCACGACTTCAACAACCTCTTGACGGTGATCGCCGGCTATAGCGACCTGCTGCTCGCCGGCGGCGGCCTGACGGAGCCGCAGCGCGCCGCCCTGGAGCAGATACGCCGGTCGTCGGAGCGCGCCGGGCAGCTTACGCGCCAGTTGCTGGCCTTCGGCCGCCGCCAGCCGCTCGACCCGCGCGTCGTCCGCGTCAACGAGATCATCCTCCAGATGGAACAGATGCTGCACCGCTTGATCGGCGAGGACATCGATCTGGTCGCCGTCGTGGCGGCTTCGCGGGACACCGTGGAAGCGGACCCCGGCCGCCTGGAGCAAGTGGTCATGAACCTCGTGGTGAACGCCCGCGACGCCATGCCGTCCGGCGGCAAGCTCACCATCGAGACCGCGACCGTCGAGATCGGCGAAGGTTTCGCCGCCAAACAATTGGGCGTGCGGCCGGGCCCGCACGTGACTATCTCCATTACCGATACCGGCGCGGGCATGGACGAGGAGACGCTGGGCCACCTCTTCGAGCCGTTCTTCACCACCAAGAGCCCCGGCCGCGGAACGGGCCTGGGCCTGGCGACGGCTTACGCCATCATTCGCCAGAGCGGCGGTGCCATCGGCATCGTCAGCGAACTCGGTAAAGGCTCCACCGCGCGGATCTACCTCCCGCTTGTGGAGCGGGCGGCGGAGAACGCCCCGGAGAGCGCCGGAGCGCCGGCGGTTCCCACCGGGTCCGAGACGATTCTGGTGGTGGAAGACGATGCGCGCGTGCGCAAGTTGATCGTGGACGTCCTGACATCGCGCGGCTACCAGGTGCTGGCGGCTGCTCGCGGCAAGCAAGCCCTCCGCCTCTGCCGTCTGCATTCGGGCGCGATCCACCTGGCCCTGGTGGACGTGGTGATGCCGGAGATGAGCGGGCCGGATCTCGTGCGCCAGATCGGTCCCCTGCGGCCTACCATGCGCGTCTTGTATATCTCGGGACACGCCGAGGAAGCCATGGCGCGTCACGGGATACCGGAATCCGGCCTGGGGTTTCTCCAGAAGCCGTTTCTCCCCGACGCGCTCGCGCGCGGCGTACGCCAAGCGCTCGACGCGCCCAGCGGCGCCGGCCGGTGAATGCGCGCGGCGGCGGAGTTCCCCCTTACTTGATGGTCAGGGAGTATGCGCCCGCCGACTCTTCCTGCGACCACACCTGGATGAAGTAGACCAGACCCGCTGAGACCGGCATATCGCACGTCAAGTTGGCGCCTTTCGTCCGGACGTCGGGGCCGAACCCGCTGGCGCGCTGCTCGGGAGTGAACAGGCTCAACTGGGGAATCAGCGTGGTGGAATGGTTCCGGATCTCGATCGTCGCCTTGCCCGTTCGAGGCGCGACGAAAGAGTAGTAGTCGGTATCCTTGGCGTCCATGATGTTGGCATCGATAGTCCGGTTCACGTCAATCCGGCGGGCGTTGATGATGTCGTCGTTCGGTTCGTAGGCGTCGAAAGCTCTCAGCGCGTGGAGGGTCAACGTGTAGGCCCCGGAGGAGTCCGCGTACCCGCGTACTTGGATAAATAGCTTGGCGTTCGGCTCGGGTGAAAATCGAAGGTTCAGGGAGGCTCCCGGCTCGTGCTCCTCCGGATGCCAGTCCAGGGGACGCATCACTTCGTCGTACAGGCTGACCATGGGCGCCAGCGTCTTGGAGCGGTTGGCGATGTCCAGCGTCAGAATGTCTCGCGGGGCCGGCGGCGCGCTGAAGCGGTAAAAATCCACATCGCCTTGCCCCGCCGCGATCTCCGCATCCACGGACTTGTCCAGCGCGACCAGGTTGGCCGACAAGCTGTTGTCGTTGGGTTCCACTTCTTGCGAGACCGGCGCCGCGCTGTCGGTCGCGGCCGTCGCCTGCAGACGGTTCAGATTGGTGCGCGCCGGAAAGTAGGACAGATCGCGCGACAGGGCGTCGCGGAACGAGTTGATGGCGCGGGAGCGGTCGTCGAGCCGTTCGTAGAGCAGGCCCAGGTCGTTGAAGATGAGCGGCACGGCCGCCTGCTTGGTGGCCGCCTCCAGCGACGCCACGGCTCCCCGGTAATCTCCTATGGCGGTGAGCGCCGCGGCTTTCTGGAACTGCTGTTTCACGTCTTCGTCGGTGAGCGGCTTGCTGTAGAACCGCATGTATTCCTGATTGAGCATGACTGGGTCGGCAATATAGCCGGGAAGGAGTGGGGGCCCCGACCGGGGGTGCGTCAGCATCCACAGCGCGACGCCGAGGACGATCACCGGCGCCGCGAGCAGCCACCGGAACGCCTTGTATCTGTGTCGCCTTTTCTTTACTCGAATGCGCTTCGCTTCAGCCATTGCGGGTCGCTCCGTAATCCGTAAACGCGAATTCCCGTCTGGTACAATCCTTATTCTATGCTCTTGGCGCCCGGGTGGCCGCGTTGGGCGACAGGGAAGACCGCTGCCCTGGCGGCGCTGTTCGGCGCGGCCATGGCCGCTCTTCCCGCCCAGAAAGACAAGGACGAACCGCGGACCCAGACGCTTCATCTCCCCCCGGAACTTCCCCTCACCGTCGCGGGAGAAACCCGGCGGCTCACCTTCCATGTCACTCCGCTTTCCTCCGCCGGCCTGCTTTCGCAGCAGACGCGGAACGCGCTCAAAGCCCTCAGCCGGTCGGCCGGAAACGCCGACGTGCTCCACATCCGCGCCTTCGTGGCCGGCACGGGAGATGTGCGGCGCGTTCGGGACCTGGTGAGCGAGGCTTTCACCGCCCGCGGCAAGCCCCTTCCGGCGCTCAGTTTGGTACGAGTCGGGGCCCTGCCGCTGCCCGGCGCGCAAGTGGTTCTGGAGGCCGTGGCGGCTGGCGCCAGGGACGTGAATCCCAACGGCTTGGCGTTCGTTTCCGCCGATCCCGCTACTTCGGAGGGCCCGCTCGACCCGGTCCAGCCGCTCGCTCGCAAGTCGCTGGCCTCTCTTCGCCAGGCGCTCGCCGCCGCCGGCGCCGCCGCTCCCGACGTCGTGCGGGTCACCTGCTTCTTCAGTTCGCTCGATGACCTGGCCCAATCGCGCGCCCTGGTGCAAGCCGAATACCCGAGCGCGGCCCTCGATACCATCCAGCCCCAGCGCGCGCCCGCGCGGGCCCTGGCCGCCTGTGAAGCCGTGGCCCGCCTCCGCCGCCCTCCCGGCGCGCGGCTCCGGTTGCTTGACGCCGAAGGAATGCCGCGCGAGCCGGGCGCCTCCGCCTGCGCGCTGGTAACCGCGCCCTATCTGGTTCTCACCGGTACGCAGTCTTCCTTCGGCTTCGAGGAACCGGACGCGCAACTGGCGTTCGGCCGTCTGCGGAACGCGCTGGAAAAAGCCGGCGCGTCGGCCGGCGACATCGTCTTCGCGCGCTGGTATGCTCTGTCGTCCGGCATCGCCGCCCAGGCGCGGAAGCTCCGCCTGGAGGTCTTCGATCCCGCGCACCCGCCCGCCGGATCGCTGCTCGTTTTCGAAGGCTTGTCCTCCCTGGACGAGGGCTTCGCGATAGACGCCGTAGCGGCCAGAAACTAAGGCCGATGAGCGCCGATAAACGCGGATAAACCATCGATGTCTTGATCGGTGTTCATCCGCGTTCATCGGCGGCCAGATATGTTTCGGTCTTCTCATGCCAAACCGGCGGCCGACGGCATGGAGGATTAAGAGATATGATGATCTCTAAGGAACTAATATTAGGACATTACTATCCGATTTAGGGAGACGAACGTGGCGTGTTTCGACTTTCGCATTCTAGTAAGGATTAGCGGCTCACATGGGTGAACTGAACCGGCGGCGGTTCCTGGCTTCTGCGGTTTCGGCCTCGGGCGTCCTGATGGGCGGAGACATTCTGAGGGCGGCGGGGCCGTCCCTGGCCATCGCGCATTATAAATCCCCGCCCGCCGCGCCGGACGGCATCGCCGAAGAGGCGCGGCGCTTGACGCGCGCCGCCATCGAGGCTCTCGGCGGAATGGGCCGGTTCGTCTCCAAGGGCCAAAAGGTGTGGGTGAAGCCCAATATCGGCTGGGACCGCCGGCCGGAACAGGCCGCCTGCAGCAATCCCGACGTGGTCGCGACGGTCGTCTCAATGTGCTACCAGGCCGGCGCGAGCAAGGTGGTCGTTTCGGACAACCCCTGCGTCGAAGCCGAGAAAAGCTTCGCGCGCAGCGGCATCCAGGCGGCGGCCGCCAAGGCCGGTGCGCAGTGCGATTACATGGACGACCGAAAGTTCCGGAAGATGGCGCTCAAGGGCGCGCAGGTTCTGAAGGAATGGGAGATTTACGCCGGCGTCGTGGAGTCCGACCGCCTGATCAACATCGCCATCGCCAAACACCACAGCCTTTGCAGAGCGACGCTGGGGATGAAGAACCTTATGGGCGCCGCCGGGGGTGCCCGCAACCGCTTCCACCAGGACATCGGGAAGGCCGTTGCGGACCTGGCCGGGTTTCTCAAGCCGCAACTGGTTGTGCTGGATGCCGTCCGCATTCTGACCGCGAACGGACCGACCGGGGGCAATCTGGCGGATGTGAAGCGGAAGGACGCCATTGTTGCGGGCGTGGATCAGGTGGCGGTGGACGCTTACGGAGCCACGCTGTTCGGGCTCAAGTCCTCCGATATCGGTTACGTGGTCGAAGGGCAGGCCAGGGGACTCGGAACCATGAACTACCAGTCGCTCTCGCCGGCGAGACTGGAGGTCTAGGGTGGCGCGCCAGACGCGCACGTGGTGGGTGGTATGGTTGCGGCGCGCGGTTCAAACCGCGCTTCTGCTGCTGTTTCTCTACCTCTTCCTGGAAACGCGGGACCACCCCATCGACGCTCCTGGCCGGGGCGTGACGCTTTTCTTCCGCCTGGACCCTCTCGCCATGGTGAGCGGCTGGCTGGCGTCCCACGCCGTAGCCGCGGGGATGCTCCTGTCCCTGGCGACGCTCGGCGCGACTTTGGTTTTCGGCCGCTGGTTCTGCGGCTGGATCTGCCCTCTTGGCTCGCTGCACCATTTCTTCACCAGCCTCCGCCGCGGGCGCCCCACGGACAAGCTCGCGAGCGCGGGCTTTTCCCGCTGGCAGAAAGCGAAGTACTACGCGCTAGCCGCGTTCCTGGGCGGCGCGCTGCTGGGCGTGAATCTGGTGGGCTGGCTCGATCCGTTCTCGTTCTTCTTCCGCTCCCTGGGAACGTCCATCTACCCGGCGCTGAACGACGCCACCGTGCGGTTTTTCGGCTGGATCTACGATGCGAACCCGGGAATCGGACCCGTTCGCGTGACCGCCGTCAGCGAACCGATCTACGAATTCCTGCGCCGCCACGTTCTTGCCGTCCATCAGCCGCACTATTTCGGGAATGCGCTCATCGGTTTTCTGTTCGCCGCCGTGGTCGCGCTGAACTTCTTTCGGGCGCGTTTCTGGTGCCGCTACATCTGCCCGCTCGGAGCGCTGCTGGCGGTGGTCGGGAAGAACCCCGCCGTGCGGCTGAAGCGCAGCGCGGAGGCGTGCAACGACTGCCGGCTGTGCCTGGCCGATTGCCAGGGCGGCGCGAATCCGCATACCGGCGAATGGAAACCCGCCGAATGCTTCTACTGCTTCAACTGTAAGTCGGACTGCCCGACAGCGGCGATCGCGATCGGCGTCGGCATCGAGGATTCCCGGCCCGCCGGACAGATCCAGGGAGCGGCGAAATGATTTCCTGGTTGCGCGGTTTCTTCAAACCGGCCAAAGCCGCGCGGCTGGACCTTGGCCGGCGGCAGGTTCTGGCTTCCGGCGCCGCCGGGCTGGGCGCGGCCTTTCTCTTCCACACCGGCCCGCTGGGCGCGAAGCGCTCCTTCAACCCGGAGTTGGTGCGGCCGCCCGGCGCACTGGGCGAAGACGATTTTCTCGCCAGGTGCATCCGGTGCGGCGAATGCATGAAAGTGTGCCCTACTAACGCCATCCACCCGACGATGTTCGAGGCGGGTCTGGAAGGCATGTGGACGCCCATCCTGAAGATGACCATCGGCTACTGCGAATATGAGTGTACCTTGTGCTCGCAGGTGTGCCCGAGCGGGGCCATCCGGCCGCTGAAAGTAGCCGAGAAGCAAAAGATCAGGATCGGCTTGGCGTATTTCGACCGCAACCGCTGCTTGCCGTACGCCTATGCGCGCACCTGTATCGTATGCGAGGAATGTTGCCCGACGCCGAAAAAAGCCATCTGGCTCGAAGAGGTTCAGGTCCCGGCGCTCTCCGGGCGGGGCGTCGCGGTGAAACAGCCGCACGTGGACCCGGACCTGTGCATCGGCTGCGGCATCTGCGCCAACAAGTGCGTCATCCAAGGGCATCCGGCTGTCCTGGTGTCGAGCGCCACGGAGACGCGCAACCCCGAAAACGGCGTCCTGCTGGAAACCAGCGACCCGAACGCGGAATAAGGCATTGATATATTTGACGACGCCAACGCCGCTTGCTTTGAGCGACGCTTCATCGGCATTGCGGGAGCGTATGATTTCAGGTATGGCAGCTCGATGTATGAAAACCGCTGCGCCAATGGGCGTGGCGGGGAGGTAGTTTTGTGACTTCCCGAGAACGAGTGCGCGCCGCATTAGAGAAGCGGCCGGTGGACCGCGCGCCGGTGTTCATGTGGTTCCACCCGGACACGGCCCGCAAACTCGCGCGGATGCTCGAAATCCCCTTGGAGTACGTCGCGGAAGCCATGGGGAACGATATCCAGCAGACCTGGGTCAACAATAACTACGCCATGGAAGGAGTGGTCCACGAGCGCGACGGCGAATGGCACCGGGACTGGTGGGGGATCAAGTGGCTGAAGCAACACGGCTTCAACCAGATCGCGGAATACCCCCTGATGGGCGCCACGCGCGAGCAAGTTCTCGCTTACCGCTTCCCCTACGATCGCCGCGAGGAACTACTGGCGCTCATGGGCCCCACGATTCGCCGCCGCGGCGAGTTCTTCATCGGATGCGATGTGTCGCCGTGCGTCTTCGAGATGTACTGGAGGCTGCGGGGCATGGAAGACGCGATGCTGGATATGGCCGGGGACCCGGATCTGGCCGACGAGATGTTCCGGCGCTGCGCGGAATTCTCGATCGAGCTCGGTGCGCAAGCCTGCGACCGCATACCCCTCGATTGGTTCTGGACGGGCGACGATGTAGCCGGGCAGCGCGGCATGATGATCAGCCCGCGGTCCTGGCGGGCGCTGATCAAGCCGCACCTGGCGCGCGCTTTCGAGGTAGGGAAATCGCGCGGCCTCCCCGTCGCTTATCACTCCTGTGGAGGGTTGCGCCCCATCATCGGGGACCTGATCGAAATCGGCATGGATGTGTTGAACCCCGTGCAATCCAACTGTCCGGGCATGGACCCCCTGGAGCTGAAGCGCGAATTCGGAGCGCATCTGGCGTTCATGGGAGGCGTGGACACTCAGGAGCTTCTTCCGCACGGCTCGGCCAGTGAGGTGCGTCGCGCCACTGCGCGATTGCTGGAGGGGATGACGGTCGATGGGGGCGGATACATCTTAGCCGCCTCCCACACCATCTCCCCTGAAACACCGGACGAGAACATTTTCGCCATGTATGAAGTCGCGGGGATCGGAAGGGCGGAGATCTTCGACCGCGCGGCGGCCATCCGGTCGCGACTTGCGGCGCGACCATGAATCCGGATGTCTATGATGAGCCATATTGCCGTCTCCGTTAGGAGCATTTGAATGAACAGCGGAGAGCGGGTTCTGAGAGTCGTCCATTTCCAAAAGCCGGATCGGCCTTAAGTACGTCAATGCCCGAATAGGGCTGTGCTCGCGGCCCGGGCGCCGCCAAGGATAAGCCCCTCATTGGCCCTCAGCGCAGATCCTCGTACACCTGGCGTGGAATGCGGAGGTTGCCGCCGCAGCCGGTTCCCAGCATGACCTCCGGCTTCACGGCCCCGTGGAAATCCGAGCCGCCCGTCACCTTCAGCCCGTGGCGCTTCGCCAGATCGAGATACATGTCCGTTTCCCGGGGACCGTGGTCGCTGTGATAGGCCTCGATCGCCTGAAGCCCCGTCGCGCACAACTCCGGCAGCAGCGCCGCCGGGTTGCCCGGAAGGCGGGTCGGGTGGGCGAGCGACGCGATCCCGCCGGCCGCGCGGATCCTGCGCACCCCTTCTCCGAATTGCGGCTCGCGGCGGTTCACGTAGCCTTTGGCGGATTCATCCAGGTATTCGTCAAACGCCTGGCGGATGTTTGTCACGTAGCCCTTCTGCAGCATGACCTGCGCGAAATGGGGGCGGCCGGTCATCCCGCGGCCCAACGCTTCGGCCTCTTCCATCCGAATGTCGAGGCCCAGTTCCCGCAACCGCGCCGCCAGTCGCACGTTCCGGTCGCGTCGCGAGGCCTGCATCTCGAGCAGCCACCGCCGGAAATCCTCAAGCCCGCCGCCGCTGGGAAAATACCCCAAAAGGTGGACGGAATGGCCGTTCAGCTTGGTGGAAAGCTCGATTCCGCACAGCAGCTCGACCCCCGCCTCGCGGGCCGCCGGCAGCGCTTGGTCGTAGCCCGCCAGGGTGTCGTGGTCCGTGATCGCCAGAACGCTCACCCCAGCGCGCGCGGCCTCTTCGACAAGCTGCCGCGGCGAGAGCGAACCGTCCGACTCGTTGCTGTGTGTATGGAGGTCGATCAAGCGAGACCGGAACCGAGTTCTCCAGTGTATCCCAAGTCGTCCGCGGCAAACCCCCTACATCGGAGGCAGCCACGCCTCGGAGAGGTCCGCGATGATCCTTTGCTCTTCCGGTGAAAACCGGCTCCGGAAGGCCCTGCTGTTCATGCGCGCCGTGCGTTCGGCGTCGGGCAGACTCTGCAACAGCAGGAGGGCGCGCCGGATCGCCTGTTTGCGCGCGGGGGGCAACTGATTGAATACCTCCATCTGGCGGCGCACGATCACCTGCTTGTCCGGCGGGAGGGCCGCGAACCGCTCCAGGCGGCGGATTTGCAACTCCTGCTGGGTTTTAGGGAGACTATCGAACCACGCCAACTGCTTCTGGATCTGCTCCCGCCGCGCGGCCGGGAACCTCTCGAGCGCCCGCTGCCGCTGCTCCGGGGTGGCCAGCATCAGACGAGCGGCCACGCTTTCCGGATTGATCAGGCGACCAGCCGCGGCCGGCGGTCCCGCGTTCTTCTTCTCCGGAACGCTGGTCCCTTCCGATGGCGCATTGGGCTGCTGCGGCTGCGGCCGCGTCCACGCCACAGTTGCCGCGGCCAGCAGGAAACACGCGCCGATTCGAACGTTTCGCATCGCACCCGCGTTTCGCATCGCACCCGCTCCGCCTACAGCCTCGATTCCCCGGCGTCCGGCCGGATCAAACCGTTGAACTCCTGCAACATCTCCATGTCCTGGAGCGCGCTCTCGCCCTGGTCGGGCCGAAGCGGCTCTACTTGTTGCGCATTCGCCGCCGGCACCGGCGGTGAGGCGGCGGGCCTCTCGATGAGGATGACGGCCGCCACCGCCAACCCGGCCGCCGCCGCGATGGGCAGCCCCCGGCGAACCAGCGCAGGGCGAAATAGCCGCAGCATCCGCTCGCGCCACGGAACGTCTTCCTCCATCCGGCGGTAGAGCCGGCGGTCGAAGTCCGCGGCGACCGGCGGCGCCTCCCATGCATCCAGCGCCGCCCACAGCGCCTGCTGGCCGGCCGCCGCCTCGCGGCATGCCGCGCAGACTTCCAGGTGGCGTTCCACGCTTGCTCTGGTCCGCGAGTCCAACCTGCCCGCCCCGTACTCCAGCAGCGTTTCCTCGTTCCATCCGCAATTCGTCGCGCCCATACTTCCCTCGCTAGCTCGCCATGTGGGCCAGACGGGCCCGCAGCGTCTCATACGCCCGGAACAGCAGCGACTTCACCGCCGATTCCGAGCAATCCAGCGTTTTCGCAATTTGCGAATAATCCATTTCCTCGTACTTGTGCATCAGGACCGCCGCGCGCTGCTTCTCCGGCAGCGCCGCTACCGCCCGGCGCACCTCGTTGAGCCGGGCCGCTTGCACCATCGACTGCTCCACCGAGGGCCGGCTGTCGATCACTTCCCCCAGCATCTCTCGCGCTCGCCCGCCCTTTTCGTCCCGGAGCCAGTTCAGCGCCAGATGCGTGGCAATCCGAAATAGCCAGGTCGTGAACTTGGCCGTCGCCTCGTACGACGAGCGGGAACGGTACACCCGCAAGAAAACTTCCTGCGCCAGTTCCTCCGCCGCGGCCCGATCCTGAACCATGCGGTACAGGAAGTGCGCAATCGGCGCGCGATGCTTGTTCAGGAGCAGGCCAAAGCTCGCGTCGTCGCCTTCCCCGACGCGGCGCATCAACTCGGCATCGCCGTCCAGGGTAGCCGTAGCTCCTCCCATAAACGATTGAACCCGCTCCGGCGTCGATGGTTGCGCCGCCGCCATTATTCGCCCTTCAGCGACCGCTCCATCAGCCGCCGGATGGCCTCCCTGGGCGCCACCCCTGAGTGGAGCACCTGAAACATTTGTTCCGCTATGGGCATTTCCACGGCGTGCCGCTTCGCCAAGTCTACTGCGGCGTTCGTGGTCCTGACCCCCTCGGCGACCGTCTTCATGGACCCGATGATCTCCTCCAGCTTCCGGCCGCGAGCTAACTCCATGCCGACCGCGCGGTTGCGGCTCAATTCCCCCGTGCAGGTCAGGACTAAATCGCCAAGCCCCGCCAGCCCGGCCATAGTCTGCGCCCGGCCTCCCAGCGCAACCGCCAGCCGCGTCATTTCCGCCAGGCCGCGCGTGATCAGGGCCGCCATCGCATTGTGGCCCAACCCTATCCCGTGCAAAACCCCCGCGCCGATGGCCACCACGTTCTTAATCGCTCCTCCAATTTCCACACCGATAGGATCATTGCTCGTGTAGAGCCGGAAAGTCGGGCCGGAGAAGGCCGTCTGAACGGTTTCCGCCACCCCAGCCTCGCGGGATGCCACCACCAGTGCCGTAGGCTCAAACTTGGCCACCTCTAGCGCGAAGGTCGGACCGGAGATGACCGCCACCCGAGGTTCGAACTTCTCACGGAGAACCCCGGCCGCTACATCCGACAGTAACAGTAAAGAATCGTTTTCCAGCCCCTTAGTGGCGCTGACGAACAGCATGGATTCGTTCACCAGGGGAAGCATGCGCCGGTACAAGTCGCGAACGAAATGCGAGGGCGTCACGCTGAGAACGATTTCCGCGCCGTCCAGAGCTGCGCCCAGATCCGTAACCGGTTCCACGTGCGGAGGCAAGGGGCAGCCGGGGAGGTACACGTCGTTCTCCCGTGTGCGCGCCATGCGGGCCGCTAGGTCCTCTTCGTAGACCCACAGCCGAAGCTGGGGGAAGCGGGGGGCAAGAATGATTGCTAAGGCCGTGCCCCAGCCCCCGGCGCCGATGACGGCCAGGCGATTCAAGATCTTCGCGCTCCGAAACCGAAGACGTGCTCGGTCCCCTCGCGTAATCGGCGAATATTACTACGATGTCTGTAGATTATAAACAGGCCTGCGACGAAAGACGCCACCAAGATGGGCAGAGGCGGTTTCAGAAACAGCCAGACCGCGAGCGGAAAAGCGGAGACGGCGATGATGGATCCCATGGATATGTACCGTGTCCAAGCCACCGCCGCCAGAAACACCAGCAGGGTAGCAGCTAATGCTATTGGAGTAAGACACAGGAAGGCTCCGACGAAGCTGGCGACCGCCTTGCCACCCTTGAACCGCAGAAACACGGGGTACGCATGGCCGGCCATGACGGCCAGCGCGGCGGCGCTCATCCACAACGGACCGTGTTCGGCGAGGCGGCCGGCGATCCACACCGCCAGGTAGCCCTTGGCGATATCGAGCAGCAGGGTGGCGACGCCCGCCGCCCGGCCGGTGGTGCGCAAGACATTGGTGGCTCCAATGTTGCCGCTGCCCGCCGAGCGCACGTCGGCGCCGGTCGTCGCTTTGACCAGAAGGTACCCGAAGGGGATCGCGCCAAGCAGGTACGCGATCGCCAGGATTGCTAGAGGAATCATCGCTTTGCCAGCGGAAACCCCGCAAGTTTAGTGTACACGGAACCGGTTGGCCGCAAGCTGCTTTGGTACAGGAAAAAACTCTGCGCCACGAAACTCCCGAACTCCAGGGACGGTAGCGCGGCGATGGTTTCGCGCAAAGGCTGCACGTTCAGCCGCTCCTTGATGCGGGCCAGCGTCAGGTGGGGCGAGAACGCGCGCGTTTCGGGCGGGATCCCCAGGGCCGCTGTAGCCCGGTCGGTGGCCGCGGCCAGCGCCTCCAGGCCCGGCGCCTCGATGCCGCACCAGAACACGCGCGGTGCGTGCGGGTTGGGAAAGAAGCCGAGCCGTTGGACGCGCACCGGGATCGCCGCGCCGGGTTCGATGGCGGCCAGCGCGGCCTTCACCTCCCCCACCCGTTCGTCCGGCCACTCGCCGATGAACTTCGTGGTGATGTGCAGGTTGGCGGGCGGGCTCCAGTGGATGCGCGCCGTCGGACGAAGCCGTTCCAGCAGCGCCTCCAGGTTGCGGATCGTATTCTCCGGCAGGTCCAGGCCAACGAAGAGTCTCATGAGCGCTTCTCATTGTACCGGCCGATGGGCGAAGATGGTGCTTTCGTGGAGTGGGACGCGCTCTGCAAAGATGCCCTTTGGTCCGATCCTCAAACGCGCTTTTTACGGCCGCTCCGCCGCGGAGGTGGCTCGCGGCCTCCTCGGAAAGGTCCTGGTACACGGCCGCGCTGCGGGCGTGATCGTGGAAACCGAAGCCTATCTTGGCGGCGATGACCTGGCCGCGCACTCCGCTCGCGGCGTCACCGATCGCACGCGCGTCATCTTCGGCCCGCCCGGGCGCGCCTACGTTTACTTCGTCTACGGCATGTACGAATGCCTGAACCTGGTGGCCGAACCGGATGGCCGCCCGGGATGCGTGCTGATCCGCGCGCTGGAACCGGTGGCGGGGGTGGATCTCATGCGCCGCCGCCGCCCCGCCGCGCGCCGTCTGGAAGACCTGGCGTCGGGACCGGGCAAGCTCACCCAGGCCATGGCTATCACTCGCGCGCAGAACGGGGCCGACGTCACGCACGGCCGCCTGGTGGTGCGCCAGCCTGCCGAAGACCGCGCCATCGAGATCCACGTGACGCCGCGCATCGGCATCCGCCAATGCGCCGATTGGCCGCTGCGGTTCGTGATCCGAGGCAGCCGGTTTGTGAGCAGGCGTTAGCCCCAGCGCAGGGCGCAAACGGAGCGGTCTCAAAACAGAAAGTCGAAATCAAGCGTGAAATGGCGCCCGCGCTGCCCGAAAAACAGACCGTAGGCTGAATCGCCGGTGTTCCAGTGGACCGCCTCGGGGTTGAAATGGTTCGTCAGATTGAAACTGCTGACCGAAAGACGCACCGAGTATTTGGGATTTACTTTGAACTTCCGGGAAAGGCGGGCGTCCGCTGAGAAGAACGCCGGAAAGCGGTTCGCGTAAGGCGTCCCGACATAGCGCTGAAGCTCATCCAGAGTGGAGTAGGGGAAACCGCTCCGATACTCGATGGTGGGCGCGATGAGGAAGCCGCGAGGCAATTGCGCGGTTCCCCACGCCAGAAAACGGTGCGGCAGGTTGGTAGGCAGGTTGCCGAACTGATTCGGGCGGATGATCGGGATGGGAAAGGTGCCCAAGAAGTTAGCGAAGTCGTTCAAATCGCCGCGCGCGCGGCTATCCACATAGGAGAAGAACAACTGGCGTCCTTCCCCCATCCCCACCCGGGCCGTGAGTTCGAGTTGCCGGTAGCGCGCCTGGCCTGTTCCCGATAGCAGATCCGAACCCGTGTTGGTGACCGGGTCCGGAGCGGAACGATCCAGGATCACCAGGCCATCCGATAGCGTGCTCATGTAGCTGGCGCGCACCTTCAAGCGGCGCGACAGCGGCTGTTCGATCTGCGCGCTCCAAGTCGTGCTCCGCGGAGCGAAGTCGCCGGGTCCGTGCTCCAGAAACACGAATCGGCGGGGCCTCTCGACCTGTCCCAGGCCGTTCAGGTAAAAGATTGGCCCGGACGAAATCGAGCCATCGGGGTTGTAGAAAGTGACGATGCGGTCCGGATAGCTGCTAAAGGAGTACACGCTTAATGGAACGCGGTCGAAGAACAGGCCGAAACCGGCGCGCACCACGGTTCCCAACCCGGGAAACGGGCTCCACGCGATGCCCCCTCGCGGCGCTACGCGGAACGCCTCCGATACCGCCTGCGACTCGGTGCGGATCCCGGCGTCCATGCTCAGAACCGGCGAAATGATCCAATGGTCCTGGCCGAAAATAGCGATTTCCGTGTCGTTCATCCGGAAGGGCTGGCCGCTAGTGAAGGCGATGGTTTGCAGCAGCAGGCCGCTCGAATCGAAGATGTTGATGGGTCCCTCGGTCACCTGGCCATTTTCGGAGCTCCGCGCAAAGTAGCCGCCGATTTTGAAGCTGTGAGATCCGGCCAAGCGATGGGGCGCGAAGGAATACTCCGAACGGCCGCTAAACCGCGACGCGTCGCGGGCTTGCTCCGCGAAATAGTTTCCGCTATTGCCCCCCGGGGCGATAGCCAAGTCCTGGAGACCCTGGCTCCAAACCCGCGCGTAGAATTTCGTGACGGAGAACGTGCTCTCGAGCAAGCTGCCGCCCAGCGTGAGCTTGTCGGCCAGCGTGCCAGTGTAATTGTGGGTGGCGGCGTCGGGCGTGGTCGGCTGGGGATTGTAGTAGTCTATGTTCACGTTGCCAAGGCGCTGCGGGGCGATGTGTACGGTGCCAGTGACCAGGTGTGTTGGCGAAATCACCCAGTCGAGCTGCGCAAAAGAATTGAACCCTTGCCTTCGCTTCAGATTCCGGGGGAAAGGCAGCGTGAATACAGGGGTCTTGCGGATCTCATATTCGACGCCCTCGGAAAAGTACAACTTCCCGGGGAGGAGCGGCCCGCCGAGGTTCAGCCTCGGGGTGGCGTCGCGCAGGCCCCGCAGATGCCAGCTCCGGATGAAAAATTCGGGCAACGGGTCGTTCAGTTCCCATTTCCACTGATCGCTGCCGCGGCGCGTAGCCACCGAAACTACGCCGGCCGAGAACCGGCCGTACTCCGCCAGAAACGGTGCCTGATACACATCCATGGTATCCACGCTGTCCATGGGCACAGTCAGTCCGAACTGGCCCGTGGCGGGGTCGGTGACGTCGGCGGAATTGACAATCAGCGAACTGCGATGCTCGCCGCTGCCGGAGATCTGCAAGCCCCCGCCCGGCTGTCGCGCGACGCCCGGAATCAGAGGCAGGGCATCGGTAACCGTGGCTGGCCGAGTGGGCAGGTCCTTGACGGTCAGCCCGCTCACCGCGGCGCTGGGGGTCGATGGGCCCATTTCCACGGCAGCGGCCTCGGCCTTGACCTCCACGCTGGCCTGGGCGGCGGTGGCCGGAACGAGCGTCAATTCGATGGTGGCCGGCCCGCCCGGTTCCAGATCCAGATCGCTTTTCCGGAGCGTCAGGTAGCCTTCCTTGGCGGCTACGATTTCATACCGCCCCGGTTCCACACCTTTAAACTCGGCCCGGCCGCTGGCGTCGGTGCTGGCCGCGGCGACCTCGCTCGCGCCGGTTCGGAGCTCTACGCGCACTCCGGGGACGGGGTGCTTGTTGGGTTCAACGACGGCGACGCTGACAGAGAGCGCGGCTCGAGCCGGGGGCGCTATGACCCCGGCCAGGCACAACAATACCGATGCAATCGGAAACGCGCGCACGCCCATCCTCATCCGCTTGTCTCATCTATTGAACCATTTTTTCGGGTTTCTTCAGACAATAGTCCTGACGGAACCGGGCGCGGCCGGGTTGCGCGGAAGAACGCACATGGCGAGGCGTGGGCCGTTCGCGCGGGCCGCGGAACGTTGATCCGCGGGTCCCAGCGGGAGCCAAGCGTGGCGGGACTCAGGCGACGCTCATGAGAAATGGATGCGCGGGAAAACGGGCGGCCGTCGTTCGGCTTCCGGAAAGCGGCATTTTGCGACGCACCCGGTGTTCTTGCAGGTCAAACAGATACGTTTGCGAGTCATCCCGAGTTGAATGTACCCGGATTTGAGGTATTATTCAACAGGGATTATGCGGGCATGTAGAGAATGCCCACAGTCGCGGGTAGTCGCCAGTCCACAGGGTTTGGCATAGCCCTCATCCGCTGTCCGCCAGCCGTCCCCCCCACCGTTTGCCGCCGGTAGCGGAACGCGGAGCAGCTATTTATTTCAACAGCTTGATCCGAATGTTCTTGTAGTACACGGTGCTACCCGCGTCATGTCCCTGGAGGGCGATGGTCCCGGGCGCGATGCGCCTTCCGGGGAAATCGCTGGTACCTGCCCATCCGGCGGGCTGGGTCCAGTGGACCAACTGCTTGCCGTTCAACTTGACGGTAATGGTGTCGCCCTGGACAATGACTTCTTCAGTGAACCACTCGTTGTCCTTCACCGGGTTCTGATCCGCCCCGACATCCTGGACTTCATACAAGCTTCCCGTCTTCCGCGGATCGCCCGGAAACGTGTTGTTCACCTGCGCTTCGAAACCCTTGCCCGGCCAACCCGGGCCCTCGAGCTCGGTGAGGATGTAAATGCCGCCGTTGGCCCGCGGGAGGGTCATTACGTCCACCGTCAAATCGAAGTTACGGAAAACGTGGTTGTTGAAGGACCCCACGTAAAAACAGTGGCTTCGCGGCCCATGGGACACGATGGCGCTGTCCTGCACCGTGAACGTCTCCGGGTTTTCGTTAGCCTTCCAACCGGTCAGATCCTTGCCGTTGAACAGCGAGACCCAATCGCCATCGGCGGCGCACAGGGGAAGCGCGGCAACCAGTAGCAGCAATGCGAGATTCTTCACGGGGTTCATCCTACAGCAATGCGCCGCGGAAAAACAAGGGGGGCGTCCACGGACCGGCGCGAGGCGGCGAACTCAAACCCTCAGGTTCGTCCGAAGCTGGATCGGTTTCCGCCCTTTGGGCGCCGGGACGAACATGTCTTTTGCCGTCAGGCCCAACTGCTTCGCCATTTCGACGCTGTAGCCGATATCGGTAACGGTCCTGCCGCCGCTATTGGACCCGAACGAGAACTTCACGCCTTGATCTTTGGCGATCTTGAGGAAGGCGAGTTTCGGCAGCCTCATGCCGCAGTCGATTTCGCAGGCGATGCCGGTACGTTTCAGAGCGCTGGCGAACGTTTTCATGCGCTCCTCGGTCCAGAGTTTGTCGTAATCGGCGTTAAACTTGCGCGGCATCCAGGTGGGGTGGGCGAAAATGTCCAGCGGTTCGCGTTCGCAGATTTCGACCATCCAGTTGACGTACATCTTCATGAATCCTTCTTCGTCGTTGCCGGGATCGTACGGCGCAGTGAAGGCCTTGATGCGGGCGCCGTTGGCATCGCGAACGGTCATGGCGTCGGAGAGGACGTAGTCGAGCTGCGCGAAGACCTCTTTGGAGAAACAGGGCATCCAGTCGATCCATTCGGCCTGCACGCCTTTATAAACGGGGTATGGGTCGAGTTTGGCGATCCACTGCTGGAGTTCGGCGTCGCTCTTCAGGACGTTGGGGTAGTCGTTCTCCTTCGTACCGGCATGTTCCGCGACGCCGTACTTGATGCCGCGCTCCTTCGACGTGGCGGCCACCTGATCGAGCGTCATCGCGTTGAGGTGGACATGGTAGTCGACGATCGGAAAATCCAGCCCAAACGGGTTCGACGGGGTCTGCGCGGTAACGGCGCGCGACGCCGTTACGAACGCGCTGGCGGCGCCGCCCAGGAATTGGCGCCGCGAGTTAGTAGTCATAAGAGTGCTCCAGTTTCGGATCTGATTGTATCATCTCGCACCGGTGGAGCACTCCGTGGAGTGCTCGTCCCGCCTGCCATGCCGGCATCCTTGGCGGCATTCCGGAAAAATGGCCTACGCCTTGCCCATGCTCATGGCGTCGTCCCCATGAGCGATTGGAAGCCGGCATAGGCGCGGTCCCAGCCCGCCCCTCCGGATGGTTCAAAGACCTCCACTGGGAACGACCTTTGGATCAGCGCGCGGGCATCGTCGATGGAAGCGATTGCGCCCGTTCCCACCAACTGCATGGCGATGTTGCCGAGCGCCGTGGCCTCGGCCGGTCCGGCGAGCACGCGGCAACCGGTGGCGTCGGCGGTGAACTGGTTCAACATGGCGTTGCGGCATCCGCCGCCGATGACGCGGATCTCGCGGAACCGCGTGCCCACAACGGTCCCAAGCTGTTCGAGCGTCAAGCGGTATTTCAGAGCCAGGCTTTCCAGAATGGTGCGCGTGTAAGCTCCCGGCGTCCGGGGCGCGGGCTGCCCGGTTTGGGCGCAGTACGCATCGATGGCGCGCGGCATGTCGTCCGGGGCGGCGAATGCGGCGTGGTCGGGATCGACCAGGGCGCGAAGCGGCTCTTCGGCCGCCGCCAACTCCAGGAGATCGCCGTAGGAAAACTTCCGGCCATCCGCGCCCCAAGCCCTCATCGAGGCTTCCAGGAGCCACAAGCCGGTAATGTTCTTGAGCAGGCGGATGGTCCCACCGACGCCGCCTTCGTTGGTGAAATCGAGGCGCTGGCTATCGGCGTTCACCACCGCTTCGCGGACCTCGGTTCCCAACAACGACCAAGTCCCGGAACTGAGGAACGCCGTCGCGCCGCCGGTTTTCACCGCGGCCACCGCCGATCCCGTATCGTGGCACGCGGGAGCGATCACCACGGCGCGTTTCAACACGTCTGGCTCCGCCAATTCCGGACGCAAACCGCCCAGCGCCGCGCCGGGTTGGCGGATGGGCTGGAGGAAATGCGTGGGGATGCCGAGATCGCGCAGCAGGTCCGCCGCCCACGAGCGTGTTCGCCGGTCCAGGAACTGCGTGGTGCTGGCGATCGTGTACTCGCAGGCCACGACGCCCGTGAGCCAGTAGTTCAAAAGGTCGGGGATGGTGACCAGGGATTCCGCCGCGGCCAGCAGGCGCGGAGTCCGTTGCGAGGCGGCGTAGAGCTGGAAGAGGGTGTTGATCGCCATGAACTGGATGCCGGTTTCATCGTAGATCCGGTCCGCGCCGGCCACGGCGCAGGCCTTCTCCACCATCCCCTGGGTTCGCTGGTCGCGATAGTGGTACGGGTTTTCCAGCAGGACGCCCGCTTCGCCGAGCAGAGCATAGTCTACGCCCCACGCGTCCACGCCCACGCTGGCCAGCGGCCCGCCGCTTCGCGCGGCCGCCAGGCGCAAGCCGGCCTGCATCTCCCGCCAGAGGCGCGGCATGTCCCAGTGGAGTTCGCCGTGGTAGCGTACCGCGTCGTTGGGGAAGCGGTGGATTTCATCGAACGCCAGTCCTCCACCCGTGAGCCTCCCCAGAATGGCGCGTCCGCTGGAGGCTCCCAAGTCGAAGGCCAGGACCGTCGATTCAGCGCCCATATCTCAACCGGCTAGTCTATCCCAAGCGCGGCGAGCGTATCGTTCCTTCCCCGAAACTCCCAACCCTCCCAGCGCCAGCCCCACGAACCTCGGCTCCCTCTGCTGCCCGAACTCCGCCGTCACCACAGGCCCGCAACCCACAGCCAAACGAACCCTCATTCTTCTCCGCGTGTTCTCATCTCGGCGTCTCCGCGGTGGATTCTTGGGCGCTTGGTTGCGGCTGAGCTACTCTCTCGCGACCGACGCCGCGCGCTCATCAAACGCCGCTTGCATCTTTCCCAGCAAGCGCTCCGCTTCCGCGCGCATATCCGGTTTGCCTGTGATCGGCCTGCCGATCACCAGATAATCGGCGCCGGCGAGAATGGCGTCCCCAGCCGAGCTGCGGCGCTTTTGGTCGTCTTGGGGCGCATCGTCCTCTCGGATTCCGGGCGTGACTACAAGCAGGCGCCCCTGCGAAATCTCCTTGATGGCTTTCACTTCATGCCCGGAAGCAATGACCCCATCGCAACCGGCTTCCAAGGCCATGCGAGATCTGCGAAGCACCAGATCTTCAACCGAATGCTGCGTATAGCCCAATTCCGCGACGTCGGTTGCGTCCATGCTCGTAAGAATCGTCACGGTGAGCAATTTCAAGGGGCTGTCGCCCTTTCCGGCAACGGCGCTCTTGATCAACGTACTCGTGCCGTGGATAGTCAGAAACGAAACTCCCAGCCTGCCTACGTTGGCTACGGCCTTCTTGAGCGTCTCCGGAATGTCGTAGTACTTGTAGTCGAGAAAGACCTTTTTGCCTGTTCCGATCGCCCAGCGAATCAGTTCTTCGGCGCCAGGCGCCATTTGCAGAATGAGTCCGATTTTGAAAAAGTCCACCATCCCTTCCAGGTTGCCGACAATGGTGCGGGCTTCTTCAGTGGTAAGGCAGTCGAGGGCTACAATGAGCCGATCCCGCGCGTCGATCTTGGGAGTCTGCATTGTTTTGGAAGACTCCAATTTTAGCAGAAGATATTTCGGCGGCTGCCGGAAGCCCGCCATTGTCGCGGCAATATGAGGAGTTCCTGGCAATCGCCGTTTTTCGCGCTTGGCCGTTCACAGCCATGAGCGATTCAGATCACCGGGTTTGCGCGCGGGCTACCCGGCAGCGGAGCGGCGCGACGCCACGGCACGGCGTGCGGCGCCGGCGGCAGCTATGCCTCCCAGCATGAGCCAGGCGCCGGCAGGTTCCGGGGTGTCGGCGCCATCGGCAAGATCGAGAAAACGGACGGTCATTACGTGATCAAGGTGGTCCGTATAATACGGGAGAACAGCTACACCGTTAAACGAATAAACGAACCCCAGGTCCCGGCGCGATCTGCGCCGTTAAGCCCCCACGACAGAAGGCCCGGGGCGCCGCCAGTGAATTCTCCGGGCCAAAGGTCGGGCAAATCCCCGAAAGCGATAACGGATCCACCGATCTCGAGATCGATCGTGCCGGAAGTAGCCGAAGTCTGCGTGAACGTAAAAATGTTGGCGGCAAACGACAGGGCGGGCAGGACAGCCAACAGAATGGCGGACTTCATTGGGCTCAAAAGGTTGGGGCTCATGCGAAACCTCCTTCGGAACATGCTCTTTGACTGGGCCTGTCAACCAGGATTCGAGCCAGCTCTCTGTTTCCGTCCAGCATACGCCTTTTGCCCAGCGCCCCGTTGAACAACCCGCGGCCGGCGACGCGCAAGAAGGCGGAGGCCTGTCTTCGCATCCTCTCGGCAACATCGGGGAAGGTATGAAAGGTATAAAAAGATCGCCCGCCGGCGAAGAGGCCTGCCCCACCGGCCCTGGTCACACTTTTTCCGTACGCGCCGATACGTAAGTATGCGCGACAACCGGCCCTCGGCCGCGCTATACGAACTGCTGGAGGAGGTGGGTAGCTCGTCCCGCATCGATGAGATGCTGAGCGTGTTGGACCGGCGCCTTCGCGGCGTGCTGCCGTTCGACGCGCTGAAGATTTACTTGCCTGGCGATTCCGAGGGCGGGGGCGATGCCGAGTACGTCGCCCACACGGGGCGGCCGGCCTTCAACCGCGATCCGCGCCTCAACGCGGGGGCGGAATGCGTCTTCCGGTCCATGCTGGCCGTGCCGCTCGACGACGCGGCCGGCGCGGCCGGCGTGCTGGCGTTGTTCAGTTGCGAAGCTGGCGTCTTCGAGCCGGCGGACCTGGGCGCGCTGCTGTGGATTCGCTCGGACCTGGCGCGCGCGGTCCGCAAGGCGCTCCGCCATGAGTCGCGCGGCGAAACCTACAGCCAGCCCAGCTCCACCGTGCGTTCGCCCGTGAGGTGCAGGAAGAGGGTCTCCAGCGTGTCGAATGCCTGGCCGTCGTAAGTGATGGCGCCTTCGCGGCCAAAGGTAGTGATATCGCCGTGCCACACCAGCCGGCCCGGCTTGGCGATGATGGCGACCTCCTGGCACAGGCGTTCCACGGTCTCCAGCACGTGGCTGGTCATAAACACCGTGCGGCCTTGCGCCACGAAGCGGTGCAGCCACTGCTTCATGAGCGCCACGCCGGCGGGATCGATGCTCTCGAACGGCTCGTCGAGGAACAGCACGTCCGGAGAATGAATCACCGCCGCTGCGAAAGCCACGCGCTTGCGCATCCCCGTGCTGTACTCGCCCAGCATCTTGGAGGCTTCGGTCAACTCCAGCGCATCCAGCAATTCCGTGACGCGCCGCCGCGTGGTGGCTTCGTCCAGGCCGTACATCCTCCCCGTGAACGCCAGGAACTCATGGGCGCGCAGTGGCTCGAACAGTCCCAGCGTCTCCGGCATCACGCCCATGCGCCGCTTGAGCGCGGAGTTCCCATCGTTGACCGGTTGCCCCAGGATCTCCATCTCTCCGGCCGTGGGATCGAGCAATCCCGTGAGGCAGCCGATGGTCGTGCTCTTTCCCGAGCCATTGGGACCCAGAAAGCCGAACATCATGCCCGCCGGCACGTTCAGCGACAATCCGTCCACGGCAGTCACCGCTCCGTAGCGCTTCACCAGGTTCGCCATGCGAATCGCATCCATGGGGTCAAGCCCTTCCTTCCAGCGCGGCCAGCAGGCGTTCGCGCCGGGACGACAAGGTGGCCGTCGCTCGCCGCAGCGAGGCGAAGTAGAAACACGCGGCCAGCGCCGCCAGCAGGACCATGCCCCACCATTCGCTGGGCGCGATGGCCTGTTTCCAAACCCGCCCGACGATCATCGGCCCCATCAGCATGGTCATCATTCCGCCTACGACCACGATATTCGCGGCCAGCGACAGATCGTTCCCCATGGTCTTGTTGGGGTCGCAGCGGCGCGGCCCGTACAGGGTGGTCCACAGCCCCGCGCCGTGGAACGCAAACAACCCGAACACTCCGCCCGCCACCAGCATGACCAACCCGCGCACGCCGTAACCTGCCGGACCGAACAGCATCCACGCCAGCGTAGCCAGGGCGACGTACACGGAGCACAGCGCCAGTAGCGTGTAACTGCTGGCGCGGAGCACCGCCGCGGGGTCCATCGGGAACAGAAAGTACCGGCGGAACCCGCTGCCCACGTATCCAAATTGGTTCACGATAAACGCCGACGCCGGCGCCATGCCGGCCACGGCGAATACCCCAACCGCAGCGGCGAAAGAAGGCCTTCCCACGCTCACCTGCCGGGTCCAGATGAGCAGGAGGAAGGGGAGCAGAGGCAGGGACATCAGGTAGGCGAGCTTGAAGCGCCGGCAGCGAAAGAGGAATTGCAGCCAGTGGGTCGCCAGCGGCCCGTATTGGGGGCCGAACAGCGCGCCGGCGCGTTCCAGGGGAGTGTCCCATTGAATGTGCGAGGTTTGTTCCGTGCGCACTCTGGGCGGCCGCCGCTCCAACGCCACTAGCGCGGCCGTCAGGCCCAGCATCCACCCGGCGAGCAAGGCGAGACCGGAAAGCGCCGCGACGTCCGTGCGGGTCATCAGCGAGCCGGCTCCAAACGATGGCGTGCAGCCGAGAACCTGCACCACCGTTCGGATGGCGGCGGGATGTTTCCGTAACACCGGCGTCAACGCTCCCGGCAGGATGCAAACCGCCGTGAGCGCAATGGGCAGGATGATCGACCCGCCCTTCTGCTGCATGATCCGGTCCAGCGTCAAGCCCACCACCTGCGCCGTCAGGTAATTGCACACAAACAGCAGCAGGATGGCAACCAATCCCAGCAGCAGGGAACTCTCGCCAAAAAGATACAGGCCGAAGGCCAAGCCCAGATCCAGGGCCAGGAACAGAAACCAGAAGGGATCGACGATGCCCGTGAAGTGCCGCGCAAACCGGCGCTCGCGCGCGTTGAGCGGGTAGCGCCGCAGTTGGACGTCGGAGAATGCGGCATTTACTCCGAAGCCCAGCACCACGCTGGTCGCCAGCGCGCACAGGAACAGCGACGTGAGCGCGCCCTGGGCGACTCGTTCCACCTTCCCCGAGCGCACCGCCACCATGCCCCCGCCGGCGCCCACCACCGCGAAGAACGCCACCACCAGCACGAGTAGCAGGTAGCCGGCCATGAACATCGCAATCTTGCCGTTGCGCGTGCGCGTCTTGGCCCAGAGCAGCTTGTAGCGCAGCCCGATCAAATGCCCGATGAGTTCGAAGTTCATCTTGGCGCCCTACTCCCGCCGGCGGATCACTTCTTCCTGGACGTAGGGGCGCAGCGCTTCGGGAACCACCACGCTGCCATCCTTCTGCTGATAGTTTTCGACGATCGCCACCCACGCGCGGCCCACGGCCAGGCCGCTGCCGTTCAGCGTGTGTACGAACTCCGCCTTTTTGCCGCTCTGGAACCGGATTCCTGCCCGCCGCGCCTGGAAGCTCTCGAAATTCGAGCAGGAGGAAATCTCGGTGTACGCGTTCTGCCCGGGAAGCCAGACCTCGATGTCGTAGGTCTTGGCCGCCGAGAAGCCCAAATCGCCCATGCACAAAGCCACCGTGCGAAAGGGAAGGCCCAGGCGGCGGAGAATATCTTCCGCGTCGGCGGTGAGCTTTTCGAGCTCGTCGTAACTTTGCTCCGGCCGCGCGAATTTCACCAGCTCGACCTTTTGAAACTGGTGCTGGCGGATGATGCCCCGCACATCGCGGCCGTAGGAGCCGGCCTCGCTGCGGAAGCACGGCGTAAAGGCGCACAGGCGGATGGGCAGCGCGTCGGGGTCGAGCGTTTCGCCGCGATAGATGTTGGTCACCGGAACCTCGGCCGTGGGGATCAGCCACAAGTCGTGGCCCTCGCACTTAAACAGGTCCTCCTTGAACTTGGGCAACTGGCCGGTGCCGTACAGGCTCGCGGAGTTCACCAGGAAGGGCGGCAGCGTTTCCGTATAACCGTGCTCGCGGGTGTGCACATCGAGCATGAAGTTGATGAGCGCTCGTTCCAGCCTGGCGCCGGCGCCCCAATACAGAGCGAAGCGCGCGCCCGAAATCTTGGCGGCGCGCGCCAGGTCCAGAATGCCCAGCTCGGGGCCCAGGTCCCAATGGGCCTTGGGCTCGAAGTCGAAGCGGCGGGGTTCGCCCCAGCGGCGGATCTCGAGGTTGTGCTCCGCATCCTTGCCATCCGGCACGGATTCGTGGGGGACGTTCGGAATGCCCGCCAGCAGTTCCTGAAATTCCGCTTCGAGCGATTTGACCTGTTCGTCCAGACCCGCGACGCGCTCCTTCATGGAGCGCACCTGTTCCTGCCGCGCGGCCGTATCCTCTCCCAGCCGCCGCAGTTTCCCAATCTCGGCGCTTTCGGAATTGACCCGCGCTTTCAGTTGCTCGCTTTCGGAGATGGCCGCGCGGCGCGTCCGGTCGAGTTCGCGGAAGCGATCCAGTCCCGGAATAGGCCCGCGAGCGGCCAGGCGGGCGGCAATGCTCTCGAAATGACTCCGGAAGAAAGAGAGATCGTGCATGTTTCCCCATGCTATCGCACGGCGGAGGCGCTACTCCTCTTCTTCTTCGGTTTTCAGGGGTTCCAGGTCGCTGGCCTCGAAAATCTGGCGGCAGTCCAGGCATTCCACGTACTCGACGCCGTCTCTTCGGGCAATCATCTGGGTGCGGGTGTGCTCACAGGAGGCTTGCATAACCCAAAGGGCTGATGAGATTCATTCTATCCTTGCGCGAGGCCGTGTCAAGCCCCTACCTTCCGCAACTCCCGCAAGCTGTGGTGGCGCAGGCGCTTCCGCCTGGCGCTTCCGCCTGCGTCCCGCGACCGTGAGAAGCTCCTTCAACAAATTCCTAAAGGCCGTCGGCAAACCAGCTGATAAGCCCGCCATGGAACCAGTTCACAATCCCGATTCAGGGGAAGGGAAGCCCCGCCGGAAACCTCCCCGGCGCCGGGCGTCTCCCGCCCGGGAGAGCGCATGGTGAGCTGTCTGCTCCTCGCGGCGGCGTTGGCAACGCTGGAGTACCTGGTGCGCCGCCTGTTGGAGCCGGATCCAACTCCGCGGGGGCCTGCCGGCCGCTGGCCGGCTACGTGATCTCCGAGCCGTCCACCGCGCTCAGAATCGAGTTGCTGATGTTGATCACCAGCCCCGGAGCGGCATACTCCGGAGTGGAGCGCAGCTTCTGCCACCCCGCGTCGGCTTGGAACACCGCCCAGACCTTCTCGCGGGCCGCCAGGTTGTCAAAGGCCACCATGTAGGTCACATGGGGCTGGTTGGCCCCCGCGATGGCTTCGCCGAACAGGATGGGATCGAGGCCGCAGCGGCGGAAGATGCCGATTTCGCCGCCCGCGCCGAACATCTTGATCTTCTCGCGCAGCGTCGTCTCGTTCAGCGATTCGTAGGTGCGCAATTCGAAAACGCGCGGCGCGCGCGCGGCGTCGGGAGCCGGCGTTGCAATGGCGGGAAAGAAGTCGAACGCTCGCAGCAGCCAGCTTTCCATGCGCATGAAACCCGGCTCGGGGCTCGCATTGTATTCGGCCAAGCCCTTCTGGTACGCGGCGTCGCCGGCCAGCTTCTCCCGAACGTCTTCGATGGCGGCCAGGGAAGGAAAGCTGGTCAGACACAGAAGGAACGGCGAGGCGGGCGCGATCACGGAACCAAACAGACCAATCGGACCGGCGCCGGCGCGGCGCGCGGCGGGCAGGTACGCTCCCGTGAGGAAGGCGGTCGTGCGCTTGGACTGGTCCGCGCGGTCCGTGCGCAAGCGGTAGTAGCGCAGTTCGTAGTAGGCGCTTTTAGGGGCCGCCTGGGCGTTGGCGGACGCGGCGCTGGCGGCAATGGAGGCGGTTAGCATATCGCGGCGGGTCATAAAATGCGAGTTCAGTGTAACAGAATTCGCCCGTACGCCGGTTTCACTGGCGCATCAGCGCGCGCAGGACGCCCCCATAGATCGAACTGGCGTGAGACCTCGCCCAGTTTTCCAGAAGCGGCTGAACCTGCGCCGGGCTGGTCACCTGCTGCGCGTGCAAGCCCGTCAACCCGCCGCCGAAAGTCTTCTCGAAAACCGGAGTCTGCGAGCCGGCGCGCCACACGCGCACGTCGATGGCGAGGCTGAGCCGATCGAACTGCTGCGCGCACGACAACGCCGGTTTGGCCTCCAGGACCACAATCGCGTCCGCGTCCGCGACGGAAGCGGTTCCCGCGGTGACGTCCGCCTTCAACCCCTCCGCGTCGGCGCGGACGATATCCACGATGTCCTTCCCGTTCAGCCGGGCGCTATCCGCCAGGGCGCCCACCACCAGCGCGTCCGGGTGGATCAGGGTCATGAATCGGTACAATTGGTCGCGTCCCAGGAAACACGAACCGGTCATATTCTCTGGCGACCACCGGCCGATCAAGCTCAGGCGGAGAACCGGCGGGCGGGGGAGGGCCGCTAGTACCGCCGCCCGCTTGGCGCCATCCAGAGAGAACAGGGCTAGCCCGTACGCCGTCAGGCCCTCGCGGTCGCGGGCGCCGGATTCGGCTCCCCTGTCCAGCAGCAGGCGGACCGTATCCGCATGGCCTTGCTCCGCGGCGCACAGCAGGGGAGTTCTCCCGTTCTTGTCCCGAGCTTCCAGGCCGGCGCCCGCATCGAGCAAGGCGCGCACGCGCGGCGTGTCGCCCTGGCGCGCCGCGCGGAGCAAGTCCGCGCCCGGGTCCGCGGCCATCGCCGAAAAAGCCAGCGCCAGTACCGCCGCCGCCCGCCAGCGCGTGAACACAGCCATTCACTCCAGGTTAGTACGTTCCAGCGCCGCGGAAAGAGCGGTATGATAGGCGCTCGGTCCCCATGCGACTCACTGCACGGCTCGCGCTCGCCATTGTCATGGCCGTTGCAGCGGCCTACGGCCTCCTTGTGGCCGCGCGATCCGCTCGCGCGGAGTGGCTCGCCCGGCCGGATACCAGTGTGGCTTTGCGGGCCGCCTCGCGGGTTGCTCCGGGGAATGCCGATTATCACGCCCGGCTCGCCACGCTTGATGCCTCGGACGACGCGGACCTTCGCATTGCCCTCGTCTCGAATCCTTGGCGAACCTCCTGGTGGATCGCTCAATCGGTGCGCCAGGAACAGGACGGCGATGTGACGGGGGCCGAACGGAGCCTCCTTCGCGCCAACGCCGTCTGCCAGTACTATACGCCGCGCTGGAGCCTCGCCGCTTTCTACTACCGGCAAGGAGACAAGCCGGGCTTCGTCAAATGGGCCAAGCTGGCGCTGTCTTCCGGCTACGGTCCCTCCGAACCGCTGTTCCAGATGGCGCAGCGCCTTGAAATCCCCTCCGGCGAAATCTTGCGCTCCATCGTCCCGCGCGATCCCGCCCGAATCGAATCCTACCGGAGCTTTCTGTTGCAACACGGCGACCTGGAGGCGTCGTTCGCGGCGGCGTCGGAACTCATCCAGGCCGGGACGGCGGCGGATCTCGCCGGCGTCCTGGCTACCTGCGATGCGCTGTATCTCGCCGGCGGAATCGGCCCGTCCGTGGCGCTCTGGAACGGTGCCATCCAAGTGGGCTGGATGAAGTTGCAGACCTTGGACCCTGCTGCCGGAAAGTCGCTTGCCAACCCGGCCTTTGACGAACGCGTCGAGCAGGCGTTCGATTGGCGTCGCCCCAATCCGCCGGGCGTGGCTCTCTCCCGCTCCGAGCCGGACGGCGCGCTGCGTTTTGACTTTTCCGGCTACCAGCCCGAGACCTGCGACTTGCTCAGCCAGTATGTTCCGCTACTGCCCGGCAGGCGATATCAGCTGGATGTACGATTTCGCACACAAGGAATCCCTCCCGATAGCGGCCTCACATGGTCCATTCGTACCCTCCCCGCTAGCCAGCGCGTTGCGGGAGGACCTTTGAGCGCGCCGAGCGACGACCCGGTCGAGCTGGTTTTCCCTTTTGAAACGCCGCCGAAGGAGGTCCCCATGCGGCTGCTGTTGTCGTACGCCCGAGCGTCTGGATCCATGCGGATCGAGGGCAAACTGTCGGTTCAGTCTGTTCAACTTACGCTCATCCCCTAGACGGAGTGTACGCCACCGCAATACAACAGTAAGACATCCCGGCCCCGCGGAGCGCAATTTCCCGGGTTCCGTTTGGGACTTCGCTGGTTCCAAGTGGGCGTAGCGTGGCGTGGCGGCGGTTTTCAATCTCAGTCATGTGCGTGAAACAACATATCTTGGCTCGAAAATTCATTGACAGCCGACCCCGCTGGGTTATAATCACGACATGCGAATTTCATGGGTTGTCGCGTTGCTTGGAGTGTCCTCCGCAACGGCCGTTTTTGGCGCTGCGCCCGTGGCGCAGGTGATAGGAACGGAATCGATCGATGTGGCCGGCATCGCCGCGCCGGCGCGCAATTTCGTGCCAATGTCGGTGGGTGACGATGTGGCCACGCATGGTGGCGCCGCGGTTGTGCAGTTCCGCGACGGGAGCAACGTTACCCTTCAGCCGAACTCCACATTGCGCGTCGAAGGCCAGGCCGGCAGTCCGGTGGTGCGCGTCGTGCAAGGCTCCGCTTCCTACGACCTCGCGCCTTACTCCAACTTGCGGGTGCTGAACAGCCGGGGCGAGACGATCAACCAGGTTCTCGACAATGCTTTGCCGGCGCCGGCCCAGTTGGGCTCGGGCAGTCCGCTGACCGACCCTCTCGCCGCGGCGGCTATTGCGCGCGCTTCGCGCCAGCCCGGCGTTGTGGTTCCCACCGATAGCGTGGTGACGGGGAGATTCCAGGTGGTGGGCGGCCCCACCGCGGGAGCGGCTCCAACGACCGCTCAGGTCATCCTCCCGAATGGACAGATCCTCAATCTGACTGCTACGACTAACGCGGGGGTGACCACTTACACGGTGGCCAGCGTTCAGGAGGTTGTGGGGGGCGTCACGGTAACAACCACCACCGACGCTAGCGGGCTAATTGGCGCCACGGTGGGCGGCGTATCGGGCATTACGCCGAACAATACCCAGGTTTCCGTCACGTTCACGCCCGCGCCAACGGTCGCGAATCCCAATCCCCAGCCGCTCACTCCTACGCAGGCGCAGCAAGCGATTCAGGCGGATGTGACTGCGGCGGTGAATACGGCTATCACAAACAAGCAGCTTCCCGCGGGAACGACGGCTCCGGCGGTGTCGCCGGTGAGTACCGCGCAGTTCAGTTCTTCGAGTTCTTAGGAAGACCGGCGAGCCGGTGCATGATCTCTCGTGTTGAAAATGGCGAATTCTCATAGGACGCACATGACAAGCAATCGGAAGTACCTCCTACGCGTAGCGTCGCTGATGCTCGGTGTTGTCGGCGCCAGCGGTTTGGCTTTCGGACAAGCTCCCACGATTTTCACCAGTGGCACCGTGAACGCCGCCGATTACACGCGGTCATTCGCCCCGGGAGCGATTGTCTCCATTTTCGGGACGAATCTGGCTACGGCCGCGCAGGCCGCGCCACAACTCCCGCTGACCACGAGCATGCAAGGGACCACGGTGCTTGTGTTTGGGGTGCCGGCGCCGCTGCTCTATGTCTCCGCCGGCCAGATCAACGCGCAATTGCCCTACGGCGCCAGCGGGAATACGTCGATTCAAGTGAAAACGGCCGCCGGAACGAGCAACACGGATACCATCTTCGTCGCCGCGCGCGCCCCGAAGATTTTCTCCATCGATTTTTCGGGTCAGGGCGCCGTGGTGGCGACCAACTCCAGTAATTCCGTTTTTACGGGCGCGAATCCCGCCGCGCCGGCCCAGACGGTGAGCGTGTGGATGAACAGCATGGGGGCCACCACCGGTAGCCCGGTGGCCGGCCAGGCTTCTCCGCAAAACGCCCTCGTTAGCGACACCGTGACCGCCACCCTCGGCTCAGTCGCCGGGACAGTTACGTTCGCTGGCTTGCAACCTGGCTCCACGGGTCTATATCGCGTGGATATACAGTCGCCTTTCGTGGCGCTCACTGGCCCGGTTACCGTGGCGGTTACCGTGGCCGGGGTCACCACTCAGGCCAACGCTACGGTGCAGTACCGGCAGTTGGGGTTCTACTACGCGCTCTTGGGTAGCAAGTTCCCTAACGGCCAAACCCGCAACGGGGTTTCCGGCGCGACCAGCGCTTTGGCGCTGCGCCAGTCGGATTCGGGCACTTGGGGCGCTACCGGCTTCAACGCATGGACCAACACGACCCCCAACGGCGCCCAGTATTCCACTGCCTCGGGACTGGCCCTGACGCTCTACAACAACGGGACGATCGTATACGACAACAACGGCCTCGAGACTGGGCAGTTCGGCAGTTTCTACAACAACGTCGGCGGAGGCGCCAACTCCACGAAGCCGGGGCTGTCGGACTATTACTCGATGTCGAATTACTTCCCGCTGATTTTCGCCGGGTACTTCAAGCTCACCGCGTCGACGACCATCACTCAGTTGGTCGGCTATTTCGATCCCTTCGGGACTCAGACATTGCCGCTCAACACGGCGAATCCCTACGTCAAGTACCGGATGAATATCTGGTCCATCACGGCCGGGGGTCTTCCCAAGGAGACCGGGAATTTCACCGGCGACATTTTCTCAAGCGATACCGTGGCGGGCGCCTTCAGTTACGACGCCAACTACCCTCTGGTGCAACCCCTGATGATCTCCAGCGTGGCGGGAGACGTCCCGAAGGTGATTTATCATCTCAAGTATACGCTCGCTGCTCCGCTGACGTTGCCCGCGGGTGAGTACTGGTTCGCCCACGATGTATCCGTTCGCCAGCAGCCGGCGGCCAGTTCCACGTCTAGCTTCCCCATCGTGACGACGAGCGAGTTGCAGCAGTTGATTCGCGGCCAGCAGGGCAGGCCCTTGAGGCAGCCCATGCGGTTCTCGCTGCTCGGGACGGAGATGCTCTTCGTGGATGGCTGGAACTTACCGGCCGCGGTAATAGTGCGGCCCGATTCCCCCGTGGAAACGCACGGCGCGGCGCCAACGGACAATTATTGAGTAGCGGCCGCCCGCCGGCGCTCGACCCCGAGTGGCGGCGGGCGGTTTTTTGTGTCCGCGCCGCGGAAACCTGGGCCGTGCGGCGCAGCCGAACTGGGCAGGGTTCGCTAGATCTGCCGCGCGGCGGGGCGGGCGGCCTCGTTGCGCCGGCTCTTCCCGGCGGCGACCCCCAAGACGAGGAAGACGATGGCCGGCAGAAACCGGCCTTGCATCGGGAAGTCCACCAGGGAGTGCAGGAAAACGAACGGCACGCCCATGGACCACGGCGCGCGTGGCACGGTCACGATCGCCCCGCAAACCAGCAACAGGAGGCACGCCACGACGGGAACGCCGCCATCGGCCCACCACTGCAACCAGTCGTTGTGTGCGGCATTGACGAAAACGCCGAAATCCCTCTGCGCGAACGCCGGGTACACTTCGGTCCAGGTCCCCAGCCCGTAGCCCTTCCAGGGATTCGAGCGGATCATATTCACAGTGGCGGAGGCCACTTCACGCCGCCCGTGGTACGGGTCCGGCGCGCGAAGACGCGCGTACAGCGATTCCCAACCGACTACCAGCACGAACGCCACCAGCAAAGCCGCCGCCGCCGACACCGTCCGATGCCGGAACCCGAGCATCGCGAATAATATCAGCGCTTCCAGCGTGAGCAGAACGAAACCGGCGCGCGACGCGCTGGCGATCACCGAAGCGTACAGCGCCGCCGTGGCGACCACGAAGAACCAGCGGCGCCGGGAATGCCCGACCATGTCGAACGCGGCCGCCGGCAGCGCCAGAATCACAAACGAAGCGTAGTGGTCGTAGTTCAGAAACGGCCCCAGCCCGGCGGGTTCGGCCGGCCGGAAAAGCCAGTAGATCTTGCCATTGCCGGCGAAGAGCTGCAACACCGAGATCACCGCCAGCGCCAGCGCGTAGGTTGTGAAAACCCGGCGGAACGCCCGGCCGCTCCCCGGAACGCCGGACAACTGATACGCCAGGAAAAGGATCGCAAAGTAACAGCCCCACCGCACCGTGTCGGTTTCCGTGGCGAACCGGTAGGCGGACCAGCCCATCCACACTTGCAGCGCGCCCCACGCAGTCACGCCCAGAAGCGGCAGGAACAGGAACGACCAGCCGGCGCGAAACTTCCCCGTAGCCCAGCCAGCGGTCCACGCCAGAAGCAGAGCGAAAACGAGCGCCTCGAAAACCGACCAGGCTATCCGCTCCGGCATCCATGCCAGCAGCAGACCGCCGCCGCACAGTACCAACAGGGAATACCAGAGCATACCCGCTGCCATCGGCCGCGCGCGCGTTTCCATATCCTGTTCTTTATAGCATAAGAGGCCCCCGCGTCCCGCCTATCCGGCCTTGGGCGTCAGGTGTTTCTCACGATGGCGGGCGAGTCCGATCAAGCCGCCGACGCCCCAGATGAGCAGGAAGAGGATCGCGAAGCCGTACAGAAACGTCCCCGGGACGCTGTTGAGCAACGCCGTTCCTGGAGCAAACCCGATCCCCAGGGCCATGATCGCCGCCAGAACGTGCCAGGGCCACGCCAGCGGGTGGAAACGGCGGAGAAGGTAAACCGGAAGGAGCAAAGCCAATAGGAAAACCGAACCAGCCAGAGCCGTCTGCATACGCACAGCCTCCCCAAGTATTGTAGGCCCTATTACAGGAGTTTGGAATGCTGGAGTCTGTTTGTCGGAGTTGGGGACGGTCCGCCAATCTCCCGCCGGCCGATCGCGCCATACAATCCACCCAAGTCTCCCTACTCGATCCACCCGCCGCCTAGCACCAGGTCGCCGTCATAGAACACGGCCGCCTGGCCTGGCGTAACGGCGCGTTGCGGCTCGTCGAAGACCACCTCCACGCGCGCCGCATCCTCGGTGGGCCGGAGCGTGGCGTCCGCCGCCGCGTGCTTGTTGCGAATCTTCACCTGCGCGCGCGCCGGGGCGGTGAGCGCCGCCATCGAAATCCAGTTCACATCGCGCGCGTAAAGCCGTGCGCGCAACAGCCCTGCGCCGCCGCCCACCGTCACCCGCTGTGTCTCCGGGTCGGTGGCGATGACGTACAGCGGCTCGCCCGTCGCGATGCCCAGGCCGCGCCGCTGGCCAATGGTGAAATGGTGGACGCCTTCGTGCTCGCCCAGCGTGCGCCCATCGGCGGTGACGATCTCGCCGCGCGCGCCCGCCGCGGGGCGGCCCGCTTCTTCCAGGTAAGCGCGGAGGAACCCCGCGTAATCGCCGTTCGGCACGAAGCAAATCTCCTGGCTATCGCCCTTTTCCGCCACCGCCAGCCCCAGCGAGCGCGCCAGCTCCCGCACCTCGGGCTTGGTGAGTCCGCCCAAGGGGAACAGCGTGCGCGCCAACTGCTCTTGCGTGAGGCCGAACAGAAAGTAAGTCTGGTCTTTGGCATGGTCCACGCCCCGCAGCAACTGCCAGCGCCTCGAAGCCTCATCCCGCCGAATCCGCGCGTAATGCCCCGTGGCGATCTGGCGGGCCCCCACCGCATCCGCCATCTCCCCAAAGCGGGCGAACTTGATGGAATTGTTGCAAAGAGTGCAGGGGATGGGAGTGCGGCCCGCCAGATACTCCTCCACGAACGGCCGGACCACCGTCTCCTCGAACTCCCGCTCGAAGTTCACCACGTAGTACGGAATGCCGATCTGCTCGGCGACGCGGCGCGCGTCGTACACGTCGTCGAGCGAGCAGCAGCGTCCCGTCGCGCCTTCCGAGAAAAGCTCCGGCAAACGCCTCTGGTTCCAAAGCTGCATGGTGAGGCCGATGACGGCATGGCCCTGCCGCGCCAGCAGCGCCGCCACGGTGGAGCTATCGACTCCGCCGCTCATGGCGACGGCAATGGGATCGTCAGGCATGTACGGAGATTCTGCGGAGATGGCCGACGGCGCCCGCCAGCGCGTCCGCCAGCGCATCCACCTGCTCGGCGGTGTTCGAGCGCCCCAGCGAAAATCGCATGCTGGCGCGCGCCCGCTCCGCGGAAAGCCCGATGCCGAGGAGCACGTGAGAAGGTGCCAGCGCCCCGCTGGAACAGGCCGCCCCCGTGGACACCGCGAAACCCCTCAAGTCGAGCGCAATCACCAAAGCTTCTCCGTCGATTCCCTCGAAGCAGACGTTGCTGGTGTTGGGCGTACGGCTGCGTCGCGCCCCGTTCACGGCCGTTCCGGGAATCCGGTCGAGGATCAGGCTCTCCAGCCGGTCGCGCAGTCCGGCCAGCCGCTCGGATTCGGCCGCCAGAGTGCGCGCGGCAAGCTCGGCCGCCGCGCCGAACGCCGCCGCGCCCGGCACGTTCTCGGTTCCGGGCCGCCGGTCGCGCTCGTGGTGGCCGCCGTACGCAATGGGTGCCATGGAGGTTCCCTTGCGCACGTACAGCGCGCCCACGCCCTTGGGCGCGTACACCTTGTGGGCGCTCACGCTGTAGAGGTCCACGCCCAGGGCTTCCACGTCCACCGGAATTTTGCCCAGCGCCTGCACGCCGTCCACGTGCAGCGGGACTCCGGCGGCGCGCGCGATGCGGGCGATTTCCGCGATCGGCTGGATGGTTCCGAGCTCGTTGTTGGCGTGCATGATGGAGACCAGCGAGGTCTCGGGGCGCAGCGCGCGCCGCACATCTTCCGGATCCACGACGCCTTCGGAGCCAACGGGGAGCCGCGTCACCGCCGCGCCTTCGCGCTCCAGTTGCTGGCACGGCCCCAGCACCGCCGGGTGCTCGATGACGCTGGTGATGACGTGCCTGGCCGGACCCCGCGCCGCGCGCGCCACTCCCAGCGCCGCCATGTTATCGGCCTCCGTGCCGCCCCCCGTGAAAACCACGTCCGCCGGCGGGCAGTGGATCGCGGACGCAAGCTGCCGCCGCGCCGTCTCCAGCCGTTGCTTCGCGCCCTGTCCGAAATAGTGGATGCTGGACGCGTTACCATACACTTGACCGAGGCACGCCGTCATGACATCCAGCGCTTCCGGAGCCAGGGGCGTGGTGGCGTTGTGATCGAAGTAAAACCGCTGCACGTATAGTCATTTTAGCAATGGCCAGACCAATTCTTACTCTCACCACGGATTTCGGCCTTTCGGACCACTACGTGGCGTCGATGAAAGGCGTGATTCTGAGCATCTGCCCGCAAGCGCAGATCGTGGACATCAGTCACGACGTGAAGCCGTTCGAGATCTCCGAAGGCGCCTACCTCATCGCCCAGGCGTACCGCTCGTTTCCCAGGAAGACGGTTCACGTGGTGGTGGTGGACCCGGGCGTGGGCACGGCGCGCCGGCCGATCCTCATGGAGGCCGCCGGGCAGTGCTTTGTGGCGCCCGATAACGGCGCGCTGGCCATGATCTACTCCCGCGAGGCGCACAAGATCCGGCTGATTTCGAACGAGAAGTATTTCCGCCAGCCCGTGAGCCGGACGTTTCACGGCCGCGACATCTTCGCTCCCGTGGCGGCGCACATCGCGGCCGGCGAGCCTCCCTCGTGCATGGGCAAGCTCGTCCACGACTACTTGCGGCCGGTCTTCGAGAAACCGCAGCGCACCGGCAAGCGCACGTGGGTGGGCCGAATTCTCAAGATCGATCGTTTCGGAAACGTCGTAACGAACTTCCACGCCAGCGAATTCCCGGACCTCGAGCGGAAAGACTTCTTCCTGGCGCTAGGCCCGCGACAAGTCGGCGTGATGGCTCGCACCTACGCCGAATGCGCTCCGGGCGAGCTTTTCCTGATCGAAGGCAGCTCCGGGTACCTGGAGATCTCCGTGGGCCAGGCTTCGGCCGCGAAGCAAATCGGCTGCGAGACGGGCGCCGCCGTCGAGCTGACGCTAGGATAGCGCCGCCGGCGCCACCATTTGTGGCGCAGCCACTCCTAGCTGCCGCGTCGGGACTCGTCCCGACGCTTGTGCGCGCAGAACGTAAGCTACACAAAACGTTTCAGTTGCCTGGCTGCCGATGAACACGGATTGAGAATAAATGTTTTATCCGCGTTGTTCATCGGCGTTTATCGGCGGCCAAACATGTTCTCGCCTTTTTCAGAGTGCGCTGCCAGTTTGCGCCGCCACGTCGCCAGCAGAATCGAGCCGATCAGCACCAGCGCCGCGCACAGCCCCACCCAAATTCCGCGCGCCCCCCACCCGAGCGAAAAACACAAAAAGTACGCCAGCGGCAGCCCCACCGCCCAGTAGCCGGCCAGGTGCGCCAGCATGGGCGTCCGCGTATCGCCCAGCCCGCGCAGCGCTCCGGTGGCCACCACCTGAAAGCCGTCGAACAGCTCGAAAATCGCGGCAATGCGCAACAACGACGCGCCTGTCGCCGCCACCGCCGCGTCCCGTGTATAGATCCCCACGATGCCCCGCGGAAACGCCCACAGCGCCGCGCCGGCCGCGCCCATGAATGCCGCGCTCAACGCCAGGGCGGCCCAGCCCGCGGCCGCTACGCCCCGCGCATCCCCGCCCCCCGCCGCCTGCCCCACCCTCACCGCCGCCGCCGAGCTGATTCCCAGCGGGACCATGTACGTGGTGGAGATCACGTTGACCGCCAGGCCGTGAGCCGCCAGCGACGCTTCATCCAGGTAAGCCGCCAGCGCCGTCACAATGCCGAAAACGGCGCCTTCCACCAGAATCTGGAGCGCGGCGGGAAGCCCCAAGGCCACCAAGCGTCGCAAGCGCTCCGCGTGGGGCGCCCACGAGACGCGCAGCAACAGGCGGCCCGGCCGCCGCTCGTTCCAAACCACGGCCGCCAGCAACACCCCGGCCATGTACAGGCGCGCGATGGACGTCGAGTAGCCCGACCCCCTCAGCCCCATCGCCGGAAATCCCCAGTGGCCGTACATCAGCGCGTAGTTCCCCAGGAAGTTGACGATGTTGGCGCTCACCAGCGCGAACGTGACCGGCTTGACGATGTTGACCGCCTGCAAATAGCGCCGGAACGCGGTGTAGTACAGCAGCGGAAGGATGCCCCACAGCAGCGCCTTCAGAAAACCGTCGAACAGGGCGAATACGTGCGGGTTGATCCCCACCGCCCCCAGCAGCGGAATCAGCGCCCAGGTCGCCAGCGCCAGCGGCCCCGCCAGCGCCGTGCCCAGCCAGATCCCATTGACCAGCGTGCGCCGGCATTCCAGCGGATCGCCCGCGCCGAACGATTGCGCCACCAGCGTATCCATCCCCAGCAGCAAGCCGGTTCCGCATACCGCGAGGGGATAGAACAACATGCTGCCCAGGCTGCTGGCGCCGATGGCCACGGGTCCCAGCTTCCCGGCCATGATGGTATCCACCACGCCCATCGCCATCCAGCCCAGCTCCGCCAGCGCCAGCGGCGCCGCCAGCTTGAGCATGGGCCGGAGCTCGCGCCGCAGATCCTCCAGACCCAGTGGGACAGACCATCGTTTTTCGTGGTCTGTCATTGCCTCCCCCTCACGAAAGTGCCAGCCTCTGGACCCTCGGCCCCCTCTGCTGCCCGAACCCCGCCAGTAGCAAGGCCCCGCGAACCACAGCCAGCCCCACTCTCATTCTTCTCCGCGAATTCTCCGCGTCTCCGTTTCTCCGCGGTGAGGTCTTGGTTCCGCGCCACCAGCTTGAACATGGGCCGGAGCTCGCGCCGCAGATCCTCCAGACCCAGTGGGACAGACCATCGTTTTTCGTGGTCTGTCATTGCCTCCCCCTCACGAAAGTGCCAGCCTCTGGACCCTCGGCCTCCCTCTGCTGTCCGAACCCCGCTAGTAGCAAGGCCCCGCGAACCACAGCCAGCCCCACTCTCATTCTTCTCCGCGAATTCTCCGCGTCTCCGTTTCTCCGCGGTGAGGTTTTGGTTTTGCGTTCTTCACGCTCTCTCACGCCTTGGGGTGGGCCTTGTCGTAGACGGCCATGAGGTCGGTGAGCGAGACCTGCGTGTATTTCTGGGTGGTGGAAAGCCGCGCGTGTCCCAGCAGCTCCTGTATGGAGCGCAGGTCGGCCCCCGCCGCCAGCAGGTGCGTGGCGTAGGCGTGCCGGAAGCTGTGCGGGTGAATCGACGAATCGCCCGCCAGATACGCCGCGTAAAACTTCACCAGCCCGCGGATGCCACGGTCCGTCAGCCGCCCGCCGCGATGGTTCAGGAAAACCGCGCGCTCGTCGCGCACGACGGGCCGCTCGGCCAGGTAGCGTTCCAGCGCCTCGGCGGCTTTTCCAGGCAACGGAACCTGCCGCTCTTTGCGCCCCTTGCCGCGCACGCGCAGCCAGCGCTCGGAGCGATCGAGATCGCCCAGGTCGATTCCCGCCAGCTCGCTCACGCGCAGGCCGCAGCCGTAAAGCAGCTCGAAGATGGCGCGGTCGCGGACGGGAAACGGCCGCTCCGGTTTGCCGGACCCCACGCCATCCACCAGCGCATTGGCCTGCCCCGCGGTCATTACGTCGGGCAGCGTCTTGGGCGCTTTGGGCGTGTGCACCAGTCGCGCCACGTTGACCGCCACCGCGCCCTCGCGGTGCAGGAACCGGAACAGGCTGCGCACCGCCGCCAGTTTCCGGCGAATCGTCACCGCCGCCAGCTTCTCCTCGTAGAGGGCCGCCAGCCACCCGCGCAAGGTCAGTACGTCGATCGCCCGCGGCTCCGGCGGCTCTGCCTCCGGAGGCGAAAGGTATTCCAGAAACCGCGACAGATCGGCCGCGTAAGCGCGTACCGTATGCTCGGACACGCCGGCGCTCTCCAATTCCCGCAGGTAACGGTCGATCTCCGAAGCCAGCTCAGACATGCGAGGTTTGCTCTTTCACTGTAATCCTCGCGTTCCGAGCCGCGACCGTAAGGGAGCGGTTAACTCCAAACATGTGACGTTTGCTCCGTCAAGTAGTCCTCAAGGGCCCTAGCCGCGCGGCGGCAGACCTCGGCCCGCCGCGCTTTTCTATCATGACGCAGCCTGTGCCGCGTCGCCTCGTCGAGCGCGGGCAAAAGGTCGAAGGTGATGTTGGCCGGCTGGTAGTCGGAGGCGTCCGCCCCGGAAACGTAATGGCACAACGATCCCAGCGCCGTTTCGCGCGGCCAAGCCCGCGGCTCGTGCCCCGCGCTGAGGTCGGCCGCGTGCCGGCCCGCCATCAACCCCGTGGCGATGGATTCCACGTACCCTTCCACCCCCGCAATCTGCCCCGCGAAAAACACCTCCGGCCGCGCGCGCAATTGCAGTGTAGGCGCGAGCAGCGCCGGCGCGTTGATGTACGTATTGCGGTGCATCTGCCCGAACCGCGGGAACTCGGCGTTTTCCAGCCCCGGAATCGTCCGCAAAACACGCCCTTGGTCCCCGAACTTGAGATGGTTCTGAAACCCGACCAGGTTGAAGCTCCGCGCGCGCAGGTTCTCCTGGCGAAGCTGCACCGCCGCCCAAGGCCGCCTCCCCGTGCGCGGGTCCGTCAGCCCCACCGGTTTCATCGGCCCGAAGCGCAACGTATCCGGCCCCCGCCGCGCCAGCTCCTCGATGGGCAGGCAGGCCTCGAAAAACGGCGTCCGGTCCTCCGGAATGTGCGCCGTGGCGCTGGATGCCCGCAGCAGTTCACCCACGAACCGCTCGTATTGTTCCCGGTCGAACGGGCAATTCAGGTAATCCGCCGTCCCCTCCGCCGACTTCCCGTAGCGCGACGCCCAGAACGCCACGCTCATATCCACCGTGTCCGCGTCCACGATAGGGCTGATGCTGTCGTAGAAGTACAACCGGTCCGACCCCGTGAGCCGCGCGATGTCCGCGGCCAGCGCTTCGCTGGTAAGGGGCCCCGTGGCAATAATGACGATGCCCTCGCCCGGAACGGACGAGACTTCCTCCCGCCGCACGTTGATCGACGGTTCGCATTCGATCGCCTCGGTGACCAGCGCCGAAAACAGTTCGCGGTCCACGGTGAGCGCATGTCCGCCCGGCACGCGCGCCTTTTCCGCTGCGTCCAGCAGCAGTGAATCCAGGCGGCGAAGCTCCTCCTTGAGCAGCCACGGCGCGCTGAACTCCTCCTCGGACTTCAGCGAATTGCTGCACACCAGCTCCGCCAGCCCCCCCGTCTGGTGCGCGGCCGTAAGCCGCGCCGGCCGCATCTCATAAAGCGCCACGCGGACGCCCCGCCGCGCCGCCTGCCAAGCCGCTTCCGCCCCCGCCAGCCCCCCGCCGAGAATATGAATCGTTCCGTGCATGTATCCCGCCCCTTCAGAATACAGTTTCCCGCGAGCCCCCCAGATCGTGGACTAGCCATGTCGGGTGGGGCGGACCTCCGTGCCTCCGGCCGAAGGCCGGCCCCAGCCCCAGCCGTGGACCAGCCCCATAGGGCGAAAGAAGCTAGCCCATGGCGCGAGCCATAGGAACAGCCCCAGCCGCGCACGAGCCCCATAGGGCGAAAGAAGCTAGCCCATGGCGTAAGCCATGGGAACACAGCCAACCAAACCAGCCCCGGCACGGGGCGGAAGAGGGGCCCACGGTCAGCCGCCATTCCCCGCCCGTGCCGGCGTTAGGCGCACTGTCGCCCGATGGCTGTGCTCCAGCCCGAGACCCGCCCCCCCAAACAAAAAGCGGCCTCCCCACGCCTGCGCGTGGAGAGGCCGCTCGATTCCCGTTGCGGCTCGACGGCCGCCGCCGGATTGTTTACGTGGTACTGCGCTTCGCGTCGGCTTCCCTCGTCTGGGGGCCGTTGCCGAAATCGCTGGTGATCTTAAAATGGATCGTATCGCCGGACACCGTGCCTTCGTACTTCATCGTCATGTCCCCGTTCGGAGTTGTCCGGGTAACATCGAAGGTGATGGTGCTTCCGGCCACCTTGCCGTGGGTGATCGGGGTCGGCGTAGGAGCGGGAACAGCGCCACCGCCACCGCCGCCACGGCCGCCCATCGGCGCCAGGACCGTGCCGGTCAGGTTTGCGCCATCGACTTTGAGGTCGAAGGTCGTCACGCGGGCCGGACCGCCGTTGCGGCCCTCCTGCGACATTGTCCACTTGCCGGTAATGGCATCCGCCGCCAACGCGACGCATACCACAAGAAGCAGAATCGTACCTACAAAAAGCAGCTTTTTGGTCATAGTACTATCTCAGGCGTGATTATAACCAGCGATGTTACCCACAGGGCGGAGATTTCGAGCGAAAACTCCGAGCGTCCGCCGTTGTGGGGCAGGATGGCATCCTGCGCGGCGGTTGCCAACCGCCGCTCCCGCCGCACGACGCGAGATTTCACCAAGCAACCCCCTGGGGCGGACCTCCCGGTCTGTTTGAGAGGCCCTGCCTCCGGCCGAAGGCCGGCCAGAGGCCCAGTCGCGGATCGGGGCTGCAAAGCGGGGCTCGAATCTCGCCGCCTTTGCGAAACTTCGTGCCCGTACCCGGTTTGCCCTTCCGCGGGATGGGCGTGATACGACAGAGTTGATGCGGGATCTCCAGGAAATCTCTTTTTCCGTGAACTTATCGTTCCCGACGGCAGATTGCTCAGTCGATTGGCGCAACGTTTGCTACCGATGTTGCGCCGAGAAGCGCACAATGAAGGTGTGAAGATGTGCTGTGCATTGGCCGCCATCGCCCTGTACACATCGATTTGTGCAGGCGTCTTAGCCCTCGATGCAGAAGGCCAAGCCGTACGAAAGGCTAACGCGACATCGGTCCAGGCCCAAGCCGGGAGCCTCGTGGTGATGGACATCTGCGACGCGCTGCAGAACATCGACAAATTGAGCGGGTCCGTTGTTGCTGTTCGGGGTTATTATCGCTTCGGCATGGAACTCGGTGGCCTGTACGGGCGGAATTGCCCGAAGAAGTTGGTCCTGGACGGTGCTACGCGTGGGCAGGCATTCGATCTGTCGTACGGCCCGATGGTAGACGACAAGGCACTAGCTGCCGTCGCGAACCGATTGATAGAGGAGAAAAACATCCGCGCTGCAATCCAGGCTACGGTGGTAGGCGTGGTCAGGGCGCGGAGGCCCGATTTGATCGACATCGACGGCCGCAAGGCCCGGATGTTTGGGCATCTCGGCGTCTACCCCGCGCAGATCATCGTGCAGGCATTGCGAGACGTGTCAGTTGTTGATGCTCCTGATTTTCCTTCCAACATGGATCCAAACCGCCGATTGTGACGGTTTGCGGATGAAAACGGATTCCTTTCCTTTGACCCCGCCGTACGGAAGGCGGCCCTCTTCAGCCTGCCATCCGAGCGCGCCGACCCGTGGAGCCGCCTAAGAGGCGCACCCCCCCGCGGTGGCCAGGGGGCGGAGCGTTTCCCGGCGCTCACGCGGCCGGGCGCAAAACGAACGATCCCGCCCTGGCGCCAGGCTGCCCGCCAGGCCGGTCGCGGAATCCTCGCCCCGCCTCCGGGACCGCCATTACCCAAACAGTTCCTGCGCCCGCTTCAATCGCGCCGCCACATCCACGCCGTTGGGGCAGTGAACCGCGCAGTCCGCGCAGTCGCCGCACCTGACGCTCTGCTGCTCGGCGGACATGCGCACAAACCGCTCCCGCCCCAACGGGAACTGGCCGTATCCGTCCGCGTACATGACGAACCGCACCATATCGGCCACCGGCAGCCCCTTCGGGCACTGTCCCTCGCACCGCCCGCACATGCGGCAGAAGTACGGCCCGATTTCCTCCAACCGCGCCGAAAGAATCTTGGCGTCGGCGTCCCCGAAGCGCTCCGACATCGCCTTGAAGTTCTGTTCGAGCTGGTCGATATCCGTCATGCTCGGAACCGTGGTGGCGATGCCCGGATTGTTGATCGTCCATTTCAGCGCCGCGGGAGCGAACGTGGCCGGCCGCGGCGCGCGTCCGCGACTGCCGCTCCGCGCCATCACCTTCATGGCGATCAAGCCCACGCCGGCCGCGTGCAGCTTTTCGATCGCCGGCCCGTAGCTCTTGTCCGCGGCGAAATTGTACTGCGCCTGCACCACTTCGATCTTCGCCTCCAGCACGCGGTCCACGATCGCCGGCAAATTGTGCGTGCTCACCCCCGTGAACCGGATCTTGCCCTGCTCCTTGGCCTTGCGCTCGGCCGCGACCACCTCATCGCTGATCTCTGCCGCGCTGTTTAGCCCGTGAAGATGCCACACGTCCAGATGGTCCGTCTTGAGTTCTTTGAGGCTGGTCTCGATCTCCGCCAGAATCTCCGGCCCCGATTTGGGATTGTCGTTGGACTTGCTCGCCAGAAAGACGTCCTTCCGCCTGGCGCCCAGCGCCGCTCCCACCATGCGCTCGTTCTGCCCGTTCTGGTAGTTGCGGGCGGTATCGAAGTAATTGATGCCCATATCCACGGCCCGCGTAATCACGGTGGGGTCGGAAGTGATCATGCAGCCGAAGCCCACGGTCGTGACCCGCATGCCGGTCTTTCCGAGCATCCTGTACTGCACCGCCGCGCCGGACGATGCCCCGGTGCCCGGTTGCGTTTGCGATTGCCCGGCGCCCAAAGAGCGCGACGCCGACGCCGCGGCGGGCCAAACCAGCCCAGCCGCCAGAAAGTTACGTCGAGACGGACCGTTTTCCATGCGCGTATCCTCCGAATAAAAGATCCTAACATCTTATTTCAGGAATTCACAACCGAAGCCCCCAGACCGCAGCCGCGCGAAGCGCGTCCACTTTAGGTGGGGCAGGCCGTTCGGCCTGCCCAGACCTTCCCCGCAAGCCCCGCCCTCACGGCGCCAGCCTCGCGAACCTCGGCCCCCTCTGCTGCCCGAACCCCGTCAGCCCCGCGACCTCGCAACCTCCCGCCAGGCAACCCTCATTTCGTCTCCGCGTAATCTCCGCGTCTCAGCGTCGGGGCGCCCTCTGGGCCCGGTGAGGTTACCGGCGGTGAAAGTCACCACTCCCCCGGTTTCTCCACGCGCGCCGCGCGGGGCAGGGAACTGGCTCGCCTATCCGTCGCCCTGCTGGCCTACGGCGTGCAGCTTTGGACGATCGCCAGGGCGGGCGCGGCGCAGTGAGCGCTCCGCGGCTCACGAAGCGGCGGACAGGTTCAGCGCCCTGGCGGACCGATCGGGCCGGGGGGGCAAAGGCGCAGCCGAAAGGGGGTTGCGGACCGACAACTGGCGAATGCAGGTATACTGGATGGAACCGGAAAGCCCCCAAGTGGGAATTCCGGCCTAAGGATGAGCTGCGGCGCCATGTGCGCCGCGCTGCTGACTGAAAGTGGGTAATGCATCATATAGCTATGAAGGAGGAAATGATGACTCAACCGTCACGGCGCGACTGCCTGAAGTCGGCCGCGTTCACGATTCTTCCCGCCCTTTCCGTTCGGACTTATGCGGCCAATGAGAAAATCAACGTCGCCGTCGTGGGCGTTGGCTCCATGGGATCCGGGGATATCGGGCGCATGATTTCCGCTGCGCCCAACCAGCATGTAGCGGGCGCTCCTGTCAAGGTTCCACCCATCAACGTCGTCGCTCTGTGCGATGTGGACAGCCGGGGTCCCCTCGAACGCAACCCGCGGAAGGCCTTCCCCGAATTCCCCACCAAGATGCGATTGTGGACGGATTACCGCGAGATGCTCGATAAGCAGAAGGATATCGAAGCCGTCTTCGTGGCCACGCCGGACCACCACCACGCCATCATCTCGATGCGGGCGATGCAGATGGGCAAGCACGTCTCCACGGAGAAGCCGCTGACGCGAACCATCTCCGAACTCCGCGCGCTGGGGGCCGCCGCCAAAAAGTACAAGAAAGTGGCGACGGCGTGCGACATGGAGGGCCATGCCTTTGACGAGATGCGCGGGATGGTGGAGTGGGTGAAGGCCGGCGTCATCGGCGACGTGCGGGAGGTCCATATCTGGGTAGGGGGCGGCGGCCGGCCGCGAGACTATACCGCCATGAAGGCCCCGCTGCCCATACCGGACTATTTGAACTGGGACCTGTGGCTCGGACCGGCCCGCCAGCAGCCGTACCACGCGGGGCTGCACCCCGGAAGCTGGCGGGGCTGGTGGGACTTCGGCACTGGCGCTATCGGGGATTGGTGCGGGCACCTGTTCGATTGCACGATATGGGCTCTGGACCTGGAGGCGCCTACGTCGGTCGAGCCGCAGTGGGACGGCAGCGACCTTTCGGAGGTCTACTGGCAGTCGGCCGTGATTAAATACAACTTCCCCGCGCGGGGAAAACTGCCGCCCGTAACGGTGACGTGGTATGACGGCGGCAAGATGCCTCCCAAGCCCGAGGAAATGGGGCCCGACGAGGAACTCCCTCGTGGCGGCGGGTACCTGATGGTGGGCAGCAAGGGGAAGCTGGTAGCGATAGGCCGCAAGTCTTACCTCGAATCGGACCACGGATGGCTGCTGCCGAAATCCAGAATGAAGGACTTCCAGCCGCCCAAGCCGACGCTGCCGCGGGTGAAGGACCAGGAGCACCTGAACGAGTGGCTGGACGCGATCAAGGGCGGTCCGCCGGCCACTTGCGCGTTTGACCTTTACCCGAGCCGCATTTTTGAGATCGGGATACTAGGCACCGTGGCGGTGCGCGTGGGCAAGCCGATCGAATGGGACGCGAAGAACATGCGGGTCAAGGGCGTGCCGGAAGCAGACCGGTTCATTCACCACGAGTATCGCAAGGGATGGGAACTGGGGTCCTGAGAACCCCCTGAACTGATTGGCGGCCGCGTGTGTGATCGCGGCCGGGCAACCTGGGGCAACGCGGGACGGACAACACGGGGGACGGACGGCAACACGGGGAGAGACGCGGGCAACACGGAGACGGACGGGACGTTTACCTAAGCCGGCTCCAGGACGCGCGGAACGTCCCGTCCCCGGTCTCTCAGGTGGGGCGGGCCTCCCGGCCTTTCGGGAATTTACAGCCAAGAACAGCGAAGCCAGC
>JBEKHV010000022.1:0-61637 GCA_050012095.1 Bryobacteraceae bacterium | reverse complement strand
GAGACGTTTGTAGGCTAACCGCGCCTCCCGTTGGTCGGCGATCAGGCTAATTCACTGGCCCGGCCAAAAACCTAGTGCTTGACAGGAGCCGCTTTCTCATGGAAGACCGGCGGCGCTACGGCGTGGATCATGGTCGAGTTACGCGATGCCGCCGTTCGATCATGGCTGCCGCAAGCAGGAGCGCGCGCTGTCTTAGTCCCGGCGAAGGCGAAACCGACACGCCAATCTCTGTCAAAGGTCAACCCGCGCAGGGGCTAAAGCCCTCTGATTACCGAGGTTTGCGGCACGGCTGAAGCCATGCCCTGATACAAGGCAGGAGGCTGATTTTGCATCATACCAAACGGTTGCCTCGATTCGTTTACAGTCCAACTGTGGATTTCGGACCAGAGGTAAATCCAGTTAATAACCATATTGTAATAAGCAGATTATGGAAAACTTCTCGTCCCATACTTGAAGCAAATAAAAAACTGCAAAAACCACGGTTGCAACCGCCAGAGGGTTGTAAGCGGACACTCCGCCGATGCCGACACGCGCAGATGCGAGTATCACGCGGCGCGACTTGCTACACTTTCGTGTACCCCCGACATGAGTTGGCTGCTCGAAGATCTTCGATACGCGTTGCGCGCCCTGGCGAAGAACCGGGGCTTCGCGTGGGCCGCCGTGGCGTCGCTGGCGCTGGGCATCGGCGCAAACGCAACCATCTTCACGCTCATCGACGCGGTCTTTCTGCGGCCGCTGGACGTGAGGGACCCGGCGCGGCTGGCGGCCGTGCAGGTCGTCGATGCCCGCAATCCGGGCAACCTGATGTGCTCGTATCCGAACTTCAAAGACTACCGGGACCGCAACCAGGTCTTCTCTTCCCTGCTCTTGTACACGGCCATCACCGTGGGCAAGACCGGCCGCGGCGACGCGCAAATGGAAATGGGGCAACTCGTCTCTGGGAACTATTTCTCGACGCTCGGCGTTCGGATGGCGACAGGCCGCGGGTTTCTCCCCGAGGAGGACGCGGTCTTGAACGCGCGCCCCGTGGCCGTGATCAGCTACGGCCTCTGGACGCGGCAATTCGCCCGCGACCCGCGCGTCACGAGCCGCACGCTGGAAATCAACGGCCAGCCGTACAACATCGTCGGCGTGGCGGAAGCGGGTTTTCAGGGCCTGGCGAGGCTTTACGCCGCCGATATTTGGGTCCCCATGACGATGTATGAGCGGGTTTACTCCAACCCGGCATGGGTAAACCAGCGCCGGAAGCCGATCCTGGTTGTGGCGGGCCGGTTGAAGCCGGGCGTCACCATGGGGGAAGCGGAGGCCTCTCTGGGCAACATCGCGCGGGAGTTGGAGCGCGAGTATCCACGCGACAATGAGGGCCAGCGCGTCAAGCTGACTTCCCTGGCGGAAGCCGCCATCGACCCCGGCAGCCGCGGAGCCTTGTCGAGCGGCGGAGCGGCGCTGATGCTGGCGGCGACGCTGGTTCTCCTCATCGCTTGCGCCAATGTGGCGAATCTGCTCCTGGCGCGAGCTTCGGAGCGTCATAAAGAGATTGCCGTACGGCTGGCCATGGGCGCGAGCCGCTGGCGGCTGGTGCGGCAACTGCTTCTGGAGAGCGCGCTCCTGGCGTTATTGGGCGGCGCCGCCGGGCTGGCCGGCGCGGAGTGGGCGCGAGACATTCTATGGGCTCTGCGGCCGCCGCTGCTTTCGCTGGCGGGGGTCCGCCCGGAGTTGGATGGCCGGGTCCTGGCCTATGCGGCGGCCGTGTCCTTGCTTACCGGGCTTCTGTTCGGCCTGGCGCCGGCGCTGCGCGCCACGCGCGTCGACCTGGCGAGCGACCTCAAGGAACGCACGGGACGGCCAGCCTCCCGCATGGCGCGCCAGGCGCTGGTAGTCGGGCAACTGGCGCTATCGGTAATCGCTCTCACCGGCGCGGGGCTCTTCGTTCGCAGTATGCAGAACGCCCTGAGCATCGATCCCGGCTTCGCGGCCGGCCGGCTAGGCATCGTGGCCTTCGACCTCCCCGAGAGCAGCTACAACGAAAGCCGCGGGCGGGAGTTCCAGAGGCGCGTATTGGAGCAGGCTTCGGCTGTTCCGGGCGTGGTTTCCGCGGCCCTGGCCAAGGACCCGCCTCTGCACGTTTCCATGGCGCGAACGTTGCTATTGGAAGGGCAAGAGAGCGACGCCGGCAGGTTCACACGCTCCAGTATCGTTTCGCCGGGGTATTTCAAGACGCTGGGCATTCCCCTTCTGAGCGGCCGCGACTTCAGCCCGCTGGACGGACCGGACGCCCCGCGCGTGGCGGTGCTCAACCAGGCAGCCGCCGACCTCTTCTGGCCCGGCCGGGACCCGCTTGGCAGGCAGTTGCGCTTCGCCGGCGACAACCGCCCCGCGGAGGTGATCGGCGTGGCGCGCAACGCCAATTACCTGACCATCGGCGAGCCGCCCCAGGCGTTGCTCTATCTCTCCCTCGACCAGTACTACTTCCCCACCGCCGTGCTCCACATCCGCACCCGGGGCGATCCCGAAGCGGCCGTGGCGGCGGCCCGCGCCGAGGTCCAGTCGCTGGACCGCAACCTCCCGCTGCAGGCCGAAAGCGTGGATCGCACCATCCGGCAGTCGCTTTGGGCGCCGCTGCTGGCCGCCTGGCTGGCCGGGGCGTTCGGCGCCCTCGCGCTGGCGCTCGCCGCAGTGGGAACATATGGCGTGGTTTCGTACGCCGTGAACCAGCGCACACGCGAACTCGGCGTGCGCATGGCCCTAGGCGCGACGCCTGGCGAAGTGCAGCGCGCGATCCTGAAGGAAGGCTTCAAACTGGTGGCCTGGGGCCTGGCGGCGGGGATGGTTGCCGCGCTGGCGCTGTCCCGTTTCGTTCAAAGCCTGCTATTCGCCACCAGCGCCCACGATCCGGTCACGTTCGCACTGGTTCCGGCGTTCCTGGCGTTGGTGGCTCTGGCGGCCTGCTGGGTTCCGGCGATGAGGGCCGCGCGCCTCAGTCCGTCGGCGGCGCTGCGAGAGGAGTAGGGCGGGAAGAGCCTGGAAAGGCCGGGAGGCCTGCCCCACCGTTACAATCGAATTTGGTTCTTGTTCAGAACGTCTCCAAGCTGTATCGGCTGTATGACAGGCCGGCCGACAGGCTGCGCGAGCTTCTGCCCGGCGCGCCATCGCTGCACACGGATTTCTGGGCCTTGCGCGACGTCAGCTTCGCGGTGGAAAAAGGCGAGACGCTGGGCCTGGTGGGGCCGAACGGCTGCGGCAAGAGCACCCTGCTGCAGATTATCTGCGGCATCTTGCAGCCCAGCTCCGGACGCGTGGTGACGCGGGGGCGCGTGGCGGCGCTGCTCGAACTGGGCGCGGGGTTTAACCCGGAGTTCACGGGGCGCGAAAACGTGATTCTGAACGGCGAGATCATGGGGTTGAGCCGCACCGCCATCGAGAAGGCCCTGCCCTCCATCGAAGCCTTCGCCGAAATCGGCGAGTTTATCGGCCGGCCCGTCAAGGAATACTCCAGCGGCATGTACGTGCGGCTGGCATTCGCTACAGCCATTCACGTCGAACCGGAGATCCTGGTGGTAGACGAGGCGCTGGCGGTGGGCGACGCGGTCTTCGCCAACCGCTGCGTGCGCAAGTTCGAGGAATTGCGCGAGCGCAAAGTCACCGTTCTGTTCGTGTCACACGATCTGGGCTTGGTGAAACAGTTGTCGGACCGCGCCATTCTGCTGTTGAACGGGCGCATCGCGGCCGAAGGCGCGCCCAACGACGTGATGAACCGCTATATCGGCCTGGTGCTGGCGCAGCAGGAGACGAACAAGAGCGACGGGCGGCTGCACGCCAGTTTCCGGCATGGGGATGGCGCGAGCGAGATCCTGAGCATCGACGTTCTGAATGCCAGCGGCGAATCCGTCACGGCGGTGACCAGCGGCGAACCGATCACCGTCCGGGTCCGGGCGCGGTTCCATGACGCGAAGTCCGATCCGATGGTGGGGATTCTGATCCGCACGCGCATTGGAATGGAAGTGTACGGAACGAATACGCGCATCGAGCACGTGCGCCTGGGCGACCTCGAAGCCGGCGATGAATTGCAGGTCGACTTCCACGTGGAATGCTGGCTGACCCCGCAGCAATATACGCTTACCGTCGCCACCCAAAACGCCGATGGCACCAGCCACGACTGGTTGGACGACGCCGTGGCCTTCGACGTGGTGGACGCGCGCGTCGCGGCGGGAGTGGCGAACCTGCGAGCCAGGATCGAATGGCGCGTATCACGGTAAGAGCGCACCCCCGCGCCAAGCGCACGGCGATCACCGGCCGCCTGGGCGAGGCGTACAAACTGGACCTCGCCGCCCCGCCCGCGGACGGCAAGGCCAACGAGGAATGCATCCGCTTCTTTGCGGAACTGGCGGGCGTTCCGCGCTCGCGCGTGCGCATCGTAGCCGGCGCCACGGCGCGCATCAAGCTGGTGGAGATCGAGGGCGTGGCGCAGGAAGAGTTGCAACGAAGGCTGTAACGCCGTCGGTTGTATTTCGCCGGCGCGCGGCGCGGCGGAAGGGGTGGCGGAAGGGGTGTGGCGGAAGGGGTATACAGCGCCTGTGGGCTGTGATACTATCCGAACGAATTCGAACAAGGGCCTTAATCTACACCGCTCGGCAGGATTCCGAGTATAATACCCAGGCAATGAAACCCCTTTGTATGCTCTCGGCCGTCCTTCTTGCTTCTCTGGCATGGGATCAGGCTCCTTCCGCCGTGCGGGAGGAGATCGTCTACAGCTTTCCCTCGTACGTGATCTCAAACGACAAGCTGGAGCTGGCGGTCGCCGCGCGGGGCGGCGCCATGCTTCGGTTGCTGCTTCAAGGCGACCCGGAGAAACTCAGCCCGTTCGGAAACCCGGAAAAGCTGACGTTGAACCCGGCACCCCCGCACCCTCCGGAGCTGGTCGGCCACTTCGTCTGCGTGGACGGCTTCGGCCCGGTCTCACCCGAGGAAAGAAAGGCGGGACTGTCGGACCACGGCGAGGCCCATGTCACGCCCTGGCAGGTCGCGTCCTCGGGCAAGCAAGGCGTCGCAACGGCGCTGAAGTTCACGGTGACGCTGCCCGTGACCCAGGAGATCTTCACTCGAACCTTCACCCTGGTCGACGGGGAGAGCGTGGTTTACGTCGATAGCGAGCTGGAGAGCCTCCTGGGTTTCGACCGCCCTGTGAACTGGGCCGAGCATGCCACGATCGCAGCGCCCTTCCTGGAGCCGGAGAAGAACTTCGTGGACCTGTCCAGCGCCCGCTCCAAGACCCGCGCGTATGCCGGCGGAGCTGACGCCGCGCGTCACCGGCTCGCTTCCTTCCAGGATTTCACTTGGCCCATGGCGCCGGCCAAGGGCGGCGGCCCCGCCATTGACCTGCGGGGCGTGCCGGCTTCTCCGGACTCGGTGGACCACACCGCGACCTTGTACGATCCGTCGCAAAGGCTTGCCTTTGTGACCGCCGTGAACCCGGCCAGGCAATACCTTTTGGGCTACATCCTCCGCAGCGCGGAGTACCCTTGGATACAGCTATGGATGAGTTACAACGCGAACGGCTGGCTCGAGCGAGGCTTGGAGTTCGCCACCCAGCCGTTCGACGTGCCCCGGCGGGAGACGGTCACGACCGGAACTATGTTTGACACGCCGCTGTTTCGCTGGCTGCCGGCCAAGTCGAAGATCACGACCCGTTTCGCGATGTTCTACGCCAAGACCCCTGCCGGCATGTCGAAGATCGACGACGTGCGGCTGGAAGGCGGCAAGATCATCGTCGAGGACCGTGCGGCAGGCCGGCAAGTCGCGCTGGCGGCGTCCTTGCCCCTGTAGGGGCGCACCGCCGGCGTAATGCCGCAAACTTTTTGAAAGAGTTGAAAAGCGCTGAACGGTCTGATTTCGCCGGCGCCGCAACGCCGCGATTTCAGGCTTGCGACCCGGAACGTGGATGCTCCAGTAGCCACTGCGTCGCCAGCACAACAAAGATGTAACTGGCGGCTCCATGGATCACATACTCCGTCTGATACCAGTGATACGGGAAGTTCTTGAGCTCGATGAAGTCCGGTTTGACTAAGGAAATGCCGGAGATCACGCCGCCTGGAATGTACGTCCAATCGTCCCGATTCACGCCATAGGCGATCAACTGCGAGTTAAGCCCTACGCCGGACACGCAACTGGTATCCGTGGCCGGATGGCAGCCCAGCACGAAGCTCACCGCGCGGAACAAGCTGTTGGCGTCGAAGATCTCCGGCATGTGCTTGTGATAGAAGTAATGGTGCATGCCGGCGGTCTGTAAGTCCCAAGCGGAGATCTTTCCGGTGTCGCCTCTCGCCTGCGCGGCCGAGTCCAGTTTCCAGTCGGGCGCCAGAAGGCGGGAGGGGAAGCGAATCCCGTACGGATTGGTGGCTTCCATCGCGTCCGTGGCGGCCTTCCACTTCTTGGCCTGCTCCTGGACCGTATTGCGGAATGCCGGATCGGAAACCTTGGGCAGCAGCCGCGCCAGCACCCATCCGATCCCGCCCCCAAACTGCTCGGGCGAGCCTGAAGTCGCCTGGGGCAAAAGCTCGAAGAGACGCTTCTGGTAACGCGCATCGTCGGTAGTCAGCCATAGCTCCGCCGTGGCTTCGATTTCCTCCGAGATCCCGCCGCGGCCCGCATAGGAGCCGGGGGCGTAAACCGGCGTGTGCCCCTGCTCGTACTCCCAAAGTTTGCCCGCCGCGGCCAGACACTCGTCGGCCAGGGCGGGTTTCTTGGCGCGCAGCACCCGGCTCGCCGCGGCGAAGGTTTGAGCCGCCTTGTATTGCAGTCCGGTGTTGCGGTTGGTGTACGCCCAGCGATCATCGCGCTTGCCGCAACGTCCATCCACTACCTGATCGGGCTTTAAGCTGCTGTCGTAAACCAGGTTATCCGTGATGTTCACCGGATCGCCCGTGTGATCGTATTGATCGCGCGTACTCTCGATAATCCCGGCGAAAACGAACCCCGCCGCCCGGTAGGAAGCCATCAAACCTTCGACGCCGTACTCAATCTGCTGGAGAAGATCTTCTTCCCCATCGGGGACGTGCAGCAGCACCGTGCGGTCGGCGCGGCGGACCGTGGTCATGTCCGAGCCCGGGTGAAACTCCTCCTGAGCCAAGGCCAGGGCTAACGTGGTCGGGGACATGCTGCCGCCCGGCAGATCGTGATCGCCGGCGTCGTGCCATCCGCCCCAGTTCAGTCCTGGTATGTGCTCGTAGTCGGCGAATCGCGTCTCGAGTTTGCCCTGCTGATAGCCATCCAGGCCCACCCGGTTTGCGGGCGCTTGCAAGGCATCGTCCACATGGCAAGCGCCGTGCCAGCTCCGATTGCCCTCGAGCACCGCCACGTGGCACATCTGAACGGGCAGAAACACTTCCAGGGTCGGCCGCCAGGCCTGCTCGTAAACTTGCCGGTCGATGCGGATCGGCCCCGTCGTCTGCCCCTGAAACTCCACGACGTACACGCCCGGGTCCGTCACTTCGCTGAAATCGAACGTTGCGTACTTGTAATAGAAGAACCGTCCCCAAGGTTTGGGGTTCTCCGCTTTGACCAGCGCCTTCTGGCCGCGGGCACCCATCTTGTACAGGCTCGCCTTTTCTGTGAAGTCCTCCCGGGGATCCAGCTCGATCACCGCCTGCTTCGGCTGCCCCGGGTGGTACCCCACTTGCTGCACGGCGATCAGGGCCGGCCGGCGCCACTGCGGATCGAGGGGCGTCGTGATGACGATCTCCAGTTCGGTCGCGGTCGATCCCGGCTCGATGGGGGCCACCACCCGGAACCACGCCGTACGGCCGCTGATTCCGCGTGCGTCTTCCACCCTGAACTCGCCGTCGCGCCGTTCGAAGGTCACGCCGCAAATGGGATCTTCCGGGGCGATCCGCAAGCTGTTCCGCGTGCGCCCCAGAACGGTCTCCCCGTTGAACAGCCGGGAAAACACGCCCGTTAGCGAATCGCCGGAGAACGACTTCTCGTAGTACGCCGCCGGGTAAAGATACATCTGGAAGCCGGCTTCCTCGATATTGCTCCAGTCCAGCGCCTTGTCGAACTTCAGCGTGACGAACATGCGCTGGCCATCGGTGCGGCAGACGATCTGGTAACCCATATTCAGCGCGCCCACTTGGCCGAAGAGCGTGGCAGTGGCATGTTCCCGATCCGCGACACGGCGCTGCACGCCACTGGATGGGGCGCGCCCTCCGGCCCCGCCTCGGCCTGGCTCGCCCTTGGGGGTCAGCAGCAGGCTGCCGCTATCGAGCAGGCGTTCGCCTCTTCGTAGAATCTGGAGCCCGCCCTGCATGTTGGAATTATTGTTGTGGTAGGCCAAAAAGACGTATCCGGGCCCTTCGAAATACTCTTTCTCGGTAAGGACAATGCTTCCCGAGCCGCCCTGCGGAGCAGGCGCGCCGGCTGCCTGGCCGGCCCGCGGAGCCTGCGCAGCCGCGGTCGACGCAGCCAGTGCGGCCCCCGAAAAAGATTGCAAGAACATTCGTCGTCGCATAGATTTCACCTCCAACCAGCTCGGGCGCGCTCTTACGCCTGGCCGCTTCGCCTTGAACAAAACCATCGTTCCTTCGGAAACGATTTCTCGTTCAACCCGGAATTTCCATTTTCGACTTCCAGGTCCCATTGAGTATACAACAATGGGTCGTCCTCAAGTCCCGCGGCGGGGCGCCCGTAATTCGTCGGATCGCTACGGACGTTCAGAGCCTTGCACGGGAATCTGCGCCGCCCAGGCTGCCGTGAGAGCCGCGTGATAAGATCGAATGCGCCGGACCGATGCTTTCATCCGCTTGATCCGGTCTGCGCAATCCCGAAAAGACTAAGCCAATTCTTTCTAAGGAGGTGTGATTTCAGATGGAGAACCGACGATCATTCTTGACTAAAGCGACTCTGGGCTTGGCGGCGGCGGGAGCCTCGAAGGCTCCAGCGGCGTCCGACCAACTGGTGATCGGATTTATCGGCACCGGAGGCCGCGCCCAAAGGCACCTGATCCCAAGCTTTACGTTTCACAAAGAGGTCCGCGCGGCCGCGCTGTGCGACGTGTACAAACCGAGCCTGGACGTGGCCCTCAAAGTTGTGGGCAGTAAAGTGGACACCTACGGCGACTACCGGAGGGTGCTGGACCGCAAGGACATCGACGTCGTGGCGATCGCGACGCCCGACCACTGGCATTGCCCCATTGTCATCGACGCCTGCCAGGCGGGCAAGGACGTTTATGTGGAGAAACCGCTCTCCAATGACATCGATATGTGCGTCAAGGCGGTGGCGGCCGCGCGGCAGTACAAGCGCGTGGTGCAGGTGGGCTTGCAGCAGCGCAGCAGCGCCCCGTTCCTAGAGGCTTACAAGATTTACCAGAGCGGCATCATTGGCAACGTCCGGCATGTCGTGGTGGTGAACCCGGGCGGCGGCGGCGGCGGCCGGGGCGCGGCGGGCGCTCCAGGCGCGGCGGGCGCCGGCGGCGCTCCAGGCGCGGCGGGACGCGGCGGAGCGGCCGGGGGCGGCCGGATGGCGAACCAGTCTTCCACGCCTCCTCCCGACCTGGATTGGGAAATGTTCCAAGGGCCGGCGCCACGGCGGCCGTACAGCTCCCAGCGCCAAATGAATTGGCGCAGCTATTGGGAGTACGGCGGCGGCTCGCTCTCCGACTGGGGCGTCCATCTTCTCGACGTGGCGCACTGGTATTTGGGCGTGACCGAACCTTCGCGCTCGGCCGCCGCGGTGTACGGGTGGTTCAGCCGCCCGCAGGACGATCGCGTCCCGGACACGACCGAAGTCTCCTGGCAGTATCCGAAGTTCGTGGCCAACTACAGCACCCGTTCCGACGTTCAAGGCACCTACCTGTGGGGCGACCGTGGCATGCTGTTCGTCAACCGGTACGGTTACAGCGTCCGGCCGACGACCAGCGCCGGCGGCGGCGGAAGAGGAGCGTTCGAAGCGAAAACGGTTGCGTTGCGCGACGAATTGGCGCCCAGTACGCAGTCCTTCGAGTCCGACGAAGGCAAGCATATCATCAACTTCCTGGAGTGCATCAAGAGCCGGGAGCGGCCGGTAGCGGATATCGAGATCGCCGCCACCTCCACCATTCCTACTTTGATGGGCGGCGTGTCCATCCGGAGCGGCGGGAAGACTATCGCCTGGAACGGCCACGGCGCCGCGCCGCTGGCGTAGTTGGCCCGATGGTCCAGCGCGCCTCGCGCTACGGAAATTGACAGCAGGAACACGCGCAGCGCCCCAGCGCGCCGCGGCGGCCCGCGAGCCGGCGACGGTTTGCAGAGCGAGAGGTCTTTTGCGCCCGCGCGCGTATTGTCTCCGCGCCCCGCCTGATCGGACGCCATGTGATAGGATTTGGGAAAGTCCGACAGGGGCCTAACCATATCCTTTAGGAGATGTGATTCAAAAATGGAAAACCGACGATCATTCTTGACCCGGGCAGCCCTGGGAATGGCGGCGGCGGGAGCCACCAAGGCTCCGGCGGCTTCCGACCAGGTGGTGGTCGGATTTATTGGGACCGGCATCCGCGCCAATGCAGCCATCATTCCGCAAGTCAAGGTCAACCCTGGCTTCCGCATTGCCGCACTGTGCGACGTATACAAACCGAACCTCGATCAGGCCTTCAAGTTCGTGGGCGATAGTAAAGTAGACACCTACGGCGACTACCGGCGGATCCTCGAGCGCAAGGACATCGACGCGGTGGTGATTGCGACGCCCGACCACTGGCACTGCCCCATTGCCATCCAGGCTTGCGAGGCCGGCAAAGACATGTATATGGAGAAGCCGGTCTCCAATAACATCGACATGTGCATGAAGGCGGTGGCGGCGGCCCGGCAGTACAAGCGCGTGGTGCAGGTGGGCCTGATGCAGCGCAGCAGCTTGCCGTTCATGGAAGCTTACAAGGTGGTCCAGAGCGGCGTTCTGGGCAGGGTCCGTCATGTGGTGGTGATCAACCCGGGCGGCGGGTCCAGAGGCGGACGCGGCGCTCCGGCCGGCGGCGGCATCGGAACGGAGCAGGGCGCAGGGCGCGGTGGGGCGGGCGGCGCGGCGCAAGCCGCGGCGGGGCGTGGCGGAGCGGGCGCCGGGCGGCCGGCGGTTTCGACCGAACCTCAGACTCCCCCTCCCGGCCTCGACTGGGATATGTTCCAAGGATCGGCGCCGAAACATCCGTACACCTCCGACCGCCAGCACAACTGGCGCAGCTATTGGGACTACGGCTGCGGCCCGCTCTCCGACTGGGGCGTGCATCTGCTCGACATCGCGCATTGGTACCAGGGCGTTACGGCGCCTTCGACCCACGCGGCTGTATCGTCTGGATGGTTCAGCCGTCCGCCGGACAACGAGCGCGTGCCGGACACGATCGAAGTTTCCTGGCAATATCCGAACTTCGTCGCCGACTACAGCTCGCGTTCGGAACAGCAAGGCACCTATTTGTGGGGCGACCAAGCCATGCTGTTCGTCAACCGGAACGGCTACGAAGTACGGCCGGTGGGCGGCGGCCGCGGCGGCGGCGGCGTTGAAGCGAAGAAGGTTGCGTTGCACGATGAATTGGGGAACTATCAGGGGGGCCTCGAATCCGACGCCGGCAGGCATCTGGTAAACTTCCTGGCGTGCATCAAGAGCCGGGAACGTCCGGTGTGCGATATCGAGATCGGCGCTTTCTCCACGATTCCTACGCTGATGGGCGGCCTTTCGATCCTTAGCGGCGGCAAGACCATCGCCTGGAACGGCCACGGCGCCGAGCCGCTGGCGTAGTCGGCGCGGCGGACGCGCCCTGCGCGACCGTTTGGTCGCCTAGGCGTAGAAACTGGCCCACGCCGCCCCATCCGAGGGCGGCGTGGGTCAACCACCAGTAATGCATACCCGTCGTCGCGGCCTTGGGCGCGTTCCTCGCTCCAGCGTTTGCGCCTGTATCCATCTCCGCGGAGTAGCGCCGCGCTCCGGCCGTAAAAGAGCCATGTGATATGATCTGGTGGAGTCCGCAGGGGACCTACCGATTCCTTTAGGAGAGAATCTATGGAAAACCGACGATCATTCTTGTCCCGGGCAGCCCTGGGAGCAGCCGTGGCGGGGGTCTCTAAGGCCCCGGCGGCCACCGACCAGCTCACGGTCGGATTTATCGGCACCGGCACGCGCGCGCAACACGCGCTGATTCCGCAATTCAAGTTCAACCCCGCCTTCCGCATCGCCGCGGTGTGCGACGTGTATCAACCGAACATGGAGGCTGCCGCCAAGGTTGCGGCCAGTAATCCGGACATGTACGGCGACTACCGGCGGATCATCGACCGCAAGGATATCGACGTGGTGGTGATCGCCACGCCCGACCACTGGCACTGCCCCATCGCCATCGCGGCCTGCGAGGCGGGCAAGGACATTTATCTGGAGAAGCCGGTCTCCAACGACATCGACATGTGCATGAAGGCGGTAGCGGCCGCGCGGGAGCATAAGCGCGTGGTGCAGGTGGGCTTGATGCAGCGCAGCAGCGCGCCGTTCATGGAAGCCTACAAGGTCATCGAGAGCGGGATTATCGGCAATGTCCGCCATGCGATGGTGGTGAATCCGGGCGGCGGCGGCGGTTTCGGAGGCAGCCGGGGCGGAGCTGCGGCTGGACGTGGCGCGGCGGGGACTGGAGCCGGGCGCGGCGACGCCGCAGCCGGAGCTGGACGTAGCGAGGCGGGAGCCGGAGCCGGGCGCGGCGGACCGGGCGCTGGCGGCGGCCGAATGGCGATGTCGGCCGAAAGCTCCGCTCCTCCGCCCGGCCTCGACTGGGAGATGTTCCAGGGGCCGGCGCCGCGCCGGCCGTACAGCTCCAGTCGCCAGCGCAGTTGGCGCAGTTATTGGGAATACGGCGGGGGACCGCTTTCCGACTGGGGCGTGCACCTGCTCGACATCGTGCATTGGTACCTGGGCGTGACGGCGCCGTCAACCCGCGCGGCCGCGTCCTATGGCTGGTTCAGCCGGCCGCAGGACGACCGGGTCCCGGATACAACCGAGGTGGCGTGGCAGTATCCGAAGTTCGTGGCGGACTACAGCTCGCGGTCGGACGCGCAGGGCACCTATATTTGGGGCGACCGGGGCATGCTGTTCGTCAACCGGCAGGGCTACGAGGTGAAGCCATCGGGCGGCGGCCGCGGCGGCGGCGCCTTTGAAGCGAAAAAGGTCGCGCTGCACGACGAGCCCCCGCAGGGCGGCGCGGGTTTCGATACCGACGCCGGCAGGCACATCCTGAACTTCCTGGCGTGCATCAAGAGCCGGGAAAAGCCGGTGTGCGATATCGAGATCGGCGCCTTCTCCACCATTCCTCTATTGATGGCCGGCGTCTCGATCCGGAGCGGCGGCAAGACCATCGCCTGGAACGGCCACGGCGCGGAGCCGATGGCGTAAGGGAAACCGCTCTCTGACGTTCGCGGCTCGGATGGGAGCAGCGCGCGTCTTGAGCGCGAATCCAGGTGTGACGCCGCCGCCGGCAAGACCGGCGGCGCCACTATGCAACTGGAGTCGATACAGCGGGAAATCCGCAGCCAAGAGCTCGACGGGTGGTTGTTCTTCGATCACCACCTGCGCGATCCGCTGGCCTACCGCGCGCTGGGATTCACGGCGCCGAGCACCCCGACGCGGCGGTGGTATTACCTGATCCCCGCCGAAGGCGAGCCGGCCGGACTGGCGCACCGCGTCGAACCCGGGATGATCGCGGCGCTGCCCGGCCGCAAGATCCCGTATTCGAGCTGGAGCGAACAGGTATCCGCCCTGCGCCAGCTTCTGACGGGGATGCGGCGCGTGGCCATGCAGTACTCGCCGCAGTGCGCCATTCCGTACGTCTCCATGGTCGACGCGGGGACCGTGGAGCTGGTGCGCAGTTTGGGAATCGAGGTAGTCACTTCGGCGGAATTGATCCAGACGTTCGAGGCGCGGTGGACCCCGGAGGCGCTGGATGCGCACCTGGAAGCCGGCCGCCGCGTGGACCGCATCCGCGCCGAAGCCTTTGCGCTCATCCGCGAACGCACGCGGAACGGCGCTCCGCTCCAGGAAATCGATATCAAGAAATTCGTCCTGGAGAGCTTTGCCAAGGCCGGCATGATCACCGATCACGGGCCGATCGTGGGCGCGAACGCCAACGCCTCCAACCCGCACTACGAACCGACCGAGGAAGCCACGGCGCCCATCCGCCGCGGCGATTTCGTGCTTCTGGACATGTGGGCCAAGCTGGACCGGTCCGGCGCGGTCTATTACGACATCACCTGGACCGGTTTCTGCGGCGAGACTCCCACCACGGAGATGCGCAACGTATTCGCCGTGGTGACCGGCGCGCGCGACGCCGCCATCGAACGCGTCCGAAGCGCCGTGGCCGCCGGAGATCCGCTGCACGGCTACGAGGTGGACGACGTGGCCCGCGGCTACATCGAAAGCCGCGGCTTCGGTTCGTTCTTCACGCACCGCACCGGCCACTCGATTGGGCAGGACGTACACGGCAACGGCGCCAACATGGATAACTTCGAGAACCACGACGAGCGCCGCGTGGCGTCCTGGACGTGCTTCTCCATCGAGCCGGGCGTGTATCTGCCGGAGTTCGGCGTGCGCTCGGAAATCAACATGTTCGTGGGCGATCGAGAAGCGCGCGTCACGGGAGAGATTCAACGGGAGTTGGCGCTGCTGTGAGGCGGCGGGATTTCCGGCGCGTTGCAAAGCCTTCTTCCATGGGACGCGCCTTGCCCGCGGCGATGCCACGGCGCACCTGCGCTACCAGCGAGGCGGCGCGTCCGCCAGGCGCGGAATCCCGGGCGATCTCCTCATCCCAAGCCCGCTCCTCAAAATCGCCGGGCCATTCGGCGAGATTCCGGCGGTCCGGCTCTGGCAGCCCCTCAATGGCGGCCTTGATCGCTTCCACAGTCATACCTATAACTTATTGAATCTCGCGTAATATAGCGACAGCGGCGGTTGCCAACCGCCGCGCAGGATGCCATCCTGCCCCACGACGGATTGCCGCTCTATTATGCGAGCCCGGTAGCTTCCTTATGAGTATTCGGCAACTCAGCGGCGAATCGTGTCACCAGGGGCCTGCTTTTTGCGTCCTTAACTATAGATGCCCGAATGGCTTGCTGTCGTCCTGTTTGGCGCGGCGTACTTCGCTCTGATGAAATGGGCGCTGCCGCGGCTCGGCGTACCCACTTGCATGTCCAACTCCTGCGGCGTCGCGGCGCGACGTCCTACCGATTCAGAGCCACCACTCCCGGCAGTTGAATGCCGGCCAGAAACTCCAGAGAGGCCCCGCCGCCCGTAGAGACGTGCGTGATCTTGTCCGCGACTCCGGCGGCTTTGAGGGCTTTCTCGGAATCGCCGCCACCCACCACGGAAACGGCTCCGGAAGCCGCTACGGCCTTCGCCAGCGCGACAGTCCCCTTGTCGAACGGCGGCTTCTCGAAGATGCCCATGGGGCCGTTCCAGATGACGGTCTTCGCCCCGGCGAGCGCGCGCTCGAATTGCTCGATAGTTTTAGGCCCGATATCCACGCCGATCTTGCCATCGGGAATCGTCTCCACCGCTTCGTTCGCCGCTCCGGCGGCGATCTCCGACACCACCACGTGATCCACCGGCAACAGGAGCTTGCCGCCGAGTTCCGCCAGCAGGTTGCCGGCCAACTCGACCTTGTCGGCTTCCACCAGCGATTTGCCGGTCGGCTTACCCTGGGCCTTCAGGAACGTGTACGCCATGGCGCCGCCGATCAGCAGACGGTCTACAACCTTGCCGAGGTTCCGGATGACTTCGATCTTGTCGGACACCTTGGCGCCGCCCAGGATGGCAACGCAGGGGCGCGCCGGATTCGTCACCGCCATGCCGAGGTACTTCAGCTCCTGCTCCATCAGCAGGCCCGCGGCCACCGTGGGCACGAAGCGCACCATGCCCTCAGTGGAAGCGTGCGCGCGGTGCGCCGAGCCGAAAGCGTCGTTGACGTAGACGTCGCATAGCGCCGCCAGCTTTTTGGCGAACTCAGGATCGTTCTTCTCTTCTTCGGGGTGGTAGCGCAGATTTTCGAGAAGCAGCACGCCTCCCGGCGCGGGCTTCAGGGCCTCAACTTCAGGGCCTACGCAATCCGGGGCCATCTGGACCGGACGGCCCAGCAGTTCCTGGAGCCGCGCGGCCACCGGCTTCAGGCTCATATCCGGATTAGGCTTGCCCTTGGGACGGCCGAGGTGCGAGGCCAGGATGACGCCGGCCCCGTGCTCCAGCGCGTACCGGATGGTGGGCAGCGACGCCTTGATGCGCTTGTCGCTGGTGATGACCATGCCGCCCTTGTCGTTCTTTTCGAGCGGCACGTTGAAATCCACGCGGATGAATACGCGTTTTCCGTTCAGATCAAGATCGCGAATCGATAAATAGGGCATAGAACATCGAGGTTAGCATGTGGCCAGCGCCAGGGCGCCGTATAAGACGCTGTCGTCGCCTAGCGCGGCGGGGACCACGTCGATCCGCGCGGCCGACCACGCCGTGATCTGGCGGTCCAGCTCGGCGCGCAGAGGGACAAACAGGCGGCCGCCGGCTTTGGCGATTCCGCCGCCGATCACGATCCGCGCCGGGTTGAGCAGCATGGTCGCCGCCTTCAAGCCCAACGCCAGGTCCACGACGTAGCGCGCCACGAACGACGGATCTTGCATCAGCTCCGTGGCGGGCTTGCCGTGGTCGCTCTCCAGCCAGAGACCGCAGCACATCCGCTCCAAGCAGCCGCGCGCGCCGCAGAGGCATTCGGGGCCGTCCGGACGGATGGTCAGGTGGCCAATCTCGCCCGCGCAGGAATCCGCGCCGCGCCATACGCGGCCCTCGTGGCAGATGCCGCCACCGATGCCCGTGGAAAGCGTCATGTAGAAGAGCGGGGAGAAGCCCTTCCCCGCCCCGAATTCGGCCTCGCCGATGGCCCCGGCGTTGGCGTCGTTATCCATCGTCACCGGCGCGCCGGTCAGTTCCCGCACGAAGCCCGGGAGGTCGAAATCGCGCCAGCCGCCCACGTGCGTGGAAAGGCGCACGCGCTGCGCGGCGAAATCCACCGGCCCCCCGAAGCCGATGCCGCAGCGCTCGAAGGGGAAATCGCGCAGCCAGGCGAGGGCGATTTCGCGGATCTGCGCGAGCATCCACTCGCGCCCTCCCGTGGCGTCGGTGGCCCGCGATTCGCGCCGCGTCATGCGCGCGCCATCGAACGCCGCCATGGAGAACTTCGTACCGCCTATGTCAATGGCTAGAATCACAAAGAATCCCGCCGCCGATGAACGCCGATAAACGCCGATTCAAAACGAAAAGAAATGGGCGTTCCTCCGCGTCCATCGGCTGCCTCATATATGTCTTATTGGAACACTGCCGCCGCCTTGAAATCGCCGGCCTTCACAATCGAAATCCCCGCGGCGTTTATGCGCTTGCGGAAGGCCGCGTCGATCTGCGCGGGAGTCAGGGCCTGGATCTTGTCGTCGATGTCGCCGTCCCATTTGAAAGTCCGGCCGAGATGCTCGTGCGATGCGAGCAAGGCGAGCAGCGACTGGTCCTGCGAGCGCGCCAGCAGCCGCGCGTCGGCGTACGCTTTCTTGGCCGCGGCCACTTCCTCGGCGGTGAAGCCGGTCTTCAGCGCCTTATCCAGCTCCTCCTTGAAGCACGATTCCACCTTCGGCATGTTGCCGGGATTGGCGATCGCCATGACGGAGAACAGCGCCGAATCGCCCTCGGAGGGAATGCTGAGCGCGGCGCTCACGCTGTAACTCAGCCCCTCCTTGTTGCGGATCCGGTTGGGGATGCGCGCCGTAATCGAACCGCCGAACATGTAATTGGCCAGAACCATGGCCGGGTAGTCCGGGTCGCGGTCCGACATCTGGAGGCGCATGCCGGCCTCGAACTGCGCGTTCGCCTTGTCGGGCGTTTCGATTTTCCGATCGATCGCCTCCACCGCCTTGAAGGGCGCGACCAGCCGCTGGTAAGGCGCGGAGCTGTTCCACTTGCCGAAAAGCTCCTCCGCCAACTGCTGAATGGCAGCCTTGTCAAACTGGCCGATGATGGCGAACTCCCCATGGTCGGCCCCGTAGAACTGCGCATAGAACTTCTTCGCGTCGTCGAGCGTCACCTTGCGGACGGCCTCGAGTTGCTCCTCGCGCGTGGGGCTGTACAGGACGTCGGTCTTGGCGAATGGGCTCAAGTGACGCTGCAAGGCCTCCTGCGAGAGCTGCGCCGGTTCGGTGGGCGGCTCCGCCAGCGATCGCAGCCGCGCCGTTTTGCTCCGGTCGAACTCGTCCGCGGGGAAGACCGGCTCCTTGAGGATCTCCGCCGCCAGTTGCAACGCGGCCGGGAAGTTAGCGTCCGGAGCGCTAATGGATGCGCTCGCGCCGGCCAAGCTTCCGCCGCCCTGCCCGCCGCGCCCTCCTCCGCCGCCTCCGCCTCCGCCCGAGACCGTGACCTGGGCATTCAGCTTCTGCAATTCATCCGCGATCCGCTCGCGCGTCATGTTCTTCGTGCCCGCCATGAGCAGCGACCCGGCGAACTGCGCCGCCGCGTTCGTGCCCGCTAAAGTGGCCGGATCGCCGAAGTGCAGCTCGACGACGGCCGAAATCCGGTTGTTGGCCGTCTGCTTGAGCAGCATCGCCACCTTCATGCCATTCGTAAGCTTGGAGCGGGTCACCCGGCTCTCGATATTCGCCGGCGTGGCGTCGAAGGATTCGGCGTGCGAAATCTTGAAATCCGTCTTGTAGGCGGCCATCAACGTCCCCAGCGCCGGCGCGGCCGGGACCTGGGTCCGGTCGGGCTGGGCGTCGGGAATGAAAACGCCCACCGTGCGGTTGGACGCTTTGAAGTACAGCTTGGCGACCCGCACGACGTCCGCGGGGGCGACGTCCTTGAGGCGGTCGTGGTTCAGGAAACCCAGCCGCCAGTCGCCCTGCGAAATCGGCCCTGTCAGCCCGTTGGTGATGAAGCTCGACGTGTTCGCCATGCTCTGTTCGAGGTTGCGCAGCGACCGCGTCTTCACGCGATCGATCTCGTCCGCGGTGGGAGGATTGATCACGACGCCCGCGATGGCGTCGATCAGGATCTTGCGCACCTCGTCGATGGACTGGTCCATGCTCAGGCTGGCCGAAACCAGGACCATTCCTGGATCGTGCAACTGCTCGAACGACATGCTGGCGGATTGCGCTTTCTTGGTTTCGATCAAGGCCTTGTAAAGCCGCCCGTCTGCTCCGCCGCCCCCGCGTCCGCCGCCGCCGTTCATGAGGCCCGACATCACCTGGAGGGCAACTGCATCGCCGTGCGCCGCGGCCGGCGCGTGATAGCCAAGGATGACGTCCTGCGCGTTACCGACGCGGCGGAGCTCCACGTAGCGTTCGCCATCCTGCACGGGTTCCACGGTATAGGTTTGGTCCAGCGCGCGCGCAGGCTTGGGGATCTTGCCGAGCGTGCCGGCCACCATGGCCAAGGTCTTGCCTGGGTCGATCCGACCGCCGATCACCACCACGGCGTTATCCGGCTGGTAGTACTTGCGATAAAAGGCCGCCAGGCGGTCGATGGGTACTTTCTCGATATCTTCGCGCGATCCGATGGGCGATTTCCCATAGTTGTGCCACAGGTACGCCGTGGACATCACGCGCTCCTCCAGGATGCTCGACGCGCTGTTTTCGCCGCGCTCGAACTCGTTCCGCACCACGGTCATTTCCTTGTCCAGCAGCGCCTTGGCCTGCTTGACGTGGATCATGCGGTCGGCCTCCAGACCCAGCGCCCATTGCAGGTTCTCGTCGCTGGCGGTGAAGGTCTCGAAATAATTGGTGCGGTCATAGTCGGTGGTTCCGTTCCATGAGGCCCCGTGGTTGACCAGCTCCTCCTTGATCTTCCGGCCGGTGGTGGTCTCGATGAAGTCCATGTGCTCCAGCAGGTGCGCCATACCCGTCTCGCCATAGCCTTCGTTGCGCGAGCCGACCAGATACACGACATTGACGGAGATCGAGGGGCTGGAACCTTCGGGGTACAGCAACACCCGTAGCCCATTCGGAAATGAATACTCGGTGATGCCCGCCAGGGAGGCCTTCTTCTGCACGCCTTGCGGCAAGGGCTGGCAGAAAACAGCGGCGGACAGCGCCAAGACAATCGCCGGCGCAGCCAGCGCAGTTCTCAAACGCATACGCCGGATTATACCGTAGCGCCGCCAAGCTGGCCGGCGGGAGGATTCGGACCGGGAATGCGGCTGACCCCGCCACGGCAAGCTACGTACAATGGAAGCAACATGCAGCTTCCGGCGACCCTGCGCGCCCTCCGGTACCGTAATTTTCGACTGTTTTTCAGCGGCCAGCTCATCTCCCTGATCGGCACGTGGATGCAAAACCTGGCGCAGGCGTGGCTCGTGTACCGTCTCACCGGGTCGTCGGTGCTGCTAGGCGCGGTCGGATTCACCGGCCATATTCCGGTTTTTCTGTTGTCCCCCGTGGGCGGCATGGCAGCGGACCGGCTCAACCGGCGCCACGTCGTCATCGGCACGCAGACCGCCGCCATGCTGCTGGCGTTTGCGCTGGCGGCGCTGACGCTCACCGGGACGGTGCGCATATGGCAGATCTTCGTTCTAGCGGCCCTGCTAGGCGCGGTGAACGCCTTCGACATCCCCGCGCGGCAGTCCTTTTTCGTGGAGATGGTCGGCAAGACCGACCTGATGAACGCCATCGCGCTCAACTCCTCGATGTTCAACGCATCGCGGGTCGTGGGCCCGGCCATCGCCGGCATTCTGGTAGCGAGCATCGGGGAGGGCTGGTGCTTTTTCGCCAACGCCGCCAGTTACATCGCCGTGATTGTCGGCCTTCTGATGATGCGGCTCCCGCCGAAACAGCCGGCCGGCGCGGCCGCGTCTCCGTTCGCCCACATGGCCGAAGGGTTCCGCTTCGTCGTCCGCAACGCGCCGGTCCATTCCATTCTGGTTCTCCTCGCCTTCGTAAGCTTTACGGGCATGCCGTACACCGTTCTCATGCCGATCTTCGCCGATAGTATTTTGCACGGCGGCCCGCGCGCCCTGGGGTGGCTGCTGGGCGCGACGGGCGTCGGCGCACTTACCGGCGCCTTACGGCTCGCCAGCCGCACGGATGTGGAGGGGCTGGGCCGCTGGGTGGCGGTCTATGCATCCGGTTTCGGGGCCTGCCTCACAGCCTTCGCGCTCTCGCGCAACGTCTGGCTCTCGGGCGCGATCCTGGTGCTGGTGGGGTTCTGCCTGATGACCCAATCGGGTTCCTCGAATACCCTTCTTCAGAGCATGGTTCCGGACCGCCTGCGGGGGCGCGTGATGTCGATCTACTCCATGATGTTCATGGGAATGGCGCCGTTCGGCTCGCTGGCGGCCGGCGCCGCGGCCTCCAAGATCGGCGCGCCCGCCACCGTGGCTGCCGGCGGCGTCATTTGCGTGGCAGCCGCCGCTGTTTTCTGGCTGCGCCTGCCGCACTTCCACGCAGGGGCCAGCAAGCTGATCGCCGAGCGCCAGATGTCCGTCGAACAGGCCTGAGCGGTTGCTGAAAAGGGTCCCCGGCGGAACGGGAGGCCCGTCCCACCCGGCCAAGCTTGCTGTAACCTTAGGCGCGGTGTCCGCCGATCTGCGAAGATGAGGGACAGGCTCACTTGCGCCGAGGCAATCTCTAGTGTCAGGCCCTAACGCGGTCGTAATCTGTCATGGACTCGACACCGGCCTGAGCGCCGTCCACGCGTTGCGCCGGCACGGCGTTCCGGCGATCGCGGTCCGCTTCGATGACAATCTGGTCGGATTTTCCCGGGCGCAGCAACAAACGCTAGTCGTCGGCGCCGCGCCGCTGGCGGAAAAGCTGACGCGGCTTCGCGACTTGCTGCTGGCGATTCCGGCGGCCGAGCGGCCGGTTCTCATGCCGACCTCCGACATCGTTCTGGACTTCATCTGCGATCACCGGGCGGAATTGGAGGCGCGGTTCCACCTGTTGCTGTCAGAGAGCCAGGTTATCCGCGCGCTCAACGACAAGGCCGAAGAGACGGCGTGGGTCGGGAAGCTGGGGTTCGCGCTGCCAAGGACAGTCGCGCCGCTGCCGTCTTCGGCGGACGAACTACTGGACAGGCTGCCTCTGCCCATCATGGTAAAACTGCGAAAGCATGCGTATTGGAGCGTTTTGGGGAACAAGAGCGTAATCCTCCACACGCGACAGGAGGTGGAGCGGCTCTATGTGGAGAAGGACGAGCAGACCCGCTTCCTGATTGGACAGGAGCTCATCGAGGCTCCGGATGACGCGTCGTGGTTGTGCAATGCCGTTTTCGATCGCACACACCGGCTTGCCAGCGCCTGCTTGAAACGCAAGATCCGCATGATGCCAACCCATTATGGACCGGCCACCATTGCCATCAGCGCTTCCAACCGAAACGTGCTGGATTTGGCGGAACAAATGGGCTCCCGCATGCGGTTGACGGGGATCGCAAGTTTCGAGTTTCGGCAGGACCCGCGCGACGGCGCATACCGCTATATCGAGAACAATCCGCGGCTCGCGGGCGGCTCATCGGGCGCGGACTACGACTTCCAAATTGGGATTCCGACGGCGTGGATCGCCTACCGGCTCGCGCTCGGATTGCCCCTAACCGACAAAGGCCGCCAGAAAGACGGCGTGGTCTACTGCGATTGGCTCCAAGACCTGCAAACCAGGGTGCGCGCCGGCGAATCGGCCGCGGCCGTTCTGCGACATCACGCCGCGTTGAGCTGGCGGCACACAGTCTGCCGCCCTTGCGCCTCGTGGAGCGATCCGCTGCCCGGGATTGTCGCTTTCTCGCGATGGGTGGGAAAGCGCTTCGGAAGACGGGCCTAGCATCCCCGGCGGGATGCGAGGCTGGGGCCCATCGCGCTCAACCGGTGCGGACTCCTTGGCGCTCCGCTTCCCTCCGCAGGGCGGCGGCGGCGGTTAAAAAAACCGCGTCCTCGCGGCGCGCCAGCGCCAAGTAGAACATGTCATACGCCGGGCGGTGAGCCGTCCGGGCAAGCAAGAAAGCTTCACCGAAAATCTCTTTCGAGGGGACGAGAGCATCCACCAAGCCGAGGACGGCTTCCAGCGTACGATCACACACGTCCAGGCTCAAGCGCTCAAACTGGTAATACTTCCAGATGGCATTCACCACTTCCGGAATGAACAGGTCGGGCGCCATCACTTCGGCGGCCTCTTCTAGAATGGCCGCAAACGTTGCGGCCTGGCGGCGGCCAAGAGCGACCTCGATGGCGGCGCTGGCATCCAAAACCGCCTTCACCGGCGCCGGTCCTCCCGGATCAAAGCGGCGGGATTCCGTAGCTTCTTCACACGAGGCGGAACGCCGATGGGAAGACTCTTGAGCACAGTCCGCCGACGGCCCTTGGCGTCCACATCGGCCTCGAGACCGCGCGCCAACGCGGCCACCGCCTGCTGAGCCAGGCTGCGCCTTTCCCGGCCAGCCAGCTCGGCCAAAAGCCGGTAGATGTGATCGGGAACGTCGCGAACTTGAATCAGCGGCATAGGATACCTCGCCTTCATTCTGACATATAAGGCATTTTGTTGCAAAACGCCTCCACGTTTCAATACCCGTTGTCCCGCAGCTCTTCGACTGTGAGGGACATCTTCCCTCCCAGCTTGCCGAGGAGCTTGGCCACGTGCTTGGCGAGGATGTCGCATTCGAGGTTGACGCGCGCGCCAGGGCGGTAGCCGGACAGCGTCGTGTGGCGGCGGGTGTGCGGAACGATCGCGACCGAGATCGCGTCCCCCTCCAACGCGGCTATGGTCAGGCTGATGCCGTCGATAGCGATGGAACCTTTGGAAACCAGGAACGGGTCCAGTTCCGCCGGAACGCGCACGCGCAGCCACCAATCGTCGCCGCTCAGCGCTTCCAGGGACAGGAACTCGCCCGTGGCGTCCACGTGCCCCTGCACGATGTGGCCGCTCAGCCGGCCGCCTGCCGCCAGCGGGCGCTCCAGGTTGACGCGCGCGCCGGGGCGCAAATCGCCCAGGTTGGTGCGGCGCAGGGTTTCCGGAGCGAGGTCCGCGGAAAACAGGCCGGGGCCCAGATCGGCGGCTGTGAGGCAGACGCCGTTCACGGCGACGCTCGCGCCCAGCGTCATGTCCTCACGCACCGTGGAGCAGCGCACCGCGAGGCGCGCGCCCGCCGCGCGCGGCGCGATGGATTCCACTACGCCCAGTTCTTCAACGATCCCCGTAAACATCCAGGTATCCTTCCACCGCGAACTCGTCGGGCGGGATGGGGTGTATCGTAACGTCGCGAACGCGAATGGCGTCGGCGCGGCGGCGGCGGCCGAGGCCGCCCGCCAAGGGCAGCGCCTCCAGCCCGCCCAGAATCTTGGGGCCGTAGTAGAAAAAGATGCGGTCCACCGCGCCGCTCTCGAGCGCCGTCCAATTCACCTTGCTGCCGGCTTCGATCATCAGGGAGAGGCAGCTCTCACGGGCCAGCCACTCGATGACGCCCCGCAGATCCGCGCGGCCACCCGGCCCGTCGCAGATCAACACGCGGATGCCGCGCTCTTCCGCCATGCGGCGGCGCTCCGGGGAAGCGGCCGACGTGGCCACAGCCACCACGTCGCCCGCCGCGCTGCGCGCCATCTTCGAATCCAGCGGAAGCCGAAGCTGCGAATCCATGACGATGCGCAGCAGGGGCCGGCGGCGCGGCAGACCGGTGCGGTCGGTCAGCAGACAATCGTCCGCCAGCACGGTGCCGATGCCAGTGAGAATAGCGTCGGAATCGTGGCGCAATTCCTGGACGTAATCGCGAGCGCGCTGGCTGGTGATCCAACCGCGGTTGTCGTCGGGCGCGGAAATCTTACCGTCGAGGGTGATGGCGGTCTTGAGCGTCACCAGCGGGCGACGGGTGCGCGCGAAATGCAGAAACGGCTCGTTGAGTTTGGCCGCCTCGGCGGCGAATGCGGAGGCGATCTCCACCTCGACTCCGGCCGCGCGCAGCGCGCGAAAACCCGACCCGGCCACCAGCGGATTGGGGTCTTCGATCGGGGCCACGACGCGCGCCACGCCGGCCTCGATCAGCGCCGGCGCGCAGGGCGGCGTGCGGCCCTGGTGGACGCACGGCTCCAGGTTCACGTAGAGCGCGGCCCCGCGCGCCTTGTCTCCAGCCTCCGCCAGGGCGATCGCCTCGGCGTGCCGCAGGCCGTCGTAGGTGTGGAACCCGCGCCCCACGATCTGGCCATCGCGCTCCAACACGGCGCCCACCATGGGGTTCGGGCTGGCCAGCGCGCGGCCCCGCCGCGCCAAGTCGAACGCTTCGCGCATGAGTGCGGGGTTCATGGCTCAAACAAGGATTCGATAAACTTTTCGGCGTCGAACGGCAACAGGTCGCCGATCTTCTCGCCCACTCCCACGTAGCGGATGGGCAGGTCCAGCTCGTGCGCGATCGCCACCACGATGCCGCCCTTGGCCGTGCCATCCAGCTTGGTTAGCACGATGCCGGTGACGCGGGAGGTCGCGGTGAACTTGCGCGCCTGCTCGAGGCCGTTTTGGCCGGTGGTCGCGTCCAGGACTAGAAGCACCTCGTGGGGCGCGTCCGAGATCACCTTCTTGGCGGTACGGCCCATCTTTTGCAGCTCCGCCATCAGGTTCTCCTTGGTCTGCAGGCGGCCCGCCGTGTCGACGATCACGTAATCCGCGTGGCGCGCCTGCGCGGCCTGGAGGGCGTCGAAGACCACGGCGCTGGGGTCGCTGCCGGGACGTTGGCGGATGAGACCGGCGTGCGCGCGCTCGGCCCAGATCTGGAGCTGCTCGACGGCCGCCGCGCGGAACGTATCGGCCGCGCACAGCAGCGTCGAGCGTCCCTCCTCCTTGAAACGGTGCGCGAGCTTGCCGATGGTGGTGGTCTTGCCGGACCCGTTCACGCCGACCACCAGGATCACCGCCGGCGGCTCGGCCACCCGCGCCGGAACGCGCTCGCTGGCCTGCAGGATCTCCAGCAGATGCTCGCGAATGAGGCCGCGCAACTCCGCCGCGTCGTTCACCTGATGGCGTTCCACCCTCTGGCGAATCCGCGCCAAAATCTCCTCGGTGGTCCGCACGCCCACATCCGCGCCGATGAGCGTGGATTCCAGCTCGTCGAGCAGATCCGCATCGATGACTTTCCTTCCCTGAACGGCGTCTTCGAGCGCGGAAACCAGCCCCGCGCGCGTCTTTTCGACGCCGCTCTTCAGTTTTTCCAGGAGGGACGGTTCCCGCTCGACGGAACCGAACAGCGTTTGGATCATTTTCGCTTTATTGTAGCAGCGGCGGGGAACACGGCCGGCATGCATGGCATGTAGAGGAGTGGCGGGGATCTGAATTCACAGCTTCCAGCGCGCGGTCTCAAACGCACAGCGCCGAGATTCCGCGCTGGAACACCTGTAACCAGCAAGTGGAAGACAACCTGGCCGCGCTGCGCGTCCTGTCCGACGAAACCGGCGTTCTGGAACAGGCCGTGAAATCCGCCGAGCGCTCCGTGACGGTTTCCACCGCGCAATACAAGGGCGGCACCGCCAGTTACCTGCAAGCGATCACGGCGCAGGCCATCGCCTTGCAGGATGAACGCTCCGCCGTGGATGTCGAGACCCGCCGCATGGCCGCCAGCGTCCTTCTGATTGAAGCCCTGGGCGGAGGCTGGGACGCTTCGACGCTGCCCACCAGCCGGGACATACTCGGACACTAAAGATCGCTCGTTCTGTCTCGGGAGCCGCCGATTGTTGGAGAGAAGTGGCGGGGACGACGGGGCTCGAACCCGAACAATGCCATATCGGCGGGTACGCGTGCGTGCTAAGTAGTTGTGTTTTCAGTGCACGCCTGACTCCGTCGTCCATATAACCACGGCCTATTTTCGCGGCGCGGTTGCACTTTGGTTGCACGAAATGTAGCCAAAACAGGTGGCTGGTACCCCGTCGTGGATACGTTTCGAACTCTGGCCATTACGCCCTTGGTGGCGGCTCCGCAGTTGGCGGCCCGGTAGCCCGCCCTGCGGCCACCCTTCCGCGCGCACCGGGCGAGCACGTTACGCCGGAGTGCACGGGGTGGAGAACGTGGACCAGGGGAGCCGGCGCGCAAGAGCGCCGGGCCCAGCGCCGGTCGGGCAGTTTCCATTAGCAGTCTGATGTTTCCAAGCAACGCAGTGCCGAAGTTTCCGACCGCAAGCCTTGCGGTTTGGCAGCCCACGGCGAATGGCTCTCTCCTAAAATAGAGTGGTTTGTGGTTTATCACGTCGGGAAGAGAGTCGAGGATCCACCATGCGGCTATCGTCCGGATTAGCGCTACTGCTTTTTTCGATTGGTGGCGTAGCTCAGGTCTCGGTCGTCGAACCGGCTACGCGGGCCGTCCTCGTGGACGGACACACCACGATTTCGCTCGCCATGAAGAACCGTGAGTCCCAGGCGCTCGGCGTCCGGATTAACCTCCAGTGGCTTAGCCCGGGCGGGCAGGTGGACGGGAAGGCACAGCGCGACGTCACCCTTGCACCGGGCGACTCGGTCGTTTTGATCCCGCATCCGCTTTCCGAGAAGTGCGACCCGCTGGTCGAGCGCCTCGAATACTCTGTCGTTCCCACCAGCCTGAATTACACGGTATTCGCCCCCATGTCCGGCATACTGAGCTTGCCAAATATCGCCGACTACGCATTTACGCTTGGCGTCGTGACCGCAGGTTTCCCCGTGCCGAGTCAGCCCTTCGAGGTGCGCGTACTGGCGACGCATCCCTTAACCAGCAAGCCCGTTCCAGGCGTAAGAGTGACGTCCGACCAAGCCGCGGCCATCACTGGCCCGGATGGGGTCGCCTTGTTGCACGTCACCAGGGAACCGGATAATGACGGGACAATCGACGTCGAAGCTCAGATCGGCGATTTCAAGGCCGATGGCGAATCCACTCCGCTTCCCAACAAGAAGGAGGAGTTTCGCGCCTACACAGATAAACCCATCTACCAGCCGGGGCAAACCATGCATGTGCGCGTTCTCGCCCTGGATGCTAACGGCCATGCCGAGGATGGTCGCGAACTCGATCTCCGTATCGTCGACGAATCCGACCAACTGAACCACACCGCCAAAGTGAAGACGTCGCGATTCGGCATAGCGTCCACAGATTGGGAGATCCCGCAATACGTGGAGCCAGGGCGGTACGACATTAAGCTAAAGACCGACGAGACCGACCGCTACTTCTTGCGCCAAGTGAGCATACGAAGTTACGAACTGCCCTCGTTTCGCGTGACCGCGACGCCGGACCGCCCGTTCTACCTGGTGAGCCAGCCGGCCCAGGTCGAGATTCGCGGTGAGTATCTGTTCGGCAAACCGGTGAACGGCGGTAAAGTGCGTGTGGCTGCGGCGGACGACGAAAAGAAGGCGGTCGCGGAGGGCGCCCTCGATAACCGGGGACGCTTCCGCTGCACCCTGGACACCAAAGCCGAGCTCGACGACTACCGCAAGTTTGAAGACCGCCACTACATCGCCTTTCTCACCGACCTGTCAACCAACCGGACCGAGCAGCGTAAGTTCGACATCCGGATCTCGCGCGAGCCCGTGCACATCTATGCGGTCCGTTTGGAAAGCAATGCGGCGGGAAGACGCCTGTACGTCACTACCTACTCTCCCGACGGAACGCCTCTGCGCAGCGACGTCGAGGTGGTCGATGGCGCGTCGCTGCTGGGCCGAGGTAAGACAAATCGATTCGGCTTGGCGCGGATTGAACTCCCGGCTCTTGGCCCAGATGACGACAATGAGGACCTGGAGATCCGCGCCACTACTGCGGATGGACTCCGGGCGCAAATGGACTTACCATCCGAGCTCTTGCCGCCCTATCAGTTAAAGCCCGCCGCCGTCTGGTTCAGCACGGACCGCACGCTATATCGTGCAGGCGACGCGGTGAAATGCGTTATCGGCTCTGCCCGGCCCGACCAGCCGATCCTCCTGATCGCATACAACGAAGGGGACCAGATTGTCTTCACGAAGAGCCTGCGCCTCCAAGACGGCCGCGCGGACGTCGAGATTCCCTACGACAAACGCTTCGGTCGGGCGCTGAGCGTCGGGTTGGTGGCAGCCACCGTCAAGAACTTCTCGCCGGTGCGGCGGGTGTACTTTCCAGGCCCGACCGATCTGGCGCTGAAGGCAGCTCCGGCTCAGACCACCTATCATCCCGGCGATACCGCCACCGTCCAATTCGAAACTTCCTCGCAAGCCGCGTTGGGGATCGCCATCGTGGATCAGAGCGTGCTGGAGCGGGCGTCAACCGACAGCGCGTTCGGTCGCCGGCGGTGGTTTGAGGATTCGGACGCGCGGGAGACGAACCTGGGCGGCATCACCGAGACCGACTTGTTGAACCTGGACCCAGCCAGATTCGACGATGCCGACCTGCAACTGGTCGCCGAAGTCCTATCTGCGGACAAGGGATCTCTCTTCAACAATTCGGACGACCCAATAGAAGATATCCAGCAGGCCTTCCAGAAGGCGGCGTCAAAGACGCTCGCCCCAGTTGCGGAAGCGATTGATCGATCCTACATCGACACGCTCGAATTCCCGCGCGACGACGCCTCCTTGGAGCGGATCGCCGGCAATGCCCTCCGGCGAGTGCAGGACCCGTGGCTCCAGCCGTTCTACGCGAGATTCTCTATCGAGGGCGCGTATGCCGCCATTAGGTTCTTCAGCGGCGGACCCGACAAAAAGCCGGGCACGACAGACGACATCGCTGCGTTCACGATACGCCGAAAGTGGTTCGCGCCAGATGAAGCATTGATGCGCGAAGCGCTGCGGGGGCTCTCCGATTACCCCGCCTCGCCCGAGGAGTTTGTGCGCCTGGTGGACTCCGCTGGTCTTCGCTTCGAAGCTCTGCGCGATCCCTGGGGCAGCCCGATGCGGGCGGAAATCGCCCATTGGATGCGCTATAGGGAGGTGCGCATCCTGAGCGCCGGTCCGGACCGCGCGTTCGGCACCGCGGACGATTTCGTTGTGGCTGATTTCAGAGGCTCGTACTTTTCAACCATGGAAGCGCGAATCAATCGGATACTGGAGGCTGCACCCGAGCTCCCCGTCGCGCCCGATGATTTCCGCGCACTGCTTGCGAACTCCGGCCTTGATTTCGATTCGCTCCGGGACCCGTGGGGCCATTCCTACTACCTGGTGTTTCGCAGCGAAGAGTCGTTCACCGATCAAGTGCGCCAATATACCTACACCGAATACAACGGGGCTCCCGAGGATCGCAAACAGATTACTCCGTCAAAACAGACCACCCGAGCGGTGGAGATCCGTAGCATGGGCGCGCACGGCGTGAAGGGGACTTACGACGACTTTGCCGTCGCGACCTTCCGCCGCGTCGTCCAAGCGCCGGAACCGCCTGTAGCCGAGAAGGCGCCACTGCCGGCAGTCAGCCTCGGAGGTACCGGAACCATTGCAGGCGTCGTGCTCGATCCAGCCGGAGCCGCGATCCCCGGCGCGGAAGTGACGCTCAACGATACGTACGTTACGCGGAGCGATCGGGAAGGCAAATTCGTTTTCAGTGCGCTGCCTCCTGGAAAATACCGGCTCTCCTGCGACGCGCAAGGCTTCCGGAGAAGCGTGATGGAAGCCGTCCCCGTAACTGATGCGAATGTCACCCGCGTTCAGTTTACACTGCGAGTCGGATCTGTCAGCGAAGAGGTAGCGGTGAAGGCGGAAGCCGCGCCGATGGCTACAGATAGTTCTGAAACGGCTGGCGTCTCAGGGGGTGTGGCGGCCCTTGCCCAAACCGCCCTTTCCACTCCCCGTGTCCGCGAGTACTTCCCCGAGACTCTCTATTGGCAGCCGGAGCTGGTCACCGATGCCGCCGGCCACGCTTCCGTACGCGTGAAACTGGCCGACTCCGTCACCACATGGCACGTGGCCGTGATCGGTTCCACGCTCGATGGCCGCATCGCCGAAGGAAGCGCTGACATCCGCGCGTTCCAGCCGTTTCTTGTGGATCTGGACGTGCCCCAGACGCTGACCGCCGGGGACGAGATCTCGCTACCCGTGCCGGTGCGCAACTACCTGGAACGGGCACAGAAGGTCACGGTGACCGCGAAGCTGCCGAACGAACTGCGGTTGCTCGCGCCGGTCAGCCAGCCAGGCACGGTCGCCGCATCGTCCTCGGCCAACGCTGTGATGGCCATTCGCGCGGAGACGGCGGCGAGCAAGGCGCCGCTCCGGATCACCGCCGTGGGCGTCTCAGCCTCAGATGCAATAGAGAGGCCGACTACGGTTCATCCCGACGGCGAGCGCCGAAGCACTGCCGTCGGTTCAGTCGTCGCCGGCGGCCAAGCTCTGTCCCTGGCGATTTCCGCAAATGCCATCGCGGGCAGCATCCAGGGCCAGGTGAAGATCTACCCGTCATTGCTGGCGCGGATTTTGGAGGCGATCGAGGCGTCACTCGAAACGCCGCACGGCTGCGCCGAACAGACCATCTCTTCCACATACCCGAACCTGTTGCTGTTGAAAGCGCTCAAAGACGCGGGTGTTGCCGACGACCGGTTGAGCGCGCGCGCTATGAAGAACCTGCGCGCCGGCTATCAGCGCCTGCTCCGGTATCAGGACGAGGACGGAGGGTTCACCTACTGGGGCCACGGCGATACGGACGTGGCGCTCACCGCTTACGCGCTGACCTTCCTCGCCGACGCCCAGCCATTCACTGAAGTCGATGAAGATGCTGTAGCGCGCGCGCGCCAGTGGCTTTCGAAGCAAACCGTGGACCAACCGGCAGCCAACGCGCTGCGAGTGCGAGCACTGGTGGAGACAAGATATGGAGACTCGCTGGATCTCGACCGCCAGCTTGGCGAGATGGCGCGCAAAGCGGCCGAGTACGGCGATCCTTACGCGCTGGCCGCTTACGCGCTCGCGGCTATGGCGGCGAATAAGGCCGAACTGGCCGCGCCCGTGATCGATCAGCTTCGCCGCGCCGCTCAAGACGAACGCGGCGCGGCCTGGTGGGCCCTTCGTGCGAATACTCCGTACCATGGTTGGGGCCGTTGGGGCCAAGTGGAGACCACCGCCATGGTCGTTTCAGCGTTAGCGCGCTGGCGGAAGGCGGGCCACGGCGATGCCGCTTTGAACGTGCTGATTGATCGCGGGACTGTGTTTCTCTTGCGGAATACGAGCGAAAACGGGGCATGGGGCACTTCGCAGTCTACCGCGCGGGCCTTAATGGCGCTACTGGATGCCAGGAACAGCGACGATGGCGCCAATGCCGCGCAGATAGACATACGCGTGAACGGAGCGAGCGCCGGCAGAATCGCAATACCAGCTGGCCGCAGCGTGCAAGCGCCCCTGATGGTGGATGTCTCGCGCCTGCTGCACGCGGGAGACAATCAAATCTCATTCGCCGGTTCAGAGTCGCGAGCACAGGAGGTGCAGTTGACCGCGGCATGGTACGAGTTGTGGGGACCTAAGCGCCCGGACAAGGACCTCGACATGCAGATCCGCTACAGCACGGTGAACGCCGCAATCAACGATCCAGTGACCTGTGATGTGGTGATTTCCCGGCCGGAGTTCCGCGGCTACGGAATGATGATCGCTGAGGTGGGATTGCCGCCCGGCGCGGAAGTCGACCGCGGAGCCCTTGAAGAAATTATTAGCGATTGGAAGAAGGGCGTGGACTCCTACGAGGTGGCGCCCGATCACGTCACATTCTACGTCTGGCCACGCGCTGCCGATATCGAATTCAGCTTCCTCTTTCGACCGCGGTTCGCAATGAAGGCCCGTGCTGCGCAATCGGTGCTCTACGATTTCTACAATCCCGATTCGCGCGTCGTGCTGGCGCCGGAGACATTCGTAGTCAAACGTGTAAGCCCCTGAACGCCGAACCGCCAGCTCTGCGGCTGGCGGCTTGTACTCGGCGCTGGCTGCGGCCCTACACAATCCTGTAGGTGGTGACGCCATCCTTCCGCGTGGCCTGGATCTTCAAGCCCAGGCGCTTCCTGGCAGTGGATAACCAGCCCCTCACGCTGTGGCGCTGCCAGCCGGTGGTGGCCATAAGCTCGCCGAGCGTCGCGCCCGATTTCCGTTCGAGGAGGCCGAGGATCTGACCGCCTTTTGATCCCTCACGCGGCGCAACGGCGTCTTTCGAAGCGGCTCTCGGCGAGGCGTCCTTGGCGGCCTCCTTCCTGGCGGCCTTGGTGGGCTTGGTGGCGGCGAGCTTGGGGTTAAGGGCGCCAAGTCGGAGAAGCCGTGACATTTCGTAGTGCCGGAATCGGCGCTGCCCGTGCTGGCAGATCATCGCGCCCAGCAGGACGAAGATAAACGGCTCTTCGGCCGCGACTACCAGGATCACGACTTGGTCTTCTGCCAGCCGAACGGCGCATACTACTCGCCGGATCGCGTGGGCACCCGCGTGAAGGAACTCAATTGAGAGTTTCTGTTGGAAACAAAAGGAGAAAGATGGCGGGGACGACGGGGCTCGAACCCGCGACCTCCGACGTGACAGGCCGGCGTTCTAACCAACTGAACTACGTCCCCGCGTGGTCACCCGGATAGTTCGATCCTACCATGCCGGGCTGCGCTGGGCCAAGCCGCCTGGCGCGCGTGAGATCCGTTGGGGGGCTTGCCTCGACGCGGGGGATGGACGCCGCAGCCCGGCGCGCGTGGCATAATCCGGATATGCAACTCATCTGGCTTGGCCATGGCACGTTCGAGTTCCGGCTCCCCTCGGGCCAGGTCATTCTGATGGACCCGTGGACCGAGGGCAACCCGGCATATCCCAAGGGGCACGAAATCCAGCGCGTGGACACCATCTGCATCACGCACGGCCACTACGACCATATTCACGACGCCGTGGGCCTGGCGAAGCGCTTCTCGCCGGAAGTCGTGGCGATTTACGAGACCTGCAACTGGCTCGAATCGAAAGGCGTCGAAAACATGCGCCCGATGAACAAGGGCGGATCGCAGACGTCGGGCGGCGTCTCCATCACCATGACGCACGCCGTGCATAGCTGCGGCATCCTCGACGACGGCCGGATCATTTATGGCGGCGAAGCGGCGGGTTACGCGCTGCGCTTCGGCGATGGCCGCTCGCTGTACTTCGCGGGAGACACGAACGTGTTTTCCGACATGCATCTGATCGAGCAACTCTACCATCCGGAGCTGGCGTTTCTGCCGATTGGCGACTTGTTTACCATGGGCCCCAAGGAGGCGGCGATGGCATGCAAGCTGCTGAAACCGCGCCGGATCGTGCCCATGCACTTCGGCACGTTCCCGCTATTGACGGGACGCCCGGGCGAATTGCGGGAGTTGATTCAGGACGTGGAAACCGAAGTCTGGGAGTTGGAGCCGGGCAAGCCCGTGGAGTGGTAACGCCCGGCCTACTTTGTCACGAACGCCACGATGTCGTCGATCACTTCCGGCGCGACGTGTCCGGGCTTGGAGTATTCCGCCGGCAGGCTCTTCCCTTCCCCGGCCACGAATAGATGATTGAGCGTGGGATAGGCTTTCAGGGTCACGTTGGACCGGTCGCCGAGCGCGGATTTCCATAGCGCGAAGTCCTTCATGGAAACCTGGTAATCCCGCTCGCCCTGCAAGATGAGCATGGGGATGGTCAAAGTCTTTGCCAAAGCGGCGGGATCGTACCCTTTCAGGTCCAGCCAGTACGAAGCGGGCGCGTTCAGCGCGGCAGGGGCGTTCTCGTCTCCCGGGCGCAGCGCCTTCACTTGGGCCACCTGCGCGCGAAGGGCCGCCAGGGTTTGGGGAGGCGCACCCAGGTACTCGCCCTGCTCGACGATGAAGTCCTCGAGCGGCCGCACGGGGCCGGCCAGGATGATCAAGCCAGCGAGGTGGTCATCCACCTGACCGATCCGCGGCGCCTGGTTCCCACCCAGGCTGTGGCCGAGCACGAAGACACGCTTGGGGTCCACTTCCGGTTGCGCGCGCAACAGCGCCCCGGCGCGAACGGCGTCGTCGATGGTCTCATCGTGAACCGTCTTCAAGGCCCTCATCTTCTCGGGATACTGTTTGGTGCGCTTCTCGTAGCGGAGGACGGCAACGCCACGCGAAGCTAACCCTTCGGCCAGGTCCTTAAAGACCTTGACCGCTTCGACGGTTTCGTCGCGGTCGTTGGGGCCGGAGCCGTGCACCAGCACGACGCCAGGGAAGCGGCCGCTGCCGGTCGGCACGCTGAGGGTACCAGGCAGTTTCCATTCGTCGTCGCCGACAGTTACGTCGCGCTCGCGAAACGCATCCGGCTTGCTGTAGAGCGGACGCTCCCAGGCCGCGGACGGGGGGCTGGACGGCCGAAAGTGCATCCCCGCAATCTTGCCATCCGCCGTGAGGGAAAACTGAAAAACAAGCTCAACCTGGGCGAACGTGACGGAAATGAGCACCATCGTAAGTTCTCCGGCCGCCTGACGTTGCGGCTGGCCGATGCTTTGGGGAGCGCCCAGAGACTGAATCTGGCCGCCCACGCCTTTCAACGCGGCTTCGGGCAGCGCGTCCGCCACTTCGGGCGTGAACATCCGCTCCAACTCGGCGTACTTCTGCGCGAGCAGCAGATCCAGCGCCTGCCTGCCGGCCACAGCGGGATCCGGAGCCGGCGCTGGCTGGCCGGCCAATAGGCCGGCAAAGAGAGAAACGAAGACGATTCTCGGAATCACCCTTCAATGGTACAGCCACGAGCTAACGTGAGGCCGGCTTCCAACCCGCCCCGTCCCTCGCCCACAAAAGCGCGGGACCAAGGCCAATCCTCGACCCTGTGTGTCAGCCCAGCCTGGACCAGGTTCCAGCAGGATTGCGGAATTCTCAGTGGGGCAAGCCGGGAACCTGCCCCACTATCAACTGCCAGGCGCGCTCCACGTGCTCGCGCTTCGTGGCCTGGTTGCCGATGGCCAGACGGAGCGTGAAGCGGCCGTTCAATACCGTGCCGGAGATGAAGATTTCTCCCGAGGCGTTCACCCGTTCCTGGATACGGCGGTTTTCGTCGTCGGTCCCCTTGTAGCGGAAGCAGACCACCGAAAACGGCGCGGGCGCGGTGCGCTCGAAACGCGGGTCGCGGTCCACTTCGCGGGCCAGTTCTTGAGCGAGGCGCACGTGCTCGCGCAGGATATCGGCAAGCCCTTCGCGACCGAACGAGCGCATCACGAACCACAGCTTGAGCGCGCGGAAACGGCGGCCCAGCGGAACGCCGTAGTCCATCAGGTTGACGGCGCGCGGAGCGTCGGCGGTGCGCAGGTACTCGGGGATCAGCGAAAACGCGCTACGCAAAACCTCGGGCCGGCGCGTGTAAAAGACGCTGCAATCCACGGGCGTCAGGAGCCATTTGTGGGGGTTCGTGACCAGCGAATCGGCGCGCCCGCAGCCGGCGAACGCCCAACGGAATTCCGGCGCTACCATGAGCGATCCGGCGTAGGCGGCGTCTACGTGCAACCAGAGGCCGTCACGCTCGCAGATGTCCGCGATTTCCGGCACGGGGTCCACGCTCGTGGTAGCCGTGGTTCCGACCGTCGCGCAGACGAAACAGGGACGCAGGCCTTCCTTCCGGTCGCGCTCGATCAGGGCCGCGAGCGCATCGGGCCGCATGCGGAAATCCGCATCCACCGGAACCTTGCGAAAGTGGTTCTGGCCAATACCCACGGCGATGGCTCCCCTTTCGACGGAGGAATGCGCCTGCTCGGAGGCGTAGGCTACCAGGCCGCGCGGCGTCCCGTCTGTGCGCGATCCCGGGTCGGCGGCCTGGCGCGCGGCGGCGATGGCGTGCATCGTGCCAACCGAAGCGGTGTCGTAGATCAGGCCGAACCAGTCTTCGGGGAGGCCGGTCCACTGCCGCAGCCATCCCAGAGCGACCTGTTCCAACTCGGTTACGGCGGGCGAGGTTTTCCAAAGCATGCCGTTGGCGTTCAGGGCGGCGGCCAGCAGCTCGCCCAGGATGCCCGGCGTGGAAGCGGAAATGCCGAAATAGGCCATGAAGCCGGGGTGATTCCAGTGCGTCATCGCGGGCACGATCAGGCGCTCGAAATCCGCGAAGATGGCTTCCATAGGCGCGCCGCGCTCAGGTCCGCGGGCGGGAAGAGCATCGGTGAGTTGGCCGGGTTTGACGGACGAAAGCACGGGATAACGCCCGGGGCGACCGAGGTAGTCGGCGATCCAGTCGATCGCCTGGTAGCCATGACGGCGGAACTCTTCGGGAGTCATTTTCGAATGGTTACCGTGCCGGTGGCCAGCATTTTGGCCGCGGCATCGGCCGGAACCTTCCAGTTTCGGTCAAAATAGCCCTCCGCCGCCACATTGGCCAGCGAGCCTCGGAAGAGGATGAAATCGCCGAAGGTGGTGAGCAGGCGGAACAGCGGCGGAGCGAAGCGGTCGCCGCCCCGGTGGGCTTGATCGGCGCCGGTCCACCAGGGCAGGCCCGAGCTGACCAGCGCGTAGCGCTTCCCCGTAGACACAACGAGGAGCAGGCCATAGTCGGCGGCGCCGGCGTTGAGCGCCAGCGGCATCTCGCCGGCGAAACGCGCGATCAGCGAATTGGTCTGGCGGCTTCCGAAGAGCACCAAGTTGGCGTCCGCGAGATCCGCGGCGGTCACCGCGGAATCGGCTTTCACGGCGAGCTTCAGCGCGGGCCGCGCCAGTCCGGAAATCGACCAGTCGGCGGCGCGCTCCGCCACCCGGAGCCGCACGGCCACGGCCTCCGGGGGAGGGCCGTCGGCGGTTCCGTATACGTAAATGTGCCGGTCGGATTCGACCGCCGCCACGGGGCCTTCGGCGCCCAGGCGCTTCGCCTCCGGCTCGGCGCGCCCTTGCCGCCAGTGGCCGCCGGCTTTGGCGAACGAGAGTTCCGTCCCGGCTTTCACTCGAATCGCGTCGCCGTCGACGGTCACCATGGCCGGCAACTCGAGCGCCCGCGGGGCAATGGTGAAGGCATCCACGTCGCGCGTGTCCACCTTGGCTTCCGTCTTGCCCGCGAGGCGGGCATCAATGGAAGCCAGCGCGCCCGGAGTGAAGCCGTCGATCCGTACCCAGTAGGCCGAGGCGTAGCGGTAGGAGCGCGCCACCAGGCGGACGCGCTCCGGCTCGCGCTGGCGGCGAAACTGCCCAAACCAAGTGAAAATCGAGCGGCCGCGATAGGCAAAATCCCAGGCATTGTGGCGCACGCCCGGATACTCGATGTATTCGGCCGGAGCGCCGGCGTTCAACAGCCGCCTCTGCCAGGCGCGCGAAGACGCGACCGGCACGGCCGGGTCCTGGTCGCCGTGGAAAAGGCGAATGGGCAGGTTGAGCGCGTTGGGAGCAAGCTCCTCGCTGCCGGGGATGGCGATGGCGCACACCGGCGCGACGGCGGCCCACACGTCGGGGCGCGTCAGCGCCAGCCACAACGCCCCGCCGCCGCCCATCGAGATGCCGGTGAGGTACACGCGATCTTCGTCGACGGGGTAGCGGCTCTCGACGTCCGCCAGCACGTCGTACACGTCCTTCTCGGCCACCCCCTGGTAGCCGATCGTGCCCCGCGCGAAGGGGCAGGCCACGATGAAATCCACGTCTGCCAGCCGCGGAAAACCGCGCCCTACCGCCAAGCCTATGGACAAGGGAGGCGCCACGATGCCGAAGAGCTGGACCAGATTCACGCTGTGATTGGTTTCCTCGGCGTGCAGGCCGATCACCAGGGGGTACTTCTTCTCCGGGTCCAGCGTTCTGGGGAGGTACAACGCGTAGGGCTGGTCGGAATCGTCCACCACCGACCGAAAAGTGCGCGTCTGCGCGCCCGGCAGGAACGTTTGGGCGAAAAGGGCCGGAAGGGCGCACGTCAACGCAGCCAAGGCAAGCGTCCTACGCATTGGCGGACCTTGTTTTCACGTTTGGCGGCCCAGGCTGGCGACAGGCCCGTCAGTCGCGGGCCTGCGCTTCACTCTACCACGCAAGTCCGGGGTTCCGCCCTCCGAGGCTTGTTAACCAAAGTTATTGTACGGGGGTGGTACCCGAGGCACTGGAATTCGCACGGTGGTTCGGTTGCAATGGATCGTAGGCACGAGGACCGCGATATGACGCCTGGACCTCACATGACGTACGCCACTTGCCTCTACTTCGCGCTGCTTTCCTTGCTGAAGTGGAGCCAGCGGCGCCACCGGATCGCCCGCGGCTACCGGCGAGAAGTGGCCCGGGCGCTCGCGCCCGCGGTCGAGCTTGGCAGGTTGCACTAGACTGGTTGCCATCCGGCTGCGCGCCGTCAGGCCCGGAAGACGCCCGGCGCGGCTGCGGCCAGGGCGGCGGCGTCCATATGGCGATCCGGCTTCGGCTCGCCTGTAAACTCGCCCAACGATATCGGGACGGCGACTTTGAGCATCAAGGTGAAGAGCAGAAACCCCAGGGCGAACACCGCCGCCGCCACGCGCAGTTCGGCGAGCGTGGGGTAATACTCGTAGATCTCGCCCAGCGTGTCGGGCGTCATGCCCGGGATGATCAGCCCCATGCCCTTCTCAATGTAGACGCCCGCGTAGGTCGCCAAGCATCCGATGTTCAAAGTCAGCCAGCGCCGGCGCGTGGATGGAACGATGAACAGCGCGAAGGCGATCACGTTCAAAGTTACGGCGGACCAGGCGTAAGGCGCCAGCGTGTGGTGCGCTCCCAAACCCGAATACCAGTAGCGCGTGTACAGCAAGTGTTCGGTCGCGGAGTAATACTCCTTGAAGGCTTCCGCTCCGTGCAGGAACAAATTGAGAAACATCGCGTAGGCCATCAGCTCCGCGATCTTCCAGATAGCCTGATCCTGGATCTCAAATCGCGTGAACTTCCGCAGCACTTGCACCACGATCAGGAGGATGGCCGGGCCGGAGCAAAATGCGGAAGCCAGAAATTGGGGCGCGAGAATCGACGAATTCCAATAGGGCCGCGCGGCCAGGCCATTATACAGGAAGGCGGTCACGGTGTGGATCCCCACCGCCATGGGTATCGAAAGAAGGACCAGCGGGACCACCAGCCTCTTGATATACGTCTGCCCATGGAAAGCCCGGTAGAGGATGTGCGTGGCCACCACGAAGTTGATCAGGAAGTACAGGTTCAGCACCAGGACGTCCCAGGCGAGAACCGAGCGGGGAAAATTTAAATGCCCGAAAGGCGGAATGAGATGCCAGAAGCGGTCGGGCCGGCCGATATCGACCGTGACGAAGAGCAGGCACATCACGATCGCGCTGATAGCCAGAAGCTCGCCGTAGATGACGATTTCGCGAATCGGCTTCCAGTGATAAATATAGGCGGGGATCACCAGCACCACGGCGGCCGCGGCCACTCCCACCAGGAAGGTGAAGTTCCCGATGTAGAATCCCCAACTGACCTGGTCCCGCATGGCCGTGACCACCAGCCCGGCGCGAACCTGGCGAGCGTAGGCCAGCGCTCCGGAGACGATTAGCGCAGCCAGAAAAGCGAGCCACGCCCAGTAGCTCGGGGGACCGTGCTGGATCAGCTTCAGGCTCCCCTGCGCGAAGCGGGTGAAACGTCGTATGAAATTCATGCGGCCTCACGTCGCATAGAAATAGAAAAACCTCGGCGCGGTATTCAATTCCGCCTTCAACACCATGACCCGCTTATGCTCGATGATGTAGCGGATCTCACTGTCCTTGTCGAGCAGGTTGCCGAACTTCCTGGCCCCCACCGGGCAGACCTCGACGCACGCCGGGTAGCGGCCCTCGCGCGTGCGCTGAATGCAGAACGTGCATTTCTCGACCACGCCCTTGGAGCGCGGCCGGTTGCCGAGGTAGTGAGTGTTGGGGTTGATCTCGTCCTTCGGTATGGAAGGTTCGGCCCAGTTGAAGTGGCGCGCGCCGTAGGGGCACGCCGCCATGCAGTAGCGGCAGCCGATACACAAATCGTAGTCGATCACCACGATGCCGTCTTTTTCGGTCCACGTGGCGCCGGTCGGACAGACTTTCGTGCAGGGTGCGTCGCGGCACTGCTGGCACGCCACGGGCATGTAGAATCGTCCGTCCTCGGGGACCTTTTCGGGGCTGTAGTACGGGTCGGAGTGTTCGAAGTCGACGCCCTTTTCCTTGTCCATGGAGAGCACGCGAATCCATTGGATCTGCGGGTCGCGGGACTGGTTGTTCTCGCCGACGCAGGCGTACACGCAGCGGCGGCAACCGATGCAGCGCGAAAGATCGAGCGCGTAGGCGAACTCGACGCCGGGAATCAGCGGCGTATCGGCCACATGGATGTCCGTCCCCAGCCGCTCCCGGTATTGGCGCTCCAACTCGGCGATGGACTGTCTCAGCCGCTCTCGCGGGACTTCATAGAGGCGCTTCGGACCGCAGGCCGTGAGGACCCAGCCGGCCGCCGCGGCGGCGGCGCAGGAGGCGAACATCCTGCGCGTGGGTTGCTGCGTCTTGGCGTCATTCTCCATGGCCGCTTTTCCCTTCCGTTGTCTGGCCCGGCCGGGTGGGCGGCTGGGGCGCGGGTTTCGGCGCCAGCGCGCGGAACCGCGGCTGGTGGGGACTATGGCAGTGCACGCAGAGCAGGTAGCCCTTCTCGCCGTTCCAATAGCCGACCCGCCGCCCGTGTACTCCGGCTTTCCAATCGCGGAGCTTTTCGCCGTGGCACTGGCCACAGAGCTGGTAGGACTCCTCGAACGGTATCCGCTCTCCGCTGGCCAGATGGAGGAAGTCGCGGTTCTCGGCGTCGTGGCAGTCCAGGCACCAGCGGTGCTCCTCATCGTGCTTGAGGTTGATGTCGGTGTGCATGGCGGTGAGGGTCCGGCGGTTGCGGTCCGGCGTCATAGCGGCGTGGCAGTTCGAGCAGGGGAAGATTCCTTCCGAGAACGGAGGCGGAGGCGTTTCCAGGCGCTCCGCCGGGTGGGCGGACGCGCTCTGGGCGGGCGCGGGAGCGACTCGCGAGTCGCTCCCCCCCGCGGCGCCCGCCAGTCCCAGAACAGCCAGCACGACCCATCTCATGGAAGTCCTCCGGTCAGGCGGCATGCGCTTCCACCGTCCGCTGCATCTCGCGCAGCCACATCGCCTGGAAAATCTGGAGCCGCTGCCCGATCACCGCCGCCAGGTTCAGAGAAACCGTATACCCGACGGAAGGGCGAACGGCGAAATACTCGCGCAACGCGTCGCGCGAGAGGGCGATCACTTCCGTCTCGAGCGGCGCCGTGGCGGTCAATGTGAAACGGTACGGTGGAATGAGAGCGGACCAGCCCACGGTCTGACCGGAAGCGCTTTCCTCCACTTGGATGTTCTCCTCCCGTCCGCGCACCTGCATGGGGAGCGTCAGCCTGATGCGGCCCCGTTCGACAACGAAAAGCCGGTCGGCCGGCTCTCCCAGACGGAAGAGCTCGGCGCCGGCGCGGATCGTAATCCGCGATCCGAAGGACAACGCCTGGTCCACTTCCTCCCGCGAGAGGCCCTTCAAGAGTTCCGGTGTTCCGTCCATCATGTCGCTCACCTCAATTCAGGAACGTCGATATCGTCTTGCTGTGCAGCAAAGCGGAAGTCGGGTACTCGATAAACGACTCCGCGGCGGCCTGCTCCAGCCGCACATGGTTCTCGATCTGCAGCAGAAGAGCCTCGATGGGGACGCGAGGCGGCGCGGCGGCGGGCTTCACGGCATAGTCGGCAAAGAAGCGGGCCGGGACGTCCGTCTTCACCGGTTGAATCTGAGGTAGAACGGTGGTTTCTTCGGTGCGCGTGGCCGCCCCAAACGCCAGGGCCGCCACCGCCAGACCGAACATGCTCACGCAAACTCCCATCAAAAGCATTTCCATTAGGCGACTTCTCCTTCGGGCGCGTTTATAAGCACGCCGGTGGCCGCGGACGCGGCACCACGATCTCGTTGATTTCACATGGAAGCCGCGCGGCGGAGGAGTTCCAGGACTGCCAAATTGGCAGGACCGACTGACGAATCGTCAGGAGAATGGCGCGGACTTCCCAGTCCGCGCGCCGTTCGATAGCTCTCTACCAGAGCCCCATACGCGTGGCGCTTGCCATCCTTCTTCCGATAGCAGCACCGTAAGTACAAAACTCCATGCCACGGATCTATGGCTCTGATTCAAGAGGGCCGGTGGTCGCTACATCGGCCTCTCGGAAACCTTGCAACCTACAAGCGGGCTGCGGCGAAGCTGTGATGGAAACAAAAAGGCTGCGTCTTGTTCCCCGGAGCCAAAGGCCTTCACAGCGGCCAAAAAAGCTGCCGAGCCGCTAAGTTGCGGAACTTGGGCTAGGGGAGGGCTAGGGGCGCCAAGTCATATCCACGCGCACCGGTATCTCGTTCTTGATGGGCATCACCAGCAGCGACGGCGGGTCGATCTTGAAATCGGACAGCGTCGCCGGAATGGTCCCCGTTATCCGTACCGAGTTTCCTTGAGCCGTCTGTTGGAACGCGACCTGCTTATACTGGACGGTCTGGCCGGCGAACTGGATCTCCAGATCGGCATGGATAGTCGCCGTTCCCAGCGCCGCTTCGGGCAGGCGCGTGCGCACGCTGACGAGGGGGAATTGCGCGCCGCGCGTCACCTGAAGCATGTGAAGATCGCGGTTGCTGTCCCCCGAATCGAAAGATTTCACGGGCGCGGCGATCAGGAAATCGCACTGTCCGGCCTGGCAAACGCCCTTGCCTCGCGCCGCATGGCTGACGCCTTCGCTCTGATGCAGCGGGTGAGACACATGATAGGTGAGAGTGGATTGCTCCAGGGTCCATTGCCCGTCCGCCGGGGCAAGCGGGGGCGCCAGAAATAGAAACGCCAGCAGGGTTCGCTTGTTCATCTAGTCTCAGAACTTGATGGATACCGATAACAGAGCGGTACCGTACGCTATACCCGTTACAGCGGCCACCGCCCCATGCGCGCTCGCGATCCCATGGACCTTTCCCCCGTTTTGGCGCTGCTGGTAGGCCATCGCTCCCAGAATGGGGGTCAGGATCATCCCTGGGCCATGAATCCAGGCCAGGACTTTGTGCACGACGATGGGCCCACGGGTCTTGGTTCCCGGTACCCTGGGGGCGCAGATGGCAAAGGACGCGGTAGTGAAATACAGGCCCGCCGTCGCTATGCCCAGACCGGCATGCAAATTTCGGCCGGCCGCGCTGCTATTCCTTCCGGCAGCGCCGTTGGAAGCGATGATTGTGGCGAGGAGGGGCGCGGCGGTTATCAAACCGAGCCGCTGATGGATCTTGAGCATGTGCGACCGCCTGTCGAGCCTCGCCTGCTCCTGGGCATTTCCCTTGGTCTGATCCGTTGGGAAGCCCAGATCCCCCAGCGTAGGCTCCTGCGGGGCGCCGGCCTGGGCCGCAGCCTGCTTGTCCTGAGGCGCCACCGTCGGGTTGTTGGTTTGCGCCAAAGACGGCAATGCAGCTGCGCATACGCACGCACAAGTGAGACCGGCGATTCTGAGATGAAACGTCTTCACGTTACTATTCGACCTCCCGTTTTGAATACTGCGACAAAACCGGCCAACCAGCCGTTCCAAACGAGACGGCTCGCACCGTCAACCAGGTCACAAAAATCGGGCTCGAAGCGGGTCGCAAACCGTCTATGCCGGAAATCCCATTTGAGACTGCCGGCTCCCAGTTAGTATACATCCAGGGAAATGTCTCCTGCTTGCGCTCCGTCAGTTCTTGCTCCGTCAGTTCTGTCACTCCGTCTACCAGGCATCCTTCTTTTTTTGCAGCGACCAGAGATAGTCGGCGATTCGAGTGATGTCTTCCGCCGCCAGAACGCTCTTCCATGCAGGCATATACAACGGCGCCGGCGGCTTGGCCGGGTTCTCGACGGGCGGCACCTTGCCGTTTAGGATGATCTTGGTCACTTCTTCTTTGGTGTAGTCATCCGAGGCGTGCAGAAGCGAAGGAACCTCGCCGCCCTGGCTGTTGGGGTTCGGCACTCCTCCCTGGAGTTGCAGGCCGTGACAGCCTACGCATCCGAATCGGGAGAAACTCTGCTTTCCCGCCTCGATCGCCGCATCCTGAACCGTCAGCGGCTTGCCTCTCTGGGAAAGGATGGACCGCGCATCTTCGGCGGTGGCGGAGGCCAGGAAAGCGATAATTGCCTTGCGGGCGTTTGTCTCCAGATCGTACGCGGGCATAATGCTTCCCGGGTAAACCAGTTCGGGATTCACCAATTGCTCGTCCAGCCAGCCAGCGGAGTGCTGTTCGGCGACGCCCAACAGGTCCGGTCCGTTCTTTGATCCCGCGCCGCCGATGTTGTGGCAGGCGATGCAATTCTTCTCCACGAACAACTGCCGTCCATACCCTGCGCTGGGGATCAGCGTCACGCTCGAGTAATACGTTCCCATCTGTTCGCTGGTGAGCGAAAGCATATAGAACGTCAGCGCGCGCGCTTGCTCCTTGGTAAAGTGGAAATTGGGCATGGGTGAATTGCGCGAAACGGCGTTCGGGTCCAGAAAATGCCGCTCGAGCCACTCGGGAGACCGGCGGACCGCGCCCTCCTCGGTCAGGTCCGGACCGATGCTCCCACCCACGCCGTTTAACTTATGACAGCCGCGGCACCCCTGCGTTTCGAACAGGCGCCGGCCATCCGTCAACTCGGGTACGCCCGGGACTTCGCCTTCCTTATGGCACCGCCCGCACGAAGCGCGAACGTAATCGCGGGGCAGCAGCGGCTCCTGCCAGAAGGGCGCGTTGCCGTGCGCGTTCTGCTTGTCGGTGGCCAGCCCCTGCCCGCCGTGGCAGACCGTGCAGCCGAACTTGGCGGGGACGTGCGGCCCCAAGTTAGCGTGAAACGTGAAGGGCTGCGGCGCGTTCTTCATGGTCGGGTCTTCCACCCCAAGGTGGCACGTGGTGCAGCGGTCCACGCGCTGCAAACCCGGCAACAGCTCCTGCCGGATGACCAGGGCTGCGTTCAGTACTTCGCTTTTCGCCGCGGCGTTGGGCTCTCCGACCGCTTCCAGCCGGTGGAATTCCTGCTGGTACGTTTTCCACGCGGGGGCGGCGGCTTGCCAGACGGCCGCCAGCATGAGAACCAGTGCGATCAGGCTCAACCCGAAGAAGAATTGCGGCAGTCTTCGTTCCATCTACTCTGCCCCCGAAACGTGCGCCCATGGCGAAACGAAAGCCCAGCCCGGGCCGCGGAAAAATGTCCCTACGATAATTAGGACCACGTTAACCGCCACGAAGAGCGTGAAAGCCCGGATGGCCCACTTCCTATCGGCTGGCCGCCGGCTGGGATTCCGATCAATGTAGGGAATCGCGATGAGCGCCAGCACGGCCAGCGCCGGTGCGATCACGCCGCCCAGCAGCGCGGAGTGACTGACCAGTTCCTGGAGCCCAAGAAAGTACCAGGGGGCCTTCGCCGGATTCGGCGTCTTGGCCGGATTGGCCATCTCCTCCAGGGGCGCTTGCCAGAAGAGCGAAACCGCCATCACGGTGATAACCGTGGCTAGCAGAGCGATGCCTTCGCGGAAGAAGGCATACGGGTAGGAAAAGACCGTGTCTTCCTCCTCCTCCACGCTCACGGTCTCGAAGATAGGTTTGCCGGTCACCACCTCCATGAGTCCATAGGTCTTTTCCTTCGAAGCCGGAACGACCGTCAGTGGAACACTAGCCTCGGACGCATCGATGGTGACCAACTGCGCGGACGTCTCCTCCTTCAGTTTCCAGACCGGTCGCGAGAGCCCGCCATCCTTTCGGACTCGCCAGAAGTGCACCATGGTCAGCAGCGTTACTAGCGCTGGCAGCACGGCCACATGCAGCACGTAGAAACGCAGCAATGCAGACTCGCCGACCGAGTGGCCTCCCAGCAGCAACTCACGAATGCTCGCGCCCACCAGCGGAGCGTATCTGCCTATATTCGTCCCGACCGTGATGGCCCAGAACGCAAGCTGGTCCCATGGCAGCAGATAGCCAGTGAATGAAAGCCCGAGCGTGAGCAGGAACAGAAAGACCCCAATGACCCAGTTAAACTGTCGCGGCCGCTTGTACGACCCCGTGTAAAAGACCCTGCACATGTGCAGGAAGACGCAAATCACCATGCCGTGGGCCGCCCACCGGTGCATATTGCGTAGAAAGCTTCCCAGATAAACCACGAATTGGAGGTCCTTCATGTCCTGGTACGCCTGCGGCGGGTGGGGGCGGTAGTAGAACATCAGCGCGACCCCGGTGGTCACCAGGATGAGGAACAGGTAGAAGGTGATGAAGCCTAGGTAAAAAGTGTGCTTGAGCTTGAGGTTCTCTTTCTTCACTTTGGCGGGGTGAATGTGCAGCCACACGTTGAGGAAGACGAGTTCGGACTTCCCCTTGTCCGTGGACAGCGGGTCCCGCCGGAAGATCGACTGCCAGACATCTCGTATCGGGTTCATCGTCACACCATAAGGCGATAGCTTGCTGGGACGACGTGGTCCTTATCCACACTCAGTTGTCCATCCCGGGCCACAGTCACTTCGAACCACTCCAACGGTTTCGGCGCCGGGCCGTGTTGAACCGCGCCATCGGCGGCAAACACGCTGCCGTGGCAGGGACAATGGAAACGCTGGTCGCTCTGAAAGTATCCGACGGTGCAGCCGAGGTGGGTGCAGACCGCGCTGGCTACCTTGAAGCCCTTCTCCCGGTCGCGGAACACGAAGATTTTTTCGTCCGCTAGGAAAGTGGGGGGGCCGAAAGAGAAATCCCCTGGGCTGCCGATCTTGAAGGTCTGCGGCGGCTCGTAAAACACGCTCGGCGTCAGAAACCGGACCACCGCTCCCAGGCTTAGCGCGACCGCCGACCACAGGGCGACCAGGCCCGCAGTGCCCCAATTCAGGAAGGCTCGTCGCTTCATGCGTTTTTCCCCCTGGCGCTCACTCAAACACCTCCCGCTCTTGCCGCTCCAGCGCTTCCATGGTGATGGCATGGGTAGGACAGCGGTCGGCGCAGAGCCCGCAGCGAATACACTTCTCTTCGTTCTTGATGATGGCGCCCGCCTGGCCCGGAGGAAGCTCGGCGGCTGACACGCCGTAACGGTTTCGAATCAGGGCTTCGTATCGCTCATCGCCCTGAACCTGCGTCAGGTCCACCAGCCGAAGGCAATTCTCCGGACAGACATCCACGCATCCGGCGCACAGGATGCATCTCGAACCGTCGAAAATCGTATTGACCTGGCACTTGAGGCAGCGCAGCCCTTCAGCGCGTCCCTGGACTTCATCAAATCCCAGTTCCACCTCTGCGATCCCAATCCGGCGGTTGGCGGGCAGCACCGGCATGGTCTGCCGCGGAATTCGCAGGAACCCGCGCGGCATCTCCCAGTTGTCGAAGATGCGAAAGCGGCTCAGCGCCGTCTTCCTAGCTTTTCCGCTGAGGTAGATGTGGATGGAACGCGCGGCCCGATGCCCGTTGGCCACCGCTTCCACCAGTACGCGGGGTCCAAACGCCACGTCGCCGCCCGCGAAGACGCCCGGAGCCGTGGTCATTAGGTTCTCGTCGATCTTGAGAATTCCACGCGGCGTCACCTGAACCCCTTCGTCGCCGCCCAAAAACGACAGGTCCGCCTGTTGCCCGATGGCCAGGACCACGCTGTCGCACGGGATCACCTTTTCTTCTTCGCTGAAGGCCGGATTGAAGCGGCCGTTTTCGTCGAAAACCGAGACGCACCGGCGCACCTTGAGCCCGGTAACGGCTCCATCCCGGCCGGCGATCTCCTTCGGTCCCCACCCGTTGTCCACGGCGATGCCCTCGTGCTCGGCTTCGTGGACTTCACTTTCCCAGGCAGGCATCTGTTCGCGCGATTCCAGGCTTACCAGGCACACCTGTTCGGCGCCAGAACGCAGCGCCATGCGCGCCGCGTCCAAGGCCGGCTGGAGGCTCTCCGCCCCCGATTCGGCGGCCCCCGATTCCCACGACTCCTGCACCAGCCGCACTGCGGCGCGCGCCACATCGATCGCCACGTTGCCGCCGCCCACCACAACCACCCGCTTACCCAACTCGATTTCGTAGCCCAGATTGACGTTGATTAGAAAATCGATGCCGTTGTAAACGCCCGCCAGGTGGGCACCGGGAATGTTGAGTTCGCGGCCTTTGTTGAGGCCGGTAGCGAGCAGCACGGCGTCGAATTTCGTGCGGAGATCGGAAAATGAAATATCCCGCCCGAGCGTTACGCGGGTGTGCAGCGTCACCCCCATGGCCAGGATGTTGTCGACCTCCATCTTGATGACTTCCCGGGGAAGCCGAAAGTGCGGGATGCCCAGGTAGAGCATCCCGCCCGGCACCGGCGCCGACTCAAAGACCTCTACCGAGTACCCCAGCAGCGCCAAGTCGTGAGCGCAGGTTAGGCCGCACACCCCGGCTCCTACGATCGCGATCCGCTTTCCGCGCTTGGCCGCCAGCGGCAGGCTCTTTCTCGCGGGGTCGTGCCCCATGCCGAGATTATGCCGCTCCGTGGCGTATCGCTTGAGCGCGCAGATGGCGATGGGCTCGTCGATCTTTCCGCGCCGGCAGGCATCCTCGCAGGGATGCGCGCAGATCCGCCCCAGCACGTAGGCGAACGGATTCGGGGCCCGCGCCAAAAGGTAAGCCTCTTCGTCCCGGGATATCCCGATGGCTTGAACGTACCGCCCGCATTCAGTGTGGATCGGGCAGGCCGTCTGGCAGGGGATGTTCCGGCCAAAATACTCCTGGTCCGGGACTGTTACTGTATAGCGCATGGGCCGCCCGGCTATTGCTGAGTCTTTAGCTTCTCGATCTCTTCGTCGCTCAGGGCCGGGAAGAAGGCCTTCGGGTTCTTGTCTTTCCGGTTGGTCTGATCGTAAATCAGAAAATCGAAGATCTGCTTGCCCTCGCTATCGCTGATGCCCGAATTCGGCTTATGCATCATGCGCTTGACGTAGCGTTCCCACTCGTCCCTCGTCATCATGGTGTTCATGGGCCGCGCGATAGTATGGCACTTTGAGCACTTGGTGGTGAATAACTTGTAGGTTTTCTGCAGGTCCGAGGGATAACCGGAGACATCGATCTTGTCCGGCCCCTTGTCCTGTGGAAGCTTCACGTTGCTCGTCTGCGACACCAACGCGAGGGGTGCGAGCAGCAGCATTATCTGGATCGTTCTTTTCATGTCGGTCGCTCCTTTACCACATCAACCGCACATCGATATTGAAGTGCTTGTCGGTAGTCTCCGCGCTCGAAACCGGGTCCTGATCGCGCTCCTGGCCGTAGGTGGCGCGCAGTACGACGTTGCCGAGGTCCGTGAGCGCTTTTTCGCTACCGAAGCTCCAGGCCTCGGTATGGTTCGCCGTCCCGCCGGCAATGGTCTGTTTCATGCGGTCGTACCTGGCCATGACTGCGAAGCCCCGCTGGATATAGTAATCCACCTCCGCGCGGTACCCATTTGAAATGAAGTGGGTCAATGGAGCGCCTGGCTCATCCTGCCAGTCGTCGTCGTCTCGCAGATAACCGCCCAAAACGTCCAGCTTGTCGAAGAACAGATAGTTGCCGAAAACGCCGTAACGCCGAATATGGGGGCGGTACGTGAACTGGTCGGCGGCGCCCTGGTTTTGCACCTGGTCTTTCGTGCCTTGGTACGTCATGAACGTGACGCCGCCATCGGGACCGAACCAATAATCGGCGTCGAACCAGTAATCCTTGGAGTTCTTGGTGGAGCTGAAAAGGATTTCACTGCCATCGGCGTTCAGCCCGTTGGTGACTTTGGCCGAGACCGCGAAAACCTGCTTGAAGTAGTTCGAAGCCCACGTGTATCCCACGTTGACCCCTACCGGATGCTGGTCCAGCGAGAAGTTTATCGGGCTGGTGTTCTCCAGCAGGGGAGCGGGATCGGGGAACAGGTTGTAGAACATGGCTGCCCGCGTGCCTTCTCCCTCCTGCATGTGCATTTCGCCGGCCTTGATGAAAAAGCTGCTGTTGGCGCGGCCCGCGGTATAGCCCATCACTGCCTGCTCCAGGTTTGTACTGCCGCCCTGATACAGTTCGAAGTGCGTGAAGTAGGAGAAGTTGCTGTCCGGCACCGCGCCGCCGGAAAACAGCGCGGCTTCATCCAGATTGAAGCTGGAGCTGGAGGCAGGACTATCGCCCAGAGTCTTGTCCACTGTAAAGCTGCCCTGGGCGATCAGCGCGAACGAATTCGTGAGGTCGAACTTGATATTCTTGCCCAAATCGGAAACCTTTGGCGCCGGCTTGGTTCCATCCATTTCGTCGGGCGGCAGCCTGTACCCCAACCTTTTGAACATGTATCCGGTTTTGTTCAGGGCCGGGGGAATCGTATGGCAACTGTAGCACTTCAAGCCGAACTTCCGCGCGAATGCTGGAATCGCTTGGGACGGCGTGGGAGACAAGAGAAGGCAGCCCAATGCTGCCAGGACCGGGACGGAAGCCAGCATCCAGGATCTCTTTTGTGGCAACGCCATGAAGCGGTGCTCCTTTCGGGTCATGCGCCATACTGTATGGCACGTGGATATCCGAACTGGAGATCCTCTTATCTCAATGGCTTACGCATTCGGCTCAGCCGAATGCGTGGAATGAATTCCCCGGTCAGGCAGGCTGAATGGGGAGTTTATTCCCCACTCTGCGGCCCTTTCTCGCGCTTCAACAGCGCGTAGAAAGTCTTGCGGTCCACGCCTGCCTCCCTGGCAGCGGCGCTGAGATTACCGTCGCAGCGGGCTAGGAGGCCCCGCGCGTAGGAGGCCTCGAAACTGGTCAGGTATCGTTCCCTGGCCTCTTTCCAGGGAAGGCTGGAGAGATTGGCTGCCGCCTCCAGGATTGGAAAATCTTCCGCGAGGTCGCTGGGTTCCAGGATACCGTCCGGGTGCAGCGCCGTCAGTTTCTCCATCAGGTTGCGGAGGTGGCGAACATTACCCGGCCAGGGTTGGCCGAGGAGAGCTTCGTAAAAACGCGGGGAGGCCGACAGGTTCTTGCCGTAGCGCCGGGAAAACTGCTCCAGGAAGACCTGCGCCAGGTGCGGTATGTCTTCCGGCCTCTCGCGCAGCGGGGGCAGCTTCACCGTGACCACGCCGAGCCGGTAGTACAGTTCCTCGCGAAACGTCCCGCTCTTGATTTTCGCCGCCAGATCCTGGTTCGTCGCGCACAGAATCCGGCAATCGACGCGCACCGGCTCCAGGCCGCCCAGCCGCCGCAGTTCCCGTTCTTCGACGAAGCGGAAAAGGCGCGTTTGCAACTCCACGCTCAGGTCCCCGATCTCGTCCAGGAACAGCGTCCCTCCATCCGCGGACTCGATGAGGCCCCTCTTGGTCCGCTCCGCTCCAGTGAACGCGCCGCGCTCATAACCGAACAACTCGCTCTCGATGAGGGATCCCGGAATGGCGCTGCACTCCACTGGCACGAAGGAACCGCTCTTTCGCCGGCTCTGGTTGTGGATGTAGCGGGCCATGACTTCTTTGCCCGTGCCGCTTTCCCCCAGGATCATGACCGTGGCGTCGGTCGCCGCGGCCCGGCGACCCTTGTCAATCTGCTCCAACATCGCCGGGCTGCGGCTCTGGGGATGGTCCGTTTCTCCCAGGGCTTCCAGCCTTCCTCTCAGCCTTTCCACCTCCTGTTCCAACTCGGCGTGAGAGAGCGCCCGCTTGACCACTAGCAGGAGGTCTTCCCGTTTGAATGGTTTCTGGAGGTAATCGAATGCGCCGTTGCGCATGGCCAGCACCGCGCTTTCGACGGTTCCGAACGCGGTGAGAAAGACGATATGCACGCCGGGATGCGCCGCGTGCAGCCGCGTAAAGACCTCCTCGCCCGGCATTCCGGGCATGCGCATGTCCAGCAACACCAACTCGGGGGGATTGGCCAGCGCATCGGCCAAGCCCTTGATCGGATCTGCGTAGGCGGTCACGGTGGTTTCGGGAAGTTTCAGCATGCGCTGGATGTTCTCGCCCATGGCCGCCTCGTCGTCGATTACGAAGATGCGCTTCACGATGGATTCCCTCCGACAAACCAATGGTAGGGCTGGCCTCGCGTAAATCGCGCTGGGGGCATCTCGACGACGAAACTGGCCCCGCCGCCTGTCCTCTCTTCATACCACAGGCGGCCGTCATACATATCCAGGAGGCTGGCACCAAGGAAGAGTCCCAGCCCGAGCCTTTCTCGCCCGGGACTCTGGGAAATGAACGGCTCGAAAAGGTGCTCCCGGATACCCTCGGGAACGCCCGGTCCATTGTCTTCGATCCTGAGGACCACCTTGGCTCCAGCGGTACGGTAAGGTTCCAGCCGCATCCAGATGGCGCCGCCCTCCCGCCCTTCGAGCGCCCCCAGAGCATTGCTCAGCAAGCCGCGGACGACTTCGCTCACGACATGTTCGGGCACGTTGACGCGCGGCACATCGGCGATTTCCTCCACCAGTCGAACGCCCCGCTCCTTCGCCGAGGACCGCAGCGCCGCCAGCGCCTCTTTCACTGCCTCGGACGGAACCGAGGGCGCAAAAACCGCGCTCCCGCGCTCGCGCCTCAAGGCCTGGAGCAACGTGCCCGCGATACTGCCCATGTACCGCGTCTCCTTCAGCATCTGCTGGAGGTCGCCGCGCAGCGCCGCGTCTTCCGTGCGTTCTTCCAGCAGCACTTCCAGGCGGCTGGTCACGATCGCCAGCGGATTGTTGAACTCGTGCATGAAGCCGGCCGTGAATTGGCCCAGAAGAGTGAGTTGATGCGACTGCCGGGCCTGCTGGTCCGCGGCTAACAGCTCTTCGCGCAATCGTGCCGTTCGATAACGGACGGTCTCCAATTGCAGCTTCAGCCGTTCCGCCTCCTCCCGGGCTTCTCTCGCCTCGCCAAGCGCACGATGGTGGCGGCGCCGGGAAACGAGGAACGCCGGAAGAGGCGCCAGCGAACACGCGCCGGCCAATACCAGCCCGGTTACCAGAAACGAGGGAGGAAGAATCCATCGCAGGATCATCCAAGAAAGCGGCAAAACCCAGATTCCACTGAACCAAAGCAAACCGCGCTGCCAACCAGCCGGGCGGGCGAGCGCGTTGTCGCCCCGCTGCTCCGCGAGCATATGTCCAGTTTGCCGCAATCCTGGCGCATTCTACCATGGAGCCGTCGCCCAACCCGGAGAAGTGACATTTTAAGTGTGACCGCCGTTGACGGGATGCGCCGATTGTGCCATCATCGACCATCTCCGCCGCTTAGAGCCATGAAGCTCCATATCGCCAGCACGACCGTCGGCCTGACCGTGGGCGTTACCGCGGCTGTGGTGGCGGCGTGTACGGCGGCGGCCTACGTGTATTCGGCGCACCACTTCCAGAGCCTGCTCGAGGACGCGCGCACCACGGCGCTGGCGGAAGGCGACCTGATCCGGGTCGCGCTCGAACACCAGATGATGGCGAACGACCGGACCACGATCGGCCAGATGGTCGAGAGTTTCGGCAGGCAGGCCCGCGTCGAGCAACTCGTGGTGGTGGACCGCAACGGCGTCGAGCGGTATTCGAGCCGTCCCGTCGCGGCGGCGGAAGACTTCCGCATCGACTCGCCCACATGCCAGGCGTGCCATCGTTTTCCGGCCGCGCAGCGAGGTTCCAGCCGCGTCATCGAGACGCGCGGCGGCGAAATCCTGCGCACCGTCATCCCCATCCGCAACCGTCAGGAATGCTATCGCTGCCACGATCCAACCCGAAAGATTAACGGCGTTCTGATCCTGGATTACAGCGCGGGAGAGGTCCGCGCCGCGATGACCAAGGACCTGCGCTGGATGGTGGCCGGCGCGGGCGCGCTGACGCTGCTGCTGGTGGGCGCCATTGTCCTGGTGGTGCGCTTGTCGGTGATGCGCCGCTTGCAGCGCTTCGAAACCACGGCCCGCATGATCTCGGCCGGCGATCTGGCGCGGCGCGTGCCGGCGGAAGGCTCGGACACCATCTCCTGGCTGGCCCGCGAATTCAATTCCATGGCCGACTCCGTGACGGGTTTGGTGGGAGAGGTCCGCAACCAGCGGGAGCGGCTCGAGACCGTGATCAACAGCATCGACGACGGCATCGTGGTGCTCGATCCGGAGCGCAAAATTATCGCGGCCAACGACGCCTTCCTGGCCCGGGCGAGAAACTCGCGGGAGCAGGCGCTCGGCTCGTGCTGCCACGAAATGGCGCAGGGGGCGTGCAACGTGGCCGATTGCCCCACGCTCCAGTGCCTGCGTTCGGGCGCCCGCCAGGTGAGAATCTGCGAGCGCCGCGGCGCGGACGATGCGGTGGCCTGGGAGGAAGTCCACGCCTCGCCGGTGCTGGACGCCTCCGGCGCGCTGACGCACGTCGTAGAAGTTTGGCGCGACATTTCCGAGCGGCGGGCGGCGGAAGCGCACCTGGCCGAATCGCACCGCCTGGCGTCGCTGGGCGTGCTGGCTTCCGGGTTTTCGCACGAATTGAACACCCCGCTGGCGACGGTGCTGATGTGCGTCGAGGGCATCCTGCGCGAAACGGGCGAGGACCGGAACGGGCGCGAACCGTTGGATCAGGAGCGGATCAAGGAGAACGCGGGCGTCGCCCGCGAGCAGATTCTACGCTGCCGCGGCATCACGCAGCACTTCCTGCGCATGTCGCGCGGCCAAGCTTCGTCCGGGAACCTGGTGGACGTCGCGGCGGCGATCGACGCCACGCGGCGGTTGATCGAACCCACGGCGCGGGCCCACTCGGTGAGCGTCGAGGTTCGCTCCGGTTCCGCGGCGCCGCACGTCCGCGCGGACGAGGCGGAGCTGCAGAACCTGCTCGTCAATCTGATGCTGAACGCGATTCAGGCCTCGAAACCGGGCGGCAAGGTGGTGGTGAGCGCGGAGGACGGCGATGCCGTTCGCATTCGCGTCGCGGACGACGGATGCGGAATCGCGCCGGAGTACCGGGCCAGAATATTCGAACCGTTCTTCAGCCTGCGGAAGGGCGGTACCGGACTCGGCCTGTTTCTCTCGCTGAATTCCGTCCGCCGTTACGGCGGCGAGATTCGGGTGGAGAGTTCGCCGGGAAAAGGGTCCACGTTTGAAGTCGTCTTTCCGGCGTTGCAGCCCAGCCTGGAGCAGGAGGCCGGGCAATGAAGGCGGCGACCTCCATTCTCCTGGTGGACGACGACGCGGCGTTCCGGCGGGCGATGGCCAACGAGCTGGAACGGATGGGCTACGAGATTTCGGCGGCGAGCTCGGGCGAGGAAGCCGCGCGGAGCGTCGCGCAACGCGAACCGGACGTGGTGCTGCTCGACTTGCAATTGCCCGGCATGAACGGCCTGGAAACGTTGCAGGCCATCCATGCGAGCGCGCCCGCCGCGGAGGTCATTATGCTGACCGGACACGGTTCTATCGACACCGCCATCGAATCGATCCGCATCGGGGCGTTCGACTACGTCGTCAAGCCGTGCCCGCTGGACGAGCTCCACGTGCGCATTCAGCGCGCCGTCGAGCGGCGGTCGCTCAAGAGCCGGGCCAGCCTGCTGGAACGGGGGCTGACGCCGCCCGATCTGGGCGGCTCCTTCGTCGGCGACAGCCCGGAGTTCCACAAGCTGCTGCGCCTCATCGAACGCGTGGCGCCGAGCGACTCGACGGTGCTGATCACGGGAGAGACGGGCACGGGCAAGGAGATGGTGGCCAAGCTAATCCACGCGCGCAGCCCGCGGCGGTTCCGGCCTTTTGTGGTGGTGGAATGCGCCGCGTTGCAGGAGAGCCTGCTTCAAAGCGAACTATTCGGCCACGAACGCGGTTCCTTCACCGGCGCGGATCGCGCCAAGCCCGGACTTTTCGAGGTGGCCAACGGCGGGACCATCTTTCTGGACGAAATCGGCGAGGTGAGCCCCGCCACCCAGACCAAGCTGCTGCGCGTTCTGGACGCCTCGACGTTCCGTCACGTCGGCGGAACCGGCGAGATTCACGTGGACGTCCGCGTGCTTGCCGCCACCAACCGCGATATGGCCGCCATGGTCCGGCAGGGCCATATCCGCGAGGACTTGTTCTACCGGCTCAGCACGATCAGCATCGAGACGCCCCCCCTGCGGGACAGGGGACAGGACGTGGAGTTGTTGGCGAGGCATTTCGTCACGACGCTCAACGAGCGCTTCGGATCGTCCAAGCAGGTTTCCGAGGAGGCGCTGTCTGTCTTGCGGCGGCACGCCTGGCCGGGCAACGTCCGCGAGCTGCTCCACGCGATCGAGGCCGCGATGGTGGTGTGCGAAGGAGAACGAATTCTGCCCGAGCACCTTCCGCCGGCTCTCCGGAACTCGGCGGCCTCGGCGCCCGCCGGCGCTCCGGCTGGAAGCGCGACGCTGCCTTCGCTCGAGGAACTGGAGCGAAGGCACATTCGGCTGGCGCTGGAGGCCTGCGGCGGCCATCGGGGGAACGCGGCCAAGATTCTGGGGATCAGCGAGCGGAACCTATATCGCAAACTCCGCGAGCACGGCTTGCTCCCCGACGGCCGAAGCTAAGACGATTCGAGGCTTTCGTGCCCGGGAAGCGTTTCAGCCGCCTGCTTCCGCTCCGCCAGCCTCACCGAGCTCATCCAGCGCGGAAAACAGGTCCTGTGGGTGGAAGGGCTTGCGCAGAACGCGGCACGTACGGAACCGCGCCGCCAGCAGGCCGTCGGGAGCCGCCGCCATGTACAGAAGCGGGACCCGCGCCGCGAACTCCAGAAACTGGCCGGGAGCGTTTGTTATCAGGACTATGGGGACGGCGGCTGCCCGCAGCACTTCGATCGCACGGCTGGCCCCCGCCGCCATCACTGCGTAACCGCGGGGCATCAGCAGAGCCTCCAGAAACCTGCAAATGAATGGATCTTCCACCGCGACGATCATTCCGCTGGCCGTATGATTTTTGCTCTCCTCAATTCTCCGCTGCACTACGCCGAACCACAATACCCACACATGCGACAGAGGAACCCTCCTTAAGGTGGGAGCGCTCGATTTCACGCGGCGGGAGCGGGCTACTCGGGGCTGTGGCCGGGGGTGGGCGTGAGGGACTTGGCGGCCGGCGTCTGCTCCGCTTGGAAATGGCTCAGGCTGTCGGCGTAACGCGACACGCCATGGAAAATGGCATCGGCCAGTTTCTGCCGGTAGTCGGGCGTTTTCAACAGCGCTTCTTCCCGCGGATTGCTCAGGAACCCGATTTCCGCTAGGACCGAAGGCATGTGGGCCCCGATGAGCACCACGAACGGCGCGGGCTTCACGCCCCGGTTCTTCGCCCCGGGAACGTTGCGCGCGGAGAACGCATACAGGGCCGCCTGGACCCGTTCGGCGAATTCGCGCGATTCTTCCGCCTTATCCTGCCGGGCGATGGTCTGAATGAGGTCGGCCAGCTCGAAAACGGATTTCTGCAAGCTGGCGTTTTCGCGCGCGGCCACGTCGTTGGCGTACTTGGTCCCGTTGATGCTGAGGTAGAAGGTCTCGATGCCAGCCACTCCGGCGACCGGCGAGGAGTTGGCGTGAATGGAGAGGAAGAGGTCGGCTTTCTTCTCATTCGCCAGCGCCGTGCGCCGCTCCAACGGAACGAAAGTATCGCCGGTACGCGTATAGACGACCTCGGCGTCCATATGGTCCTCGATGAGGGCGCCCAGGCGCTGGGCCACATCCAGAACCAAGTCCTTTTCAAGCAGGCCGTGCGGGCCCTCCGTGCCCTGGTCGTGACCGCCGTGGCCGGGATCGATCACCACGCGTTCGATTTTCAGCCCCAGGGTGCGGGTTAGCGAGCTCTCGCCCGCGCTGGTGCGCTTGGCGGCCTTCGGGACATCCACAGGCGGCGGGGCGGGCGCGGATTTGGGAGCGGCGGACGCCGTGGCCGTGGGCGGCGCGGGCGGCGCGGCAGCGCGCACTTCGATTATGAGCCGGTTGGGGCTGGCGAGCTTGGAAGCGGAAACCTCAGCCGGGCCGGTCAAGTACAGCACCACGCGGGTCACGGCAGGAGCGGTCTCGGCCGCGCGGATCCGCTCGATCAGCCGGTCGTCCGGCGTTTCGGTATACGAGCGCTTGGAGCCGAAACGCGGCTCGGCGTTCAGGATGTCGTAGTAAACCCGCTCGGGGTTGTGAAGGCGGTCGTAACGAAATTCAAACGCGCCCGATACCTCGATCGCCACCCGTGTGGTCCCTGAGAACGACGAATGGCGGACGGCGGTGACGGACACAGAAGGTCCCCTGCCGGCTTGCGCCAGCAGCAAGGGGACGGAAACCGCGCATGCCAGAAGCCGCTTCATGGCCAGCCTGTCACTGCGTCACGTAGCGCACGCTGCCGTCCGCCTCCACAACCTCCCGAATATGGCTCGGACCCGCCGGCGGGGCCTGAACCGGTTGAACTTCTTTGCCCCGATCGGGCAAAACCGCGCCGGCGGCCGCGGTAGCGAGGTGCAAGGCCCGTCCCACGGCGCTCACGTAGTGGCGGGTTTCGGGAAATGGCGGAACGTCGCCGTACCGCGCCACCGCGCCTTCCCCGGCGTTGTACGCCGCGAGCGCCAGGACACGATTCCCGCGGTACAGATCGAGCAGGTATTTCAAGTACCTGGCGCCGCCCTGGATGTTTTCGGCGGGGTCGAACACGTCCGCAACGCCGAAGCGCCGCGCGGTGGAAGGGATGAGCTGCATCAATCCCAGTGCGCCCTTGGGCGAGACGGCGTAGGGGTTGTATCCGCTTTCGATCTGGATGACCGAGTGGATCAGCTCCGGCGGCACGGACTGCTCGGCGGCGATGCGCTCCACGGTTTGTTGGAACGAAGGAACGCGAGCCGCGCCCGCGGTTTGCAGCTGGACTACCTTACGGACTAGCTTGCCGGTGCGCGGATCCGTCCGTACGACGCTCGTCACAGCGCTGGCGGGCGACTTCTCCCGGCCGGCAGGAGCGGCCTGGAGCGCCGCCGCACATGCCACCGCGCAAGCGAGCTTAAAACAGAACCGCATACGAATGTTTTGCCTTCCAGTATAAACCAAAGAAGCCGAACGCGCGGGGGGCCTGCAACCCGATGCTATCATTTCCATGTGAGCCGGGCGGGGTATGTACTGGTGGGCGGCCGCAGTTCCCGAATGGGCCGCGACAAGGCCCTGCTGCCGTATGGCGGCGGCGTCCTGGTCCAAACCGTGGCGCGCGCGGTGGAACTGGCCGCTGGCAGCGCCACCCTGGTGGGCGACCCCGTTCCTTATGGGCGCCTGGGTTATCCCGTCATACCCGACGCGTACCGGGATGAAGGTCCGCTGGGGGGAATTCTCACGGCGCTCCGGCACACCTCCGCCGACTGGAATCTGGTGGCCGCCTGCGACATGCCGAGGCTCACCGCCCGGTTCCTGCGCCGGCTGCTCGACCGCGCCGAGCGCTCGGGCGTGGACGTCGTGATTCCCGCCGGGCCCTCCGGCCGGCCCGAACCGCTCTGCGCCGTCTACCACCGCCGCGCCCAGCCCGCCCTGGAAGCCGCCTTCCGGCGCGGAGTCCGGCAAGCCGCGGCCGTTCTCCAGGCCGCGCCGTCGACTCTGCTGAAAATGCCGGAAGTCTCGATTTTTCAAAATGTTAACACCCCTGTGGAGTGGGCCGCGCATGAGCGCTAGCGACCCCTATCCGCACTACATCGAATTCCGGCACGTTAGTAAGACGTTCGACGAGCCGGTTTTGGTCGATGTCAGTTTTCACGTGGACCCGGGCGAAACGGTGGCCATCATTGGCCGCAGCGGCGTGGGAAAGTCGGTGACGCTTGCGCACATCATGGGGTTTCTGAAACCGGACGAAGGCCGCGTGATTGTGGCACACGAGAACATCACCGACATGACGGAAGCCGAGCTGCGCCGCATCCGCAGGAAGGTGACCATGGTGTTCCAGTCCGGCGCCCTGTTCGACTCGCTCACGGTGGCCGAGAATGTGCTGTTCTCGCTGGAGCTCCGCCAGGATTATGACGCGCAAAACAAGGAGGACGTAGTCACGGGCCTGCTCAATATGGTGGATATCGCCCACGCGCGCGACGCATACCCCGCCGATCTTTCAACTGGATACAAGCGCGCGGTGGCCATCGCCCGCGCGCTCGCCGCGCAGCCCCAGTGCGTGCTTTACGACGAGCCGACCACCATGGTGGACCCGATCATGTCGGGCCACCTGGGAGATCTTATGCTGCGGCTGAAGCGGCAGTTGAAGCTGACCTCGGTGGTGGTGACGCACGATCTGGACCTGATGTACAAGGTGGCGGACCGGGTGGTATTCCTCTACCAGTGCGGCGTGATCTACGAAGGCCCGGTGGCCGACTTGGGGAAATCGGACCATCCGCATATTCGGGAGTTTTTGGAGTTGGATCGGGTGGCGTAGAGGAGAGCCGGGGGTCGGTTACTCCCGGGTGAACATCTCAACCAAGACGGAGGACACCGCTTGCGCGGTCTTGGCGGAGACCTTTCCCAGCTTTCGCACCAGCCGCTGGCGGTCTATGGCGCGGATCTGGTCCAACGCTACCTGCCCGCGCTTACCCTGGAACTATAAGATGCAACTGAATCAGACGAGCCCGCCGCCTTACCGTTGTGTTACCCGGAGCTTTCCCTGCCTCGTTGTATTACTTGGTCAGCGGTAGAACCGTCGCCAGAGAGCCTTCGCTGTTCGCGCGGAAGGCTATGGCGCCGATCTGGGAGCCAGCCGGCGGCGTGAGTACCAGCGTCCCGCGTCTCCCGTCCGCTGACGGGAACTCGTCCGTCAGCATGAACGCGGTGTGCCCCATGGCGGGAAGCGGCAGCGTCGTTCCGCCGATCGTCGCGCCGGCGTCGTCATAAAGCGTCGCCGTCACGTTCGCCGCTGGCGAAGACGTGTTCGCCACCGCGATGCCGAGCACGTACCCGCCGGTCTGATCGAACGAGAGCAGGAACGATCCGGGCGTCCGGTTTTCCAGCGCGGCGACCGCCTCCTGCTGGTGCGGCGC